>NZ_JAUSXT010000001.1:639252-1278504 GCF_030816235.1 Microbacterium sp. W4I4
TGCGCTGCTGCGCGCCGCACAGAAGGAAGGCATGGAGGTCGCCCTCGATCTGGCGCTGCAGGCCTCCCCCGACCATCCCTGGGTCCGCGAGCACCCGGAGTGGTTCACGACGCTGCCGGACGGCACGATCGCGTACGCCGAGAACCCGCCGAAGAAGTATCAGGACATCTATCCGCTGAACTTCGACAACGACCCCGAGGGCATCTACGCCGAGATGCTGCGCGTGGTGATGCACTGGGTGAACCTGGGCGTGAAGATCTTCCGCGTCGACAACCCGCACACCAAGCCGCTGCAGTTCTGGGAGTGGCTGATCGGCGAGGTCAACGCCGACGCCCCCGGCGTGGTCTTCCTCGCCGAGGCGTTCACCCGGCCGGCCGTGATGCGCGCGCTCGCCGCCGTCGGGTTCCAGCAGAGCTACTCGTACTTCACCTGGCGCAACACCAAGGCCGAGCTCGAGGAGTTCCTCACCAGCGTGTCGCAGGAGACCAGCGACTTCATGCGTCCGAACCTCTTCGTGAACACGCACGACATCCTCACCGAATACCTGCAGTTCGGCGGTCGCGCCGCGTATCGCATCCGCGCCTGCATCGCCGCGACCGCGGCGCCCACCTGGGGCGTGTACGCCGGCTACGAGCTGATCGAGAACGTCGCGCGCCCGGGGTCCGAGGAGAACATCGACAACGAGAAGTACGAGTTCAAGTTCCGGGATTGGGACGGCGCCGAGCAGCGCGGCGAGTCCCTGGCGCCCCTGCTGCGCCGCCTCAACGAGATCCGTCGCGAGCATCCGGCTCTGAACCAGCTGCGCAACATCACGTTCCACTGGAGCGACGACGATTCCGTCCTGGTCTACTCAAAGCATCTCGACGCCGCTTTCACGGGGACCGGCGCGGACGACACCATCATCGTCGTGGCCAACCTCGACCCGCACTCCGTGCGCGAGACCACCGTGCACCTGGACACGCGCATCTGGGGCGTTCAGCCGGGTGAAGGGTTCGAGGTGGAGGATCTTCTCACGGGCGCCACGTGGACCTGGAACGAACACAACTACGTGCGGCTCGACGCCTTCGCCGAGCCGGTGCACATCCTGAAGGTGAAGGAGCGATCATGAGCTACATCGAGGATGTCTCCGTATCCGAGGAGTGGAAGAAGGCCGGCAGCGGTTCGCACCACGACCCGCACATGCTCCTCGGCGCGCATCCCACGACCGACGAGGTCGGCAGGACCATCACGGTCATCCGCACCCGTCGACCGCTCGCGGAATCGGTCACCGCCGTCTTCCTGGACGGCGACCGACTGCCGCTCGAACACGTCGCACACGGGATCTGGGAGGGTAACCATGCCGGTCCCCCGTCCGCCTACCGGATCGCCACGGCCTACGCCGGCCAGAACGAGACCCTCGTCGGCGATCCCTACCGGCACCACTCCGCGATCGGCGAGGTCGACCTCCACCTCATCGGCGAGGGCCGTCACGAGAGGCTCTGGCAGGTGCTCGGCGCCCATCCACGCGTGCTGGACGGCGACAGCGGCGTCGACTTCGCCGTATGGGCTCCGGATGCCAAGGCGGTCCGAGTCTGCGGCGACTGGAACGCCTGGAACGGCGAAGGACACGCCATGCGGTCGATGGGCGCGAGCGGCGTGTGGGAGCTGTTCATCCCCGACGTCTCGGTCGGCAGCCGCTACAAGTTCGAGATCCTCACCGCGGACGGGCACTGGATCCTCAAGGCCGACCCGATGGCTCAGTCCGCTGAGCTGCCACCGGCCACGGCGTCCGTCGTCACCCTCAGCGCCTACCGTTGGAATGACGGCGCCTGGCTCACGCGCCGCGCCGCCACCCACGCGGTCGCCCATCCGATGTCGGTCTACGAGGTCCATCTCGGCTCCTGGCAGGAAGGGCTCACCTACCGCACCGCGGCCGACCCGCTCATCGAGCACATCCAGGCCACCGGCTTCACGCACGTGGAGTTCATGCCTCTGGCCGAGCACCCGTTCGGCGGATCCTGGGGCTACCAGATCTCGGGCTACTACGCGCCGACCAGCCGGTACGGCACCCCCGACGACCTCCGCTACCTGATCGACAGGCTGCACCAGGCGGGTATCGGCGTGATCATGGACTGGGTTCCGGGTCACTTCCCGAAGGATGCTTTCGCGCTCGCGCGCTTCGACGGTCAGTCGCTCTACGAGCATGCCGATCCGCGACGCGGCGAGCATCAGGACTGGGGCACGCTGATCTTCGACTACGGACGCAACGAGGTCCGCAACTTCCTCGTCGCGAACGCGCTGTACTGGTTCAGCGAGTTCCACGTCGACGGCCTGCGCGTGGACGCCGTGGCCTCCATGCTCTACCTGGACTACTCGCGCAAGGACGGCGAATGGGAGCCGAACGTGCACGGGGGCCGCGAGAACCTGGAGGCCATCCGCTTCCTGCAGGAGGTCACCGCCACCGCATACCGCCTGCACAAGGGCATCGTGATGATCGCCGAGGAGTCCACGGCGTTCCCCGGCGTGACGGCCCCCACCGACCACGCCGGACTGGGGTTCGGGTTCAAGTGGAACATGGGCTGGATGAACGACTCGCTGGAATACATGAAGCGGGACCCCCTGTACCGCTCGCACCACGAGGGTGAGATCACCTTCTCGTTCGTGTACGGATTCGGTGAGAACTACATGCTCCCCATCAGCCACGACGAGGTGGTGCACGGCAAGGGCACTCTGATCTCACGGATGCCGGGAGATCACCACCACAAGCTCGCCAACGTGCGCGCCTACCTCGGCTACATGTGGGGCCACCCGGGCAAGAAGCTGCTCTTCATGGGTCAGGAGTTCGGACAGATCGGCGAATGGTCCGTCGACCGCGAACTGGACTGGTGGCTGCTCGACCAGCCCTCGCACGCGCAGCTTCAGAACTTCGTCAGCGCGATGAACGCGGTCTACCGCCGGCAGGCGCCGCTGTGGGAGCGCGACAACGACAGCCGATCGTTCACGCGACTCGGTGCACCCACCTGGGATCCCGGCATCGTGGCCTTCGAGCGCAGGGACGCGCACGGCGGTCGGCTGGCGGTCGTGACGAACTTCTCCGGAGCCACGCGCACCGGCTACCGTCTGGCGCTTCCCGTCGAAGGCGCCTGGCAGGAGGTGCTGAACACGGATGCCGCGGAGTACGGCGGCAACGCGAACGGCAACCTCGGCCTCATCAAGGCTTCCGGGGAGAGCGACGATTCTCCTGCCGTCGCCTCGGTCACCCTCCCCGCACTGTCGACGATCTGGTTCCGTCACCAGGTCGACCCGCACGTGCCGACCATCAGTCGGGGCTGAGCCGCCGGGCTCTAGAACAGAAGCGAGGCGAGTCGGGTCCGCGCGGTGACCACGCGCGGGTCGGCTGCGCCGATCAGCTCGAACAGCTCCACGAGACGTTCGCGCACCGGAGCCTTCTGATCGTCCTCGACTTCGGCGAACAGGTCCAGGAGACGACCGAAGGCATCCTCGACGTGTCCGCCGGCCAGATCCAGGTCGGCGACGCGGAACTGCGCCTCCACATCACGAGGGGCGGCAGCCGCCTCCGCCCGCACCTGCTGAAGGTCGAGTCCCTGGACTCGGTCCAGCAGCCGCACCTGGCCGAGACCGGCCTTGGCGTCCTCATCGCGCGGGTTCTCCGCCAGTGCACGCTGGTACGCAGTGATCGCACGGGCGTAGTCGCCGGCCTCGATCGCCTCGTACGCCTCTGCGTGCAGCGGCGGGAGCGGAGCCTCCGCCGGCTCCTCAGGCTCTGCCGCATCCGCTGCGCCATCGGCGCCCTCGACGGGGACCGAGCCGGTCACGCCGTTCTGCGCGGCCACCTCGAGCAGCTTGGCGAACACTTCGCGCACCTGCGGCTCCGGGACGGCACCGGTGAACATCGGCACCGGCTGGCCGCCGATCAGGGCGACCACCAGAGGAATCGACTGGGCACGGAACGCCTGGGCGATCTGCGGGTTGGCGTCGACGTCGACCTTGGCCAGAACGACGCGCCCCTGCTGCTCGCGGGCCACCTTCTCGATGATGGGGCTGAGCGTCTTGCACGGTTCGCACCACTCGGCCCACAGGTCCACGACCACGGGCACCGATCGTGACAGCTCCAGGATCTCGCCGAACGAGGCGTCGGTGACGTCGACGACACCGCCGGCACCGGGTGCCGCGGAAGCCGCCTCGGCGGTCGCTGAGGCGGGCTGCGCCGCGCGCCCGCGCAGCGAGGACAGATCGACGGCGCCGCGGAGAGCGGCGGCGGAGATATCGGTCACTTGATCACCTTCACGTTGAGGATGTCCTGGTGATAGGCCAGGAGACGGATCTGCTGGTTGGTGCCCTGAGGAGGAACGGCGAAGAAGAGCTGGAACCCGTACGTCGTCACGTACCCCTTGGCGGACTCCGAGACACCCGTCAGCGCCTTGGCCTGCGCATCGGATTCGAACTTGATGACGGCATCCGGGCTGGTGCTGGTCACGGTCTGGATGTCGTCCACCGACACCGCCACGACTGCGCCGCTCTCCAGCGTCGCCAGCGACAGGGGCTCATAGTCCGCGGGCTTCATCTCGAAGACGGCCTTGGAGGTCTTATCGGCCTTCACCTCCGCGGCCTTCTCCAGAAGTGCCGTCCGGCTGTCCCGCACCGCGGCGGCGAGCTGGTTCGCGACGTCGTCGAAGGCGCCGGCGTACTGGCTCTTGTCTCCGGCATCGACATAGTCGGAGAACGCCGCTGCGAGTTCGGCGGGCTCCAGCGACAGGAATGCGGATTCCGCGGGCACGCGCGTGGTGCCCAGCCATGCGGGTGCCACCTTCGGGAACTCTCCCGACGCGGGCATCTCCGACATCGAGGTGACCCGGTAGTCCGCCCACGGGTCGGCCTGGGTCATTGCGAGGAGGACGGGAGGCTGCGCGTCGCTCTTCTTCGCCGCGGTGAGCGCCAGCACTGTCCGCGGCCAGCCGTCCGTCGCCTCCGGCAGAAGGATCTTGACGTCCTCGAGAGGGACGATGAGCGCGGTGTCGCGGTCCGCGATCTTCCCGCGGAGGACGTACTCGGTCTTGCGTGCGGCCAGAGCGGCACCCGTCAGCCGCGTCTCGGCCAGTGCCGCGTCGAGATCGCCGTCGGCTTTCGTGAGGGTCTTCGCGATCTCCGAGACGATGCGCTGCCCCTGCTTCTGGGTGACGACCGGCTGCTTCTGGTTGTCCGGCGTCACCACAGTCGGCGTCGGCGTCGGTGTCGGCGTGGCCGCGTCGAACTGCGGCCACGAGTCCGCCGAGCAGCCGGTGGCCAGCGCGGCCGTCAGGGCGAGCGCAGGGAGCGCCAGTGTCAGGCGACGTCGCACGGATGTCGTGCGCCGGTTGCGCCCCCCGTCGGCGTCTCCCGTCGCGGGCGGTGCGCTCTCGTCGCCCGGCTGCTGCTCGGATTCGGACCCGACCTCGATCTCCTCGCGCATCGGCATCGTGATCGGCTGCGTCTCGGGCAGAGGACCGGGCCCCTTCCGGCGCGGACCGCGTCCGCGCCGCTGGAAGCGGATCGCGAGCACGTAGAGGATCAATCCGACGATCAACAGAAGCGCGCCGGCGGCCATCAGCGGTCCCGCCCAGGGCGTGCGGGTGTCCAGCCCCCAGGTGACCAACAGGTCAGAGGGTGCCGGCTCCACACCGTCGCGCGCCACGAGGACGCTGTTGCCCGGTGTGAGCTGAAGCTCGGCGACCAGCGAGTCCTTGTCGGCGAAGGAGTCCAGCCACAGGTCGGAACCCTCCGGCGAGCGACCGGAGGTGTCTCCCCCGGCGGCCGGCGCCTGCTCCGCTTCGACGTGGGCGGTCTTGGGCTTGCCCGTCTTGGTGAGCGTCACGCTGTCGTAGGCGGTGTCCGACAGCCACGACTTCATGTCGTCGGTGCGGCCGTAGGCCACGAAGATGTCGCCCTCGCCGCGCACGAGGAGGGTCTGCAGTCCATCATGCGCACGCAGCACGTCGGCGTCGATCAGCACGTAGGGCGTCGGTTCGTCGACCGCCAGCTCCATCCGCTGCTCCGATGGGCCCATGAAGACGGTGCGCTGCGCGATCCCCGCTCCGATGAGAACCGTGGCCAGCACGAAGGCCACGACGGCCCATACGAATCGCACGAATCAACTCCCTTACGTGGCCCCGGGCATTCCCCGACGGTCTCCGCTCGACATTCCAGACTATCCAAAGCAGCTGTGTATTGCCCACCAAGCGCGTGCGGCACGTCGTTCCTGCCTGCGGCCGTCGGAGCAATAGGCTTGCTCGCATCCGACCAGGAGAAGCATGAAGATCCACAGCCCATTCCGCACCGCACTGGTGGCCACGCTCGGCGTCGGCCTCGGCATCGTGCTGCTCACCAGCGTGCAGACCCTTTCGACCGTCATCCTCTACCTCGGCACAGCGCTCTTCCTGAGCCTGGGCCTGGATCCCCTGGTGACTTTCCTCGAGCGCCGTGGCCTTCCGCGCTGGGCGGCTGTGCTGACCACGATCGTGGCCGTGCTGGGCATCTTCACGGTCATCGTCCTCATCGTCCTCCCTGTTGTCATCCAGCAGATCTCGCAGTTGGTGTCGCAGGTGACCGCGTTGATCGTCGACGGCGACACCACGGTGCAGAACTTCCGCGACTGGCTGACCGAGACCTTCCCCAACCTCCAGGTGGACGCGGTCTTCGCTTACGTCGAGAACTGGATGCAGCAGGAGGACTGGGCCAAGAACGTCACCGAGTGGAGCGCCTCGATCGGACAAGGCGTGCTGATCGTCGGCGGCGCAGTACTGGCAGGTCTCTTCGGCGCGTTCATCGTGCTCGTGCTCACCATCTACCTGACCGCCTCCACTCCCTCACTCAAGCGCGCCGTCTACCAGCTTGTCCCCGCCTCACGGCGCGAGCGCTTCATCGACATCGCCGACCAGATCACCGACTCCGTCGGGCACTACGTCATGGGGCAGGTGACGCTGGGCGTGATCAACGGCGTCCTGAGCTCGATCTACCTGAGCATCATCGGCGCGCCGTTCACCGCCGTCCTCGCCGTCATCGCGTTCTTCTTCTCGCTCATCCCGCTGGTCGGCACGCTCACCGGCTCGACGATCATCGTGCTGACCTGTCTGCTGCCCGGCGTCGGCGCACCGTCGACCGCCCTCGCCGCCGCGATCTACTACCTCATCTACATGCAGATCGAGGCGTATCTGCTCGCGCCGCGCATCATGAGCCGGGCCGTCGCCGTGCCCGGCGCGGTCGTCGTTATCGCTGCTCTCTCCGGAGGCGCGCTCCTCGGCCTGCTCGGCGCACTGATCGCCATCCCCGTGGCGGCCAGCATTCTGATCATCTACCGTCAGGTGCTGATCCCGCGGATGAACGAACGCTGAACTGCAGGAGGGCGCAGACTCAGCGCTCCCAGTCGGTGCTCAGCGGAAGGGCGGTGGGATTCACCGCCGCGACGATCTCCGTCATGATCCGACGCGTCTGACTCTCCCCCACCCACAGGTGCCGTCCGCCGTCGACGGCGATCAGCCTGGCGTGCGGTACCGCGGCGAATCGCTCCCGCGCTTCGGCCGGACGCAGGAAGTCGTCATGCTCGGGGACGACGACGATCATCTCCCGCTCGTCGCCGCGCCAGCCGGCGAGATCGTGATCCGTCGCGCGGTGGAGCGGCGGAGAGAGCAGGATGACCCCCTCCACATCATGATCGCGTCCGTACTTCAGGGCGAGCTCGGTGCCGAACGACCAGCCCACCAGCCACGGCCGCGGCAGTCCCCGCTCGCGCACGAACTCGACGGCCGCAGCGACGTCGAACTGCTCGCCCGCTCCGCCGTCGAACGCGCCGCCGCTGGTTCCCCGCGGCGAGGCCGTGCCGCGGGTGTTGAAGCGAAGCACGGCGAGAGAGGCCTGCGCGGGCAGCCGGGCGGAGGTCTTGCGGATGATGTGGGAGTCCATGTTCCCGCCGGCCGTCGGCAGCGGGTGCAGGGTCACCAAAGTCGTGACCGGCGGCCGATCCCTCGGCACGGCGAGCTCGCCGACCAGAGACACCCCATCAGCGGTCTCGAACACGACGTCGGCGCGCTCGGCGGGAAGCAGAATCGGGCCGCGGATCTCGAAGCTCATGCGATCCGCCAGCAGGCCGTGTGCCAGTGCCGACGCGCCGCGAGGTCCGCCGACTCGCCCAGCACGCCGTCCGCGCGCCATACGACCAGGTGCGCCGTTCCCGGTGGGACGGCACGACCGCAGCCCGGGCAGAGGTACTCCTTGACCGCCTGCACGGCGGAGATCGGCTGCACCGTCCACTCGTGACCACGGCGCATCTCGGTGCGCTTCCACCCGGCCAGCAGGCGATCGAAGGACTCGTCCGTCCGCGACGACTCAGGCCGTCGCCGATTCGACCGTGCCATACGTGCGGCTCACCACCAGTGGTGGGTGGTCCAGAACCTGTAAGCTCCCGCCCAGCCGCCGTAGCGGCCGGAAGCGTAGCCGCTGCCCCAGCGCAGGTTGTCGACCGGGTTGTAGCCGTTCCCCGGCACCTTGCTGCAGGGCAGCGCCTGGACGAGACCGCACGCACCCGACGACTTGTTCGTCGCGTTCGGGTTCCAGCCACTCTCGCGGGAGACGATGTAATCGACGTACGGCCAGTCGCTGGAGGCGATGCCGGCCGCCGACATCCACTCCTCCTTCGAACCGCCGCCTGTGTATTTCGGCCGCGACGGGGCGCTGGATCCGGATTTGGTCGAGGCCGGCTGAGCGGTGGGCTTCGGCTTGGGCTTCGGCTTGACGTAGACCTCGAACGTGCCGCGTGCGACGGGCTCGATCTTCGCGCCCTCGACCGTCACGGTGATGTTCTGCGTGTCCTGGGCAGCCAGGGAGTACGCGGTGAGCTCGGAATCCCCCGCGGTGGTGGGGTCCGCGACGGCGGTACCGGTAGGCGCGAGCAGAGCCGCGGAGAAGCCGATCACCGCGAGCCCCGCGCCGACGGCGCTGAGCCGACGTCGCCAGGGATTCGTCTTCGTCCGCCTCGACGCGTTCGGGCGCGTCGAGGACGATATCAATTCGTTATCGGGAGTCACGATGGGCATCAGTATATGCAGAACAGCCTGAGACATCCATGAGTGCCACGCGCCATGCGGGAATCAGCGCACCGCGAGCATGACATCGACGGTGGCGTCCAGGAGCGCATCGACCTGCTCCTCGCGGTATCCGCCCCGCTGCATCCGGAACGCGGCGTCTCGCACCTGCTCCACCGTCAGCGCCTCGCCGTCGCGCAGGTATGCCGAGATCCGGTCGGCCACGTGATCGACCTCGTCGATGCGATAGCCGAAGGTCAGCCCGCCGGTGCGCGCGAATCGGTGCCGCGGCGCGCGGGAGAGGTGATCGAGGATGCGCTGGGCGTCTCTGCGCGCGTCGGCGACCCACTCGTCGACGCCGACGGCGCGCACAGCACGGGCGCGGCGCCGTGAGGCGAAGGCGTCCTCGACGCGCCCCAGCGCGGCATCGACGTCGGCGATGACATACCCGTGTTTCACCAGCGGGAAGGATGCACTGCGCACGTCCTCGGCTCCGAAGTCGTCGCGTTCGTCCTCGAAGGCCGCGCGGGCTGCTTCCAGGAACGCGTCCACGGCAGAGCGGTGATAGCCGCGCTGTCGCCCGGACGTCAGCGGGAAGGCCGCGGGAGCCTCCTGCTCATCCCGGAACACGTCGAGGTCTGCATCGGTCATCAGAAGCCAATCCACGGAGAGAGCAAAAGGTACAGGGCCAGCGCAGGCACCGTCGAGGGCAGGATGCTGTCCAGCCGATCGAGCAGGCCGCCATGGCCGGGAAGCCAGGAGCTCATGTCCTTGATGCCGAGGTCGCGCTTGAGCATCGACTCCCCCAGATCGCCCAGGGTCGCCGAGAGCAGGATGGCGGCGCCGAGGATCAGGCCGCCCCACCATTCGAGGTGCAGCAGGAAGATCGCGAGCAGCACGCCCACGACGAGCGACCCCAGGACGGCGCCCGCGAAGCCCTCCCAGGTCTTCTTCGGGCTGATTCGCGGCGCCATCGGATGCTTGCCGAACGCGAGACCGGCCGCGTAGGCGCAGGTGTCGGCGGCTACGGCGATCGCGACGAACGACAGCACCCACCACTGCCCGTTCTCCTGGAACAGCAGCATGATCGCCACCGAGGTGAGGAAGGGCACGTAGATCTGCACGAAGGCGCCGACAACGACATCCGCGAGGACGTCCCCGTAGGTGCGACCGTCCTTCACGACCATCTGGGCGACCATCCGCCAGACTGCGATGAACGAGACCGCGACGATCAGCACGACCCAGCTGATCCAGAATTCCCCGGACGCCGCGGCCAACAGCACTCCGACGGCGGCGATGAGCTGGGGCGCCACGTCGACGCGGCGTCCGCCTGCGCGCAGCGCGCGCGAGAGTTCGTATGTTCCGAGGAGCCCGGCGGCCAGGGCGACCGGCACGAACAGCCACTTCACGAAGAGCAGCGACGCCACGAGGGCACCGCCGAAGGCCACCCCGATGACGATCGCGAGGATGAGGTTGCGACCGGTGCGCGCCTTGATCCGCTCGTTCGCCTGATCGAAGTGATCACGCGCCTGCGACACGTGGGTCTCGATCTGGTCGCGCGCCTGAGTGACATGCGTCTCGAGTTCGTCTCGCTTGGCCCGCCACTGGTCGCGGATGGCTCCCTGGGAGCCGGTCGCCGTGCTCGGGCCGCGCCCGGCAGAGTCCGCAGCACCGGGAACGGCAGGACGAGGCGGCACCTGTGACGCGTCGAACGCGGGGAAGGCGCTGTCTGCGAGCGGCACCGGGTCGGGTGCCGGCCGGGGAACACCGCGCACGGGGGTCGCGACGTCCTCGGCGTCGTGCGCCTGCGCATCCGCGTCGGCAGGCGACGCCGGGCCGACGTCCCGGCGCGGCTCCTGCGCGGCCGGGCGTCGATCCTCGGAGTGGTTCTCGCCGGACATGCCGATCAGACCTCGAGGAGCTCTGCCTCTTTGCGCTTGAGGGCGTCGTCGATGGCGTCGACGTGCTGGCGGGTCAGAGCATCCAGCTCCTTCTCGCCGCGTGCGACCTCGTCCTCACCGACCTCGTCCTTGAGCGCATCCAGCTCGTCCTTGGCCTTGCGACGGATGCCGCGTACGCGGACCTTCGCGTCCTCGGCCTTGGTGCGCACGAGCTTGACGTACTCCTTGCGGCGCTCCATCGTCAGCTCAGGCATCGTCACACGGACGATGTTGCCGTCGTTGGTGGGGTTCGCACCCAGGTTGGGCATGTCGCGGATCGCCTGCTCGATCGCACGGAGCGCCGACTTGTCGTACGGCGTGACGATGAGCGATCGCGCCTCGGGGTTGGCGAGCGACGCGAGCTGCGCGAGCGGAGTCGGCGAACCGTAGTAGTCCACCATCACCTTCTGGAACATCTGCGGGTTGGCGCGGCCGGTGCGGACCGTGGTGAAGTCCTCCTTGGCAGCTTCGACCGCACGCGCCATGCGTCCGGTGGTGTCGGTGAGGACATCCGCGATCACGGGGGCTCCTAACATCAGGGGTTTCAGATGATTCTATCCGGCGCGGGCGCACGGACAGTGAGCGACAGGGCGCTCAGGCGGTGACGAGCGTGCCGATCGGCTCGCCCAGCAGCGCCCGGGTGACATTGCCCGCCGGCTCCATGCCGAACACGCGCATGTCCATGGCGTTGTCCATGCAGAGGCTGAAAGCCGTCGAGTCGACGACCTTGAGACCGCGCTGCAGCGCGTCGCGATACGTGACCCGCTCGATGCGCTCGGCCGTGGCGTCCTTGTGGGGGTCGGCGGTGTAGATCGCGTCGACGCCGTTCTTGGCGACGAGCACCTCCTGGGCACCGATCTCCAGCGCGCGCTGGGCGGCCACCGTATCGGTGGAGAAGTAGGGCAGGCCCGCGCCGGCGCCGAAGATCACGACGCGTCCCTTCTCCATGTGCCGCTCCGCGCGCAGCGGGATGTACGGTTCGGCGACCTGGGTCATCGAGATCGCGGACTGCACGCGCGTGGCCGCACCCGCCTGCTCGAGGAAGTCCTGCAGGGCGAGCGCGTTCATCACGGTGCCGAGCATGCCCATGTAGTCTGCGCGGCCGCGGTCCATTCCGCGCTGGCTGAGCTCGGCTCCGCGGAAGAAGTTGCCGCCGCCGACGACGATGGCGATCTCGACCCTGTCCACCGCGGCGGCGATGTCACGGGCGATCTGGCCGACCACATCAGGGTTCACGCCGAGCTGGCCGCCCCCGAACGCTTCGCCGGAGAGCTTGAGGAGAACGCGGCGGCGTCCTGTGCTTTCGGTCATGGGGTGTGTCCTCTCGTCCGGTTTCAAGATAGTGCCTCAGCCTGGTCTGGGCATGCAGAAGGGGTTCGGATCGAATGGATCCGAACCCCTTCTCAGGTGTTACGCGCCGACCTTGAACCGGGCGAAGTCGGTGACGGTGATACCGGCATCCTTCGCGACCTGGCTCACGGACAGCTTGTTGTCCTTGGCGTAGTCCTGCTCGAGCAGGGCGACCTGCTTGAAGAACGAGGTCACGCGACCTTCGACGATCTTCGGCAGTGCGGCCTCGGGCTTGCCCTCGTTGCGGGAGATCTCGGTGACGATCTCACGCTCCTTGTCCACATCTGCCGCGGGGACGTCCTCGCGGGTCAGGTAGGACGGGTTCGCGAACGAGATGTGCTGCGCGATGCTGCGAGCGGTCTCGGCGTCGTCACCCGTGTAGGCGACGACGACGCCGATCTGCGGCGGCAGGTCCTTGCTCGTGCGGTGCAGGTAGGCCGAGAGGCCCTCGCCCTTGACGGTGCGGACCTTGCGGAGCTCGACCTTCTCGCCGATGATCGCAGCCTCATCGGAGATGAGCTGCTCGACGGTCTGGTCACCGGCGGGAGCTGCGAGTGCAGCCTCGACGGAGTCTGCACCGACAGCGGCGACGGCGTCCGCCACCTTGTCGGCGAGCGTGATGAAGCGCTCGTTCTTCGCGACGAAGTCGGTCTCGCAGGCGAGCTCGATCAGCGTGACGGCACCCTCGGTCTCCCGAGCGACGATGAGGCCCTCGCTGGTGGAGCGGTCGGCGCGCTTCGCGTTGCCCTTCGCACCCTTCAGACGCAGGATCTCGGTGGCCTTCTCGACGTCGCCGTCAGCCTCCTCGAGCGCCTTCTTGGTGTCGACCATTCCTGTGCCGAGCTGCTCGCGCAGCGCCTTGATGTCGGCGATGGTGAAGTTGGCCATGTGTGGTGGCTCCTTGCTTCGTATCTGTGCGGGTGTGCGGTGTGCTTACTTGGCGTCTGAGTCAGCAGCGGCCTCGGCCGGTGCCTCTTCAGCGGCCGGAGCCTCGACGGTCTCCTCGGCGGCGGGAGCCTCGACGGTCTCCTCAGCGACGGGAGCCTCGACGGTCTCCTCAGCGACGGGAGCCTCGGTGGCCTCGGCGGCGGGAGCCTCGGTCTCGGCGGCAGGAGCGTCAGAGCCCTCGAGGAGCTCCTTCTCCCACTCGGCCAGCGGCTCGGCGTCGCCCGACTCGGGGTTGTGCTTCTGCTGCAGGCCCTCGGCCGCGGCGTCGGCGATGATGCGGGTCAGCAGCGAGACGGAGCGGATCGCGTCGTCGTTGCCGGGGATCGGGTACTGGAAGTCGTCCGGGTCGGCGTTGGTGTCGAGGATGCCGATCACCGGGATGCCGAGCTTCTTGGCCTCATCGATCGCGAGGTGCTCGCGCTTGGCGTCGACGACCCACAGGGCGGACGGCGTCTTGGTGAGGTTGCGGATGCCGCCGAGCGACTTGTGCAGCTTGTCGAGCTCGCGCTTCTTGAGCAGCAGCTCCTTCTTGGTGAAGCCCGAGACCGAGGGGGTCTCGTAGTCGAGCTCCTCGAGCTCCTTCATGCGGGCCAGACGCTTGGCGATGGTCTGGAAGTTGGTGAGGAGTCCACCGAGCCAGCGCTGGTTCACGAAGGGCTGGCCGACGCGGGTCGCCTGCTCGGCGAGGATCTCCTGAGCCTGCTTCTTGGTGCCGACGAAGAGGATCGTGCCACCACGGGCGACGGTCTCCTTGACGAAGTCGTAGGCCGAGTCGATGTAGCCCAGCGACTGCTGCAGGTCGATGATGTGGATGCCGCTGCGCTCGGTGAGGATGAAGCGCTTCACCTTCGGGTTCCACCGACGGGTCTGGTGTCCGAAGTGCACGCCGCTGTCGAGCAGCTGGCGGATGGTGACCACAGCCATGGTCGTCTCCTTGTTCTGACGCTGTCGCGTCGTTGAGGTTATGTCGCCGATCGAGTGATCGGCATTCCTGGTGCCCGGCGCACACCCGCCCGTTCTTCGAACGGGACCTGTGGGAGTGGGATGCCGCGACCGTGGTCGCTCTGGGCACGCGTAGTCACCCCGATTTCGGGGTGCTCCTCCAGTGTACAGGATGGCGGCGCACGCGAACCGCCGTCGGAGCACGCTTCACCCTGCACATTCCGTGCCGGTCACGGGTTGTCCACGGATGCCGGATTCCCGAGCCCTCAGCGACCGGCTCGACTGCCAGTGTGGTGGGATGACGGCGTTCATCGGGTGGCGCGGACGACGGCATCGGCGGTTGTCGGTGCTGGCGCTCGGCATCGCCATGGGGCTGCTGCTGGGCGGATCGGCAGACCGCGCGACGGCCGTCACCGGTGAGCTCATCCGCGCCGGCGAGGCGACGCCAGGTGACTCCGCACCCGGCTACCCGTGGGTGTGGCCCACGGACGGTCAGCGGCTGGTGATCGCTCCGTTCCGCGCACCGGCCCATGACTACGGGCCGGGGCATCGTGGGATGGATGTGGCGGCGGAGCCCGGCTCTCAGGTGCAGTCCCCGGCGGACGGCGTGATCGCGTTCCGCGGCACCGTCGTCGACCGCCCGTTGATCACCATCGATCACGGTCGCGGCTATGTCACGACTCTGGAGCCCGTGGCATCCGATCTCTCCCCCGGCGACGTGGTGACCGCGGGTGATGTCCTCGGCGTGCTCGCCGACGGAGGTCACGCGCCGCGTGGCACCCTGCATGTCGGGGTGCGGGTGGATGACGTGTACGTGAATCCGCGTGGACTGTTCGGGACGCCGCCGCGGGCGATCCTGCTTCCGTGCTGCGCGAGCTGACCGCGAGTACGGTCGGCGTCACGCCCGCGGGTGGGCGAGTCGATAACTGGCGGTGAGGCGCTCGGCGGACACGTGCGTGTAGATCTGGGTCGTGCCGAGGCTGGCATGTCCGAGGATCTCCTGCACCGCGCGCAGGTCGGCGCCTCCGTCGAGCAGGTGGGTCGCGGCGGAGTGCCGCAGGGCGTGGGGGCCGACGTGCTCCGCGCCGACGATGGGTCCGAGGACCCGGGCGACGACGGTGTACGCGGTTCGGGGTCCCATGCGCGCGCCGCGGGCGCCGAGGAAGAGCGCGGGTGTCGCCTTCTCGGCGCGGGCGAGCAGGGTCGGGCGACCCCGCGTCAGGAACGCGCCCAGTGCCTCGGCCGCAGGGGCGCCGAACGGGACGACGCGCTCCTTGGCCCCCTTGCCGAGCACCCGTACGGTACGGCGCTGAAGGTCGAGGTCGTCGACGTCGATCCCGCAGAGCTCCGAGACGCGGATCGCGGCCGCGTACAGCAGTTCGAGCAGAGCATGATCGCGCAGCGCGACCGGGTCGCCGCCCGAGGCGGCGGCGCGCTGGTCCTCCAGCAGCGTCCGCATGCCGTCGGCGGACGCCACGACGGGAAGTGTCTTCGCGCGTCGCGGCGTGATGAGACGCAGACTCGGGTCGAGGGCGACCATGTCCGCATCGTGGGCCCAGGAGAAGAAGGAGCGCACGGCGGCCGCCCGCCTCGCCATGGTGGAGCGCGCGTCGCCGCGCTGCGTCGCCTGCCAGAGCCAGTCGCGCAGCGCCTCGAGATCGATGTCTGCGATCTCGATGTCGCCGGTGGCCCGCCCGAGGTCGGCGAGGTCGGAGCGGTACGCGCGGACGGTCGACGGCGACAGGCGACGCACCTGCGCCAGATGCGTCGTGAACGCGTCGGCGGCCTCCGAGAACCTCATGACTCCAGGATGCCGCGCCCGGCGCCTCCCGGCGCCTTCCCGCGCCGAGAGCGCTGCCGCGCCGTGGTGCGTCAGGAGGTGCGTCGCCAGCCGTCCGGCACGTGCTCGACGAGGCCGTCGAGGTCGAGCAGCCCCAGCAGGCTGCGCACCCTGGCCTCCGCGAGTCCGCTCAGCCGTGCGATCTCGTTCACGTCACGGGGTGTGCGGGTGCTGACCGCGTCGAGGAGGCGGACCTGATCCGGACTCACCGGCATCGAGGTCGCGACGTCGTCGGCACCGTCCTGCCACAGTTCGCGCACCTCCTGCGCGCTCGTGACGCACACCGCGTCGTATTCGCGCAGCAGTCGATGGCATCCGGCGGACGCGGCCGACGAGATGGGGCCGGGGACGGCCCCCAGCGGTCGCCCGAGCGCCGCGGCGTGCCCTGCCGTGTTGAGGGATCCGCTGCGCCAGCCGGCCTCGACGACCACCGTGGCCGCGCCGGCCGCGGCGATGAGTCTGTTTCTCTGCAGGAACCGCCATTTGGTGGGCGCGCTCCCGCAGGGCACCTCGCTGAGCACCGCGCCACCGGCGCGGATCCGGTCGAACAGCTGCTGGTGCCCGACCGGGTAGGCACGGTCGATCCCGCCGGCCAGGAAGGCGATCGTCGTGCCGCCCGCCCCCAGCGCTGCGCGGTGTGCGGCGCCGTCGATGCCATACGCGCCGCCGGAGATGATGACCACGCCGCCGGCGGCGAGGTCGCCGGCCAGCTCGGCCGCGACGGACTCGCCATAGGCGGTGGCCGCACGAGCCCCGACGATCGACGCGGTCCGCCGACCGACGCACCTGCCCAGGTCACCTCGCGCCCAGAGCACCACGGGTGCGTGCACGCCGAGGTCCTCGAGGCCGGCGGGCCACAGATCGTCTCCCGGCAGCAGCAGCCGTCCTCCGATCACCAGGCAGGATTCCATCGCGTCCCACACGGCCTGGCTGCGCGCCCTCGGACTCCAACGCGCCTGTGCCTCGGCGAGCTGCCGCGGCGAGATCGAGCCCGGCACCAGCAGGCCCGACTCCCCCATCTCCCCCACGGCCATCTCCAGAGCGCGGATAGCCCCGTGCTCGGCGATGAGGGCACCCGCCACACCGTCGCCCGGCTCCACGAGCACCGACCACGCCACCCGTGCGAGCGTCTCCTCGGGGGCAGCGTCCGGCCGCAGTCGCGACGCCGTCGGCAGCAGCCTGTCGTCATCCAGCATCCTGATCACCACCGCATTCATGCCAGCAGGCCCTTCTTGAGAAACAGAGCCCGCCCGAGCTCTTCGATGCCGGGCGAGGTGAGCCCCGCCAGGTCGGCCGCTGTCCACGCGATGCGCAGCACGCGGTCGTACGCCCGGAGGGTGACGGTGCCGCGTTCCAGGGCACGATCGAGTGGCGCGCGTGCGGCCGCGGGCAGCCGAAGCGCTCCGTGTCGGAGCCGCTCCCCCGGCACCTCGCCGTTCACGCGCCAGGGCGAGCCGCGCCAGCGTTCTGCGGCAGCCTCCCGCGCCGCGAGCACGGCGCTGCGGGCGACGGCGGATGTGGTCGCCGAACGCTCTCCCGAAGTCGCGCGCGACGCAGCGACCCGCGCTACCTGCAGATCGATGTCGATCCGGTCGCGCAGCGGCCCGGACAGCCGCGACGCATAGCGGCGGATGGCCATCGGCGGGCAGGTGCACTCCGCTCCCCGCACCCCGTAGTTTCCGCACGGACACGGATTCATCGCCAGGATCAGCTGGAACCTCGCCGGATAACTGGCGGTGAATCCTGCTCGATGCACCTCGATCCGTCCGGATTCCAGGGGCTGTCGCAGTGCATCCAGTGCGACTCGCTGGAACTCCGGCGTCTCGTCGAGGAAGAGCACGCCGCGGTGCGCTCGGACGATGGCTCCCGGTCGGGCGACCCGGGATCCGCCGCCCACAAGAGCAGCCGAGGATGCACTGTGGTGGGGCGCGACGAACGGCGCGACGGTGTCGAGCGCCAGCACCGGCTCCCCCGCGAGCGAGCGGATGGCGGCCACCTCGAGGGCCTCGGCATCATCCAGCAGCGGCAGGATGCCGGGCAGCCGCCGCGCCAGCATGGTCTTGCCCGCACCCGGCGGACCGCTGAGCATCATGTGGTGTCCTCCAGCGGCGGCGATGATCAGAGCATCCACGGCCTCCTCCTGACCCACGACATCCGCCAGGTCGAGCGCGGTCGCTCCGGCATCGCCGTCCTGCGCGGGCATCCCGACCGGCTCGACTTCGGGCACCTCCACTTCGGCACCGTGCAGCGCCGCGACCTCCCCCAGCGACGCCGCCGCCCGCACCTCGATCCCCGGCACCAGCGCCGCTTCGGCGGCGTTCGCGTACGGGATGATGACACGCTCGAAACCTGCACGTGCGGCGGCGTAGACGGCGGGCAGCACCCCGGGCACAGGTCGGAGCCTGCCATCGAGCCCGAGCTCCCCGATGTGCACCGTGGAGCGGATCGCCTCGGGAGGCAGCACCCCGCCGGCCGCGGCCGTCGCGACGGCGATGCTCAGATCGAACCCCGAGCCGTGCTTGGGCAGACTGGCGGGCGACAGGTTGACCGTCAACCGCCGTCGAGGCACGTCCAGGCCGGCATTGCTGCATGCATTCCACACCCGCTGGACGGCCTCGCCGAGCGCCTTGTCCGGCAGCCCGATGATCTTGAAGTCCGGTGTCTGGGTGGAGAAGTCGGCCTCCACCTCGACCATGTGGCCGTCGACGCCGGTGAGCGCGACGGCCCAGGTGCGCGCCGTGCTCACAGCAGGTCCACCAGGTGCTCCAGTCGGGCGGTCTCGGCATCCGCTCCGATCAGCCCCACGACCTCCAGCCGCAGCCGGCGTCTGCGCGCAGCATCCGGATGGGCTGCCGACCAGGCGAAAGCCAGACGCCACAGGCGGCGCCGCTTGCGCTCGTCCACCGCCTCGAACGGATGCCCGTACAGATCGGTGCGCCGGGTCTTGACCTCGACGATGCACAGCGCATCGTCCACGGTCGCCACGATGTCGATCTCGCCCTGATCGCATCGCCAGTTGCGATCCAGGATCGCGTACCCGCGGGTTCTCAGGTACTCGGCGGCGCGCTCCTCGCCGGCCCTCCCCAACACGTCTTTCGCTGCCATGACGACAGCCTGACGGGCCGCACCGACGCCGAGAGGCTCAGATCACAGCGTCTGGGGAGAACTCACCGGAATCAGTGAGATGTGGAAACCAGTGGGGTCACTTGCCGTCGAGCGAGAGCTCGTCGGGCAGTTCGAACTCGCGACGCTGCAGCTCCTCGACGTTGACGTCCTTGAACGTCAGCACGCGCACGGCCTTCACGAACCGGTCGGCGCGGTAGATGTCCCACACCCACACGTCCTTCATCGAGATCTCGAAGTAGAAGTCGTTCTCGGTGTCGCGACGGACGACGTTGACCTCGTTGGCCAGGTAGAACCGGCGCTCCGTCTCGACGACGAACTGGAACTGCGCCACCACATCCCGGTACTCGCGGAAGAGGGCGAGTTCGAGTTCGCGGTCGTAGTCGTCGAAGGAATCTTCATCCATGGTGGTCCCAGTCTAGAAGAGAGTCGGAGCATCGGCGATCGCCCAGGATGCGCGGTGCAGCGGGGACAGGCCCCGCTCGCTGATCGCACGACGATGCTCGAGGCTGGCATAGCCCTTGTTGCGGTCCCACTGATAGTCGGGATGATCGGGGTGCAGGCTCACCATCAGGTCGTCACGGGCCACCTTCGCGATGACCGAGGCCGCCGAGACCGAGGCGCAGTCGCGGTCGCCCTTGACCACTGTGCGGACGGTCAGCGGCTCGGGATGCACCCGTGACACGTAGTCGTGATTGCCGTCGAGCACGACCAGGGTCCGGTCCAAGGAGGCACCGAGGTCGACGACGCCCTGCACGGCGCGGGAGGCCGCGAGGCCGAGCGCGCGCATGATGCCGACCTGATCGATCTCCGCAGCGCTCGCCCAGCCGACGGCGGACGCCATCACCCAGTCGCGGGCGCGCTCGGCCATCGCGGGCCGACGGGGCTCCGTGATGAGCTTCGAATCGCGCAGCCCCTCGGGCACCCGGCGGCGAGCCCCCGCGGCATCCATCACCGCGGCACCGACCGCGACCGGTCCTGCCAGCGCTCCGCGCCCCACCTCGTCGAGCGCGATGATCAGATCGCACTCCTTCAGCAGCATCCGCTCCAGCCGCAGGGTGGGCGCGACGACGGTCATCTCGGCTCCGGCACCGCTCGGAAGACCTCGTCGTGCGTGTCGATGAGCCCGAACCGATCCAGCGGCCAGGTCGTCAGGAACGCGCGTCCGACGACGTCGTCCAACGGCACGAAGCCGCCGCCGGGCAGCTCCTGGTGGGCGCGCGAATCCTGAGAGCGATCACGGTTGTCGCCCATCACCCAGATCGAGTTCGCCGGAACGGTCACGTCGAAGTCGGAGTTGGATGCAGCGGTGTCGCCCTGAGGAAGGTTGAGGTAGGAGAGCTCGTCGATCGGCGATCCGTTGACGGTGATCTGCCCGAGCGCGTTGCAGCACACGATGTGATCGCCGGGGAGGCCGATCACTCGCTTGACGAGGTGGTTCTGCGCATCCGACGTCGACAGCCCCACGAAGGTGAGCACCCAGTCAGTCGCCGCGACGAGCGGGGGCTGTGCGGGCCGCTGCGGGGCGGGAGGCAGCCAGCCGCCCGGATCCTCGAAGACGACGACGTCACCGCGCTCGTACCCCGCCCAGCGTGGTGTGAGCTCATCGACGAGGATGCGGTCGTTGATCAGCAGTGTGCGCTCCATCGACCCGGACGGGATGTAGAAGGATCGGACGACGAAGGTCTTGACGACGAAGGACACGAGCGCCGCGATGAGGATGATCACGATGACGTCCCGCAGGAATGCCAGCGCCCCTCGCCGCCGGGGCGGATTATCCGCGGTTTCGGCGGCGTCGGCTGTCATCTGCACTCTCTTCTTCTTCCCGCCGCACGATGACGGCAGCTACCAGCGTCGCACATCCGGGGACGAACGACAGAACCCCGGGACGAGTGTCCCGGGGTTCCATGAGGGTTATGCGCGTCAGCCGCGCTTCTCCTTGATCTTCGCCTTCTTGCCGCGCAGGTTGCGCAGGTAGTACAGCTTCGCGCGACGCACGTCACCGCGGGTGACGACCTCGATGCGCTCGAGCACCGGCGAGTGCACCGGGAAGGTGCGCTCGACGCCGACCTGGAAGCTGATCTTGCGGACGGTGAACGTCTCGCGCACACCGTCGCCCTGGCGACCGAGGACGACGCCCTGGAACACCTGGACACGCGAACGGCTGCCCTCGGTGATGTTCACGTGCACCTTGACGGTGTCACCGGGGTTGAAGTCAGGAATGTCGGAACGGAGCGATGCCGCGTCGACGGCGTCAAGGATCTGCATGATCGTCTCTCTCTGCACCCGCCACAGGTCGGGTACATGAATTCAAAGGAACAAGAACGGGTGTGTGTCGAGCGGCGCGCAAGGCGTCCGCGGGCTCCCCTGAGGCAGAACCGGATTACGGCACAAGCATCCATTCTGCCATGGATCGGGCGAAGAGCGAACCACCCCCGCGCTCAGTCGCGCCGACGATGCTCCTCGAGCACGATCACGTCAGGTTCCGCCTGCGCCCGCGGACCGTCCATCCGGGGTGCTGTGCTCCAGCTCACCGTCTCGCGGATGCGCACGCCGGCGCCTCTTGCCTCGTTCCAGAGCTGCCAGAGCTGCAGCCAGAACAGACCGATCGCGGCGATGATCGCGCCGGTCAGCAGCCAGCCGAAGCCGCCGTCGAGGAACAGCCCGACAGCGATCGTCAGCACATGCCAGACCATGAATCCGGCGACGTCCCACCAGGACAGCGCGCGTTCTGCGCGCACGGACGGACGCGAGCGCGTCAGCAGGGTGAGGACCAGCTGGCCCGCGAAGACCGCCGGCATCGCCATGACGAGCACCCACAGCAGGGCCCAGGCGTTCTGGCCGAAGATCGCCCAGCCGATGAAGATCCACAGCGGCAGCACGAAGGCCGCCGGCAGGAGCCACCGGAAGAACGCCTGACGCAACCACATGATCCGATACTACGTCTGCGAGCACGGCCCGGGTCAGGGGTTCGCTGTGAGCTTGAGGTGCGCGCATCGGGGAGAATGGATGCTGACGAGAGGATCTTCCCCATGATCGAACTGCGCACTCCGGCCGAGATCGACGAGATGCGAGCCGCAGGCCGCTTCGTCGCCGAGACGCTGGCGACGCTGCGCGACGAGACGAAAGTGGGCACCAACCTGCTCTCGATCGACCGCCATGCGCACGAGCTCATCCGCAAGGCCGGGGCGGAGTCCTGCTACATCGACTACGCGCCGTCGTTCGGAAACGGGCCCTTCGGAAAGGTCATCTGCACCTCGATCAATGACGCGGTGCTGCACGGCCTCCCCCACGACTACACGCTGCGCGACGGCGACCTGGTCTCTCTGGACTTCGCCGTCTCCGTGGACGGCTGGGTCGCCGACTCGGCGGTCTCGTTCGTCGTCGGTACGCCGCGCGATGAGGACCTGCGCCTGATCGACACCACCGAGCGCGCCCTGGACGCGGCGATCGAGGCGGCCGTCATCGGCAACAGGATCGGCGACATCTCGGCATCCGTCGCCGCCGTCGCGCACGGCGAGGGCTACTCGATCAACACCGACTTCGGCGGTCACGGCGTCGGGCGCATCATGCACGGCGACCCGCATGTGCCGAACGACGGCCGCGCAGGCCGCGGGTTCCCGCTGCGCGAGGGCCTGGTCTTCGCCCTGGAGCCCTGGTTCCTGGCCACCACCGATGTGCTGCGCACGGATGCCGACGGCTGGACGCTGCGCAGCGCCGACGGCTCTCGCGGGGCGCACTCGGAGCACACCGTGGCTGTCACGAAGGACGGCCCGATCGTGCTCACCGACCGGTCGTTCCTCGGCGTCGACTGACACGGCTGCTTTCGCCGGCGCGGTGGCGCTCAGTCGAGCAGGTCGGGACGACGCGCGCGCGTGCGCTCGAGCTGCTGGTCGCGGCGCCATGCGGCGATCGCGCCGTGGTTGCCGCTGAGCAGGATCGGCGGCACCTCGCGGTCGCGCCACATCGCGGGCTTCGTGAACGAGGGGTACTCGAGCAGGCCGTCCTCGTGCGACTCCTCGACGAGGCTCTCGGGGTTGCCGACGACACCGGGGATCAGTCGGCCGATCGCCTCGACCATCGCCATGACGGCGACCTCTCCCCCGTTGAGCACATAGTCGCCGAGGCTGATCAGACGCACCTCGCCCAGCGATGCGGCGTACTCGAAGACGCGCTCGTCGATGCCCTCGTAGCGTCCGCAGCCGAAGATCAGGTGCTCGCGGGTCGCGAGGTCGCGGGCGGTCGCCTGAGTGAACACCTCGCCCGCGGGCGAGGGGAAGATGATGGTGGGCGCGCCCTTCGACAAGCTCAGGGACCCATTCCCGGAAGAGGCCAGCTGGTCGAGCGCCTCGCCCCAGGGCTCGGGCTTCATGACCATGCCGGCGCCGCCGCCGTAGGGCGTGTCGTCGACGGTGCGATGCCGATCGTGCGCCCAGTCCCGCAGGTCGTGGACATTCAGGTCCAGGATGCCGGTCTCCTGCGCCCTGCCGAGCAGCGACAGCGTCAACCCGTCGAAGTACGACGGGAAGATCGAGACGACGTCGAGACGCATGCTCAGTCGGATGCGGCGGAGGTGTCGTCGGAAGCGGCGGCATCCGGAGCCGGAAGCTCCTCGAACAGCCCGGGCGGCGGGGTGACGATCACTCGTCCGGCCGCGATGTCGACCGAGGGCACGATGGCCTCCACGAACGGGACCATGACCTCTGCGGTGTCGGTCTTGACGATCAGCAGGTCCTGGGCGGGCATGTGCTCGACGCGCAGGATCTGGCCGAGCACGACGTCGTCGCGGACGACATCCAGCCCGATCAGCTGGTGCGAGTACCAGGCGTCGTCCTCGACCTCGTCGTCCTCATCCATCCAGAGGATGGCGCGGACGAGGGTCTCTGCGGCGCTGCGGTCGTCGATTCCGTCGAGGAAGACGACCGAGTTGCCGTTCATCACCCGGTACTCGCGGATCGTGACGGTCTTGCCGTGCCACGCGGATGCCTCCGGCACCTGCAGCGTGAACTCGGCACCCGGTACGAAACGGCGCTCGGGATTGTCGGTGTACAGCTCGAGCTTGAACGCGCCCTTGAGCCCGTGCGCCTTGAGCAGGCGGCCGACGCGAAGCTGGTTCTTCTCGCTGGCCACGTCAGTCGTCCGCGACATCGACGCGGACACGACGTCCGTCGGCGAGGGCGGCGATGAGGGTGCGCAGCGCTTTGGCTGTGCGGCCGCCGCGCCCGATCACGCGACCACGGTCATCCGGGTGCACATGCACCTCGAGCAGATCGCCCCGGGGCGATTCGGATGCGGTGATGCGGACATCCTCCGGGTGATCGACGATCCCCTTGACGATGTGTTCGAGCGCGGCGGCGAGCACGGCGGATTACTCTGCGTCGGCGGCGGGGGCCTCAGCGGCCTCCGCGTCAGCAGCGGCAGGAGCCTCCTCAGCAGGAGTCTCCTTCTTCTCGATCTTGGGCTTGACGACCGACTTCTTGGCCGCGTCGATCTCGAAGGGAGCCTTGGGCTCCTTGACCTGGACGGTGGACTTCGCGTCCTTGTCGCCCTTGAACTTGCCCCAGTCGCCCGTGAGCTTGAGCAGCACGGCGACCTGCTCGGTCGGCTGCGCGCCGACGGACAGCCAGTACTGCGCGCGCTCCGAGTCGATCTCGATGAACGAGGGCTGCTCGGTCGGGTGGTACTTGCCGATCTCCTCGATCACGCGACCGTCGCGCTTGGTCTTGGAGTCGGCGACGACGACACGGTAGTAGGGCGCACGGATCTTGCCGAAGCGCTTGAGACGGATCTTGACAGCCACGATTCTCCTGAATGGTGTGGAAAGGAAGATGAACGACGCCTGGAGCGTGGGGTGCACACCCGGCGGAAGCTCTGAGGGGGGGAGGGATGCTGGATTAGAGGGTCGAGCAGCCTTCCGACCCTTCATTCTGCCAGATCTCGGCGCACACCGCGAAACGACGCGACACGACGCGCGGTTCGGCGGCCTGCCGCGTGTCAGAATGTGCCCGTGCCGATCGAATTCGCCTCGTCTCCGCGCTCCACCGTCGGGTTGGAGTGGGAGGTCATGCTCGCCGATCCCGTCACGGGAGACCTGGTCGGGCGCGCCCCGGAGCTGCTGACCCTTCTCGAGGAGGAGAGCGCGCCGCAGCGGTACACGGTCACCGGCGAGCTGCTCACCAACACCATCGAGGTCACCAGCGGCGTCGGCAGCAGCGTCTCGCATGCGGTGGAGGACATCGCCGCGGCGATCGCCGCCGTGCGCCGGTCCACCGATCCCGCCGGAATCGAGCTGCTGTCGGCCGGAAGCCACCCGTACGCGCAGTGGTTCAACCAGCGCGTCACCGACAAGACGCGCTATCACAAGCTCATCGAGCGCACCCAGTGGTGGGGGCGGAACATGATGATCTGGGGAATCCACGTGCACGTCGGAATCGACGACCGCGACAAGGTGCTGCCGATCATCGGCGCGCTGTCGGCGTTCCTCCCCCATCTGCAGGCGCTGTCCGCGTCGAGCCCGTACTGGGCGGGTGAGCGCACCGGCTACGCCTCCAACCGCTCGCTCGTCTTCCAGCAGCTGCCCACCGCGGGGCTGCCGTGGGCGATCGAGACCTGGTCGGAGTTCGAGTCCTTCGTCGACGACATGACCCGCACCGGGGTGATGGCCGACCCGTCCGAGATCCGCTGGGACATCCGCCCCGCTCCGCGCTGGGGAACGATCGAGGTGCGCGCCTGCGACGGGATGTCCACGCTGACCGAGCTCGCGTCCGTCGCCGCGCTCACCCAGACCCTGGTGGAGTTCTTCTCCCGCGAGCTCGACGAGGGGCGCGAGCTGCCGACGCTGCAGTCCTGGTTCCACCGTGAGAACAAGTGGCGCGCCGCCCGGTACGGGCTGGATGCCAGGGTCATCGTCGATCGCGCCGGCTCCCAGGTGCCGGTGCGCGAGCACATCGGCGCAGTGGTCGAGGATCTGCTGCCCATCGCGCGCGATCTCGGCTGCGCCCGAGAGCTCGACGGCATCCGCAGCATCCTGCAGGGCGGCGCGAGCTACGCCCGTCAGCTGGAGGCGGCGGATGCGGCGAACGGCGACCTGCGGGAGGTCGTGCAGCATCTGATCCGCGAGTTCCGGGCGGGTCCGGAGCGTTCGGTCGAGTGAGACCGCCCCTCAGCGCTCGTCGACGAGCAATCGCGCGAGTGTCTCGTCCAGCACGACGTCCGTGACGATGCCGGCGGCGAAGGCCGCGCGCAGCGAGCCGAGTTTCGCCGTGCCGGAGACCACGCAGACCCGCCGCGGGACGCGCCTCAGTCGATCCAGGCCGGGACCGGTCGATCGGGCGTTCAGGCGGATGTCCTTCCAGCTGCCGTCCGCGCGGAAGAAGACGGTCGCCACGTCGCCGATCGCGCCGTCCTCGCGCAGGCTCCGGTAGTCGTCGCGGCCGAGATAGCCGCCCACATAGACCCGGCTGGGTACCTCGGCCTGCGGGGAACCCAGGCCGAACACGGCGATGTCCATCGAGGACTGGAACGTCAGCACACGGCGGGTGCTGCGCTCGCGCCACATCGCCTCGCGGGTGTCGGGGTTGTCGAAGAACGCCGGCACCGGGAACTGCTCGACCTGCGCCCCGAACGCGGCGCCGAAGCGCTGCAGGATGTCGCTGGAGTACTCCAGCCCACTGGTCTGGATGTTGCCCGCCCCGTTGAGCTGCACGAATGTGGTGCCGTGGGTCTCCTTCTGCACGAGCGACCGGCTCACCGTGCTGATCGTGGACCCCCAGGCGATGCCGACCGTCATGTTCGACTCGATGAACTGCGAGAGCAGTCGCCCTGCCGTGAGGCCCACCCGTTCCAGGCGCTCGACGTCGCTGACGATCCCCGACATCGGCACGATGTGCGCGGCGATCCGGAAGCGGGTGCGCAGCTGCTCCTCCAACTCCCCCACGCGCTCGAACGGCGAGTTGATGCGGATGTCGACCAGTCCGGTGTCCCTGGCGTGCGTGAGCAGTCTGGACACGGAGGACCGCGATGTCTCCAGCTCGGTGGCGATGGCATCCATCGTCATGTCCTGCAGGTAGTAGAGCTTCGCCGCCGTGAGCGCGGCGTGCATCCTGGCGTCGTGCCGACCGGCATCCGCAGTCATCCTGACCACCTCCGGGGATCTGCGTGCACATTCGTGCACGCCGTTTGCATGATTCTGTCATGCGGCGGATGCTGGAAGCACCGTCGAGGAAGCACGGACGAGGGAGAGATCATGGTCGACACCACACGGCAGTCACGCCGGGACAGCGAACTGGCAACCGTGCGCGATGCGGGGCGGACCACCGTCCTGATCATCGGCGCGGGCATCAACGGCATCTCGCTGTTCCGCGATCTGGCCCTGCAGGGAGTCGACGCCGTGATCGTCGATCGCGGGGACTTCGCCGGCGGTGCATCCTCGGCATCCAGCCACATGATCCACGGCGGCATCCGCTACCTGGAGAACGGCGAGTTCCGCCTGGTGCGCGAATCCGTGCGCGAGCGCAACGGGCTCCTCCACATCGCGCCGCACTACGTCAAGCCCCTCGAGACGACGATCCCGATCTACTCGACCTTCTCCGGCATCCTCTCCGCTCCGCTCCGCTTCCTGACGCACCGCAGCGGCAAGCCTCAGGAGCGCGGCGCGCTGCTCATCAAGGCGGGCCTCACGCTGTACGACACGTTCTCGCGCGACGGCGGCGCCGTGCCGCGGCACCGCTTCCTCGGGCGCACCTCGTCGCTGGCGGAGCTCCCCCACCTCGACCCGAAGATCAAGTACACCGCCACGTACTACGACGCCTCCATGCACGATCCGGAGCGTCTGGCGCTGGACGTGCTGCAGGACGGCCGCTCCGCGAACGCCGGCTCCTACGCGCTGAACTACGTCGAGGCCGTCGGACGCGATGCCGATTCCGTGACGCTGCGCGACCGGGAGACCGCCGAGGAGTTCACCGTCCGCGCGGACGTCATCGTGAACACCTCCGGCCCGTGGACGGATCTCACCAACGACGCGCTCGGCGAGCCGACCCGCTTCATGGGGCGGGACCAAGGGCTCGCACATCGTGCTCGATCACCCGGAACTGCTGGCGGCGACCCAGGGGCGCGAGATCTTCTTCGAGCACTCCGACGGCCGCATCGTGCTCATCTACCCGCTCAAGGGCAAGGTGCTCGTCGGCACCACCGACATCGAGGCGGATCCCCGTGAGCCTGCGCGCTGCACCGAGGAGGAGGTCGACTACTTCTTCGACCTGATCCGCCACGTGTTCCCCGCCATCGAGGTGGACCGCGACCAGATCATCTACCGGTTCTCCGGCATCCGCCCGCTCCCCCGTCATGAGGACACCGCGCCCGGCTTCGTGTCGCGCGACTACCGCATCGAGCTCGATGAGACCCAGGCGGCCCCGATGCTGAGCCTGGTCGGCGGCAAGTGGACCACCTTCCGCGCCCTGGGCGAGCACCTCGCCGACCGCACCCTGGCTCTGCTGGGGCGCACGCGCTTCGTGTCGACCGAGGGACTGCCGATCGGCGGCGGCCACGGCTTCCCCCGCACCACCCGTGCGCGTGCCGCATGGAAGCGCACGAACCTGCCTGGAGCGGATGCCGCCCGCGGAGATCAGCTCCTCACCCGATACGGGACGCGTGCCGCCCAGGTGTGGCAGCACATCGAGCAGGGGCAGGATCAGCCGCTCGCAGGCGGCGCGCTCTCGATGCGCGAACTGGAGTGGATGGTCGAGAACGAGATGGTCGTGCGGCTCGCGGATGTCGTGCTGCGCCGCACCAGCATCGCGTTCACGGGCGACGCGACGGGTGCGCTCCTCGGAGAGCTCGCGGACGCGCTCGCACCGCTGATGGGCTGGGATGCCGACCGCCGCGACGCGGAGGTCGAGGCATCCGTCCAGATCCTCAACGACGCGCACGGCCTGTCGCTCGAGGTTCCCGCGCGCCGCTGAGATCGTGGGATGACCGCGGTCCGGGCGCGACCGAGGCGACGATGAAAGAATGCGGGTCACCGATGTCCCGCTGAAGGAGAGCAGCATGGCCGAGTACGTTCTGTCGATCGACCAGGGCACGACGTCCAGCCGGGCGATCATCTTCGATCACGCGGGTGCCGTCGTGGCATCCGGTCAGAAGGAGCACGAGCAGATCCTGCCGCGCGCCGGCTGGGTCGAGCACGACCCGGCGGAGATCTGGCAGAACGTGCAGGAGGTCATCGGCCTGGCCCTGACCCGCGCGCATCTGACCCGGCACGACATCGCCGCCGTCGGGATCACCAACCAGCGCGAGACCGCCGTGGTGTGGGACCGTGCGACGGGCGAGCCGGTGTACAACGCGATCGTCTGGCAGGACACCCGCACCCAGGAGATCGTGGATCGCCTTGCGGCGGACGGCGGGATCGATCGCTTCGCCGAGTTCGTCGGACTGCCGCTGGCGACATACTTCTCGGGCACGAAGGTCGCCTGGATCCTCGAGAACGTCGACGGAGCACGAGAGAGGGCGGATGCCGGCGAGCTGATGTTCGGAACGACCGACACCTGGGTGCTGTGGAACCTCACCGGCGGAGTGGACGGCGGTGTGCATGCCACGGACGTGACCAACGCGTCGCGCACCATGTTCATGGATCTGGAGACGCTGCAGTGGCGCGACGACATCCTGAAGGCCTTCGGGGTGCCGGCCTCGATGCTGCCGGAGATCCGCTCGTCGTCGGAGGTGTACGGCACGGCGGAGAACTCGTCGCTGCTGCGCGAGACCCCGATCGCCGGCATCCTGGGCGACCAGCAGGCGGCGACGTTCGGGCAGGCGGCGTTCCGCGCCGGCGAGAGCAAGAACACGTACGGCACCGGATGCTTCCTGATCTTCAACACCGGCGAGGAGATCGTCCGTTCGAAGAACGGGCTGCTGACCACAGTCGGCTACAAGCTCGGCGACGCCCCGACCCATTACGCACTGGAGGGCTCCATCGCCGTCGCGGGCTCGCTGATCCAGTGGCTCCGCGACCAGCTGGGTCTGATCTCTTCCGCACCCGAGGTCGAGGAGCTGGCCTCGCTGGTGGAGGACAACGGCGGCGTCTACATCGTCCCCGCCTTCTCCGGCCTGTTCACCCCCTACTGGCGCCCGGATGCCCGCGGCGCGATCGTGGGCCTCACCCGCTTCGCCAACCGCAACCACATCGCCCGTGCGGCGCTGGAGGCCGTCGCGTTCCAGACCCGAGACGTGCTGGACGCGGTGAACGCGGATGCCGGAGTGGAGCTGAAGGAACTGAAGGTGGATGGCGGCATGGTCGCCAACGATGCGCTCATGCAGTTCCAGGCCGATGTGCTGGGGGTCAGTGTCGTGCGCCCGAAGGTGGCCGAGACCACCGCACTGGGCGCCGCATACGCCGCCGGGCTCGCCGTCGGCTTCTGGAGCGACCTCGACGAGCTGTCCGCGAACTGGCAGGAGGACCGACGGTGGGAGCCGACTATGGCAGCCGACGAGCGCGATCGTCAGCTGCGCCTGTGGCGCAAGGCCGTCACCAAGTCGATGGACTGGGTCGACGAGGACGTGCGCTGAGTCAGTTCTTGCCGAAGAGCTTCTGGATCTCGGCCAGGTCGGCCTCGGTCGGAGCCTTCTGACCGCCACCGAGTCCGAAGCCGGAACCGGTCGGGTTGGAGGCGGCCGTCGGGAGCCCGGCGTTCTCGGCGGCGCGCTTGGCGGGGTTGCCGGAACGGGAGCCGCTCTTGCTCTTGGCGCCCTTCTTGCCGCGCTTGGTCGACGCGCCGGGCTTGCCCATCGGGCCCATGCCGGGGATCTGCGGGGTGCCGCCGCGGGCGACGGTCTTCATCATCTTCGCGGCCTGCTCGAAGCGCTGGACGAGCTGGTTGACGTCGGTGACGGTCATACCGGATCCCTTGGCGATGCGCAGGCGGCGCGAGCCGTTGAGCAGCTTGGGTGTGCGGCGCTCAGTCGGGGTCATAGAGCGGATGATGGCCTCGGTGCGGTCGATCTCCTTCTCGTCGAAGTCGTCGAGCTGCTGCTTCATCTGGCCCATGCCCGGGAGCATCCCGAGCATCTTCTTCATCGAGCCCATCTTCTTCATCTGCTGAAGCTGGTCGAGGAAATCCTCGAGGGTGAAGGCCTCGGTCGCGAGCTTCTCGGCCATCTTCATGGCCTCTTCCTCGTCGAAGGCCTGCTGGGCCTGCTCGATGAGGGTCAGGATGTCACCGAGGTCGAGGATGCGGCTCGCCATGCGGTCGGGGTGGAAGGGCTCGAGGTCTTCGAGGTTCTCGCCCGTGGAGGCGAAGATGATCGGGCGTCCGGTGACGGATGCCACCGACAGCGCCGCGCCACCGCGTGCGTCGCCGTCGAGCTTGGAGAGCACGACACCGGTGAAGTCGACGCCCTCCTGGAAGGCCTTCGCCGTGTTCACGGCATCCTGACCGATCATCGCGTCGATGACGAACAGGACCTCGTCGGGATCGGTGGCCTTGCGGATGTCGGAGGCCTGCTTCATCAGCTCGGCGTCCACACCGAGGCGACCGGCGGTGTCGATGATGACCACGTCGTGCTGCTGACGGCGGGCATGCTCGACGCCGGCCTTCGAGACCTGAACGGGGTCGCCCACGCCGTTGCCGGGCTCCGGGGCGAAGACGGTCGCGCCGGCGCGCTCCGCGACGACCTGCAGCTGGGTCACGGCATTCGGACGCTGCAGGTCGGCGGCGACCAGCAGCGGCGTGTGGCCGTCGGCCTGCAGCTGGCGGGCGAGCTTGCCCGCGAAGGTCGTCTTTCCCGAACCCTGCAGGCCCGCGAGCATGATGACGGTCGGCGGGGTCTTCGCGAACTCCAGCCGGCGCTGCTCGCCGCCGAGGATCGCGACGAGCTCCTCGTTGACGATCTGGACGACCTGCTGCGCGGGGTTCAGCGCCTTGCTGACCTCGTCGCTCAGGGCGCGCTCGCGCACCTTGGCAGTGAAGTCCTTCACGACGACGAGAGCGACGTCGGCATCGAGCAGAGCCCGACGGATCTCGCGGACGGTGCCGTCGACGTCGGCGGGGCTCAGCTTTCCCTTCGTGCGCAGATTGCGGAAGGTCTCGGTGAGCCGATCGGAGAGCGTGCCAAATGTAGCCATGGTGCCCTCGATTCTACGGGAGCACAGCCCTGTCGCAGCGCAGGGAGGCGTTCTGGCCGCCCGCCGCGGTGGAATCTCGCATACGACGTGCGCACGCGCTCGCCAACGCACTCAGGATGCCGGATCAGCCAATTCGGCGCCCTTGGTATCTCACAGCCGGTATATTTGCGACCATGACGATGGATTCCGTACGGTCAGCACCCCGCAGCGACAGCACCCCCGATTCGGAGGAGCCGCTGCAGACCACCGCAGCCCGCCTGATCCGCGACGCCCGCGTCGCCCAGAACCTCACCCAGGCGCAGCTCGCCGCTCGGGTCGGCACCAGCCAGAGCGCGATCAACCGCATCGAGCGCGGCGGACAGAACCTCACCCTCGAGCTGCTCGCACGCGTCAACGCCGCGCTGGGCAACGAGATCCTCACCCTCGGTCAGCCCAGCACCAGCCAGCACATCCGCGTGCAGGGCGGACGACGACTGAGTGGGTCGATCACTGTCAACTCCAGCAAGAACGGAGCGGTCGCTCTGCTGTGCGCGAGCCTGCTCAACCGCGGGCGCACCACCCTGCACCGCGTGGCCCGTATCGTCGAGGTCGATCGCATCCTCGACGTGCTGCGCAGCTTCGGCGTCTCGGCCGTATGGTCCGAGAACGGCGAGGACCTGGAGATCCGGGTGCCCCAGCAGCTCGACCTCAGCGCGATCAACGCCGACGCCGGGCGCCGCACGCGCAGCGTGATCATGTTCCTCGGCCCGCTGCTGGGCCGCCACAAGGAGTTCTCCCTCCCCTACGCGGGCGGCTGCGACCTCGGCACCCGCACGGTCGAGCCGCACATGCTGGCGCTGCGACGCTTCGGCCTGTCGGTCGAGGCGACCACGGGCTGGTACCGGGCGACCGTGACCGAGGTCGGCGACGACGAGCTGCACGTGGTGCTCACCGAGCGCGGCGACACGGTCACCGAGAACGCGATCATGGCGGCCGCCGGCCGCGACGGCGTGACGGTCATCCGCAACGCCAGCCCGAACTACATGGTGCAGGACCTGTGCTTCTACCTGGAGCTGCTGGGCATCCGCATCGAGGGAGTCGGCACCACCACCCTGCGCATCCACGGCAGGAGCGAGATCGACGAGGACGTCGACTACTGGCCCGGAGAGGATCCGGTCGAGGCCATGACCCTGCTCACCGCCGGCATCGTGACCGGGTCGGAGATCACCGTGAAGCGCGTGCCGATCGAGTTCATGGAGATCGAGCTGGGCGTGCTCACCGAGATGGGCCTGCAGTATGACCTCACCCCCGAGTACCCGGGCGCCAACGGACGCACGCGACTGGTCGACCTCACCGTGCATCCATCGACCATGCACGCCCCCGTCGACAAGATCCACTCCATGCCGTTCCCCGGGATCAACATCGACAACCTGCCGTTCTTCGCGGTGATAGCCGCCAGCGCCGAGGGCACCACGCTCATCCACGACTGGGTGTACGAGGGACGGGCGATCCACCTCTCCGATCTCACCCGGCTCGGCGCCGACATCCGCCTGCGCGACCCGCACCGCCTCGACGTCACCGGCCCCACCCGGTGGTCGGCGGCGGACGTGATCTGCCCGCCCGCACTGCGCCCGGCCGTGGTCCTGCTGCTGGCGATGCTCGCCTCGAAGGGCACCAGCGTGCTGCGCAACATCGCCGTGATCGAGCGCGGCTACGAGGGCCTGTGGTCGCGCCTGAACGAGATCGGTGCGGCGATCACGCCCTTCCGCGACTGAGCAGAGGACGAGCCCGGCGGGGTCCGTCCCGTCAGCCCCAGGGAAGATCGTGGATGCTGCGGAGGGCCTCGTCGAACTGCGCTTCGAGCGAGGCCTGACCGGCGCCCTGCTCGGCCCATACCCGCAGTGACGACAGCACCGCGGTGGCCAGCGCGGAGCCGAGGATGTCGGCGCGGATGTCGTCGATGCCGGCGCTGCGGGCGGCGCCTGCGACCGCGGACGAGATCCGGGCATGACGCAGGCCGGTGTCGCGGAGGAGTTCGGAGTCGAGGCCCATCGCCGCAGAGTTGCGCAGGGCGAGCGCCAGCGGGTCGGGGGCGAAGTCCTGGACAATCGGTTCGAGTGCCGCGCGGACCGCGGGCCCGTCGGCATCCGTGCCCAGTGCGGCCAGGGCCACCGACGCCACGGCGATGCGCGCATCCAGCCCCGACCACAGCACGTCGCTCTTCGAGTCGAAGTAGTTGAAGAAGCTCGAACGGCTCACGCCGGCGCGACGCGTGATGTCGACGATCGACGTGGCGTCGTACCCCTGCTCGAGGAACAGCTCGCAGGCCGCCTCGGCGAGGGTCTCCCGCGATGACGCGCGGGGGCGTCCTGCGCGAGTCTCCGAAGCCATGAAGGTCATGGTAGCCGCCGGAGCCGACACACCGCGCCCCCGAAACGGGCGTAGGGTGTTCACAGCACTATTCTTGCACTGCATCCAACAACTTCTGTCCCGTCACGAGGGAGTGCCCATGCTCGACATCCGCTTCGCCGGTCTCGCACCGGACTTCGTCCCCTACCTGGACGGGTGGGAGCTGCAGCGCAGCATCCACCGCGACGTCGTCGCCGGTGCGCGACGCGACACGCTCCTCCTGCTCGAGCACGAGGCCGTCTACACCGCCGGCAAGCGCACCGAGCCCCAGGAACGGCCGCAGGACGGCACGCCGGTGGTCGATGTGGACCGCGGTGGCAAGATCACCTGGCACGGCCCCGGCCAGCTGGTCGGCTACCCGATCGTTCGACTGCAGGAGCCGATGGACGTCGTCGCGCACGTGCGCCGCATGGAACGGCTGCTGATCAGCATCCTGCAGCCACTCGGCGTCGACGGCTATCAGGTCGAGGGTCGCAGCGGCGTCTGGGTGCGCAGGCCTCTCTCCGAGGACAAGGTGGCCGCCATCGGCGTGCGCGTGCAGCAGGGCGTGACCATGCACGGCTTCGCGATCAACTGCGACAACTCGCTCGCAGGCTTCAGCGGCATCATCCCCTGCGGAATCACGGATGCCGGTGTGACCACTGTGAGCGAGGTCGTGGGAGCCGACGTCTCCCCCGCCGACATCGTGCAGGCCGTCGCCGACGCCTTCGCCGCCGAGTACGCCGAGTCAGGGCAGGAGGTGGCCGCGTGAGCGCCGCAGCACCCGAGGGCCGCAAGCTGCTGCGCCTGGAGATCCGCAACGCGGAGACTCCGATCGAACGCAAGCCCGAGTGGATCCGCACCAAGGCGAAGATGGGCCCGGAGTATCAGGCACTGCACTCGCTCGTGAAGGAGGAGGGCCTGCACACGGTGTGTCAGGAGGCCGGCTGCCCGAACATCTTCGAGTGCTGGGAGGACCGTGAGGCCACGTTCCTGATCGGCGGCTCGCAGTGCACCAGGCGCTGCGACTTCTGCCAGATCGACACCGGCAAGCCCGCGGCCTACGACGTCGACGAACCGCGCAGGGTCGCGGAGAGCGTCACCCGGATGGGCCTGCGCTACGCGACCGTGACGAGTGTCGCCCGCGACGACCTGCCCGACACGGGCGCGTGGCTGAACGCCGAGACCGTGCGGCAGATCCACGCGCAGAACCCGAACACCGGAGTCGAGCTGCTCGCGAACGACCACAGCGGCAATCCCGAGTACCTGGGTCAGATCTTCGACGCGCGGCCGGAGGTCTTCGCCCACAACGTCGAGACCGTGCCCCGGATCTTCCGTCGCATCCGCCCGGCGTTCACCTACGAGCGCTCCCTGAACGTGATCACGCAGGGGCACGAGGCCGGACTCATCACGAAGTCGAACCTCATCCTCGGCATGGGCGAGGAACCTGCGGAGGTCATCGAGGCGCTGCAGGATCTGCACGACGCCGGGTGCGACATCATCACGATCACGCAGTACCTGCGTCCCACTCCACGCCACCTGCCCGTGGCGCGCTGGGTCAGGCCCGACGAGTTCGTCGGGTTCAAGGCCGAGGCGGAGCGGATCGGGTTCCTGGGTGTGCTCGCCGGTCCCCTGGTGCGCTCGTCGTACCGCGCCGGGCGGCTCTGGGCTCAGTCGATGCAGTCGAAGGGACGGGAGATCCCCGCCCACCTCGCACACATCGCCGAAGGTGCGGACCTGGGCTTCGCGCAGGCGGTCTAGTCGGCGCTCATGATCGACTGAACCGTGCCGTCGTCGGCGAGGTTCACGAGCAGCACGTCGTCGGTGGCATCCGCATCCAACGCGTACTCCATCACTGCGAACGGATCGGATCCGCCGTGCTCGTCGACGAGGATCGTCATGCTCATCAGGCTGAGCGAGCGGATGATGTCGACCGGGCCGTCGCCGCTCACGTCGACGAGCACATCCTCGAGCTCGTCCCCGTAGGCCTCCTGCTGCTGCAGGATGAACTCGGTGACCTCACTGGTGCGGTCGTCGACCTCGGTGAGCATGGCCCGGCGCACCACAGCATCCAGGTTCTCGATCCCCGCGATCAGTCCCGCCGCCACGTCCAGCGCGGCCTGTGACACATCGTCCTGATCCGGCGCGGTCAGGTCGACGGTCACGGACTGGTCACCGAAATCGACGCGCTCGGTCCAGAAGATGGCCCCGTCGGGCCCTGAGGAGAGAACTCCGAAGTAGTCGTGTTCGATCGCCATATCGCTATGAAACCAGCCTCTGTGTCTGTCCGGTAGTCCTACGCGTCGACGAGCGACTGCACGAAGACGTGCGGAGTGAATCCGGTGAGGTCGTCGATGCCCTCGCCCTGGCCCAGCAGCTTGACCGGGATGCCGGTGCGCTCCTGAACGGCGAGGATGAATCCGCCCTTGGCCGACCCGTCGAGCTTGGTGATCACCAGGCCGGTGACACCGGCATGCTGCAGGAAGGCCTCGGCCTGGAGCACCCCGTTCTGACCTGTCGTGGCGTCCAGCACGAGCAGCACCTCGCTGATCGGGGCGAGCTTCTCGACCACCCGGCGCACCTTCGACAGCTCGTCCATGAGCCCGCCCTTGGTGTGCAGGCGCCCTGCGGTGTCGATGATCGCGATCTCGATGCCCTGCTGCTTCGCGTACTCGACGGTCTGGTACGCCACGGATGCGGGATCCTGGCCCTCGTGCTGGGGACGGACGATCGCCGCTCCCCCGCGTTGCGCCCACGTGGCGAGCTGGTCCACCGCCGCGGCACGGAACGTGTCGGCACCGCCGACGACAACGCTGCGCTCGAATCCGCGCAGGAACTTCGTGAACTTGCCGATGGTGGTGGTCTTGCCGACCCCGTTCACACCGACCACCAGCACGACCGCGGGGCGCTCGCTGAGCTTGAGCGTGGTGTCGAACTTCGCGAAGCGCTCCTCCAGGGTCTCCCGCAGCATGCGCTGCAGGTCCTTCGGGTCGGTCGTGCGATACTTCTCGACCTTGTCGCGCAGCTCATCGAGCAGCTGTTCGGTGATGTCGGGCCCGAAATCCGCGGTGATCAGCGCGGTCTCCAAGTCCTCCCACGTCGTCTCATCGATCGTGGGTTTGACGAACATGCCGCGCAGTGCGCGACCGAGGGACCACGATTTCTCCGCCATACCCCCCAGCCTACGATGGTCGGCATGAGCATCCGTCGAGTGCACGTCCACGGCGCGGGCAGACGCGGAGCAGACGCGTGGCCGAGCGCCCGTGAGAAGGCCGACGAGTTCGTCTCGTTTCCGCCCGCTTCGACGGTCTCGGAGCAGGCGCACCTGCTCGCGCAGGACTTCGGCTCGGAGCCCGTGATCCTCTACGCGCATTCGATCGGCGCGGTGCCCGTAGCGCTCGCGTCCGGGCGGGTGCGGATCGCGGGGCTGGTCATGGTCGAGCCGGCGCTGTACGACATCGCCCGGGGTGCGGAGTCCATCGAACGGCACATCGGGATCGTCACGGAAGCACGCGCACAGGCGGATGCCACCGGCGCACGCTGCGCCAGTGCATCCCTGGCGACCTCAGGGCATTCTGGGCGATCCTGCGTCCTCTGATGTTCGGCGGACCGTTCGAGCCGGATGCCTGGGAGCGCGAGCATCCTGTGGCGGAGAGGTGGGCGAAGACGAACCTGCCCTGGGGTCATGGCGTACGGGCTGGCATGCTGCACGGCATCCCGACCCTGGTGGTGACCGGCGGCTGGAACGACGAGTACGAGCAGATCGCAAAGGTGCTGGTCGATGACGGCGCGCAGCATGTCGTGCTGGTCGGCGCCCAGCACAGGCCGATGGACCTGCCGGCCTTCGCCGAGGCAGCGCTCGCCTTCGAAGCTGCGTTGTGACCGAGGCATACACCAGGCGAGCAGTTTCGTCGTCCGGAGTCACGCGGCGTGTCGGCGCGCCGGAGGCCACGACACGCCGCTACAGCAGCTGAGGCTCCGGACGACGAGACGCAGCCGTCAGACGGCTGCCGCGGCGCGGTCGCCGACGCGCTGACCGACGACGGCAGAGACGCCGTCCTGCCGCATGGACACGCCGTACAGCGCATCCGCGATCTCCATGGTGCGCTTCTGGTGGGTGATGACCAGCAGCTGCGAGTTCTCCCTCAGCTGCTCGAACACCGTCAGCAGTCGTCCGAGGTTCGCGTCGTCCAGGGCCGCCTCGACCTCGTCGAGGATGTAGAACGGGCTGGGGCGCGCCTTGAAGATCGCGACGAGCAGCGCCACCGCGGCCAGGGAGCGCTCACCGCCCGAGAGCAGAGAGAGCCGCTCGATCTTCTTGCCGACCGGACGGACGGCCACCTCGATGCCGGTGGTGAGCATGTCGTCGGGGTTCGTGAGCGAGATGCTGCCCGAACCGCCGGGGAACAGCAGCGGGAAGACCTCGCCGAACGCCTGCTTGGTGTCCTCGAACGCGGCGGCGAAGATCACCTGCATCCGCTCGTCGAGCTCGGCGATGATCGCGAGCAGATCCTGGCGGGTCTTGGTCAGGTCGGTCAGCTGCTCGGTCAGGAACGCGTGCCGCTGCTCGAGCGCGGCGAACTCCTCCAGTGCGAGCGGGTTCACGCGCCCCAGCTGTCCGAGTTTGCGCTCAGCATCCTTCAGCCGGCGCTCCTGGATGCGGCGATCGAAGGGGATCTCGGTGTCCTCGTCCTGCTCCTCCGCGCCCGGATCGCGTGGAACCGGCTGATCCGGACCATATTCCGCAATGAGAATATCTTCGTCGAGTGCGAGCTCGGAGGCGACGCGCTCCAGCAGGCTGGTCAGGTGGAGCTTCTTCTCGTGGATCTGCAGCTCGAGTCCGTGCACGCTCTCGGTGAGGCCTGCCAGTCGTTCCCGCAGCGAGGTCTCCTGCACGCGCAGGGCCGACAGCTCCTCGTTGTGCGCGGAACGTTCGGACTCCGCGGCAGCCAGCGCGACGCGCGCCTCGGTCACCGAGCGGTCGATCGAGTCCAGGACGCGCGGGACCTCCTCGGCGACGGCGGATGCCGCCTCGCGCTGAGCACGGCGGATGACGGCACGACGCGCGGCCTCGGCCGCAGCATCCCGCTCCTGCGCGCGCTGGCGCTCCAGCGAGGCGACGCGCGCTTGGGCGGCCCGGACACGCTCGCGGAGCGTCTCGATCTCCAGTCGTGCACGGACCTCGCCCTCACGAGCGGCTTCCAACGCCTCCAGCAGACCGTCGCGGGCAGAGGCGTCCAGGACGGGGCGGGGTTCGGACTCCGACGCTTCCAGCTCGCCCTGCGCGCGGGTGGCGGCGGCCTCGGCATCCGCGACGGCCGCCTGCGCCTGGGCGAGACCGGACTCCAGACGCTCGCACTCGGCGATCGCGGCCTCGTGCTGCACCGTGACCCGGTTCACCTGCTCGGCGTGACTGGCGAGTTCGGCGTCGTGCTCGCGCAGCATGCGCAGGGCTTCCTTGGCGCGGCGGCGCGTCTCCTCGACGCGCTCGGTGGCGCCTTCGCGCGCGTCGCGCAGCTCGGTGGCGGTCACCCGCACGTCCGCCAGGCGTTCGGTCGCCGCATCGCGCTCTGCGGCGAGCTCCAGGCGGGACGCCTCTCCGGATCCGGCGCGCATCGTGTGGGCGGTGATGACTTCGCCGGTCTTCGTGACGATCGTGGTCTGCGTGTCGGAAAGCGCGTCGAGCACCTTGCGCGCGGCACGGGCCGCCGCGAGGTCGTCTGCGATCAGCACCGCGGACAGGATCCCGCGCACACCTGCGGGGGCATCGACCACCTCGGCCGCCGACACCGTCCCCGGGGTGTCCGGTGAGGTGGGCGACGCATCCACTGCGGAGTCGGCGATGACGAAGTCGACCGTTCCGCGCGCTCCCCCGGAGGAGACCAGATCGAACGCCGCGGCGACGTCGTCGACCAGCACGCCTTCGGTGAGCGGACCGAGCACGGCGGCGATCGCGGCCTCGTAGCCGGCGCGCACCTGCACGGCGTCTCCGACCAGACCGCGCACCCCGGATGCGCCGGATGCCACGATCTCGGCCGCGCCGCCGGAGAGTGCCAGCGCGCTGCCGAGCGCGGCGGCCTTCGCCGTCAGCGAGTCGGCCTCGCGCTCTGCCTCGTGCAGTCGTTCGCGCAGCGAATCGCGCTCGCCTTCGGCCTCGGTGACCTGCTTCTGCGCCTCGTCGTACGCCGCCGCGTACTCCGCGGCCGTCCCCTCGGGTGCCTCGGCGTCGGCGATCGAGTCGAAGGCCTCGGCTGCCTCACGTCGTCGCACGTGGGCGGCCTCCAACGCGCTCGCCTGCCGCTCCACGGCACCGCGCACGGCGGCGAGGGCGGATGCCGCGGCATCCGCGTTCCCGCGCAACGAGCTGAGCCGCATGTCGTACTGGGAGACCAGCGCGCTCTGCTCGGCGATGTCCACGTCCAGCGTGTCCAGCTCTGCGCGCGCGTCGACGACCTCGCGGCTGGCGAGCACGGCGGCATCCTGCGCGTCGCCCAGCCCCTCGGAGATGCGTGTGATCTCGTCCTTTGCCTCGTCGATAGTGTCCTGGGTGACCGTGATCGCGGAGATGGTGTCGTCGTCCTCGGTGCCGAGCAGCGCCAGGCGCTGGTTGGCGAGGGTGTACAGGCTCCGCATCCGCTCCTGGGCCTGCTCCAGCCCGAATGAGACACGACGTGCCTCATCGACGGCGGCGGAGTTCTGCTGCGCTTCGAGGCGTTGGATGCCGGAGCGCACGGTGTCGGCCTGCTCTGAAAGCACCAGCCGTTCGGTGTGCCGTTCGTTCTCGGTTCGGGTGTGGTCGGCCAGCGCTGTGCGCAGCGCGACGACGTCATCGGCGAAGATCCGCGCCTTGGCATCGCGGACGACCGCGGCGATACCGGCCGCCTCGCGGGCGATCTCGGCCTGCTTGCCCAACGGCTTGAGCTGCCTGCGGATCTCGCCCGCGAGGTCGCTCAGACGGGTGAGGTTGGTCTCCATCGCATCGAGCTTGCGGATGGTCTTCTCTTTGCGACGGCGGTGCTTGAGGATACCTGCCGCCTCCTCGATGAAGCCGCGACGGTCTTCGGGCGAGGCCTGCAGGACGGTGTCCAGACGGCCCTGGCCCACGATCACGTGCATCTCGCGCCCGAGCCCGGAATCGCTCAGCAGTTCCTGCACATCGAGCAGTCGACAACTGGAGCCGTTGATCGCGTACTCGCTGGAGCCGTTGCGGAACAGGGTGCGGCTGATCGTCACTTCGGCGTACTCGATCGGCAGCGCACCGTCGCTGTTGTCGATGGTGAGTTTCACCTCGGCGCGTCCGAGCGGACCGCGCGTGGAGGTGCCGGCGAAGATGACGTCCTCCATCTTGCCGCCGCGGAGGGTCTTGGCACCCTGCTCGCCCATCACCCAGGCGAGCGCATCGACGACATTCGACTTGCCCGATCCGTTGGGCCCGACGATGCACGTGACGCCCGGCTCGAAGACGAACGAGGTGGGCTGGGCGAAGGACTTGAAGCCCTTGAGCGTCAAGCTCTTCAGATGCATGCGCGCACCGTTCGTCGTGCTGGTCGGCCGGGGAGAATCACGCCGCCACGCTACCGGAATCCGGGCCTCGCACCAGGATCCCGCGCGGCGAGGAGACGGATCGATCCGAAACGCGACACGCCGATGAACAGAAATGGCTTGACGTCAGCTGTGAGAATCCACTAGCTTTGCAAACCGGATCGCTCACGAAAGGAGAACGCTCATGATCACCGCGAACATCACGCCACCAGCCGCAGGCTCCCACGCCTCGCGCGCCGCGGATCAGACGTTCTCCGTCTTCGGCTTCCGCACCAGCGCGCTCTCGTAGAACTGCAGCTCGCGATCTGCTCCTCTGGAGTCTGATCCCGCCCGGTTCCCGCCGCTCCCGCATCGGTCGATGACTTCGACCCTCTGCATCCCGTGCGACGTCTCCCTTCGTCGAGACCTCTCGCCCGCGCCCCGTCCGTCATCGGACTCTCCGACAGAAATCGGACGCTCTCGCAGCGACCGCTCCGTCGGAAGACGGTGGACGTCGCGCATCGTCCCCTTCTGGAATTCAACCTGAAACGAGCACTCTCGTGAGTACTGAAGCACTGCTTCGCCAGACCATCCACCCGCCTTGTACCGAGGACGAGATCCTCGAGATCACCGTTCCCGCCGACCGCGCTGAGCTCACGCTCGGTGACCGGCTCTCCCTGCGCCTCGGCCTGTGGCTGCTGCTGCGGGCCCAGCGCAGCCCGCGTCGCGCCCGCACCCTGAGCCACGAGGACGTCATGCTCCTTCGTGCCCGTCCTCGGATCACCGAGCACGAGGCCATCAGCGTGCTCACCTTCGACCTGCAGCGTCAGCTGCGCTGATCTGGAGATCATGATGAGCATTCGACTCACCGATACGGCGGTTCTGCGTCCGCTCGTACTGCCGGCACGAGCGGACGCGGCACCGACCGAGGACATCCGTGTCTATGCCGACGTGCGCAATCGCGCGATCCGCGACGTCACCGGCCGCGACGACGACGACATGACACCGGAGTCGCTGCTGCCGATCCTCCGCTCGAACTCCACAGCCTCGCGCAGGCAATGGATCGTCGAGCAGGACGGTCAGGCGGTCGGCTGCGTGACGTACGCCATTCCGCAGGACGGGGAAGCCGCGACCGCGTTCGTCACCATCGCCCTGCGCAAGCACGCCTGGGGCGCGGGCATCGGGTCGGCCGCGCACGCGTACGTCGAGACCGAGCTGCGCTCGGAGGGCATGCGCACCCTGCTGCACTGGGCCGAGCACCACCACGACGGGTCCGGTCTCGAGCCGATCCCGTCGCCGATGGGATTCGGATCGGTTCCCGCCGACCATGCGGCACGCTTCCTGCAGCGCCACGGCTACCACGTGGAGCAGGTGGACCGCGGCAGCGAGTACGTGTACTCCGCCGCCGGCATCCGCGATCTGGAGGCGCTGCGCGCCCGGGCCGCAGCGCCGGCGGCGGGGTACCGCATCGTGCAGTGGATGATGCCGACGCCCGCCGACCGCGTCGAGGGATACGCGTGGCTCAAGTCGCGGATGTCGACGGATGTCCCCGAAGGCGACCTCGGGCTTCCGGTCGAGGTCTGGGATGCCGCCCGCGTCGCCGAGCACGATGACAGATACGCGCAGCGCGGCTGGACCGTGCAGGTCACCGCCGCCGAGCACGTGGACACGGGCGAGCTGTGCGCGTTCAACGAGCTGACCATCGGGCCCGATCCGACAGGCCCCGCCCACCAGCAGGACACCCTGGTGCTGGCCGATCACCGCGGGCACCGTCTGGGGATGCTCGTCAAGACCGCAGGTCTCCTCTCCTGGCACGAGCGCTTCCCCGCGTCCGCCCGAGTCATCACCTACAACGCCGAGCAGAACCGGCCGATGCTCGACATCAACGAGGCCATCGGCTTCACCCCCTTCGCCTACGAGGGCGCCTGGAAGAAGGTCCTGACATGACAGACATCCTCATCACCCCGATGGTCGTTCCCCCGACCGCCGACGCTCCGGATGCGACCGAGTTCCGTGCGATGATCGAGCTCGCCAATCAGGCGGCCGAACTCGACGCCGGCATCGACGACCTCCGCGACACGGCGGAGCAGGTGCTGCCGTCCTGGCTCGACCAGTCCGACCGCGTCCACCGCGGCTTCATCGCGCGCAGTCGCGGCGAGATCGTCGGAGCCGCCGCGATCACGACGGCGACCCAGTCGGGCACCAGCGCTGCGGAGATCGAGCTCATGCTCCTCCCCGCGCACGCACAGAACGGGGTCGGAGCGGCGCTCCTGGAACGCATCGAGCAGGAGGCGCTCGTGCTCGATCGCAGCATCCTGCAGGCCTGGACGCTGCACCCGGCGGCGGGTGGAGAGCGGATGCTGACCCCGGCGACCGGATGGGGCGAGGTGGCCGCCACACCGCTGAGCGAGCTGCTCGGGGCGAATGGCTACGCACTGGAACAGGTCGAGCGCAACAGCATCCTCCCGTTCGACGGAACGCTCGACGACGCCGAGCGGCGTCTCGCCGAGGCGGTCGCCTTCGCGGGTGCCGACTACCGGATCGTGTCCTGGACGCTGCCCACGCCACCGGAGCTGCGCGCCGGCTACGGCAGCATGATCGCCCGGATGGCTACGGACGTGCCCAGTGGCGATCTTGAGTTCACTGTGGAGACGTGGGACGACGAGCGCGTCGCGAGGCGTGACGCGACCTTCGCCGCCGGCGGCCAGACGATGTCCGTCGCCGCTGTGGTGCACGAACCGTCCGGCGCGATGGTCGCCTTCAACGAGCTGAACATCGGTGCGGACCCGATCGGCGTCACCCACCAGTGGGGCACACTCGTCGTGAAGGAGCACCGCGGAAGGCGGCTGGGCACGATCGTGAAGTGCGCGAACATCCTGCGCTGGCGCTCCGTCGCCCCGGACTCCCCCAAGATCTCCACCTTCAACGCCGAGGAGAACCGGCCGATGCTGGACATCAACGAGAGCATCGGCTTCGTCCCGGCATCGTATGCGGGCGCCTGGCAGAAGCGCCTGTCCTCGGAGCCGAACACGTGACGGGTGAGGAGGGACGGATGCTGCTGAGCACGTCGCGCCTGGATCTGCGCGAGATGACCGAGTCGGACCTGCCCGCGCTGCGCGCGATCCTGCAGGATGCCGAGACGATGACCGCGTACGAGGGCGCGTTCGACGACCAGCGTGTGCAGGCCTGGCTGATGCGGACGCTCGCCTGCTACCGCGACGACGGCTTCGGCCTGTGGGCCGTGATCCTGCGGGAGACCGGCGAGATGATCGGCCAGTGCGGAATCACGCGCCAGCACATCCTCGACAAGGACGTGCTGGAGGTGGGCTACCTGTTCAACCGCGCACATTGGCACCACGGCTATGCCGCCGAGGCGGCGGCGGCCAGCCGCGACCATGCGTTCGGGACGCTCGGCGCCGACCGCGTGTACGCGCAGATCCGGGACACGAACATCGCCTCCATGAATGTGGCGATCCGGCTCGGCATGACCGTGCGCGGCCGGTTCGTGAAGCAGTACCGGGGCGTGGACATGCCCCACCTGGCGTTCGCGATCGATAGTCCGACAGCGGCCTGACCTAGCATCGTCATATGACCGGAGCCCCCTACGACCTCGATCTGCACGCAGTACACGACCCGGCCACTCCCCCTCAGCAGCTCGCGGACATCGCGGCCCGACGATACGATCTGCACGCGCTCATCGCCGTCCACCCGCAGGCGTACCCGGATCTTCGCACGTGGATGGGCCAGGTGAACCCGGTCACCCCGCAGCCGCCGTACCTGACGATGCCGGCCGGTGCTCCGGCCCCCATGGCACCGCGTCGTCGAAGCGGAATCGGGTTCTGGATCGGCGGTTGCGGCTGCCTCACGCTCATCGTCGTGATCATCCTGGTCGTCACGATCGGCGGGCTGCTCGGCAGCAGGAGTTCGAACCCGTCCTCGCCTGAGGGCGATCCGAGCGGCGCTGCCGCCCAGGATCAGGTCATCGCGGAACAGATGGGGATCTACGCGGAGGAGAAGGCGAAGTACGACGCACTGGCTGCGCAGCTCGAGGGAAACCCGGTCGCACCCCTGGTCATCGATCAGGACTTCGTGAATCGCATCGCGAAGGAAGCAGCCGTTCCGAACATCTCGGAGATCACCGCGCGGTCGGTGGCGCAGCGCACTCGTGAGTTCCGAGAGGAGCTGGAGGCCGAGGTCTCTGCGGCGCGGGAGCGGCAGGGCAACAGCTCGGGCACGCTGACCGAGCAGATCGTCGACCAGGCCGGAGGCGGATTCATCGACATCCGCTGGGATGCCGATTCGGCCTGCGGCGATGCGGAGGACGACAGCATCACCACGGGCTGCGTGCTCACCGGCCATCCGCTTGTCGTGCACCTTCAGCCCGAGGACCAGGCCGGCAGCGACTGGGAGCGCGAGATGGTGACCGTCCACGAACTCGCCCACGTCTACCAGAACGCCGACGCCCGTCGCTTCGAGGATGGCAAGGGCGAGGCGGATCGCCTCGTCGAGAAGGGGCTGTTCCAGGGCAGCGACGAGAAGATGGCCGACTGCTATGCACTCACCTACTACGACCGGGATTCACTCAAGCACGGGAACGTGACACTCGGCTACGGCTACGTGTGCAACGCCTCGGAGCGCCAGGCCATCCGCACGTGGGCGGCCGACCTCAACGCGCCGATGCCGGGCTGACCCTGTCCTTCATCACGACGACGGGCAGTACGGCTCCCGTTCGACTCACCCGAGACTCCCTGCTCACGATGTCCATGCCCAGATACTCGTAGAGTGCGATGTTGCCGGCCTCGTCCGCGCGCACGGCGCACGACAGACCGTCGAGCCCCTCGGCCTCGGCCTGTCCACGCAGAGCACGGACGAGCTTTCCGGCCAGACCGGTCCCCCGGGCATCGGGGTCCACACCCAGTCGCCCGAAGTACAGCGTTCCGTCCTGGGCACGCGTGTACTTGACCACCGCGACCATGCGCCCGCCGGCGCGTACGACACCCAGGCGAAGACCGTCCGCCATCTCGGCGCGCAGGGTGTCCGCCGTCTCCTGCAGAGCACCGGACGGCTGTCCTTTGGCCGTGTACTCGTCGAACGCGCGATGCATCACCCCGATCGCCTCCAGCACGGACGCCTCCTCCGCGAACAGATCGATGACGATGCGGGGATCCTCGGCCGGCGTGCTCATCAGATAAGCCTACGGACGCTCATGGCCTGACTCGCGCTGCAGCCGTCCTCACCGCTTCCGCTGACACCGCGGGCAGTAGTGGCTGGAGCGGTTCATGAACGCCGCGCGCCTGATGGGCCCGCCGCACCGCGGACAGAGCTGCCCTTCGCGCCCGTAGGCGTTCAGCGAGTGCGCGAAATAACCCGCCTGCCCGTTCACGTTCACGTACTGCGCGTCGAAGCTGGTGCCGCCCTCGGCCAAGGCCTTGTCAAGCACGAGCCGCACCTCAACCAGCAGACCTCGCAAGGCCCTCGCGGACAGTGCCCGCCCCTCCGTCTCGGGATGGATGCGGGCCGCCCAGAGCGACTCGTCGGCATAGATGTTGCCGATGCCGCTGACCAGGGTCTGATCGAGCAGGATGCGCTTGATCGCGCTGGCACGTCGGCGAACGGATGCGATGAACCCCGACTCGTCGAACGCCGGATCCAGCGCGTCTCGGGCGATGTGCGCGACCTGTGTCGGCACGAGCGGCAGCAGCGTGCCGAGACCGCCCGGCGCGGCATCCGGAGTCCCGACGAGCTCGTCGAGCGCGAGCGATCCGAACGTGCGCTGATCGGCGAACACCACCGCGAGGCGCCCGTGCTGCGGGTGCTCGATGTGCAGCCGGATGCGCTCATGCCGTTCGGCGGCGGCATCCGGTTCGCGCAGCAGCATCTGGCCGCTCATCCCGAGATGGGCGACCATCGCATCCGCGTCGCCCTCCAGCGCGAGCCAGAGGAACTTCCCACGTCGCGAGGCAGCCGTGAAGGAGCGTCCTTCGAGACGGCCGACGAAATCGCCCGCGCCGAGCGGATGCCGGGTGAGTGCGCGCTCATCGAGGACATCGACCGCGCTGACCCGCGCGCCGACGACGGCCGGCGCCAGACCGGCTCGGACGACCTCGACTTCGGGGAGCTCGGGCACAGGGAATCAGGTGCCGGACGGCTCGGTGCTGGCGCTGAGTTCCCGCCAGGCGGTCAGCGCGGCCGCCATCTCGGCGGTCTTCTTGCTCGTCCCGTTTCCGGTGCAGCTGAGGTCACCCACCACGACCGTCGCCGTGAACACACGGTCATGGTCGGGGCCGGCGGATTCGATCGAGTACTGCGGCGGCGTGGCGCTGAGCCGCGCGGCGAGCTCCTGCAGGCTGGTCTTCGGGTCCATCGCGGCGCCGTATCGCTCGGGATCGGCCAGGAGGGGCTCGGTCAGGCGCAGCACGAGGGCCTCCGCGGCATCCGGGCCTGCGGACAGGTACGTGGCGCCGAAGACGGCCTCCATCGTGTCCGCGAGGATCGAGTCCTTGTCGCGGCCGCCGGTGTTCTCCTCACCGCGTCCCAGACGCAGGTGAGCACCCAGCCCGATGCCGCGGGCGACCTCGGCCAGAGCCACCGTCGACACGACGCTCGCGCGCCGCTTCGCCAGTTCGCCCTCGTCCAGATCGGGATGCGTGGTGAAGAGCATCACGGTCACGGAGATGCCGAGCACGGAGTCCCCGAGGAACTCCAGACGTTCGTTGTGCGGGATCCCACCGTGCTCGTACGCGTACGAACGGTGGGTCAGCGCCCGCTCAAGAAGCTCGGCGTCGATCTCGACGCCGAGCTTCTGAGTGAGAGTCTGTGCCCCCGCGGATTGCTCCGCCATGATCGTCCGATCAGACGTCGGCGACCTTGCGGCCCTTGTACTCGAGGAACAGCTCGGTGCCCTGCGAGTCGGTGACGACCTTCGCCTGGTGCGGGCGGCTGTAGACGACATTGCCGTTTTCGATGGTCTTCACCAGAGCGATGGGCGCCGCCTTCCACTGCGCACGGCGCGAGCGGGTGTTCGAACGGGAGACCTTGCGCTTCGGGGGGTTACCGGCCATGACTAGCTCTCTTCTTTCTCGGCGCCGCGGCTCTCTGTCGCGGCGTCCTGGTCTGTGATCTGGCGGAGCGCACTCCATCGAGGATCAATGGGAGCTGTGCTCTCTGCGTCGGTGCTCACGGCCAGCTTCTCGCCCGTACTCGAGTCGAGACCCGGGCAATCCGGCTGACACACCGGCTGAAATGGAAGCGACAACACGACCGCATCCCTGACCAGAATTTCAAGATCCACGTGGTCGTCTTGAACCTCGTAGTCAGTTTCTTCCTCACCAGGATACGCGAAAAGTTCCTGGAATTCGACTTCGACAGGCGCGACGATATCGGTGAGGCAGCGACCGCACACCCCGGTGTAGTCGGAGTCGGCCGTGCCGGAGACGAGAATGCCCTCGTGGACCGACTCCAGACGCACCTCGATGTCGACGGTCTCGCCGGCTTCGACGGAGACGATGCCCTCACCCCACTTGTCGGCGAGGGTCACGGAGATGCTATGCTCGCGCATCTCTCCGGGCTTGCGGACGATGTCGCGGACAGGAAGGAAATACGGGCCGTTCACTCGGGACTTCACCCCGCCATGCTACCGGCCCTGAGGCTGAGAGGCACCGGCATGCGAGGTCGTCGACCGCACGATCAGAGGCCGCGGGCCCCCGTGTCGAGGAAGGATGCGACGACGGGAGGCACGAACGGCGAGACGTCGCCGCCGAGGGCTGCGACCTGGCGGACGAGCGAACTGGACACCATCGCGTGTGCGGGGTCGGGCAGCAGGAAGACCGTCTCGATGTCGGCGAGGTGGCGGTTCACGATGGCCATCGGAGACTCGTAGGCGACGTCGACCTGCGAGCGGATGCCCTTGACCAGGACCCCCGCGTCCACGTCGCGTGCGTAGTCGACGAGCAGACCCATGCTCCAGGAGCCGACGATGATGTGCCCGTCGATGCCCGCTTCGGCGATCGACTGCTCGAGCAGCGTCATCCGCTGGGCGATCGGCAGCATCGCCTCCTTGCCGGGGTTGTGCACGATGAGCACATGCAGCTCGTCGTACAGGCGGGCCGCGCGGCGGATCACATCGAGGTGACCGAGGGTGGGCGGGTCGAACGAACCCGGGACGACGGCGATCCGACTGTTCATCCCCCCAGCCTAGGACAGCCGACCCTCAGTTCTTGCCGAGAGCCGCCCGGTCGGCATCCGTCACGCGCCGCTCGATGGTGGCGCGCAGCGCAGGATGCTTCTCCAGAGTGGGATCCTCGCTGAAGATCGACGCGGCGATCTCCCGGGCGCGCACGATGAGGTCGGCATCCTTGACGACGCGCAGCAGGCGCAGCGACGACCGCGCACCCGACTGGGTCGCACCCAGCACATCGCCTTCACCGCGCAGCTCGAGGTCGACCTCCGCCAGCTCGAAGCCGTCGAGCGTCGCCGCGACCGCATCGACCCGCTCGCGGGCGATGGAACCCGCTTCCGCCTCGGTGACCAGCAGGCAGAGTCCGGGATGCTCACCGCGACCCACGCGGCCGCGCAGCTGATGCAGCTGCGAGACACCGAAGCGGTCGGCTTCCATGATGATCATGGTGGAGGCGTTCGGCACGTCGACGCCGACCTCGATCACCGTGGTCGCGATGAGCAGATCGATCTCGCCGCGCGCGAAGGCCTGCATGACGGCATCCTTCTCCTCCGACGGCATCTTGCCGTGCAGCACGGCGCGCCGCACCTTCGAGAGCTCGGGATGGGTCGCCAGCAGCTCCGCGAGCTGCACGACACCCCACTTCGGACCCTTGCCCTCCTCGTCGGGAGGCGGTGCCGCACCGTCGGAATCGACGGACTCCTTCGCGGTGTCGATGGCCGCGCACACCGCGAAGACCTGACGGCCTGCGGCGATCTCCTCGGCCGTACGGGTCCACACGCGCTGGAACCAGGCGGGGTGCTCGGCGAGCGGAGCGGTGAAGGTCTGGATGCCGGCCCGGCCGGACGGCATGGTGCGGATCACCGAGGTGTCCAGGTCTCCGAACACCGTCATCGCGACCGTGCGCGGGATCGGCGTGGCGGTGAGCACCAGCGCGTGCGGCGCGGTGCCCTTGGCGCGCAGCGCCTCGCGCTGCTCGACGCCGAAGCGGTGCTGCTCGTCGACGACGACCAGGGCGAGATCGGCGAACGTGGTCTTCTCGGACAGCAGGGCGTGCGTTCCGATGACGATGAGCGACTGCCCGGACGCCACGCGCAGTGCGGCCTTGCGACGCTCGGGGGCGGACATCTGTCCGGTCAGGAGGGTGGGCATCAGCTGCGGCGCGAGGTCGCGGCCGAGCATCCTGGTGATCGAGCGCAGGTGCTGCCCCGCGAGCACCTCGGTCGGGGCGATGAGCGCGGCCTGTCCCCCGCTTTCGGCCACCTGCACCATCGCCCGCAGCGCGACGAGGGTCTTGCCCGAACCCACCTCGCCCTGCACGAGCCTGTTCATCGGACGCTCCGCCGTGAGATCGGCCGCGATCTCGGCGCCGACCAGCCGTTGGTCATCCGTGAGCGAGAACGGCAGCGTCGCATCGAAGCGCTCGAGCAGGCCACCCGGCTTCGCCTCGCGCGACGTCGCGGTGAGGCGGCGCACCTGCTCGCGCTGCTGCAGCAGCGCAGCCTGCAGGGTGAGGGCCTCGTGAACGCGCAGGGTGCGGATGGCGGGTTCGATGTCCCCGCGCTGCTGCGGACGGTGAATCCGCTCGAGCGCCTCGCGGGCGGTGAGCAGGTCTTCCGACAGCCGCAGCGTCTCGGGCAGCGGCTCGGAGACCTCACCGAGCCCGTCGAGCACCGGTCCGATGATCTTGGCGATCTGCCAGCTCTGGATCGCCGAGGTGGCCGGATAGATCGGGATCGGCACACTCCTGCGCGAATCCGCCCGCCGCTGGGCGGCGTCGAGGTCGTCGAAGAGCTCGTACTCCGGGTGCGCGAACTGCACGGTCTCGCGGAACATCCCGACCTTGCCGGAGAAGATGCCGCGCCGACCCGGCGAGAGCTCCTTCACCCGCCATTCGGCCTGCCCCAGGTTCTTCGCGAAGAAGGTCAGCGACATCCGCCCGATGCCGTCGCTGATGACCACCTCGGTCATCGCCCCGCGCCGATTCTTCATGGCGCGCGCGTTGGAACTGACCACCTCGGCGACGATGGTGACCGTCTCGCCGATCGGAAGCTCGCGGATCGGGGTCAGCTCACCCGGATCGGCGTAGCGTCGAGGGTAGTGTCCGAGCAGCTCGCCGACCACGGTCATGCCGAAGGCCCGATCCAGGGTGCGCGCCGAGGTGGCGCCGACGGCCTGGGTCAACGGCGTGTCGAGCTCGAAGGACATGCTCCGAGTCTAGAGAGGGGCACCGACCCCGACGCGCACGGCCGAGTGCGTCGCCGTGTCGTATCGTGAACGGGTGACGAGGATCATCGCCGGCGCCGCTCGCGGCATCCGCATCGACGTGCCGGGTGCGGGCACCCGCCCGACCAGCGACCGCGTGCGCGAGTCGGTCTTCGGCGCTCTGGAGTCGATGCAGGCCATCGACGGCGCGCGCGTGCTCGACCTGTACGCGGGCAGCGGCGCCCTCGGGCTCGAGGCCTGGAGCCGAGGTGCGTCCTCCGTGGATCTCGTCGAGCGCTCCCGACCCGCGGCCGCCATAGTAGGCCGCAACATCACGACCGTCGCCAAGGCGCTGGGCGTCCCCGGCGACGCGAGGGTGCACCAGAGCGCCGTTCACGCCTTCCTGACGCGCGTCTCCGGCCCGTACGACCTGGTCTTCACCGATCCGCCGTACGACCTCGACGACGCGGCGATGACGGCGGATCTTCTGGCGCTGACTCCCCTGCTCTCACCGGACGCCGTCGTGGTGATCGAGCGGGCGCGCCGGTCCACGCCGCCGGACCTGGATGCCGCGGGTCTCACGCTGCTGCGGGAGAAGTCGTACGGCGACACCGCCGTCTGGTGGGCTGAGCCCCTTCAGGGATCGGACGATCAGCCTGCGACGACGCCGTCCCAGTCGCGGTAGGGATCCCAGCCGCCCGGTGGAATCGGATCGCCGTCGAGCAGCACGGCCGCCCCCGCACGATCTACGACCGTCCCGATGGCGACGAATCCCTCGGGCAGTGCGGTCCCTGCCGGGAAGGTCGCCAGCAGCCCGTGGTCCTCGCCGCCGCGGAGGGCTCGAGCGCGGTCTCCCCCGTGCGCCAGCGCATCGATGGCAGCGCCGGCGAAGTCGATCGAGATGCCCGAGGCATCCGCCATCCGTCCGGCATCCAGCGTCAAGCCGTCCGAGACGTCCATCATGGCCGTCGCCCCGGCATCCGCCGCCGCAGCACCCCGCGCGATCGGCGGCACCGGCCGCAACTGCCTGTCCAGACCGTGCATCAGTCCGGCATCCAGACCGCTGCGGTCGACCGGAACCGGCGCGGATCCGTCGCGGAAGTCCGCGAACAGCGTCTCCAGGCCCGCCGCCGCCGCCCCCAGCTCACCGGCGAGAGCGACCACGTCGCCCGGCCGCGCACCGGCGCGCGTGACGGCGCTGCGTCCCGACAGGTCTCCGAGAGCGGTCACGGCGATCGTGAGCAGATCCGAGACCGTCAGGTCGCCGCCGACGACAGCGCAGCCCGGTGCGAGGACATCGCAGGCATCCCGGAATCCGTCGGCCATCGCCGCCACGAACGACAGCCTGGTGTCCCGGGGAACCGCGAGAGCGACGAGCAGCGCCGTCGGAACCGCGCCCATCGCGGCGATGTCGGCCAGATTCACCGCGGCGGCCTTCCAGCCGAGGTCGTGGCCGCTGGACCAGGCCGTGCGGAAGTCCGGTCCGTCCACCAGCGTGTCCGTCGTGGCCACCACCGAGCCGGACGGTGCAGCGATGACCGCCGCGTCGTCTCCGGGGCCGAGGATCGTGTGAGCGGCGGTTCCGGTGCGGGCGAGGATCGTCCGCAGCACCGTCCCCTCCGCGATGTCGCCGATGCGAGGGTCGTCGGGATCGGATGCCATGCCGACAACGGTAGCCTGGAATCATGCTCCGTCGTCTCGCCCCGCTCGCCGGAGTCCTGGCTCTTCTCGCGCTGACCGGGTGCTCCAGCACCGTCGCGCTGAAGCCGGCTCCCGACGCGAACAACCCGGCGTGCGCCGAGGTGACCGTGCGCCTGCCCGATGCCATCGACGGCTTCGACAGACGCTGGACCGATGCCCAGGCCACTGGCGCGTACGGCGATCCCACCACGGTCATCGTCGCCTGCGGTGTGGCCGTTCCCGGTCCCACTGCCACGCTGCAGTGCATCACGCTCGAAGGCATCGACTGGCTCGTCGACGAATCGGCCGCACCGTGGATGCGGATGACGACTTACGGCCGCGACCCTGCCGTGCAGGTGTTCGTGGACACGAAGAAGGCCGGCGCCAACGAGGTGCTCACGAACAGCAAGCTCGTCGGCGCCGTACGGACCACTGCCGCGACCAGCGAGTGCACCGCACCCGAAGAGCTGGTGCAGTAGCCGTTCGTTCGCGACGCCCCACCGCAACGGTCAGGCGCCGCGCGCGCTCACTTGCTGAGACCGGCCTCGACGAGCTCGGTGATCAGCTCGGAATAGCTCAGCCCCGACGCGACCCAGCACTTCGGGAACATCGAGAACTGCGTGAATCCGGGCATGGTGTTCAGCTCGTTGACGATCAGGTCGCCATCCGCGGTCACGAAGAAGTCGACGCGGGCCAGGCCCTTGCCGTCCACGGCTTCGAACGCGCGCACGGCGGTGTCCTGCAGACGGGCGATGAGCGCCTCATCGACATCCGCAGGGCACACGATCTCGACGCCCTCACCCCCGAGGTACTTGCCCTCGAAGTCGTAGAAGCTGCGCGAGGTGAGCACGACCTCGCCGGGCAGCGAAGCCCGCGCCCGAGCACCACCGCGCCCGGCGAGCACACCGACCTCGATCTCGCGGCCGGTGATGCCGGACTCCACGAGAACCTTCTCATCCTCGGCGAACGCGATGCGCATGGCCTCGTCCAGGCCCTCGCCGCCTGCCACGCGCGACACGCCGACGCTGGAACCGGCACTCGCCGGCTTCACGAACGCCACCGGGCCCAGATCGAGGATGCGCGCGCGCACGGCCTCGGCATCCGCATCCCAGTCGGAGCTGCGCACGGTGATCCCGGGAGCCACGTCGATGCCGGCCGCCGACAGCGCCAGCTTGGTGAAGTGCTTGTCGAGGCACACGGCGGAGTCGAGGATCCCGCCACCGGCGTAGGGCACCTCGAGCACGTCGAAGAATCCCTGGATCGCGCCGTCCTCACCGTGCAGACCGTGCAGCAGCGGCAGCACGACATCGATCTCCCCGAGGTCGATCGTCGAGCCGTCCGAGGCCACCACACGCAGTCGACGATCCCCGCCGGGTTCCGGCCAGCGCACGCGGGTGCCGTTGTCGACGACCTCGGGCATGCTGTCCGGATCGATGGCGAACCGGGACGGATCGTCCTGCTCGAGCACGAACGCGCCCTCACGGGTGATCCCGACCGGGATCACGGCGTACCGCTCGCGGTCAATCGCCGCCAGGACCCCGCCCGCCGTTGCGGAACTGATCGAATGCTCGCTGGAACGCCCGCCGAAGAGCACCACCACCGTCTGCTTGTCCATGATTGGTTCTCTCCTCCTGAGGAGTGTCGTCGTCGGTCGTGAGGTGCGGTGCGATGTCGCGGGGATCCATCCGCCCGTCGAGCACCATCTTCACCTGCTCGACGATCGGCATGTACACGTCGGACTCGTGGGCGAGCTGAAGGATCGGCGCCACCGACGCGAGACCCTCCGCCGTCTGGTTCATCTGCTTCACGACGTCCTGGAAGCCGTATCCCTGACCGAGCAGACGCCCCGCCGTGTTGTTGCGACTCAGCGGCGACTGGCAGGTGGCGATCAGGTCGCCCAGCCCCGCCAATCCCTGCAGCGTCTCGGGCCGCGCCCCGTTCGCGACCGCGAAGTCCGTCATCTCGACGAGCCCGCGCGTGATGATCGACGCCTTGGTGTTCTCGCCGTAGCCGACGCCGTCGACGATGCCGATCGCGACCGCGATGAGGTTCTTCAGCACGCCGCCGAACTCCGTGCCGATCACGTCGGTGTTCACGAAGGATCGGAAGTAGTGATTGCGCGCCGTGCGGGCGACGGCATCGGCGGTATCCTGGCTGAGCGAGGCGATCACGGCCGCCGTGGGCTGCTCGCGTGCGATCTCGAGGGCGAGGTTGGGGCCGGATGCCACGGCGATGCGATTCGGGTCGCAGCGCAGCTCCTGCTCGATGACCTGGCTCATCCGAAGTCCCGTGCCGCGCTCCACGCCCTTCATCAGGCTGATGATCGGTGCGTCACTGTCCGCGATGAGCGGGCGCAGCGCCTTCAGGTTCTCGCGCAGCGACTGACTGGGCACCGACAGGTAGATCTGGTCGGCGCCGTCGAGCGCACGGGAGATCTCGTGGGTCGCGGCGATCGAGCGTGGCAGGTTGATGCCGGGCAGGTACTGCGAGTTGCGCTTGGCCTCGGAGATCTCCTGGGCGAGCTCGGGCCGCCGGGCCCACATCGTCACCTGGGCGCCGCCGTCGACGAGGATCTTGCCGAACGTGGTGCCCCAGCTGCCCGCGCCGATCACGGCTGCGCGGGTTCCCTTACCTGCTGCTTCGCGTTTAGGAGTCAAGACGCCCCGTCTCGTTCTGTCCGTGCTCCGCAGGGTTCCAGCGTCGCTCCGGCGCCTTCTCGCCGCGCAGCTGCTCCAGCAGAGCGGTGATCGCGCTCATCAGGCGTTCGGTGGCCTCGTTGAGCACCGCCTGCTCGCTGCCGCGTCCCTTCAGGTCGGAGAGGTCCACGGGGTCGCCGACGATCACGCGGACGCGCTTGCGCAGCGGCCACAGGCTGATGCCCTTCTGGTAGCGGCCCATGATCTCCTGCGTGCCCCACTGGGCCATCGGGATCAGCGGGATGTCGCCGGACAGCGCCAGCCGCACAGCCCCTGACTTGCCGCGCATCGGCCACAGGTCCGGGTCTCGGGTGAGCGTGCCCTCGGGGTAGACGATCACGCCGCGGCCGTTCTCGACCAGCTCTCGCGACTGCAGCATCGTCTGCTTGGCGGCCTTCGCCGAGGAAGCGCGCGCGACGGGGATCATGCCGGTGCGCGTGAGCACCCAGCCGAGCACAGGGATCCGGAACAGGCTCTCCTTGGCCATGAAGCGCGGGAGACGCCCGGTGCGGTACACCTGCATCGCCACGATCAGCGGGTCGAACTCGGAGTAGTGGTTGGGCGCGAGCACGAACGCCCCTTCGCGGGGCAGCTTGTGCGCGTCGATGGTCGTCACCTTGGCAAGCAGCGACACCGGGGGGATGACGATCGCCGCCAGCGGCCAGAACAGGCTCGGACGGCTCCGCTCGGAAGCAGCCATCAGATCACCGGACGACGTCGAAGTCGGCGCCCAGCGCCTGCAGCTTGTCGAGGAACTTCTCGTACCCGCGGCTGAGGATGTCGACCCCGGACACCTGCGACTCCCCTTCCGCGGTCAGAGCGGCGATCACGTGGCTGTATCCGCCGCGCAGGTCGGGCACGACGATGTCGGCCGCGCGCAGCGGGGTCGGGCCGGTGATGACGGCGGCCTGTTCGAGCTCGCGGCGCGGGACCCGGCGCGGACCGTTCTGCAGCCCGTGCGGGTGCACGACGATGTCGGCGCCCATCTTGACCAGGGCCTGCGTGAAGCCGAAGCGGTTCTCGTAGACGGTCTCATGAACGATGGAGCGTCCCCGAGCCTGGGTCAGCGCGACGATCAGCGGCTGCTGCCAGTCGGTCATGAACCCCGGGTGCACATCGGTCTCGACGACGACGGGCTTGAGCTCGCCGTCGCGACGGAAGAGGATGCCGTCCTCCTGCACGTCGAACCAGCCGCCGGCCTTGCGGAACACGTTGAGGAAGGTCAGCATCTCCTGCTGCTTCGCACCGGCGACGAAGATCTCGCCGTCGGTGGCCAGCGCGGCGCACGCCCACGACGCCGCCTCGTTGCGGTCGAAGATGCAGCGGTGGTCGTAGCCGCGCAGCGTCTCGACGCCCTCGATGAGGATCACCCGGTTGGGCTCGTAGGAGATGATGGCGCCCATCTTCTGCAGCAGGGCGATGAGGTCCATGATCTCGGGCTCGATGGCCGCGTTGCGCAGCTCGGTGGTGCCCTTCGCCCGCACCGCGGTCAGCAGCACCTGCTCGGTGGCGCCGACACTGGGGTACGGCAGGTGGATGTTCGCCCCGTGCAGCCCGTTCGGGGCCGACAGGCGGATGCCGCTGGGCTGCTTCTCGACGATGGCGCCGAACTTGCGCAGCGCGTCGAGATGGAAGTCGATCGGCCGATCGCCGATGCGGCAGCCACCCAGGTCGGGGATGAATGCCTGACCGAGCTTGTGCAGCAGCGGTCCGCAGAACAGGATCGGGATGCGCGACGCGCCCGCGTGGGCGTCGATCTCCTCGTAGTGGGCCGACTCGACCTCGCTCGGATCCAGCAGGAGCGAACCGGGCTCGTCGCCCTCGCTGACCCTCACACCGTGCACCTCGAGCAGCGAGCGCACGACGGCGACGTCGCTGAGGCCGGGGACATCGCGCAGCGTGCTGGTCGTCTCGCCGAGGAGGGCCGCCACCATCGCCTTGGTCGCGAGGTTCTTCGCGCCCTTGACGTCGACGCGGCCCCGAAGCGGCCTGCCTCCGCGGATCGCGAGCACGGATCCGGCGGGAACCGGAGCCTCGTCGACTGCAGCATCGCGCAACGGTGTCGTCATTCGGGCCTCTTCTTCATCAGGACAGCACGGCGGTGGCCGTGAAGCTCTCATCCAATCACGGCTGGTGCCGCGAGGGCTTGTGGCCCTCGGCCCTACCCGCTCCGCGTCTATCGGACGGGAAGCGTGCGTGGCCGCCACGATTCGCGGCGGGCCTCGAACTGCGCGATCTTGTCTTCGTTGCGCAGAGTGAGCCCGATGTCATCGAGCCCCTCGAGGAGCCGCCACCTAGTGTAATCGTCTATCTCGATAGGCACCTGGAGGGCCTGCCCTGAGCCTGTCGAAGGGTCGCCGATCGTGGCGGTGCGCGCCTCGAGATCGACTGTGATGTCCCGGCCGGGCTCCTCGTCGATCAGCGTCCAGATGCGTTCGATGTCGGCCTCGTCGACGGTCGCGGCCAGCAGTCCCTGCTTGCCCGAGTTGCCGCGGAAGATGTCGGCGAAGCGCGAGCTGAGCACGACCTTGAAGCCGTAGTCGCGCAGCGCCCAGACGGCGTGCTCGCGGCTCGAGCCGGTGCCGAAGTCGGGACCGGCCACGAGCACGGATGCCGTGCGGAACGGCTCCTGGTTGAGCACGAACTCTGGGTCCTTGCGCCACTCGTGGAAAAGCGCATCCTCGAATCCGGTCTTGGTGACGCGCTTGAGGAAGACCGCCGGGATGATCTGGTCGGTGTCGACGTTGGAGCGCTTGAGAGGGGCGGCGACGCCGGTGTGCGTGGTGAACTTCTCCATGGTCAGTTGTTCCCTTCGAGGTCGCTCGGGCTGGACAGAGTGCCGCGGATCGCGGTGGCTGCCGCGACGAGGGGCGAGACGAGGTGCGTGCGCCCGCCCTTGCCCTGTCGTCCTTCGAAGTTGCGGTTGGAGGTGGACGCGCAGCGCTCCCCCGGTGCCAGCTGGTCGGGGTTCATGCCCAGGCACATCGAGCATCCGGCGAAGCGCCACTCCGCACCGAACGCCTCGACGATCTTGTCGATGCCCTCGGCCTCGGCCTCCAGTCGCACGCGTGCGGAGCCGGGGACGACCATGACGCGCACGCCGTCGGCCTTCTTCCTGCCCTCGATGATCGACGCGAACGCACGAAGGTCCTCGATGCGGCTGTTCGTGCAGGACCCCATGAACACGGCATCCACCCGCACATCCTTCAACGGCGTGCCCGGCGTCAGGTCCATGTATTCCAGCGCCCGCTGGGCGTTGGCGCGCTGGTTGGCATCCGCGATGTCGGCGGGGTCGGGAACGGAGGCCGACAGGGAGCTGCCCTGGCCGGGGTTCGTGCCCCAGGTGACGAAGGGCTCCAGCTCGCTCGCGTCGAGATTCACCTCGGCGTCGAAGACGGCATCCGCGTCGGTCGGCAGCGTGCGCCAGTAGGCGACGGCGTCGTCCCAGTCCTGTCCCTGAGGGGCGTGCGGGCGGCCTTCGAGATACGCGAACGTGGTCTCGTCCGGTGCGACCATGCCGGCGCGTGCGCCGGCCTCGATCGACATGTTGCAGATCGTCATGCGCCCCTCCATGGAGAGGTCGCGGATCGCGCTGCCGCGGTACTCGAGCACAAAGCCCTGGCCACCGCCGGTGCCGATCTTCGCGATCACTGCGAGAATGATGTCCTTCGCGGTCACGCCGGGGCGCAGCGTGCCCTCGACGTTGATCGCCATGGTCTTGAAGGGCTTCAGCGGCAGCGTCTGGGTCGCCATGACGTGCTCGACCTCGCTCGTGCCGATGCCGAATGCCATCGCGCCGAAAGCGCCATGCGTGGAGGTGTGCGAGTCGCCGCAGACGACCGTGATACCCGGCATCGTCAGGCCGAGCTGCGGGCCGACGACGTGCACGATGCCCTGCTCGGCGTCGCCGAGGGAATGCAGGCGCACGCCGAACTCCTCGGCGTTGCGACGCAGCGTCTCGATCTGCGTGCGGCTGGTGAGGTCGGCGATCGGCTTGTCGATGTTGAGCGTCGGAGTGTTGTGGTCCTCCGTCGCGATCGTCAGATCGAGCCGGCGCAGGGGCCTGTTCTCGGCGCGCAGGCCGTCGAACGCCTGCGGGCTGGTGACCTCGTGCACCAGGTGCAGGTCGATGTAGATGAGGTCCGGTTCCCCGTTCTCGCCCTTGACGACGAGATGGTCGTCCCACAGTTTCTCGGCGAGGGTACGGGGTCGGGTGATGTCACTGCTCATGTGGCGCTGTCTCCTGAGGTATCGAATCGGCCCATGCAGGATGCCGCGACGAGGAAGGCCTAGATCGAGGTCTCGTCGCGGCTGCTAAGGAGGAGAGCCGCTCGCATTCCGTCAGGCTATCACCGCGGACGTGCGGGTCGGACCAGGATGACATCCGGCCGACCCGCACCCGATCAGCTCTCGAGAGTGGCCGACCGCTTCTCGCGCGAGGATGCGATCAGGCTCGCGATCGTGGCGACGGCCATCGAACCGAAGATGACGCCCAACGACATCCAGTTGTCGATGTCGGGGGCCCAGGCGATCGGCTCGCCGCCGTTGATGAACGGCAGCTCGTTGATGTGCATGGCGTGCAGCACGAGCTTCACACCGATGAAGGCGAGGATGAAGGCGACGCCGTAGTGCAGGTACCGCAGACGGTCGAGCAGGTTGCCCAGCAGGAAGTACAGCTGACGCAGCCCCATCAGGGCGAACAGGTTCGCCGTGAAGACGATGAACGGGTTGGTGGTGATGCCGAAGATCGCCGGGATCGAGTCGACCGCGAACATCAGGTCCGTCACACCGAGCGAGACGAAGACGATCAGCATCGGCGTCCAGATCTTCTTGCCGTCGACGACCGTGCGCAGCTTGGGCCCGTCGTACGAATCGCTGATCGGGATGACCCGGCGGATCTGACGGACGATGAAGTTCTCGGTCTGCGCGTCGTCCTCCTGCTTGTCTGGCAGGGACTGCCGGATGGCGGTGAAGAGCAGGAACGCACCGAAGACGTAGAAGATCGGGCTGAGGTGCTCCACTGCGGCGCCGACGATGATGATGAAGATCGCTCGCAGGATCAGCGCGATGATGATGCCCACCATCAGCGCCTCCTGCTGATAGCGGCGCGGCACCGCGAACTGCGTCATGATCAGGATGAACACGAACAGGTTGTCGATGGAGAGGCTGTATTCCATCGCCCAGCCGGTGAGGAAGTCGAGCGAGGTCTTCGCGTCGCCGACGATGTACAGCACGCCGGCGAAGATCAGGGCGAGCGCCACGTAGAACGCCACCCAGAGGGCGGATTCCTTGGTGGAGGGGATGTGCGGGCGCTTGAGGATGAGCAGCAGGTCGCCGAGGAGGATGGCGGTCAGCACGACCAGCGCGGTGATCTCGAACCAGACAGGAATGTCCAAGGGAGAAGGGCCTTTCGAAGGGTGGCGGAAATCCGAAAGTCTCTCCCCGCACCGTGGTGCGCCACGCGGCCGGAGCAGCGATGACGATGCTCGTGATGACGATCCGCGCGATGACGGGATACTCCCCTTCGCTCGAACGATCGTACCCGAGTCTGAGACGATGAGTGATCCACCGACACTCTCAGGTGAGAGACAAACTGCGACAGCCAGCGATCGGAACGGGAATGCCGACGAACAGCGAAGACCGCGAATGGGCCGAACGGGCGGCATCCGGGGATCGGGATGCCTTCCGCGCGATCTATCGCGCCTACGTCAAGCCGGTGTACTGGATCGCCCACGGCATCCTCGGCTCCATCCCGGATGCCGAGGACATCGCCCAGGAGACGTTCGTCGTCGCCTGGCGCAAGCTCCCCGCCCTGCAGCTCGCGAGCGAGTCGCTGCTGCCGTGGCTGGCGACGATCTGCCGCTTCCAGGCCGCGAACCGGCTGCGGGTGCTGCGACGCGATCGCGCGCACACCGCGGATGCGCTGGACGAGACGATCCCCGACACGGTGAGCGTCGAGGATCAGGTGATCTCCGCAGCCCTCGCGGAGCGCATCGCGAGCGAGGTGGACCGCCTCGACGAGCTGGACCGCGCCATCTTCCGCCTCTGCACGGTCGACGGCTACGCCTACCAGGTCGCCGCCGAGGAGCTCGGAGTCAGCCACGCGGTCGTCCGCAATCGTCTCTCCCGGGTGCGCACGCGACTTCGCGGCGCGGTGAAGGAAGTGAGAGACGCATGACCGAGAACACCGGCATCGCACTGCCGCCGCTCAGCGACGACAGCATCGCCCGGATCGAGAGCGCCGTGTTCGACGAGATCGGCGACGACTCGGCATCCCGCTCCGTCTCAGCGCGCCGCCAGGAGCCGCATCGTGTGCGGCGACGCTGGGTCACCGGGCTGGGCATCGCCGCGGCGTTCGTCGTGGGCGCGCTCGTGACACCACCCCTCATGAATGCGGTGTCCGGCGGCACGGGCGCAGCCGACACTGCGTCAGGCGGCGCGAGCACAGCCTTCGACAGCGGCCCCGTGCCCGCCATCGGTCAGCCCGAGACCGCGACGGATGCGGGCAAGGCCGTCGACGCGGCAGGCGATGTCGCAGACGCCGGCCGCGACATCATCACGACCGCGCAGCTGACTCTGCGCGTCGGCGATGTCGCGAAGGCAGCGGCTGCGATCAGCGACCTGGCTGCGGAGCAGGGCGGCTATGTCGAGTCCACCGATATCGGTCTGGCTCCGGGAGCACCGATCGATTCGACCACGATGCCGCCTCCGGACCGGGGCGAAGGATGGATCAGCATCCGCATCCCCGCCGCGAAGCTGACGGACGCGATGAAGGCCGCCGAAGCTGAAGGGCAGGTGCTGGGTTCGTCCATCTCCCGCCAGGACGTCACGTCCACGGCCGTGGACCTGCGGGCTCGGGTGGATGCGTCGAAGGCGTCCGTGCAGCGGCTGACCGAGCTGATGGCCAAGTCCGGATCGGTCGCGGACCTGATCGCGGCGGAGTCCGCCCTGAGCGAGCGCCAGGCGCAGCTGGAGAGCTACGAGCAGCAGCTGAAGAGCATCGACGAGCAGGTGGCGATGTCGAGCATCCGCGTGCAGCTCACCGAGCGCACGACTGCGACGAGCGCCGATCCCGCAGGATTCGGGGACGGACTTCTGGCGGGTTGGAACGGGCTCATCGTCTCGCTGAATGCCCTCGTGGTCGCGTTCGGATTCCTCCTCCCCTGGCTCGTCCCGATCGCCGTCGTGCTTCTGGTGGTCTGGCTGATCCGGCGGCGGCGGCGCGTAGTTCCTTGATTTTCCGGGGTATACAAGAACTCTTGTGAGTATCCGACTTCGCCTTTAGCGTTGTCGACGTGGAAGACATCTCGGTCATCACGGCCATCACGCATCCGGTCCGACGCCGCATCGTGGATCGCCTGCTGCTGCACGGCGCCACCCAGGTCGGCGTGCTCGCGCGGACGCTCGACGCGCAGGTGGGCAGCATCAGCCATCACCTGCGGATGCTGCAGAAGGCCGGCGTCGTCGAACAGGTCGATCCGCCGGACGGCGATCGCCGCGCCAGCTGGTGGCAGCTCGCGCGGCGGTCGTTCACCTGGTCGTCCGCCGACTTCGACTCCCCCGCGGATGCGTTGATCGCTCGCGAGGCGCAGCGCGCGAATGTGCGCAACCAGCTGGATCGTCTGCAGCGCTGGTACCGCGTGTCCGCGCAGAGCGAGATGGAGGGCTTCAACACCGACACGCTCGCCTGGGCGACCCCGGACGAGCTGATGGATCTGCAGCATCGGCTGGGCGCCGTGCTCGACGACTGGAGGGCGGGGATCGACCGCACGGACGGGCAGGAGCGCACGCCGGTGTACTTCTTCGCGCATGGATTCCCGACGGAGGTGTGAGATGACCACGAGCGAGACACGGATGCTGCGACGCCCGCCCTCCTTCCGGAAGGACCGGATGGTGCAGGCGTGGCTGACGATCAAGGCCGTCTCCGACGCCGGCGATGCGATCTTCCTGATCGCGTTCGCCTGGACGGCCGTGCAGATCGCCTCCCCCGCCGTCGCCGGGCTGGTCGTCGCGGCAGGCACGCTCCCGCGCGCGGCCGTACTCCTCATCGGGGGCGCGTATGCGGATCGCGTGGATGCCAGACGGCTGATGATCCTCTTCAACCTGCTGCGGATCGTGGTGCTCATCACGGTGACGGTGTGGTGTCTCGCGACCACGCCCACCGTGGCACTGCTGCTGGCCGCGAGTGTGGCCTTCGGGCTGTGCGACGCGTTCTTCGAGCCGGCGGCCGGAACCATGCCCCGCCAGCTCGTGGATGTCGCGGATCTGCCCGCGTACTCCGCGCTCAGTCAGACGCTCTCCCGCCTGGGCACGATGGCGGGCTCGGCGATCGGCGGATTCCTCGTGGCGGCCTACGGCATCGCCGGCAGTGCGGGGTTGAACACCGTCACGTATGTGGTGGTCGTCGTGTTCATCCTCCTGTGGCTGCGTCCGCGCTTCGCGCTCCCCCGCGCAACGGCGCAGCAGAGCGTGCTGCGGGATGTCGCCGACGGCTTCCGGTACCTCGGCCGTGAACGCGCCACGCGGACGCTCGTGATCGCGCTGTCCGGTCTGAATCTGGCCGTCGGGCCGGCGATCTCGATCGGCCTGCCGCTGCAGGCGACGGCGCAGGGCTGGGGTGCCGGGGCCGTGGGCGTGTTCGAGGCGCTGGTGGGCGGCGGCGCGATGATCGGCGCACTGGTGGTCGTGCGGTGGCGGCCGCGTCGCGAGGCGGTCGGCGGGTTCACCGCACTCATCGCACAGGGCGCCGGAATCGTCGCGCTCGGCGCCGGCTCGCAGATCGTCGTGGGCGCCGGATGCCTCGTGGTCGGGCTCACCGCCGGCTTCGCCTCAGTGCTGCTGGGCTCGACCTTCGCGGCGACCGCCGCGCCCGACCACCTCGGCAGGCTCGGGTCGATCCTGCGACTGGGCGATGACTGCCTGATGCCGGTGGCGATGGCCCTGTTCGGGCTGCTCGCCGGCATCCTGCCGCTGTTCGTGCCTTTCGCGATATACGGCGGAGCGATGGCGCTGCTGATGATCGTGCCGCTCCGCAATCCGCAGATCCGGAGCATCGCCCTGTCAACCCCTGTCGGGGCATGAGCTGCGCCGGATAGCCTTCCGGGCATGACGACAGACGGATTCCTTCCCCGCCACGCCATTGTCACGGCTTCCGACTCCGGCATCGGCGCCGCGACGGCCGTGGCCCTCGCCCAGGCGGGCATGGATGTCGGCATCACCTGGCACGAAGACCAGGAGGGCGCCGAGAGCACCGCCGAAGCCGTTCGCGCACGCGGACGAAACGCCGTGGTGATGCACTTCGACGCGACCGACTTCGACGCCGTGCCGGGTGTCGTCGACGACCTGCGCGATCGGCTCGGTGGCCTGGACGTGTTCGTGAACAACGCAGGAGCGAGCACTCCCAGGGCCGTGCTGGAGATTCCGATGCGGGAATGGCTGGACACGATGGCGCTGAACGTCGACGGTGCGTTCCTCGGTCTGCAGACCGCCGCACGGCACATGGTGCGCGCCGGTTCAGGCGGGCGGCTGATCGCTGTGACCAGCGTGCACGCGCATCAACCGCGGGTCGGCCTCGGCGCGTACATCGCCGCCAAGCATGCGCTCTCCGGGCTGATCAAGACGATGGCGCAGGAGCTGGGTCAGCACAGGATCACGGCGAACTCCGTGGCGCCGGGCGAGATCGCCACCGCGGCCAGCGGACGCACCTCAGAGGATGCGGAGCGCACGCACCGGCCCGGCATTCCGCTGGGACGACCGGGCAAGGCGGAGGAGGTCGCCGCGGTGATCGCCTTCCTCGCCTCGCCCGCCTCGAGCTACGTCACCGGCGCCGACTGGTCCGTGGACGGCGGAATGCTGCAGATGGGTCCGGAGGCCGGGTCGAATGTGCAGGACGATTCGTGGCGCGAAGTGTGACTCCCCCGAACGGCACCCGGCGACCCGTACGCCGCAAGGGCGCTCTCAGAAGGGCGCGAGGAGTGCTTCTGATGTCGCCGCCCACGGATCTGCCGGTCGATCGTCGGGATGATCGTCAGCGTGTCGCGTGTTGTCTGTGAACGTGACGGTGTTCTGCGGTGGTGGTCTGTCGATGTAGACGTGTCCGGTGGGACTGGTCCATTCCAGCAGCCCATCGCCGAGCTGGATGACATGCCAGGGCGAGTGGTGTTTGAGGACGTGATGTCGTCGGCACAGCGCGGCGAGGTTGTCATCGGCAGTCGGCCCGCCGGAAGCGGCGTCCTTCGTGTGATCAAGATCGGAGTCGCGGACGGGCATCCCGCATCCGGGGAACCGACAGCGTTGATCGCGCGCTCGCAGATGCCGTTTGAGTTCTTTCCCGGGCCGGTACCGGTCCACGGCGAGCATTGCCCCGCCGATCGGGTGGGTCAGCACGCGATCCCACCCGGATGCAGCACCTGCCAGCATCCGGGCCGTTTGCGGGTCGATCGGTGACCGGCCCTCCAGCTCCGCAGCCGGCGACTCGATGCCGGTAGCGCCCATCAACGTCAGGGCCGGCACGGTCACGGTCACCTTCGCGACGATGGCGGAGAGCAGCCCATCCGGAGTGTCGTGCCCGGCCGGCGCACCGGTCAACAGCAGATCCAACGCGAGATCGGCGCGCTTCTGCGCGAGCGTTCGCAGGTCGGCTGCGGCCTCTTCGCCGGGTTCGGAGTCGGTGCTCTGCTTCTGCGCAGCGGTGAGCGATTTCGCCGTCTGCGTGAGCCGGTCGAGTGCCCCGTGCACCAGGGCAGTCGGGCCGAAGACCCCCAATTCTGACATCCCATCCGGGTGCTCCTTCACCCACACGGTCCGCGTCTCTCGCGCCTCCTGGTGTCGCTCGTCCAGCGAGCGTGCCTGGTACTGCTCGGCCAGGCGCTCCGCGATCGGCCGCAACCGGTTCGGCGATTCATCCTCCGCGAACTCCAGCACCCGTGCCGCGTACGCTGCGCGCGCGTCGGGATCGTCGATGTGCATCCCGGCATCGACGATCACCCGGGTGTGTCCGGCACTGATCCGCCCGGCACCCTGCGCCGCCCACACCGCTGGGAACCGGTCGACCTTGACCTCGGCATCCGCCATCCGCCGCTGCACCGTACGGTCACTGACGCGCAGCGCCGCTGCGAGCTCCGCCGCCACCGTCCGCAGCGTCAGCTCCGCCTCATCGGCATCGCCTTGCTGCTCGACCATCGACATCGCCAACCGCGACGCCAGGGCCAGCACCCCGTCGCGGGCGGCCTGCATCGCATTGACGGACCGCTCCGCATCCCGCGCCATCTCAACCAGCGCGTCGAGCGACTTCATCTGCTCGTCCGAGGCTGTCACCATGGCGTTCATAGAACAAGTATCCGAGTGGCCACCGACATTCGAACGCCTCTACGATGAAAATCGGGACCCGCCAGATCACGAACGCACAACGAAGAAGGTCCCCCGGACAATCCGGAGGACCTTCTTCGTGTTGGTGACCCCAGCGGGATTCGAACCCGCGTTACCGCCGTGAGAGGGCAGCGTACTAGGCCGCTATACGATGGGGCCGTCATTGCAACCGTTCAAGTATGCCATGACCACCAGGCCAGAACAAATCCGGCCGGGCCTGCTCAGCCGAGCATGTCCTTGACCATCGGGACGACCTTCTCGCCGTACAGACCGATGGACTGCATCATCGTCTCGTGGCTGATCTGGCTCTGGTCGTACTTGAAGTCGAACCGGTCGACCCGCAGCGTGCCCAGTGTCGCCACGATCTTGCGAGCCACGGTCTCGGGCGAGCCGACGTACAGCGCACCCGATTCGATCTCCCGCTCGAAATCGCCCACCGCGGGCGGTGCCCAACCGCGCTCCTCGCCCATGCGCGTGCGCATCGCGAGCCAGCCGTCGTGCGTGAGCCTGCGCGCTTCCTCGTCGGTGTCGGCGACCAGGCCCGGCGAGTGCACGGCCACCGGCTTGTGCTGCACCCCGAACTGGTCCTGGGCGCGATCGAACAGATCGATGTACGGCGCGAAGCGCGCGGCCGGTCCGCCGATGATCGCGAGGAACAGGCCGAAGTTGTAGCGTGCCGTACGCACGACGGAATCGGGGCTGCCGCCGACTCCCACCCAGGTGGGGATCCCCCCGGCGGTCGTCGGGAACACCCGCTGATCCTCGAGCGCGGCACGGGTGCTGCCCTGCCAGGTGACCGGCTCCTCCTTCAGCAGGTGCGAGAGCAGGTCGAGCCGCTCCTCGAAGAGCTCCTCGTACTGACGCAGGTCGAACCCGAACAGCGGGAACGATTCGATGAACGACCCGCGACCGGCGACGATCTCGGCGCGGCCGTTCGAGACCGCGTCGAGTGTCGCGAAGCGCTCGAACACGCGCACGGGATCATCCGAACTGAGCACGGTCACAGCGGAGCCGAGGCGGATCCGTTCGGTGCGGGACGCTATCGCGGACAGCACCATCTCGGGGCTGGACACGGCGAAATCGGGGCGGTGGTGCTCCCCCACGCCGAAGAAGTCCAGACCGACCCCGTCGGCCAGGACAGCCTGGTCGATGATGTCGCGGATCACCTGGGGATGCGGGACCGGAGCCCCCGCGGCGTCATTGGTCACGCCGCCGAAGGTGTCGAGTCCGAATTCGATGTCGCTCATGACGGGGTCAACCTCGCATCCGACAATTTCATTCCTGCGAATGGATCTCGCGGAACGGCCGGACCATCTCCTCAGAACTGTCCCACAGCCGGCGGGCGAGGTCGACGTCATGCGCCTGGGGATTCGTCTTCGTGGAGATCCTCCGGGACTCGTAGTACCCACCGGGCACGAAGGTGAGGCCTGCACTGCCCTCTGCGAGCCAGACGAACTGGTCCGCACCCTTCTCGGGCGGAATCGTGAACAGCGTCCGGAACGGCCCGTGGTAGATCCGACGAAGGAGGTGATTCGTCTCGCCGGCGAAGCCGGTCGCGACCATTCCCGGGTGGAATGCGACGGCGGAGATCCCGTCGTCGCCGTGCCTGCGCTGCAGCTCCTCGGTGAAGAGGATGTTGGCGAGCTTGCCGTTGCCGTACGCCCTCAGCGGGCTGTACGCGTTCGCGTTCTGCAGATCGTCGATGTCGAATCGGGCGAACAGGCGGGCAGCCGCACTGGAGGTCTGGATCACGGTCGCGCCCGTCGCGGTGAGTGCGGGCATCAGCAGCTCGGTCAGCAGGAACGGGGCGAGATGGTTGACCTGGAACGTGCGCTCGAACCCGTCGACGGTGAGCGTGCGATCGCCCATCATCCCGCCGGCGTTGTTGGCCAGCACATCGATGCGCGGGTGAGCGGCGAGCAGCGCATCGGCGAGGCTGCGGACCTGCGACAGGTCTGCGAACTCCGCCAGATGCCAAGGCGTGCCGAGCTCGTCCGCGAGTGCCCGGGTCTTCTCTTGGGATCGACCGACGATGACGACCTCATGGCCGTCGCGGCTCAGTCGACGTGCGGCCGCGGCGCCGATGCCTCCGCTTGCCCCCGTGATGATGACGGTCTTCGACATGATGCCCTCCAGAACGATCGGACGATTTCGTCGAGCATCCCCAGCATGGATGACGAAGGCCCTCCGATCTCTCGGAGGGCCTTCGCGTGTCTGTGACCCCAGCGGGATTCGAACCCGCGTTACCGCCGTGAGAGGGCAGCGTACTAGGCCGCTATACGATGGGGCCGTCCGGCCCGTGAGGGCCGTTCAGGCAACCGTGCAAGTCTGCCATGGCGCCTCCCGCGCGTCCAAATCAGCGCCGCCCCGACGCACAGATGGGCGTGTCGCAGCCGGGAGGATCCACGTCGCGTCACGGAACTTGTCGCACATGGGCCGGAGGTGTTGAATCTGCTCATGCGTCTCACCAAGTTCGAACATGCCGCACTCCGCCTCGACCACGACGGGCAGACCCTCATCATCGATCCCGGGGCGTTCACAGCCCCTGTGGATGACCTCGCGGCCCTCACCGCAGTCGTCATCACCCACGAGCACCCCGACCACTGGACTCCTGCACACCTCGACCGGCTGCGCAGCGCGGCACCGGGCGTGCCGATCTTCGCGCCGTCAGGCGTGGCCGCCGCAGCCGAGGGGTATGACATCACCGTCGTCGCTCCCGGCGACACCGTCACCGCCGGCGCCTTCACGCTGCGCTTCTTCGGCGGCATCCACGCCGTGATCCACTCCTCTCTGCCGACCGTCGAGAACGTCGGAGTGCTCGTCAACGACGAGCTGTACTACCCCGGCGACTCGTATGCCGTGCCCGAGGGCGTGCAGGTGAGCACGCTCGCCGCGCCGATGGGCGCCCCGTGGCTGAAGGTCGGCGACGCGATGGACTTCGTCCTCGAGATCGCCCCTGCGCAGGCGTTCGGCACGCACGACGTGCCCCTGTCGGAGATCGGGCGCACGATGCATCAGCAGCGCCTGCAGTGGGCCACCGAGCAGGGCGGCGGTCAGTACTTCGACCTCAGGGTCGGCGACTCCATCGACCTCTGAGCATCGTGGGGGCTGCTCAGCCGTGCTGAGCGGCCCTCACCCTCAGGTCGCGGGCGAGGTCGTCACGGGACTCGATCACCAGGCGCCGCAGGGCACCGGGGGCATCCGTGTTCTGCTCGAGCCAGGCATCGGCATGGCTGGTCGTCGGCGATGCCGGGAACAGTCCCACGACGAGACGCTGCGCCAGCTCGATGCTGCGATCCGACCACACCTCGCGGATGCGCTCGTAGTACTCCTCGTCGAACGAGGCGATGAGGTCGCGTCGACCGCCCGCGCGGAAGCCGCCGATCGTGGCATCCAGGTGGTCGTTGGTGAGCGACCGGTCGTTCCATGCCGCCTCCCACGCGGCAGCGCGCGTCACGGCTTCCGGCAGGGATGCCAGCGCTCGGATCTCGGCGGTGCGCCCGGTCGCGGTGTCGTCCTTCGCGCGTTCGGCGATGATCTCCGTGACGGTCGCGTGGCCGGTGGTCGCGAGCGCGGTCAGCATCATCCAACGCAGGTCGGCGTCCACGGGCAGTCCGCGTGGTGCGCGGTCCTCGAGGATGTTGTGCACCTCGTCGGCATGGACGACGCTGAACCCGGATGCCGCCGCGAACGCACGGGCCCAGGCCAGCTGCGCGTCACTGCCCGCATCGGCGGACTGCAGCGCCGACCAGGTGGAGTCGGCCCAGGCACGACTCTGCCCCTCGCGCGACTCGTCGGCGACGTAGTGGCGCACGGCGAAGGCGGCGTTCGCGAGCACGGCGGTGAGCAGCGCGACGTTCGGCTCGGCCGGGGCGTGCCGCCGGACGATGTCGAGATACCGTTCTGCGCCGAGCTCGCCGTCTCGTGTCGCGTTCCACAACGATGACCACACCAGTCCGCGCACGAGGTCATCCTCGAGCGTGGACAGCGACTCGGTCACGGTCGTCAGGGAGCGCTCGTCGAGCCGAGCCTTGGCGTAGGTGAGGTCGTCATCGTTGAGAAGCACCAGGTCGGCATCCGGGATCTCGACAGAGGTGCGCTCGTCGTGGATGCTCAGCTCGATGCGCTCGCGCAGCGCGAGTCCGCCGTCGTGCCGGTCGTACAGGCCCACGCGCAGGCGATGCGGCCTTGGGCCGGCGGTACCGCCGTCCTGGACGATGACGCGGCCGCCATCGGCATCCGCGTCCAGCCACAGCGTCGCGACCCCGCTGGTCTCCAGCCAGGCGCGCGACCAGGCGCGCAGGTCCTGTCCGGAGACCTCCTCGAGTTCGTCGAGCAGATCGCCGAGCGTGGTGTTGCCGAAGGCGTGCGCGGCGAAGTAGCGCCGGGCGCCCTCGAAGAACGCCTCCTCGCCGACGAAGGCGACCAGCTGCTTGAGGACGGCGGCACCCTTGGCGTAGGTGATGCCGTCGAAGTTCAGCTTGGCGGCCTCGAGGTCGGGGATGTCCGCGACGATCGGGTGAGTCGTGGGCAGCTGATCCTGCCGGTACGCCCAGGTCTTGCGGCTGTTCGCGAAGCGCGCCCAGGCGTCGGTGAACCGGGTCGCCGCAGCGGACGCGTGCGTGCCCATGTAATCGGCGAACGACTCCTTCAGCCACAGGTCGTCCCACCAGCGCATGGTGACGAGATCGCCGAACCACATGTGGGCCATCTCATGAAGGATCGTGTTGGCCCGTCCGCCGCGCTGCGCGTCGGTCGCCGCTCCGCGGTTGATGTACGTCTCGGTGAAGGTGACCAGACCCGGGTTCTCCATGGCTCCGAGGTTGTACTCGGGGACGAAGATCTGGTCGTACTTGCCCCAGGGGTACGGGTACGCGAACGCGTCGCTGAAGAAGTCGAGCCCCTGCGTGGTCACCTCGATTATCTCGTCGGCCTCGAGGTGCTCGGCCAGTGACGCGCGGCACAGCACGCCGAGTTCGATGCGCTGCTCGCCTCGCGACCATTCCCCGTCGATGCGCGCATAGGCGCCGGCGGCGACCGCGGTGATGTAGCTGGAGATCGGCAGGGTGGGGGCGAACTCCACCCGCTGCATGCCGATTCCCTCGTGCACCCGCTCGGGCGACTGGTTGGAGAGCACGTGCCAGCCGGCGGGCACCGTGACGTCGAAGGTGTAGGCGGCCTTCATGTCGGGCTGCTCGAAGCAGGCCATCACCCGGCGCGAGTCGGCCGGCTCGTACTGGGTGTACAGGTAGGTCTCGCCGTCGACGGGATCGTGGAAGCGGTGCATGCCCTCGCCGGAGCGACTGTATGCGGCGACGGCCTCGACGCGGACCTCGTTCTGCTCGGCCAGCTCATCGAGGAGGATGCGCGCACCGTCCCAGCGGACGTCCTGCTCCTCGCCGTTCACGACCACGCGTGACACGCTGTCGCCGATGAAGTCGATCCACGTGTCGGGCGTCGTCGCGTCGAACGTCAGCGTCGTGATGCTCGGGAATCCCGACCGCGCCCGCTCCGGCGCACCGGTGAGATCCAGCTCGACGCGGATGCTGTGCACGGTGACGTGCGCGGCCCGCTCGGCAGTCTCTTCACGGCTCAGGTTCGCGGTCGCGTTCGCAGAAGTCATTGCTCCATCGTGTCACGTCGCTCGCGCCGTCGCAGGCGATTCCGGGACCCTCAGCGCCCTCCGGCGGTCGCCACAGGGGACGGCGCCTTGGCGAGAGCCTGCTCGAGGTCGGCGAGCAGATCCTCGACGCTCTCCAGGCCGATCGAGAGCCGCACGATGTCCGCCCCGGGTCGCGCTTCGGGAGCGACGGGCCGGTGCGTGAGGGCTGCGGGATGCTGGATGAGCGAGTCCACTCCCCCGAGCGAGACGGCATGGGTGAACAGGCGGACGGCACCGGTGAGGGCCTCGGCGGCCGCATATCCCCCGGCCAGGCGGATGGCGATCATCGCCCCGCCTCCGCGCATTTGCCGACCGACGATGCCGCGCACGTCGTCGAGCTCGGGGTAGAACACCTCGGCGACGGCGGGGTTGTCCTGCAGCTTCGCGATCATGGCGCGCGCGTTCGCCTGCTGCGCCTGCAGGCGAACCGGCAGCGTGGCGAGCCCGCGGTGCAGCAGGTAGGCGCCCAGCGGGTGCAGCAGTGCCCCCGTGATGGCGCGGACGCGCCGCAGCGCCTGCGCGGTCTCCTCGGAGCAGGCGATGACACCGGCGATCACGTCGCCGTGCCCGCCGATGTACTTTGTCGCGCTGTGCAGCGACATCGCGGCCCCGAGGTCGAGCGGGTTCTGCAGCAGTGGGGTGGCGAAGGTGTTGTCGACCATGACCGGCACGCCCTGTGCCTGCGCGACGACCGCCGCGATGTCGACGAGGTCGAGGGTGGGGTTCGCCGGCGTCTCGAGCACGATCAGCCCGGTGTCGGGACGGATGCTGTCGCCCACCTCGTGCTCGTGGCAGAAGGTGACCTCCGCGCCGAGGAGGCCCGAGTCCAGCAGGTGGTCGGTGCCGCCGTACAGCGGGCGGACCGCGACGATGTGATGCTTTCCGGCTCCCGTGGTGTGCGAGAGGATCGCCGCGGTCGTCGCGGCCATGCCGGAGCTGAATGCGACCGCCGCGTCGGCGTGCTCGAGCTCGGCCAGCGCGTCTTCGAAGCGGGCGACCGTGGGGTTCCACAGCCGGGCGTACACATTGCCGCCATCGGCCAGCGGGTGCCCGCCGTTCGCCATCGACTCGTACGAGTCGCCGCCGTGCAGGATGTCGGGCAGCGGGTTCGTCGATGACAGATCGATCGGGGCGGCATGCACCCCCATCGCGGCGAAATCGGAGCGTCCGGCGTGGACGGCGACGGTGTCGGGATGCAGCGGCAGGTCAGACATGACACCAGGATGCTCCCTGCAGCGGACACCTGCCACCATCGTTGTTCACCATTCGGTCGAGCGCGGGCATATGTTGTTCTGAGAACAACAGCATCGACTCATCGGGAGCAGGAATTGGCAGCAGCGCACACCGCCACTGGGCACTCCGCCGCGGCGGACGAACTCGACCTGCGCATCCTCGCCGCGCTGACCGCGCAGCCGGACGCCCCCGTCAAGCAGCTCGCGGCCGGGCTCGGCATCCCGGCCTCGACCTGCGCCTTCCGGCTGCGTGCACTGCGCTCGCGCGGCGTGATCACGGGCCTGCACGTGGTCATCGATCCGGCCGCGCTGGGAGCCACCGTCCAGGCGATGATCCGGGTGCGCCTGGCGAACCACAGCAAGAGCGGGGTCGATGCACTGTTCGACGCGCTCGTCGCCACGCCGGGGGTCCTGCAGGTGTTCCACATCGCCGGCGCCGATGACTTCATCGTGCATGTGGCCGTGACCGATGCCACCGCGCTGCGCGACATCGTGCTCGAGCACATCACCGTGCACGATGTGGTGCGGGCGACGGAGACGCAGCTGGTCTTCGAACGCCGCGAGGGCGTCGGAATGCTCCCGAGGGCCTGACGCCGATCCGGCTCAGAGCGTGAGACTCACGCTGTGGCAGCGGCGTCGCGCCGCGGCAGCACCCAGCCGGCACGCGGGAAGTGGCAGGTGTACCCGTCCGGGTACCGCACCAGGTAGTCCTGATGCTCGGGCTCGGCCTCCCAGAACGGCCCGGGCTGCTCGATCGTGGTGACAGCGGCACCGGGCCAGAGGCCCGAGGCGTCGACGTCGGCGATCGTGTCGCGGGCGATCCGCTCCTGCTCGGCGTCGAGCGGGAAGATCGCCGAGCGGTAGCTTGAGCCGATGTCGTTGCCCTGACGGTTCAGCGTGGACGGGTCGTGGATCTGGAAGAAGAACGCGAGGATGTCGCGGTAGGTGGTCTTCGTCGGGTCGTAGACGACCTCGAGGGCCTCCGCGTGGCCGGGGTGATTGCGATAGGTCGCGTGATCGTTCTCGCCGCCCGTGTACCCGACCCGGGTGCCGAGCACGCCGGGCTGACGACGGACGAGGTCCTCCATGCCCCAGAAGCATCCGCCGGCGAGAACGGCCGTCTCGGCGTTCGGCTGACGGGTGATGGATCCGGTGTCGCTGCTGCCGCTGGTCATCTGCTGCGCTCCTCTGGTCGGTGCTCGACGTGCTGCCTTTCCATTGTCCCTCGATCCGCGCACACGCGCGCCGCCCTGCCGTCATCGCGTTCAGGACTGGGGAATGCCGGCGAAGCCCTCTAGGTTGGTGCTGACGGCGGGTCGGCACCCGCTCGCACTGCACACCGAGGAGAGTCATGCGCCCCTATCTGGACAAGTCCGCCCCCGAGGTCTGGAAGGCGGCGGCCGCATACTCGGCGGCGGTCGCCAAGCACGCGGAGAGCAGCGGGCTCTCGGTGCACGACGCCGAACTCATCAAGGTGCGCGCCTCGCAACTGAACGCCTGCTCGTTCTGCCTCGACCTGCACTCGCGCGAAGCGCGCGCCGCCGGCATCACCCAGCAGAAGCTCGACCTGCTGCCCGCGTGGCGTGAGACGGCCCTGTTCTCCGAGCGGGAGACGGCGGTTCTGGCCGTGGCCGAGGCCGCTACCCGGATGCCGTTGAGCGAGGAGTCCAAGGCTGATCTGGCCGGCGCCAGGGCCGTGCTCGGCGATGCCGCCTTCGCTGCGGCCGAGTGGGTCGCGCTGACCATCAACACGTTCAACCGGATCTCGATCCTCAGCGAACACCCGGTGCGCGCCCGCGGAGCCGACGGACAGCTGCTGGCCTGACGTGCCTTCGGGCTACTCGCGGGGCCGCAGGGTCACCGTCGGCATCGGCGGTGCCGGCAGCGGGGCCAGCTCGCCTTCGGGATACGGTCCGAACAGGGCGGGCTTGTCGGCATCCATGGGGTCGGACGGCTCGAACCCGAGCTCCGACTGGTAGCGGCGGCGGAACTCCACGATCTCGTCGTGGCTGCGTCCGATGAAGTTCCACCACATCACGATCTGCTCCCCCAACGGCACGCCGCCGAGCAGGATCACCCTGGCGCCCTCGGCGCCGGCCGCGATGCGCACGCTGTCGGCACCGAGGGGCGTGTAGCCGAGTTCGCGGTGCTGCACGGGCGTGCCGTTCAGGCTGATCGATCCCGTCTCGGCCAGCGCCGCATGTTCGAAGTCCGCGCGGACCTCGAGCACCACCTCGGCACCGGGTTCCATGATGAGCTCCGCACCCAGCAGATCCGGAGTCCGGGTCTCGACCGGGGAGGTCGAGCCCAGAAGCGAGCCGATGAACACGCGAGCGGTGATGCCGGAGAGCTCGACGGGTTCGGGGGCGTAGTGCGCGAACGCGTGCTCGGAGAACCGGGTCGCCTCCGGCATGGCGTACCAGAGCTGCACCCCGTGGAGGACAGTGGTCTCGGGCGCGCTGACCTCCTGGTGCGTGATGCCGCTGCCGGCGATCATGAGGTTCAGCTCGCCCGGGAGCACGGCCGCTTCGACACCGCTGGAATCGAGGTGGTCGATGCGTCCGGTGAACAGCCACGACACGGTGGCGAGTCCGGTGTGCGGATGCCGCGGCACGACCATCCCTCCGGAGCTTGCGACGTCGTCGGGACCGTAGTGGTCGAGGAAGCACCAGGCGCCGACCAGTGATCGCTGCTTCTGCGGCAGTGTGCGGTAGACGGTCATGGCCCGCGGGCCGCCGAGCGGCACCTCACGCGGGGTCAGAACCTCGACATCGCGGCAGAGCTCCCCCGGCTCGAGCACGCGCTCCGGAGGGTTCTTCTCCAGGTTGGTCATGCGGGCCCCCTCGGCGTCCGATCGTCACTGCTCCTCTCAGCGTATCCATTCGGCGCATCCGGCGGTCCGCCACGCGGCGACGCATCCACCCGCCATCGACTGTTCACCCGTGTCGCCCTGGTGCAGAGCGGTCCGGCGTGATTTCATCAGGCTTCATGACAGTAGAAACACAACTCCCCTCCGAGTCGCCCGAACCCCGGCGGCACTCGACCCCCACCTCCGACGTCACGCCTGACCATCCCACAAGTGTGAGTCGTCGTGGGTTCCTCACCGGAATCTCGGCCGCGGGCGCCCTCGCCGCCGCCGGGTGGGTCGCCCAGCCCGAATCCGCATCCGCATCCGCAGGCGGGATCGGCAAGTCGGTGACCATCACGATCGTCGGCTCGTCCGACATGCACTCCCACGCACTGAACTGGGATTACTACAAGGACGCCGAGTACAGCGACAAGGCCGGCAACGTCGTCGGTCTCGCGCGCGTCTCGAGCGTCGTGAAGCAGATCCGCGCGGATCGCGGCGCGGACCGGACCATGCTGTTCGACGCGGGCGACACTCTCCAGGGCACACCGCTCGGGTTCTACTTCGCCAGCGTGGAGCCGATCACGCGGACCGGCGCGATCCACCCGATGGCCGCGCAGATGAACGCGATGGGCTACGACGCGGTCGCGCTCGGCAACCACGAATTCAACTACGGTCTGGACTTCCTGGACACGTGGATCTCCCAGATGGACGCCCCGGTGCTGGGAGCGAACGCGGTGCGAGCCGGCACCACCGTGCCCGCGTACCGTCCGTACACGATCAAAACCCTCAACGTGAAGGGCCACAAGCCGATCCGCGTCGGCATCCTCGGCCTGACGAACCCCGGCATCGTGATCTGGGACAAGGCGAACGTCAGCGGCGAGGTGGAGGTGCTCGGCATCGTCGAAACCGCCAAGCGCTGGGTGCCCATCATCCGGGATCAGGGCGTCGACGTCGTGGTCGTCAGCGTGCACTCCGGCGACAGCGGTCTGTCGTCGTACGGCGACGACCTGCCCAACGAGAACGCCACGGCGATGATGGCGGAGCAGGTTCCCGGCATCGACGCGGTGCTGTTCGGCCACGCGCACAAGGACATCCCCGAGCGCTTCGTGACCAACGTCGTGACCGGCCAGGACGTCGTGATGAGCGAGCCGTCCTGCTGGGGCCAGCGGGTGAGCGTGTTCGATCTCGAACTGCAGCAGGTCAAGGGCAGGTGGACCGTCGCCTCGAAGCGCGCCATGAGCGTCAACGCGAACACGGTCGAGGACGATCCCGAACTCGTCGCGCTCGTGAAGGCCCAGCACGACACCGTGGTCGAGTACGTCAACACGCCCGTGGCGACCTCCACCGAGGAACTGTCGGCCGCCGAGGCGTGCTGGAAGGACACCGCCATCCTCGACTACGTGAACCGGGTGCAGGTCGACACCGTGGCAGCGGCGATCGCGGGCACGCCCGAGGCGTCGCTGCCCGTCCTGTCGATCGCCGCGCCGTTCAACCGCGCCGCGACCTTCCCCGCAGGTCAGGTCACGCTGCGCGATGTCGCCGGTCTGTACATCTACGACAACACGTTGATGGCCTCGGTGCTGACCGGTGCGCAGATCAAGGACTACCTCGAGTACTCCGCGAGGTACTTCCAGCAGGTCGCGCCAGGCACCCCGGTGGACCCTGCGAGCTGGACCAACGCCGACAACATTCCCGACTACAACTACGACCAGTTCTCAGGGGTGACCTATGACGTGGACATCTCCCAGCCGCAGGGCTCGCGCATCGTGAACCTGGCCTGGGAAGGCGCTCCGGTGGCTCCGGATCAGCGCTTCGTCGTCGCGGTGAACAACTACCGCCAGTCCGGTGGCGGCGGCTTCCCGCACATCACGGACGCACCGGTCGTCTACAACGCGCAGGTCGCGATCCGTGACGCGATCGTCTCCTATGCGACCGCCGCGGGCACGATCGACCCGGCCGACTTCCACGTCGAGAACTGGCGGCTCGTGCGAGGCGGCGCCCCGGTGTTCTGAGCATCCGCTCTGCGCCTGTCTCGGGCCTCTCGGCGGCGTGCTCACGCTGTCGGGAGGCCCCTTCGCCTGCTATCCCCGATCGCCCTCATCGTCCCGGTCGATCTCATCGAGCAGATCCTTCAGTGCCTTCTCGATCGATTCGTGTTCGTACTGTCCCGCCCTGCTCTCGCCGGAGATCACCGCGCACCGATGCAGCTTGCGGAAATCTCCGTACGGGAGACACCGACGTTTCCCCGATGCTGCGGTGTGCAGAAGGGGCTGGCAGGTGCCGGTGCCGCGTGCTATCCCGGAGACCGGGTGAATCCCTCATAGCGCGGAAACCCGAAGGAATCCAGCCCGTGGCCACAGGAATCCGGATGGTCGATCCTTGATCCTGAAGGAGGTCATCATGTCGCACCGCACCCCGGATCACGGAGCTCCCTACCCAGGTCTGGACCCGACGAAGGTCACCAGCCAACCCGCACTGCGCACGTCATCCGGTGCGATCTGGCTCGTCGCGTCGACCGTCTTCACCGCGGTGTGCCTGATACCGCTGATCGGCATCATCGTCACCGACGGCGCCGCAGCGATCGTCGCCCTCATCGCCGTCGTCGTGCTGCTCTGCCTGCTCGCGGCGATGTTCATCATCCGTTTCCAGGCCGAACCGGGTCCCCGGCGTCTGCGGTGGCTGGCCGCATGCATGCTGGCGATGGCGGTCGTGGCCCTGACCGCCATGGTCATCTGCGTGGCGATCGTGTGGGGGTCCGTACCGCGCTGAGGCGACGGGAACCCGGGGCGATCACATCAGAGCACCGCCCCGGCCCATTCGGACCGGGGCAGTGCTCGTTGTCAGGCCGTCACTCGGACGACGCGGGCTGCGTCGGCTCCGGCGTGGCGGTCGGCACCGGTGCAGAAGTCGGCTCCCGCGTGTCGCTCGGTTCGGGCGAAACGGTCGGACCCGGCGTGGGTGCCGGTGCGCTGGGCGTCGGCGTCGGGCTCTTGCCCACGTAGGGCTCCAGCTCCGGCGTCACCGCACCCTCGGACGCTCCGCGCGTGACGAACACGCTCGGCAGCGACGGGGTCTCGCCGCCGCCGGTGGAGCGGGCGACCACGAACCAGGCGTAGGCAGTGCCGGTCTTCAGGCCCGTCCACTCGACCGATGCGACCGCGCCCGAGTCGACCGTCTGCTCCCCGATCACAGCGATCGGGTTGTAGAGCGCGAGCGAGTCGGTCTTGAAGCTCGTGGTGCGGCTGCTGAGGTCGACCGGCAGCACCATGTTGTCGGACGTGGAGTCGTAGCGGTTCGCCGGGTCGTACTCGTCGGCCCCGAAGTCATCGAGGAACGGCGAGTAGGTGTCGACCATCATCTCGCCGCGGGCCACGTCGAACTGCAGCAGTCGCAGGTAACTGGCACCGAACCGCAGGCGATCGGTGGGAGCGTACCCGCCGATCTCCGTGAGCCCGAGCTCCTCAGCCGTCACCGTGTAGGCCTGGTAGTCGGCGAGCAGCTCGACGACACCGTGACTGACGACGCCGACCTTCGGCTTCACGTTGGTGCCGACACCGTGCACGTGACCCGCGAGGACCAGGAACACGTTGGGATTGTTCTCGACGACCGTCTTGAACAGCAGCGACCCGTCCGGAGCGGCGAAGCGCGCGTCACGACCATCCGTCTGCTTGCTCGCAGCCAGGTAGTCGTGCGAGAGCACGATGCCGTTGCGCTCCGGGTAGCGCTTGAAGATCGAGTCGGCCCAGGCCGCCTCCTCCTTCGTGACGCCGTACGAGAGACCGACCGAGACGAACTCGATGCCGCCGGCGGAGAACAGTGTGTAGTTGTTCTGGTTGTCGCCCTCGCGCCACGGACCACCGTATTCGGCATCCACCCACTGATCGTCGGCGGCTTCGTACCGGTCGGGGCCGTAGTACTTGTTGTACAGGGCCTCGGGGCCGTCCTCCGTGCCGGACTGGTTGTCGTGGTTGCCGGCGATGACCTGGTTGGTCACACCGGCGCCATCGAGGATCTCGAACTGCCTCGAGGACAGATCGAACTCGCCGACGACCTGCTTCTGCATCTCTTCGGTGGCGGGCTTGCGGATGTTGTTCTCGATGATGTCGCCGGTGTGTGCGACGTACTTGATCTTGCGCTCCTCAGCATTCGACGCGATCCAGCGGGTCGTGTCGCCGAACGCCTTCTCCCAGATCGCCCGCTCGGCCGCGGACTCCTGCTCGACGGCGCCCTCCGACAGGTACTGCGTGTCGGTGAAGTGGGCGATCGAGAAGTCGTACGAGTCTGCGTCAGCGAAGCCCTCGGCACCGGGGTCGATCTCATCGGCGAAGGGATCCTCACCGGTGATCATGACGTGCACCTGCTGGCCGTCGATGTAGCTCTCGCCGACCAGCGACGACAGCAGCGTGTTCCCCTCGAGCGCACCGCGGGAGCTGGAGAGCACGTCCCACGCCTTCGTCTTGAGGTTCCAGACGCGCAGCGACACGACACGGGTCGGGTCGATGACGCCCTCCCAGCGAAGCACCGGATCGGCAACCTGGCCCTTGAGCTGCACGTCGAAACGCTGGAACGCCACGTCACCGCTGGCCGGAGCGTCGAGGGTGAGGCCGTCGCCCGGAGCGAGCGCGGTCACCTTGCCGACGTTGCGCTCGCCCACGACCTTGAGCGTGGTCGGGACCTGCGTCGCCGAGCCCTGCCAGGCCTGGTTCGGGGTGAGGATCTCCGCACGGGCGAACTGCGCCGTGACCTTGCCGCCGTCGGGCTCTGCGACCGTGGCGGACAGTGTGACGGAACCGTCGATTCCGGTCTTCCCGCTTGCGGGCTTGAGGTCGGCGGGGACGTCCGGAATGCCTGCCGACGCGAAGACGAACTCGCGCGTCGCGGCATTGCCGAGAGCATCCTCAGCCTTCACCGCGATGGTGTGCTCGCCTGCGGACAGACCGGGACCGACCTGGGCGCCGAGAACGATCGGCTCGCCATCCAGAGTCAGCTCGGGTGTGCCCACGAGTCCGGTCGCGTCCTCGAGCTGCACGTCCAGTGCGACCGCCGAGGTGATCCTCGCACCGGCAGCCGGGGTGCTTCCGGCGATGCTCGGGGCGGTGTTGTCGGTGATCAGCGTGCGGGTTGCGACCTCACCGGTCGTCGCGGTCGCGGCGATGGTGTGCGTGCCGTCGGCGAGCTTCGAGGTGTCCACGTCTGCACGCAGACCCTGCGCGGTGGCACCCTCGACGACGAAGTTCACGTCGACCTCGCGGAACAGGTTGAGGTTCGATCCGCAGTTGCCGTCGCCGAGCGCGTAGGACGGCTTCGCCCGCTGGGCGACAGCAGTCCCGGTCGCCGGCGCGAGAGCCACGTCCGAGATCGTGAAGTCGTCGCGGTTGCACGCGCCGGGGGTCGTACCGGTGACGAACTCCACCGTGTTCGCGCCGGGGAGCAGCCACTCGTTCGGGATCACGATGTCGGCGCGCTCGCTGACGTACGGGCCGCCGAGAACCTGCGAGATGCCGTTGATCACGATGCGGTTTTCGAATGCCGGATCGGCCGAGTTGGAACCGACGGTGAAGCTCAGCACCGCGTCGCCCGTGCCGAGGGTCGGCAGTGTGGTGACCGCCGGTGCGTCGATCGTCCAGGTGGTCGTGGCCTTGGCGAGCTTGCTCTTGTCTGATCCACAGGTGCCGTCGCCCATGTCGTAGCTGTCCGCGAGCTCGCCGGCGGTGACGCTGCCGGTGCTCGCCGCGAGGGCGAGATTCGAGACGGTGAAGTCGTCGAGGTTCGCGCAGCTGCCGGAGGTGATGTCGCCGGCGATCAGCTCGATGGTGTTCTCACCCGGTGACAGGTAGCGGTTCGGGACGGGGATGTCCACGCGCTCGCTGACGTAGTCGCCGAGGATGTCGATCTTGTGCCCGTTCACCAGCAGGTGGTTCTGGTAGCGGTTCTCGATCGAGTTCGAGCCGACAGTGAAGCTGAAGGTGGAGCTGTCGGTTCCGAGGGTCGCCGGAGCGGTCGGCGCATTGCCGTCGACCGTGATTCCGGCGACGCCGCCTTCGGCATCCGCGGGTCGCGAGGCCGTCACGGTCTGGATGCGGTTGGTCAGCGTGCCATCCTCGGGCGTGATGCGCGGGGCACCGGCCGGGGCGTTGTTCACCTTGACCGCGTGCGTGACCGTGCCGCCCGCAGCCGTGGTCGCCACGATGTCGTGCTCGCCATTGGCGAGGGTGGTGGTGTCGACATCGGCGGACAGCCCAGTGCTGGCCATCGGGTCGCCGAGGACGAAGAAGGTCATCTCGGCCTTGAGGATCTTCGAGGAGGTGCCGCAGTCGCCGTCGCCGATGTTGTAGACGAGAGGGTTCTCCTCGCCGTCCGCGATCTCGCCGAGCAGCTCGAGCCCTACGGCCTCGATGACGAAGTCGTCGTAGTTGACGCCGCACGCGGAGGGCGCTGTTCCCGCGAACAGCTCGACGCTGTTCTCGCCCTGGATGAGCCAGTCGTTGCTGACGGGGATCTCGACGCGCTCATCGACCCAGGTCCGGTCCTGGTCGATGCGGTGGCCGTTCACCAGGATGTAGTTCTGAAAGGTGATGGATGCGGAGTTCGTGCCGACGTCGAAGGCGAGGGTCGAGTAACCGGGAGTGGCGGCCGCGCCGACGGGAACCCCGTCGACGGTCAGGCTCGACACCTCGTCTCCTGCCGTGGTCGCGTCGGATGCGATGGTCGCGACGCCTTCGAGCCAGGCACCGGCCTCCGGCGTCAGACTGGGTGCTTTCACCGGGGTCTCGACGGGCTTGGCCGTCGGGACCTGGGTTGCGGATGCTGCCGGAGCAGCCATCCCGGAGATGACGATGGTGCAGGCGACGGAGGCCGAGACCGCCAGCGCACCGCCCTTCCATCGCAGCGATCCGCCGTGGGGGCGAGGATCTTTCGGCCGCATGTGCGTGCCGTCCTTTCGTGGATCCAGAGAAGTCGGGCGCACACGAGCTGGGGGCCGCATGCGTCCAGAGGGACGCACACAGACTCGCGCAGCTGAGTGAACCCTGAGAGAACTGAATGGGAATCCTGTGCTTCGTGATGCCGAAGAACAGGGAGGACGGGGCCCTCCACCTGTCGAACCGGCGACTACGTTGGTCGCATGGTGAGCATCACCGCTGTCCTCGGCGACATCACTCAGCAGCGCGTCGACGCGATCGTCAACGCGGCGAACCGACGCATGCGCGGCGGCGGGGGCGTCGACGGCGCGATCCACCGTGCAGGCGGCCCCGAAGTGCTGGCGGACTGCATCGCGCGCTTCCCCGCGGGCCTCGAGACGGGCGATGCCGGGTACACGACCGCCGGGCTGCTTCCGGCGACGTGGGTGATCCACACGGTCGGCCCGAACCACGCGGCCGGGGAGCAGGATCCGGACCTTCTCGTCTCCTGCTATCGACGTTCCCTGGAGGTCGCCGACGAGCTGGGCGCGCGTAGCGTGGCGTTCCCCCTGGTGAGTACGGGAGTCTACGGCTGGCCGCTGCGTGATGCGGTCAAGATCGCGGTGCGCACCCTGGCCTCTGCGAACACCCGCGTCGAGGAGGTGAGGATCGTCGCGTTCGACGAGGATCTCCATGACCTCGTGCAGTCGGCGCTCACCCACCGGATGGCCACCCACCTGCTCGCGAGCGTGCGCGTACTGCACGAACGCGGCTACCAGACGGTCAGGGCACTTCCCTACATGAGCCCGTCCGGCATCTACTGGCGCGTCGAGATCTCCGATACGCCGTTCTTCACGGACGCCTCTGCGCGGCGGAGCGTCGGATACTCGACCGCGGGCGGCCTGGAATTCGCGGGCAGCGCGGTCACCGCCACGACCTCCCCCGAGACCTTCGCGGACCTGATCCTGCGCGCGCTTCCCGGACTCGTACGCGCCGATGACCGCCGGTATGCGGCCTGGTACTCGGAACTCATCGACCTCGTGAACGAGCACGACCGGCTGCCGGTCGCGTTCTCCGACTCGTATGTGCAGGAGCCCGGTTGGGAGATCGGCTGGGGGTCGGACGTGCGCTTTCCGGAGCCGCCGGAAGCGCCGACGCCTCGTCGCTGACGGGTGCCGAGGGGGCTGGTCAGACCCGCCGCTCCGCCCTCGCGCTCATCGTCCCCCGAGCTGCGTGATGATCGTCCGGGTCAGCCATGGACGCACTCCACTGCGCGGGAACCACTGACCTGGCCTCGAAGGCGGCCGTGCTGCGCGCACATGCCGATGTGATGCGCCCGTCATCGCGCCTCACGCGCGTGGTCGTCCGACTGCTGGGACGCGACCGAGCAGAGGACAGGTGAAAACAAGAAAACCCCCGCCTGAGCGGGGGTTCAATCTTGCTGGGGTACCTGGACTCGAACCAAGAACAACGGTACCAGAAACCGCCGTGTTGCCAATTACACCATACCCCAAGGGCAAAACCGAAGCCTCGCACCGAGGTTCAAGCATACCCGAACGACGCACGGATGACGAATCGACGCGGGTCGCCCGGGCGTGGCGGCATCGCGTCACCACGGAGGCGTCAGACCTGCACGACCCGCCCCGACTGCGACGGACGAATCCAGTCCGCGAGATCGAAACCCTGCTCTCGCGCGGTGTCGAGGTACGAGCTCTCCAGCTCCTTCGACATCCGGTGATCCCGTGACAGCAACCAGAGATGCTTGTGGTCGGGCGTGCCCACCAGAGCGTTCTCGTAGCCCTCGTCGATCCGCAGGACCCAGTAGTCGGCCTTCGTGAACGGGATCCAGCGCAACGACTCCGGCAGGAATGTGACCTGCAGCCGCCCCGGGTGCTCGTCGTCAGGGAGCCCCTGTCCGAGCGCCTGCGTCGGTTCGCCGTTCTCGTCGAGGCAGCGGTTGTCGACGCGGACGGTGTGGTCGTCGTTCAGCGAGTACTCCGCCGTGACATCCGTCGATCGCTCGTCTTCGAACCGCAACGGCAGCCGTCCCACCTCGAACCACAGACCCAGATACCGCCCGAGTTCCAGTGCCGGCACCGACCGCGCTTCACCGTCTCCCACGACATCCTCCTCTGCTCGCGTGCCACGATACAGAGGGCGCCGCGCCGCGCTGAGGGGGTTGCGGGCCGGCCACGTCGTCGACTACGGGGCGCTCAGAGCTCGCCCATCCGCGCCGGTCTCGTCCAACGCAGGAACACCGTCGAACGGGTGATGCGGGCCAGATCCGCGAGCAGAGCCCCCACCTTGGTCCCGATGCACAGGCTCAGGAACATCATCGGCGCCGACACCAGCGCCTGAGCGTCGAAACTGGCAAGCGCGACCAGTCCGACGGTCCCCGGCACCAGCAGCAGGAATGCGGGCTGGAACGAGACCGTGGCCGGGATGGCCAGTGTGACGCGCTCCAGCACACGCGCCGCGACGAACAGCACGGCCGCTGCCGCCCCCGTCGCCACGACGCTCCCCACCAGCGGGCTGAACAGTGCCAGGACGGCGTAGGTGCCCGTCATCACGACCACGCACACCACGGTGAGTCGGAAGCCGGAGCCGAATGCGAGTCCGATGCCGATCGCCAGGACGATCACGGCGATCCACGCACCCCAGAGCGGTGGCAGCGACTCCCATCCCCCGCGCTCCGTGGTCAGTCGCACGGCCTCCCCGACCAGCGCCGCGGACGCCGAGTCGATGCGCAGTCCGGTCAGCGCGGCACCGGAGTACACACCGGCGGCCATGAACGCGAGCATGATCAGCCCGTACATCAGCCGGGAGGCGCCGGTCACGATGTCGGTGGAGGTCAGCTCCAGCAGCGCGTTGGTGATCAGAGCCCCTGGCACGAGGATGGCGATCGGCGCGCACACCGCGAACAGCGGCACGGGGCCGAGATCCAGCCAGCCGGCGACGGCGCCGACCAGCAGGGTGGAGACGAACGCCGACACGAACGGTGCGACCGCTGCGGCAGCGCGCACGCGCATCATCAGCATCGTCAGACCGCCCACCAGCAGGCCGACCAGCAGCGCGAGCACGATCGCCCACCACGGGCAGCGGAACAGCCATGCGAGCGAGAGGGAGAGCAGTCCGCAGCCGATCAGGTTCTGAAGGCCGGGATGGCGGCGCGGTGTCGCGCGGATGGATGCCATCCGCGCCGGCGCCTCGGCCAGCGACGTCGAACCCGACTCGAGCTCGTGCACGAGACGGCTGGCCCGGGCGGACTGGCGGAACGTGCGCGCCTCGCCCTTGCCCATCACGGTCGTCGTCGCGGAGGCGGAGCCCGGCCTGCTGACCATCACCATCTCGGGCAGGATCGCGAACTCCAGAGACGTTCCCGGAACGGTCCGCTGACTCACCTGCTCCAGCGAGCCGCGGACATCGGTGACCGAGGTGCCGCACTCCAACAGCAGCACGCCGAGGTCGCCGAGGACGACGTCCGCCTCGGCGGCAGGCAGTGCGACATCCGTCACGCCGGCTTCCTTCCTCGATCAGCGACGCGCGAGGTGCCTCGGGATCAGGCCAGCGAGTCGGCGAGTGCGCGCAGTCGACGCAGAGTCTCGTCCTTGCCGAGCAGCTCCATCGATTCGAACAGCGGCGGCGAGATGCGGCGACCGCTGAGTGCGACGCGAGGCGGGCCGTACGCGATGCGCGGCTTGAGCGCCAGCTCGTCGACGAGCTTCGCCGAGAGAGCGTCCTTGACGACATCCGTCGTGAAATCCTCCACCGGCTCGAGCGCGGCGACGCACGCCGCGAGCACCTCGGCGGCGTTGGCGGGCAGGCCCTTCAGGGCATCCTCCTGGTACTCGACCTCGTCGGTGAACAGGAATCCGAGCAGGTCGGGCGCCTCGCCCAGCATCTGCATCCGCTCCTGCACCAGCGGCGCCGCACGGAAGGCGAGAACGATCTGATCGTGCGTGGGCTCGGCGTCGCCGAACACGCCGCCGGCGGCCAGATACGGCAGCATCCGCTCGGCGAAATCGCGCCCCTCGAGCAGACGGATGTGGTCGCCGTTGATCGACTCGGCCTTCTTCTGGTCGAAGCGGGCCGGGTTCGGGTTGACGTTCACGATGTCGAACGCCTCGATGAACTCCTGCAGCGAGAAGACGTCGCGGTCGGGTCCGATCGACCAGCCCAGCAGCGCCAGGTAGTTCAGCAGACCCTCGTGGATGAAGCCGCGCTCGCGGTGCAGGAACAGGTCGGCCTGCGGGTCGCGCTTGGACAGCTTCTTGTTGCCGGTCTCGCCGAGCACCAGCGGCATGTGCGCGAAGCGCGGGACGAAGGTGGTCACCCCGGCCTTGATCAGCGCGTCGTAGAGCACCAGCTGACGGGCGGTGGAGGGCATGATGTCCTCGCCGCGCAGCACGTGCGTGATGCCCATGAGCGCATCGTCGACGGGGTTCACGAAGGTGTACAGGGGCTTGCCGTTCGGGCGCACCAGCACATAATCGGGGAAGGAACCGGCCGGGAAGGTGATCTCGCCGCGGATCAGGTCGTCGAAGGTGAGGTCTTCGTCGGGCACGCGCAGGCGCAGCGCCGGCTGACGACCCTCGGCGCGGAACGCGGCCTTCTGCTCGTCGGTGAGGTCGCGGTCGAAGTTGTCGTAACCGAGCTGCTTCGCGCGGCCGTTGGCCTCGTTGCGGGCGTCGATCTCCTCGGCGGTGGAGAAGCTCTCGTACACCGCGCCGGCGGCCTTGAGCTTCTCGATCACGTCGACGTAGATGTCCGAGCGCTCGGACTGCCGGTACGGAGCGTCCGGGCCGCCGACCTCGACGCCCTCGTCCCAGTCGATCTTCATCCAGGTGAGGGCGTCGACGAGCTGCTGGAAGCTCTCCTCGCTGTCACGGGCGGCATCGGTGTCCTCGATGCGGAAGATGAGCTTGCCGCCGTTGTGCCGCGCGTAGGCCCAGTTGAACAGGGCCGTGCGCACCATGCCGACGTGCGGCAGGCCGGTCGGCGAGGGGCAGAAGCGCACACGGATGTCAGACCCGGTGGCGGTGGTGGTGAGGGGGTGCACGGTAGCCATATCCCCTTGATTCTACCGGGGCCGGATGCTGCCGCCGATGCCGCTCACCGGGAGCGCCGGCTCATGCGGTCGGGCGGATCCTGCCCAGAGGCGAGAGCGCGATGATGGCGATCACGAACACCAGCGCGACCACGCCCAGACCGGCGTAATCGAACGTCGTCAGCACCCAGCCGGCGCCCGCCGCCCCCGCCGCGGCGGTGAGGCTCATCAGAGAGTCGCTGATGCCCTGACGCCGCGGACGCATGGCCACGGTCGAGGACTCGGTCAGCAGGGCGGCGCCGGCGACGGTGGCCGCGCTCCAGCCCAGTCCCAGCAGGATCAGCGCGACCATCACCCCCGACGGAGTCTGACCGGCGACGATCGCGGTCACCAGCGACCCGACGAGAAGGCCCTGCCCCAGCAGCACCACGCGGATGCGCCCCCAGCGGTCGGACAGGATGCCGAAGACCGGAGAAAGCCCGTACATGCCGGCCACGTGCAGCGCGATCGTGACACCGACCAGAAGTGTGACGTCGGCGCTCGAGGGCATCCCACCGTCCATGCTGTGCGCCATGTGCTTGAGGTGGATCGGCGTCATCGCCATGACCGATGCCATGACGGCGTGCGAGCCGGAGACCGCGAAGATCGCATAGCGCGCGACGACCGGGCGATCGACGCTGGCCCCGAGCACAGCAGCACGGGAGGGCGAGCCGGCCATGCTCAACGCGGTGAGCAGCGGATCAGGTCGCAGCGCCACCAGGTACAGCACGAGCGCCGCGCTCTGCGCGACGAGGGAGAACAGGTACGAGCCGGTCAACGGCGGCATCCCGATCGCCTGTCCGAGGATCTCCCCCGGGGTCAGCAGCAGCGGGCCGGCGACGCCGCCGATCGTGGTGGACCAGACGACGACCGACAGGTCGCGCCCGCGGTGCTGGGGGGAGGCCAGATCGGTGGCCGCGAAGCGGGACTGCAGGTTTCCCGCGTTGCCCATGCCGATCATGATGATGCCGACCAGCAGCAGCGGGAACAGCCGGGTGGCCGCCGCGAGGATCACGATCGAGACGCCGATGAGGGCGAGCAGGTTCCCCGCGGTCAGGGAGAGTCGCCGGCCCCTGCGTGCCGCGAAGCGCGCGAGCGGGATCGCGAAGGCGGCGGCGCCGAGCGTGACGGATGCCGTGGCCAGACCCGACAGCGCGTCATCGCCGGACAGGTCCGCGGCGAGGAGGGCGCCCAGCGAGACGGTCGACCCGAAGGCGATGCCGCCCAGCACCTGACCGAGCGAGAGCACCCGGACCGTGCGGCGCTGCAGCGCAGCGAGGTCCCCGACGACGAGCTCGCTCACGGCACGGGAGTCGCGTCGCGCACGGGGTTGCGCAGAGTGCCGAGACCGGTCACCTCGATCTCGATGGTGTCTCCGGCCACGACCGGGCCGACACCGGCGGGCGTCCCCGTCATGATCACATCTCCGGGCAGCAGGGTGAATGCGGCGGAGGCGTAGGCGATGATGTCGGCGACGGAGTGGATCATGTCGGTGAGCGGCGCCTGTTGGCGCACCTCGCCGTTCACGCGCGTCTCGATGCGGGCCGTGGACGGGTCGAAATCGGTCTCGATGGCGGGCCCGAGCGGGCAGAAGGTGTCGAAGCCCTTTCCGCGGGTCCACTGTCCGTCCTTGCGCTGGATGTCGCGCGCGGTGAAATCGTTGCCGACCGTGTAGCCGAACACGTAGTCCAGCGCGTCCTCGGCGCGCACGTTCTTCGCGATGCGGCCGATGACGACGACCAGTTCGCCCTCGAACTCGGTGCGCTCCGACACCGCCGGTCGCAGGATCGCGTCACCGGGTCCGATCACCGAGGTGTTGGGCTTGAGGAACAGCAGCGGCTCCTCGGGGGCGACGTTGCCGAACTCGGCGGCGTGCTCGTGGTAGTTGCGGCCGACGCAGACGACCTTCGAACGCGGGATCACCGGCGCGAGCAGCGCGGCATCCGCCAGCGGGATGCGCTCCCCCGTCGTCTCGAACCCCGCGAACATGGGGTCGCCCGCGAGCACGACGAGATCACTCTCGTCGACGATGCCGTACCGGATGCCTTCGCTGTGACTGAAACGTGCGATCTTCACCCGCACAGCCTATCCGTCGGCATCCCCTCCCGGGGCGTCAGGCGTCGAGGCGGATCAGCCAGCCGTGCTTGTCCTCGCGGCGGCCGTACTGGATGTCGGTGAGCTCCTCGCGCAGCGAGAGGGCGAGTTCGCCCAGCGGCTGCTCGTCTTCGAAGCCGTCGCCCACAAGGGCGCCGATCGGGGTGACCACGGCGGCGGTGCCGCAGGCGAACACCTCGACGATGTCGCCGGATGCCACGCCCTCGCGCCACTCGTCGAGCGAGACCGCACGACGCTCGACGGTCAGACCGCGGTCCTCGGCGAGCTGCAGCAGCGAGTCGCGCGTGATGCCCTCGAGGATCGACTCGGATGCCGGCGTCACGACTCGGCCGTCCTTGAAGACGAACACGACGTTCATGCCGCCGAGCTCCTCGACGTTGCGGTCAGCATCGAGGAAGACGACCTGGTCGCAGCCCTTCTCATACGCCTCGGCCTGCGGCAGCAGACTGGAGGCGTAGTTGCCGCCGGTCTTCGCCGCACCCGTGCCGCCCTTGCCCGCGCGGGCGTAGTTCTCGCTCAGCCAGATGCGCACCGGCTTCACACCACCGGTGAAGTAGGCGCCGGCGGGGCTGGCGATGACGTAGAAGGCGACCTTCTTCGCCGGGCGCACGCCCAGGAAGGCCTCCTTGGCGAACATGAACGGCCGCAGGTAGAGGCTCTGATCGGAACCGGAGGGCACCCAGGCGCCGTCGACCGCGATGAGCTCCTTGAGCGCCTGGATGAAGTAGTCGGCGGGCAGCTCGGGCAGAGCCAGGCGGCGCGCGCTGTTCTGCAGACGCGCCGCGTTGCGGTCGGCGCGGAAGGTGTGCACCGAGCCGTCGGCGTGCCGGTACGCCTTGATGCCCTCGAAGATCTCCTGCCCGTAGTGCAGCACGGCAGCCGCCGGGTCGAGCGAGATCGGACCGTAGGGCTGCACACGCGGACGGTGCCAGCCGCCCTTCTCCGACCAGCAGATGTCGACCATGTGGTCGGTGAAGCTGGTGCCGAACCCGGGGTTCGTCAGGATCTCTTCGCGCTGAGCGGGGCTCTTGGCTGCGAGGTTCTTCGTCACGGCGAACGTGAGCTCGGGGGCGCTGGTAGCGGTGTCGGTCATGTCTGTCCTCGATCGTGATGCGGCGGCTGTGCGCGCGTTGTCTCAGGTTACGCCTGCAGCAGGGCGATCACGGCGTCACCGATCGCGCTTGTGCTGCGGCTGCCCTCACGGGCCGCGATGTCCTGCTCCACCGCACGCTGGATGCGAGCGGCTTCGTCGTGCAGCCCGAGGTGATCGAGCAGCAGGCCGACGGAGAGGATGGCGGCGGTGGGATCCGCCTTCTGCTGTCCTGCGATGTCGGGTGCAGAGCCGTGCACGGGCTCGAACATCGAGGGAGAGGCGCTGTCGGGATTGATGTTGCCCGATGCTGCGAGGCCGATGCCACCGGTGACGGCACCTGCCAGATCCGTGAGGATGTCGCCGAAGAGGTTGTCGGTGACGATCACGTCGAAGCGGGAGGGGTCTGTCACGAGGAAGATCGTGGCCGCATCGACGTGCAGGTAGTCTACGGCGACATCAGGGTGCTCGGAGGCCACCTCGTCGACGATCCGCTTCCAGATCGCGCCGGCGTGCACGAGCACGTTGGTCTTGTGCACCAGGGTGAGCTTGCGGCCGCGCCGCCCCGCCAGGTTGAAGGCGTAGCGGACGACGCGCTCCACCCCGAAGGCGGTGTTGACGCTGGTCTCGTTCGCGACCTCCTGCGGCGTGCCCCTGCGGATGCTTCCGCCGTTGCCGACATACGGCCCCTCGGTTCCCTCGCGGACGACGACGAAGTCGATCTCGCCGGGGTTCGACAGCGGGCCGGATGCTCCGGCGAAGAGCTTCGACGGGCGCAGGTTCACGTAGTGGTCCAGCTCGAAGCGCAGCTTGAGCAGCAGACCGCGCTCGATGTTGGCATCCTTCAGCCGCGGGTCGCCTGGCACCCCGCCGACCGCGCCGAGCAGGATCGCGTCGTGCGCGCGGATGGACTCGAGGTCCTCATCGGTGAGGGTGTCGCCGGTCTCGAGGAAGCGGGCTGCTCCCAGAGAGAAGGGCGTCTTCTCGAAGGCGACGTCGCTGCCCGCAGTGACGGCGTCGAGCACGCGCTCGGCCTGCGCGATGACCTCAGGGCCGATCCCGTCTCCTGGAATGACGGCCAGCTTCACGACGCGCGACATGAGTCTCCCTCGCAACCACGACTGTCCGCCGCGCGGGTCGCCGCGGACACTGCGTTCCAGCGTAGCGGCGCGGCGCGAACGCTCCGACTCCGAGTCATCGGCGCCAGCCGAGGCAGGGCCGGATGCCGCTCAGCGTTGCGTGTCGCCCCGCGCGGGCCGCAGGGTGACGAACCCCACGATGACCGCGCAGAGCACCAGCCCCGCGCCGATGATCGAGGTGGTCACCACGCCGGAGCCGAAGGCGGCTGCCGCTGCATCCCACAGCGCGGCACCGAGCCGCTCCGGGAGCTGCTGCGCCGCGGTGTAGGCACCCGCCAGCGTCTCCCGTGCATGCATCGCGATCGCAGACGGCACTCCGTCGGGGATCACCAGCGCGCCCCGGTAGAACGCCGTGATGATGCCGCCCAGCACCGCGGTTCCGAGGACCGCGCCCAACTCGTATGCGGTCTCCGACACGGCGCTGGCGGCACCTGCCTTCTCCGCAGGCGCGTGGGCGAGGATCAGCTCGTTCGAGATGGTCTCCGCAGCGCCGATCCCGATCCCCAGCACGATGAAGGCGATCAGCAGCCAGATCACGCTGTTCAGGTTCGCGGTCGCCGCGACGATGACGTATCCGAGCGTCGACAGCAGCAGGCCGAGGGGCACGACGATGTGGGGCGCGACGCGACGCGAGATGGGTACCACGCACAGACCCGCCACGATCATCGCGGCCATCCCGGGCACCAGGGCGAGGCCCGCCACCATCGGCGACATTCCGATAACCAGCTGCAGCTGCTGCGACACGAAGTACAGGAACCCGACCAGCGCGACGACGCTGAGCAGGTTGACGATGATGGCCCCGCTGAAGCCGCCGCGCCGGAAGAGCGTCATGTCGAGCATGGGGATCTCCACGCGTCGCATTCGCCGCACGAACAGGAAACCGGCGACGATCCCTGCGGCGAACAGCGCCGCGGCCGCGAGATTCGGACCGTCGACGGAGAAGGATTTGATCGCGAAGACGATCGGCACCAGAGCCGCCATCGAGAGGAGGATGCCCAGCGGGTCGATGCGGCCCGGATTCGGATCCCGGCTCTCGGGCAGCAGCCACATCCCGCCGACGAGCAGCGGGACCAGCACTGGTACGGCGACGAGGAACACCGCACCCCAGGCGAAATGCTCGAGCAGGAAGCCGCCCACGACGGGGCCGAGCGCGGAGCCGGCGGAGAACGCCGACGCCCAGATCGCGATCGCCAGACGGCGCTGGTCGCGATTGCGGAAGATCGAGCGCAGAAGCGACAGTGTGGACGGCATGAGCATCGCCCCGAAGAGGCCCAGCGCCGCGCGCGCGGCGATGAGCAGACCCGCCGTCGGTGCGAACGCGGCGAGCACCGAGACGGCCGCGAACCCGATCGCGCCGATCAGCAGCATCCGTCGGCGTCCGAACCGGTCGCCGAGAACGCCCATCGTGACCAGGAGGCCGGCCAGCACGAGCGAGTAGACATCGATGATCCACAGCTGCTCGGTCCCGCTGGGCTGCAGTGCGAGCGAGATCTCCGGCAGAGCGAAGGCGAGCACGGTGTTGTCGATCGAGACGAGCAGCACCGGGAGCATCAGCACCACGAGCGCCGCCCAGCCGCGGATGCCGACGCGCGCGCCGTCCTCGTCAGTCCGCGCGACCGTTCCTGTGCTGGACATGACCGTTCCTCCGATTACTTTACCGTCCGGCTGGTACAGTAACACATGTCCGCATGAACCGAACCGAGGAGGAGTCGCCATGCCCCGTCCCCCACTGGCGCGCGAGCGCGTGCTCGACGCCTACGAGAGCATCCTGCTGACCGACGGCGAACGCGCCGCGACCCTGGACGCCGTCGCGAAGGCGGCCGGGGTGTCCAAGGGCGGCCTGCTCTACCACTTCGCCTCGAAGGACGAGCTGACGGCCGGACTCGTGCAGCGACTGGCTGATCTGACCGATGCCGACCTCGCGCGCATGCGCAGCGCCGCCGAAGGGCCGGTCGCCTACTACGTGCGCACCTCGGTCATGGAGGGCGATGCGCTGGACCGCGCCCTCATCGCGCTGACGCGGCTCGCGCAGAGCGGCTCAGCCGCGGCATCGGGCGCCCTGCAGGACTCGCGCACGCAATGGGCCGACGAGATCCGCCCGCAGGTGCGCGACGAGGCCGCGCTGGAGCTCGTGATGCTGGTCGGCGACGGGCTCTACTTCAACAACTCCCTGACGGTCCCGCACGCCGAACGCGGCACCGTCGGCGGCTTCGTGCCGACCGGTGCCGCGCTCGTCAGACTCGTCGAGCTGGTTCAGGCCTCAGTGATCTCGATCTGACGGAAAAGGTCGGCCTCGATGGTCGCACTGATGTCGGCGAGCAGCTCGTCCGAGACCGGAGAATCGAGCGTGAGCACGCTCAGCGCCTGGGCGCCTGCGGCCTCGCGCGCGATCTGCATGCCGGCGATGTTGATACCCGCCTCACCGAACTTCTGGCCGTAGACGGCGACGATTCCCGGACGGTCGGTGTACATCATCACGACGTGGTGCTTCTCGATGGGCAGCTCGATCGCGTGTCCGTTGATCGACACCAGCTTCTCGACCTGCTTCGGGCCGGTGAGCGTGCCGGAGACGGCGAGCTGCGATCCGTCGGACAGTGCGCCGCGCAGTGTGATGACGTTGCGGTACTCCTCGCTGACGTCGTCCTGCAGCAGGCGCACGGCGACACCGCGCTGCTCGGCGAGGAGGGGGGCGTTCACATAGGACACGCTCTCGCTGACGATGTTGGTGAAGACGCCCTTGAGGGCCGCGAGCTTGAGCACGCTCACGTCGTAGTCGTTCAGCTCGCCGTGCACCTCGACGTCGAGGCTGGTGAGCGGCGACTGCGAGAGCGCGGAGAAGATCTGGCCGAGCTTCTCGACCAGGGCGATGCCGGGGCGCACGTACGGGTCGATGACACCGCCGGCGACGTTCACGGCGTCAGGCACGAGGTCGCCGCCGAGCGCGAGGCGCACCGAGCGGGCCACCGAGACGCCGGCCTTCTCCTGCGCCTCCTCGGTGCTCGCGCCGAGGTGCGGGGTGACGACGACGTTCGGCAGCGCGAGCAGCTCGGCTGCGGTCCCGCCCTCCGCGGGCGGCTCCGAGGTGAACACGTCCAGACCGGCACCGGCGATCTCGCCGGCGACGAGCGCCTCGTGCAGAGCCGCCTCGTCGATCAGCCCGCCGCGCGCGACGTTGACGACGAAAGCGGTGGGCTTCATGGCCGCGAACTGCTCGGCACCGATCATGCCGGTCGTCTCGGGCGTCTTCGGCATGTGGATGGTGAGGAAGTCGGCTTCGGCGACGAGCTCGTCGAGGGTCACCAGCTGCACGCCGAGCTGCTGGGCGCGGGCGCTCGTGACATAGGGGTCGTAGGCGACCACCCGCATGTCGAAGGCGTTCAGGCGAGCGGCCACGAGCGCGCCGATGCGGCCGAGGCCCACGATGCCCACGGTCTTCTCGAACAGCTCCGCACCCGTGAAGGAACTGCGCTTCCAGGCGCCGCCGGACAGCGAGGCGTGCGCGGCGGGGATGCGACGCGCAAGGCTCAGGATGTGGCCGATGGTCAGTTCTGCGGCCGAGACGATGTTGGAGGTGGGCGCGTTGACCACCATGACACCGGCCGTGGTGGCGGCCTTGATGTCCACGTTGTCGAGGCCGACGCCGGCGCGGGCGACCACCTTCAGCTTCGGTGCGTGCGCGAGCGCCTCGGCATCGATGCGCGTCGCGGAGCGCACCAGGACGGCATCCGCGTCGGCGAGGGCGGCGAACAGCGCCTCGCGATCGGTGCCGTCGACGTCGCGGACGTCGAAGTCGGGGCCGAGAGCCTCGATCGTCGCGGGTGAGAGGACCTCGGCGAGGAGGACGACGGGCTTGGTCTCAGACTGATTCGGCACAGATATCCTTCGGGGCAGCACACGGTGGGTTAGCCGATGCGCCGCACGCCGTCGGGGCGCGATCGGGACACACATTACCGCAGCACGGCCGTCGCGCCCGACCGTGTGACGTCGTTCAGCCGCCGGTCAGCGCCTCGAGGTTGCGGATGACGTAGCTGAAGGTGTTGAGCAGGAAGACCGCGCTCAGACCGAGACCTGCCAGCATCACCAGGATGGACACCCCCAGCGGGCGGCCCCTGCTCAGCACGAGTGCGACCGCGAAGATCACTGCGGCCACGGCCACGGGGAGCAGCAGCAGAAGCCATCCGTAACCGGTCATGCCTCCGGCCGAGAGCTGGATGGCGTAGAACACCGCGGTCCAGATGACGAACGCGTAGGCCAGTCCCCCGATCCCGGTCAGGAACCCGCGCAGCGCGCTGCCGAGACGACCGGGGGCCGTCGGCGTCGATGCGTACTCACTCACAGCGCACCTCCTCCCCCGGAGACGACGAACGGCCAGGGCACCAGCAGCACGGCTCCGGCGACGAGCCAGACGATCCGCACCCACGACCGCGAGCCCCGGGTGGCGGCGAGCACGGCGACGAACCAGAGGGCGGGCGCCAGCACGGCCAGCCAGAGCGCACCCTGATACAGGGGCACCGGAAGCGTGAAGGTCACCGGCAGCTGCATCCCGACCCCGCCGAGGATCCAGCCGACCGTGTAGAGCAGGTAGATGCCGCCGAGGATGCCGATCATCAGCAGCGTCGCCGTGCTGATCCCCTGCGGCTCGTCGTCGGCATCCGCTTCGGACACGGAAGGCGTCACGGATGCCGACGGCGACTCGTTCAGGGGCGGAACGGGGGCGGCGGATGCCGTCGGCTCCGGCTTCGGCCTGCTGACCTCCGGGCGACGCGCGTCCAGCGCATCATCCCCATCCCAGCTGAGAGCGTCGTCATCGCCTTCGGATTTCATCCCCTCAGCGTACCGGCGACGGCGGCAGCCTCCCAGTAGGCTCAGGGGCGACACCACACCGGGAGGAACATCGTGGCAGAGAGCAAGAAGAAGGCCGTGCAGCCGGATGCGGCCGCGGACGAGTCCGCACGCACCTGGGTGCCCACCGCCGAGGCGAAGAAGAAGGCGACGACGTTCCGCTGGATCGCCGCCGCACTGTGGGTGCTCGCCATCGCCGGTGAGGCCGTCGGAATCTTCTGGCTGCTCCGGCAGCGCGTCGTCACCACCGAGGGCGGGCTGAAGCGCGACCCCGACACCGGACTCCTGCAGGAGCAGGTCGCGACCTCCACGTTCCCGCAGTGGGCGTTCATCAGCCTGCTCGTGCTGCTCGTGGTCATCGCGGCGCTCTCCATCACCGGATCGGTGCTGTGGAAGAAGGCGAATCGGCTGGACCCCGCGAAGAAATCGGACACGGTCCGGTTCTTCGTGCAGAACCAGCTCGGCGCGATCATCGCGATCATCGCCTTCGTGCCCCTGATCATCCTGGTGTTCCTGAACAAGGACATGGACAAGGGCCAGAAGGCCACGGCCGGAATCGTCGGCATCGTGCTCGCCCTCGTGGCGACCTACTTCGGCGCCGACTTCAACCCGCCGTCCGTGGAGAAGTACACCGCCGACCAGTCCACCGTCATCCAGCTCCTCGGGCAGGACGAGGTCACCTGGGTCGCCGGCGGCGCCGTCTACCACGTGTGCGACCAGGTCTCCGACATCCAGACCGGCAGCGAGATCCAGACCGGCACCACCGCGCAGGCCATCGAGGCCGGCAAGGAGCGGCTGACGCTGAAGTTCGCCTCCGAGCTGGAGAAGTGCGGCCTGCCCGTCCCCGAGAACGCCACCGAGATCGCCGATGCACTGCGGCAGATCCAGGGCGGTCAGACCGTCAGTCTGCCCGCACCCGTCTGGGGCGAGGGTGTCACCCCTCCGCTCGTCGTGGAGGATGCGGCTCCTGCCACGAGCTGACAGGACTCCTCATAGACGTCAGAGGCCGCTCCCGACATGTCGGGGGCGGCCTCTTGCGTGGAGAACGTCTGACGCAGGGATCCTCCGGCGCAGGGATCAGAGAAGCGCGCCGTCGAGCGCAGCCCGGACATCCGAGACGATGCTCGGGTCTGTCACGTCATAGCCGTCCGTACCGCCTCCGGGGCCGCTCGGAGCGGTGTCGCCCGAGGATCGACGCGCCGAGAGGTGCACCGCATCGACACCCGCGGCGACCAGCTGCGCGATGTCCTGCACCCGCACTCCCCCGCCCGGCATGATCTGCAGGCGCCCCGCCGAAGCGCGCACCATGGCGGAGATGGCGTCGATCCCATCGATGCTGCGCACGGCGCCGCCGCTGGTCAGGATCCTGCGCACGCCCAGGGCGGTCAGTTCGTCCACGACGGATGCCGGATCGGCGAGTGTGTCGATCGCCCGGTGGAAGGCCACATCGGCGTCCCCGGCAGCATCCCGCCAGCGCCGCATCGCCTCGGCGTCGACGGCGCCACCCTCGGTCAGCGCGCCGACGATCACGGATCCCGCGCCGCGGCGCACGATGTCGCGGATGTCCGCGCTCACCAGCGCGATCTCCTCGGCGTCGTACACGTACCCGCCGGGCCGTGGGCGCACGAGAACGGTGAGCCGCTCTCCGCTGCCGACCGCCGCCAGAACGGACTCCACGGTGCCGGCCGATGGTGTCAGCCCGCCCGTCTCGGAAAGCGCCTGACAGAGCTCGACCCGGTCAGCGCCCGCCGCCACGGCACGTCGTGCGCCGGCTGCGTCCTGCACGGCGATCTCCAGCAGCACGGAGCCTTTCGAGTGCACCGAGCCTTTCGAGTGCACCGAGCCTTTCGAGTGCACGGAGCCTTCCGAGTGCACCGGGCCTTCCGAATGCAGCGGGCGGGTCATGAGACGGTCGCCACGGCCACCGGCGCCGCCCGCAGCGCGTCCGGGATCCGCAGCGTCACGGCACCGCCGGAATCCGTGACGGACTCGGCGCGGGTGCCGTCCGCCCAGCGGACCTCCGACGAGCCGGACAGCTCGACGGGTAGCGTCATCTCGCCGACGGACGGGTCGAGCGCGTGCACGTGCACGTCTGCCCCGGAACGCGTGTACCGCACCGGTGCACCGGTCTCTTCACCGAAGCGGATCCACGGACGGGTGCCGTACACGGCCTCTCCGTTGACGTTCATCCACGCACCGAGTTCGCGCATCGCGGTGCGCTGGAGCTCGGGGATGGAGCCGTCCGCCGCGGGGCCGACGTTGATCAGGAGGTTGCCGTTCTTGGAGACGATGTCCACCAGCATCCGGATCAGCTCGGTTCCCGACAGCGAGTGCCGCTCGTCCTCGGCCTGGTTGAAGCCGAAGGAGTATCCCAGGCCCCGCGTCGACTCCCAGGGCTGCTCGAGGATCTCGGGGATGTGCGTGTACTCGCGGGTGAGGAAGCCGTGGTACGGCACACCCCACCGGTCGTTGACGACGCCCTCGGGCACCACGTCGAAGTAGCGTCCGAGCAGGGCCGCGACCGCGAAGTCGTCGGCGCCCTTCCCACCGTCGGGCCATTCGATGTCGTTCCACAGCACATCGGGCGAGAACCGTTCGATGAGCTCCTCGAGCTGCGCGGCGGAGTAGCGGGCGAAGGCCTCGTCGTGGCGGCGGTAGCGGAACAGATCGGTATCGGACTCGATCGGCGGGAAGTCGCCGACATGCCAGTCGAGGGCTCCCGAGTAGTAGACGCCGAAGCGGGCGCCGGCCCGCCTGGTGGCGTCGTGGAACTCGCCGATGAGATCGCGCCGCGGCCCGCGGGCTGCGGCGTTGAAGCCGGTCGTCTGCGTGTCCCACAGACAGAACCCCTCGTGGTGCTTCGTGGTCGGCACGATGTACCTCGCGCCGGCGCCGACGAGTTCTGCCACGAAGGCATCGGCATCGAACGCGGACGCGTCCCAGTGATCGGCGAGGTCCTCGTAGGACGTGCCAGGCCCGTACAGCTCCTGGTGACGCTGCCAGGTGGGGCTGCCGGGGATGCGGACGGTGTTGCCGTACCACTCGGCGTACTGATGCCAGGCGTAGGCATCCTCGGTCGGGATGTTCACGCCCTTGCCATGCTGCACGGCCCATGCGGGGACCGAGTACAGACCCCAGTGCACGAAGAAGCCCAGCTTGGCGTCGCGGTACCAGTCCGGCACGCTCTGCATCGGGTACGACGGCGCTGCGGCGCCGAAGTCGGGGCCGGTGCGTGTCTCGAAGTTCATCATGCGGAGGTCTCCTCGCGTCGGCTCACGTGCGCCGTGAGGGCGGGCGTGCCCGTCGTGTCGAACGGGAAGACGCCGGGGGCCAGGTGGCTGTGTCCCAGCCGGAGCAGGTCCTGATCGACACCGCCTGGTGTGAGGGCGAGGGTCCAGTCTGCGGCGAGCTCGTACAGCTCGGGCTCCAGGTAGCCGATCTTGACCACGACGATGTCCGCAGCCTCGGGATCGAGGTCGAGCATCCGGAAGTCGTCCAGGTGGTGGAACGGCTTGCGCCGCTCCGTGATGATCGCGTGCAGACCGCCCGCGGCGATGACCGCCTGCGTGCCCGCATCCGAGTCGCCCTCGGTGATCGAATGGACCCGGCCGGTGATCTGCACCGGGCCGCTGGGCCCGTCGTCCACGCCGGCTCCCGCGGTGACCGTGACCGCCGCGCCCACTCCGGCCGCGCGGGCCTCGGCGACCGCGGCCGCGTCGAAGATCGACGCGACGAGGGTCGTCAGGTTCCCGTCCGTCAGCTCCGGCCGCGTGAGCAGCTCGGTCAGCGTCCAGGTCACGTCTCCCGCACCGCCTGCTGTCGGGTTGTCGCCCGAGTCCGAGATCAGGTACGGACGCCGTGCGTCGGACGCCGTCGCCCTCTCGAGCGCGCCGTCCAGCGTCGCGGTCGGACCGACGAACACGAAGTCCTCCCTGGCATCCCAGAATCTGCGGGCCAGCCGCTCCGCCTCGCGCGCGATCAGGTCCTCATCATCGCCGAGGACGACGACGTAGGCCCGACAGCGCGGCTCGTCGGCCCACGCGTAGCCGATCCAGATCGATGCGTCAACGACGCCGTCCATCGCGGCGATGCCGGGCAGTTGGGCGTACAGGCCGGCGGCGGGCTCCAGCCGTGTGCTGGTCTTCTCGCCGGGCAGCAGCACCGGTACCGGCACCCAGGCCTTGTACGGACGACGGCGCAGCGGGTCGGAGCCGTGCAGGCCGCGAAGCCGCGAAAGCAGATTCCAGACCGCGCGCTCCTTGGTGTTCATCCAGTCCTCGTGCGGCGCCATCCGGTAGCAGGTCAGCAGATCGACCGCATCGCGCAGCACCTCCGAGACGTTGCCGTGCAGATCCATCGACGTCGAGATCAGAGTGTCGGGGCCGAGCGCTTCGCGCACGGCGGTGGCGAGATCGCCCTCGGCGTCGGTCATCCCGATCACGCTCATCGCACCGTGGATGTCGAAGAAGAAGCCGTCGAACGGCCCATGCGTGCCGATGCTGTCGCGGATGCCCTCGACGATCGCGGTCTTCATGCGGGCATAGGTGTCGGGTGCCACCGCACCGCCGGGCAGCGACCGCCCGTGGTGGATCGGCACCCACTGGGCCGCCTGCGCCAGCTCCCGGCCCTCGGCGAGGAACGGGTAGTACGCAAGCAGGTTGTCTCCCGTGCGGATGGTGAACGCCTCATCGCCGGAGATGTGCGGCGAGAACGTGCTGGACTCGATGGAGATGCCGCCGATGCCGATGCGGGGGCTGGACAGGCCTCCGCGCGTAACGGCCGCCAGCGGCGGCATCCAGATCTCGTGGGCGTCGGGTTGAGCCGTCATGCGACCACCGGTTCCTCTCGTACTGGTGCGGCGGGCACGAGCGCCCTCGCCGCGGCGGCTGCGCCCAGCGCCACCGCATCCGTGTGCAGTGTCGCAGGCACGATGTGCAGGGGCACGCCCGACACGGGGGAATCCGTGGCGAGTGCCGTCTCGATCGCAGGTGCGAGCAGGTCCCAGGCACGGGACACTCCCCCGCCGACGACGGCGCTGGACAGGTCCAGCATCCCGGCGGCGCTCGCGCAGGCCAGCGCGACGGCACGGCCCGCAGCCTCGTACACCGCGATCGCGTCGACATCGCCTGACCGCGCGCGGTCGGCGACCTCGTGCGCGGACAGCCCGCCCTCACCGGTGCGCTCTCCGTATCGCAGGCCGATGGATGTGCCCGAGGCCAGCGTCTCGAGGTGCCCGACCTGACCGCAGGTGCATCGCACGGTGCTGTAACCGGGCGTGTGGCCGATCTCACCAGCCGCGCCGTGCGGCCCGTGCCTCAGTCGTCCATCCAGGACGAGTGCGCCTCCGACGCCGGTGCCCAGCATGACGCCGAGCACATCGCTGTCGGTGGCGGTGCCGTGGCTGAGCTCACCGAGCAGGAAGGCGTTGACGTCGTTCTCGATCGCCACCGGCACTCCGAGCCGTTCGCGCAGCTCAGCGGCCAGCGGGAATCCGACCCAGTCCACGAACGTCGCCGACGCGGCGCGGACGGTCCCGGTCGCGTGATCGATCACGCCGGCGGCGCCCACTCCCGCGGCGAGGAGGACCCCGTCCTGCTCCTCGAGCAGTTCCCGCGTCAGGCCTGCGGCGGCGTCGGCCATGGCAGACCCGCCGTCACGGGCCGGCGCCGCCACCTGACCCCGGGCGACGATCCGTCCGGATCCGTCGACGAGCATCGCGGCGATCTTGGTTCCACCGATGTCGATCCCCGCCACCAGGCCGGGTACCGCCGTGCTCCCCTCCGAGGGCATGGCTGTGCTGTGATGCTTGCTCATCGAACCGCTCAACGCCCCCCGAGGCCGGCCATGGCGATGCCCTTGACCAGATGCTTCTGCAGGGCGATGACGAGGATCGTCGTCGGGATCATCGAGATGATGGACGCCGCCATCTGCAGATCCCAGCGCGTGCCGGTCAGGCCGGAGAAGCTCGCCAGTCCCACGGGCAGCGTGCCGAGGGAGTTGTAGTCGACAGTCACGATCAGCGGCCACAGGTAGCTGTTCCAGAACGAGAGGAAGGTGAACACCGACAGTACGGCGATGGAGGACTTCGACAGGGGCAGGATGATCTGCGCGAAAGTGCGCACGGGGCCCGCGCCGTCCACTCGGGCGGCCTCCTCCAGCTCGTAGGGGATGCCGCGGAAGAACTGTCGCATCAGGAACGTTCCGAAGGCGCCGAACGCGAACGGGAAGATGAGGGCCTGGTAGGTGTCCACCCAGCCGAACCACTGCATCACCTGGAACATCGGGATGACCAGCACCTCGGCGGGGACCATCAGCGTCGCGAGGAAGAGGACGAAGACCGCGTCCCGCCCCTTCCAACGCAGCCGTCCGAACGCGTACCCGGCCGTAGTGGAGACGAACAGGACCACCACGGTGCCCGCGACAGAGGTGAACAGCGAGTTGCCGATGTAGGTCCAGAACGGACCGAACTCGAAGACCTCGACGAAGTTCGACCACCGCAGCTCCGAGCCGAACAGGCTCGGAGGCATCGCGAACATCTCGCCGTTCGGCTTGAGCGCCGCGAAGAACGCGTACACGAGCGGCAGCATGAACAGCGCCGCCGCGATGTACACCGCGATGTGCGCGAAGATCAGCCGCACACGTGCGGCCGGGGTCATCGGAGCCCGACCGGAGCGCCTTTCGGGGTCGATGTGATCGTCGCCGTCGCGGCTGACGATCGCGCGCGTGGTGGGGGCTGCGATGTCAGTGCTCATAGTGCACCCACTTCTTCTGGGCCGTGAACTGGATGGCCGTGATCGTGATGATGAGGGCGAACAGGATCCAGGCGCCGGCCGCGGCGAGTCCCAGATCCTGGAACTTGAAGCCCTGGTTGTAGATCCACATCACCAGGGGAAGCGTGCTGTTTCCCGGGCCTCCGCCGGTCAGCAGCTGCGGCTGCACGAACACCTGCAGCGAGGTGATCATGGTCATGATCGTGGCGAAGAAGATCGCCGGGGAGATCATCGGGATCATGATGCTCCAGGTCATCCGCAGGCCCGCCGCACCGTCGATGCGCGCGGCCTCCATGACGGACTCGGGCAGCTGCTCGAGCGCCGCGGAGAAGATCAGCATGTTGTAGCCGATGCCCTGCCAGACGCTCATGACGACGACCATGATCATCGCCCAGTTCTTGTCGGCGAGGAAGTTCGGCAGCTCCACACCGAACCAGGTCTGTGCGAGGCCGTTGAACAGGCCCTGCGGCTGCAGGAGCATCTTCCACACCAGCACGTTGGCGACCATCGGCGTCACCACGGGGATGAAGAACAGCACGCGCAGCGCGCCGCGACCGCGGATGCGCGGCCCCAGACCGATCGCCAGGATGAGCGAGAAGATCACGCTCAGCGGCACGTACAGCACCGTGAACACCAGCGAGTTGCGCAGCGCGGGAAGGAAGTTCGGGTCGGCGAACAGCCGGAGGTAGTTGGCTCCTCCGTTGAAGGTGCGCTCGCCGAAGGTCGGCCAGTCGAAGAAGCTCATCACGATGGACAAGCCGACCGGAACGATCGTGAAGAGGGCGAGGCCCACCAGGGCTGGGCTTGCGAAGCCCAGCGCCTGGCGCGCCTCGACCTTGGCGAGCGACCGCGGGCGGCGCGTGGGCGCGTACGTCGTGGTCATCTCTGTGTCTCTCTCGGGTTCGGTGTCACTTGCCGAACTGCTGCTGGGCGGAGTCGAGGATGTCGCTCATCGAGTCCTGCCCGTTGTACACGCTCACCAGCGACGGCTGGACGAACGTGCCGACCTTGGCCCAGTTGTCCGAGACGTACTGCCCCTGGACGTCCTGGAAGGCTGCTTCGAAGACGGCCTTCACCTGATCGCGGTGCGCCTCATCGATCGACTCGAAGTAGAGCGGCTGGCTCTCGGCGCGTGCCGGGTAGCTGCGGCCGGACGAGGCGATGTAGTCCTGGGAGTCCTTGCTGAGAAGCGAGCCGAGCACCTTCAGCGCGGCTTCCTTGTTCTCGCAGCTCTCAGCGATGCCGAAGCCCGAGCCGAGGATCAGGCTGAGATTGCCGTTGTCACCCGTGGGCAGGGGCGCCAGGCCCGCCGTGAATCCGGCGTCGTTGTTCAGGTAGCCGACGGCGTTCCATGTGCCGTCGACGGCCATGGCCGCGTTCTCGCTGGTGAACTGGTTCTCTCCCCAGCCGCCGTCTGAGGCCGACGCCACCGGGGCCGCCACCTTCTGGTCGGTGACCAGGCCGGAGTACCACTCCGCCGCCTTCAGGAACGCCGGGTCGGTCAGCTGCAGGGTGCCGTCCTTCGACACGGGCTGCACGCCGCTCTGCGCGATCGGCAGCGCCTGCCACTGGAAGTCGCCCATCCCGATGCCGAATCCGTACTTGCCACCGGTGGTCGCCTTCTTCGCGGTCGCCTCGAAGTCGTCGAATGTCCAGCCGATCTCGGGGATGTCCGCACCGGCCGCGGCGAGCTGGTCCTCGTTGTAGTACGTCAGCATGGTCGAGACGTCGAACGGGAGACCGTACATGTCGCCCTTGTTCGAGAGGATCTCCAGGCTGCCGTCGGCGAAGTCGGACTTGGCGAGGCCCGCGGTGGCGAGGTCGGCGTCGGTGAGCTTGACGAAGCCCGACGTGTAGCTGGCGAGCATGCCCGAGTTCATCCCGGTGACGCAGGCCATGTTGCCTGATGCCATGTTCGTGGTCAGCTTGGTGAAGAAGTCACCCCAGGGCGCGGTGCGCAGTTCGATCTTCAGATCGGGGTTCTGCTTCTTCGCCACGGCGATCTGCGCCTCGAGCGCGGCCGTGTCGTCCTCGCTGCCGGCCCACATGTCGACGGTGATCGTGTCGCCGTCGGTGGATCCTCCTGAGCTGGGCCCGTTCGAGCATCCCGCCATCGCCACGGCGACGCCGGCGACCGCGATCACAGCCCCCACACGCTTCATCTTCATTGATTGTCTCCTCGCAGGACGGTTAGTTATTTCGAGCCTCGAACTAACCTGGTATCGTTTTGAACGAAGGTACGCTTTCATACTTCGAATGCCGATGCAACCCGAACATCCGATGTTCTCCGGGCGCGTCGGCGACAACTCCAGGGGAATCGATGCAGAATTCCGACGACGCGAGCAATCGCCGAATCATCGAACTCGTGGCACGCGGCGAGGCACGTTCGAGGAGCGCCCTCGCGGCGCATCTCGGTGTCGCGCCGTCGACCATGGGCACTCGCGTGCAGAGCCTGGTCGATGCCGGCATCCTGCGCGAGGCTGGAGCCGGAACCTCCCGCGGCGGCAGACGCCCCCGGATGCTGCAGCTGGCCGAGGCCGGCACGATCCTCACCGCAGACCTCGGCGGCGGTCATGCCAGGATCGGACGCCACACGCTCGGCGGCGCCCTGGACCGCGTGGACACGATCGAGGTCGATCTCACCGAAGGACCCCAGGCCACCCTCGCCAGGATCAGCAATGTGCTCGATCGCTTCGGCGAGAACTCCTCGGTCCGGGCGATCGGAATCGGCCTCCCCGGACCGGTTGATGTCGAGACGGGCGCCGTCGACCAGCCCTCACGCATGCCGGGATGGCCGGGATTCCGCGTCGGAGAGCACCTGCGCGCCCGCCACGGCGTGCCCGTCGTCGTCGACAACGACGCCAACCTCGCCGCGCTCGGAGAGCACTCCGTGCAGTTCGGCGCGAAGCAGCACAGCATCACCGTCAAGGCCGGCACGGCGATCGGCAGCGGGATCATCGTGGACGGACGCGTGCACCACGGCGCCACCTTCGCCGCCGGCGACATCACGCACACCCGGATCGACGGCAGCGGCGACATCCCCTGCTCCTGCGGCAACACCGGATGCCTGGAGACAGTGGCCAGCGGCGCGAGCCTGGTGCGGCAGATGCGCGAGCGCGGGCACGACGCGGTGCAGACGGCCGAGGACGTGCTCGCTCTCGCTCGCGATGCCCATCCGGATGCCACGACACTGGTGCGCACGGCGGGCACGCACCTCGGTCAGGCCCTGTCGGGCGTGGTGAACTTCTTCAACCCGCACGCCGTGTTCCTGACCGGCAGCATGAGCGCGTCGGAGCCGTTCCTGGCCGCCGTCCGCAGCCGCGTGTACGAGGCCTGCCACCCGCTCGTCACGCAGACGCTGCGGATCGAGGCGGCCCGCACCGGCGCGGATGCGATTCTGCACGGCGCGGCGCGGCAGGCCATGTACCAGCTCGAGTTCGCCGAGGCCTGAGCCCGCGAAGCCGAGCCTCACTCCTCCGTGAGCGTCAGCTCGATGACGGGCACGAGCACGTCGGGACGACGCACCGGCAGGTGCACGGTCAGGGTGCCCTCCGCCTCGACGGCGGGCGTCATGTGCGACTCGTGCTGATCCGGATCCGGCACGGACGTCTTCAGCCAGGAGCCGTCGTCGAGCAGTCGGGCGAACGACACCTTCCCACCCAGATCGGGAAGGTGCACGAACCCCAGCGGCCAGCTGAACAGGTGCAGGTAGAGCTTGCGGCCACGACGCGTGTACACGCCTTCGCGCGGCGGGGTGAAGTCGGCGTGACCCGCCCCGACGATCGCGTCGCGGTGCAGCAGCATCCACGCGCCGATCTCCTCGAGAGTCCGCGCGTCGCGGGGGGCGATCGCCCCGCGTCCGTCCGGACCGACGTTGAGCAGCATGTTGCCGTCCATCGACACCGAGTCGGCCAGCATCTGCACGAGCAGCGTGGGCGACTTCTGATCCGTGTTGTCCCGGTGGTAGCCCCAGGATCCGTTCAGCGTCTGGCAGGCCTCCCACACCTGCGGCGCCCCGTCGGAATCCCGCAGCGGTGAGGTGGGCTGGTACTGCTCCGGCGTGACGAAGTCGGCCGGGATGCCGAGCCGGTCGTTCACGAGCATGTCGGGCTGCAGTTCGCGGCACATCGCGAGCAGGGCCGACGCATCCCAGGCCTCGGGCCCCTTGCCCTCCCAGCCGTCACGGGACTCGGGATAGGTGAAGTCGAAGAACAGGTAGTCGATCCTGCCGTAGTCCGTGAGCAGCTCGCGCACCTGACCGTGCAGGTACTCCCGGTACCGCGCCATGTCGCGCCCGGCGTTGAGCTCCGCGGCGTTCTCATCGTCGCGTCGCGGATGATTCCAATCCACCGTGAAGTCCGGATGACTCCAGTCGATCAGCGAGTGGTACAGCCCGACGCCGAGCCCCTCGGCGCGCACGGCGTCGACGAACTCGCGCACGAGGTCACGATCGGACGTCGTCCGCGACGAGAAGTCCGTCAGGGCGGAGTCGAACAGACAGAAGCCGTCGTGGTGCTTGGTGGTGAGCACCACGTACCCCATGCCGGCCTCCTTCGCGGCACGGGCGATCGCCTGTGCGTCGAAGCGATCGGGATCGAAGTTGTCGAAGTACTGGCGGTAATCCTCGTCCGTGAGGCGCTCGTAGCTCTGCACCCATTCATGACGCGCGGCCACGCTGTAGATGCCGAAGTGCACGAACATTCCGAAGCGGGCCTCGTCGAACCATTCCTGTCGCATGGCTCAATCCTGGCATAGACATCGGATGTCTATGCGTTCTGCGCGCGAGGACCTCGATCCTCGACATCTCGATTGTGTGATTAGGGTTGCCTTACCTATATTGGAATGGACGCGATCGCGTCGCACCCTCACCGAAGGACACCTGTGAACCGTCGCTTCCGCCTGCTGTCGGCCGCCTCCATCGCCGCCGTCGCAGCCCTCGCACTCGCCGCCTGCAGCACCGCCCCCGCTGCCCCTGACTCCACGCAGCCCGCGGACGAGACGATCACCGTGTACAACGCGCAGCACGAGAGCCTCACCAAGGAGTGGATCGATGCTTTCACCGCCGAGACCGGTATCAAGGTCCAGGTGCGCAACGGCGACGACACCGAGATGTCGCAGCAGATCATCCAGGAGGGCGACCGCTCCCCCGCGGATGTCTTCCTCACCGAGAACTCGCCCTCGATGACAGCCGTCGAGAAGGCGGGTCTGTTCACCTCACCCGGCGACGAGGCACTCGAGAACGTCCCGGCCCAGTACCGCCCGTCCTCGGACAAGTGGGTCGGCATCGCCGCCCGCTCGACGGTCTTCGCCTACAACACCGACGCGCTCTCCGAAGCCCAGCTGCCCGCCTCGATGATGGACCTCGCCGACCCGGCATGGAAGGGCCGTTGGGCGGCATCCCCGTCCGGTGCCGACTTCCAGGCCATCGTCTCCGCACTCGTGCAGCTGAAGGGCGAGAAGGACGCCGAGTCCTGGCTCAAGGCCATGAAGACGAACTCCGTCGCCTACAAGGGCAACTCCACCGCGATGAAGGCCGTGAACGCCGGCGAGATCGACGGCGCGATCATCTACCACTACTACTGGTTCGGCGATCAGGCCCAGACCGGTGAGAACTCCGACAAGGTCGCCCTGCACTACTTCAAGGACCAGGACCCCGGCGCTTTCGTGTCGGTGTCGGGCGGCGGTGTCCTCGGATCCAGCAAGCACCGGGCCGCGGCTCAGAAGTTCCTCTCGTTCATCACCGGCGAGAAGGGTCAGAGCATCCTCGAGACCGGCGCCTCGTTCGAGTACCCGGTCGGCTCCGACGTCGCCGCGAACTCGAAGCTCGTTCCGCTCGCAGACCTGGACGCCCCCGAGATCGACCCCGCCTCCCTGAACTCGAAGCTGGTCACCGATCTGATGACCCAGGCCGGCCTGCTCTAGAGTCGGGAACATCACGACCACCACCGCTCCCGGCCGGGCGGGCGGAGCCCGGCTCCGCCCGCCCTTCGGCGTCATCCTCGCCGGGGTCCTGGTCGCCGCCCTCTCCCTCGTCCCGCTGATCTTCGTCATCACGACAGCTGCCCAGATCGGCTGGGATGAGTCGATCGCGCTGATCTTCCGCCCTCGGGTCGGCGAGCTGCTCGGCAACACCGTGCTGCTCGTCGCGCTGACGGTCCCGCTGTCGGCCGTCCTCGGCGTCGGCGGCGCCTGGCTCGTCGAGCGCACCTCACTGGTCGGCGCCGGGTTCTGGGGAGCGGTGCTGGCCATGCCGCTCGCGATCCCGGCGTTCGTCAACTCCTACGCGTGGGTGTCCGTCATCCCCTCGCTCTCCGGTCTCGGATCAGGAGTGCTCCTGGCGACGCTGTCGTATTTCCCGCTGGTCTACCTGCCCGTCCGCGCGGCCCTGGCGGGTCTCGATCCCGCGCTGGAGCAGGCGGCCGCGAGTCTCGGTCGCGGACCGGTGCGGGTGTTCTTCGGCACCGTGCTCCCCCAGCTGCGCCTCTCGCTGCTCGGCGGCACGCTGCTGGTCGGCCTGCACCTGCTCAGCGAGTACGGCGCCTTCGCACTGATCCGCTTCGACACCTTCACCACCGCGATCATGGACCAGTACCGGTCTACGTTCAACGGATCGGCGGGCAGCATGCTCGCCGGAGTGCTGACGCTGCTGTGCCTGGCGCTGCTCGTGATGGAGAGCCGCGCCCGCGGTCGCGCCCGGTACGCCCGGGTGGGCTCGGGCGCCGTGTCGCCGCCGAGCCGCATCCGCCTGCGCCGGTGGCAGCTTCCCGCCCAGCTCGGCCTGGGCGGCGTCGCCGCACTGGCACTCGGCGTGCCTGCCGTGGTGATCGGCGGCTGGCTGATGTTCGGCGGCATCCGCGTCTGGCAGGCACCCGATCTCATGCTGTCGCTGCTGCAGACCCTGGGGCTGGCGCTCGGTGGCGGGGCGCTGACGGTCGTCGCGGCCTTCCCGCTGTCCTGGATGGCCGTCCGCCACCCCGGTCGGCTGAGTCGCCTGCTGGAACGGACGAACTACTTCACCAGTTCGATGCCGGGGATCGTCCTCGCTCTCGCCCTCGTCTCCGTTTCGCTGACCTTCGTGCCCGCCGTCTACCAGACCACGCTTCTGCTGCTCATCGCCTACGCGCTGCTGTTCCTGCCCCGCGCGCTCGTCCCATTGCAGGCGGGCATCGCCCAGGCTCCCCCGCAGCTGGAGGAGGCCGCGCAGGCGCTCGGTCGATCACCGCTGCGCGCGTTCCTCGGCGTCACACTGCGCCTGGTGGCTCCCGCCACCGCAGCGGCGCTCGCGCTGGTCTTCCTCGCGATCGCCGGTGAGCTCACCGCGACGCTGCTGCTCTCCCCGATCGGCGTGCAGACCCTCGCGACCCGGTTCTGGAGTCTGTCCAGCGAGATCGACTTCGCCGGCGCCGCACCGTACGCCCTGCTGCTGGTGGTGCTCTCCGCACCGATGACGTACCTGCTGTTCCGACAGTCCACGAAGACCCCGAACACGAAGGCGACGACCTCATGAGCGCCCACAACCTCGGCTCCACGGGAGCGGTGGCGACCCTGGCCACCGGTCCCATCCCCGACGCCCACCTGCAGCTCACCGGCGTGACCGCATCGTACGCGGGACACCGGGTTCTGCACGGGGTCGATCTCGCGGTGCGCCGCGGCGGCATCACCGCGGTCGTGGGTGCGTCCGGCTCCGGCAAGACGACGCTGCTGCGCGTGATCGCCGGATTCACCCGAGCGGATGACGGAGAGATGCGCCTCGGCGAGACCCAGGTCACCGCGCCGGGGATCTGGGTGCCGGCGCACCGCCGGGGAATCGGATACGTCACGCAGGACGGCGGGTTGTTCCCGCACCTGACCGTCGCGCGCAACATCTCCTTCGGCCTGGAGCGACTCTCTCGCGCGGCCCGCCGCGACCGCGTAGCCGAACTCCTCGAGCTCGTCGCACTGCCGCCGGACTTCGCCGACCGTCGCCCGGATCAGCTCTCCGGCGGTCAGCAGCAGCGGGTGGCCATCGCGCGGGCGCTTGCGCGCGAGCCCGAGCTCATGCTGCTGGACGAGCCGTTCTCGGCCCTCGACACCGGCCTGCGGGCTGCCACCAGACAGGCGGTGTCGGAGATCCTCGCGCGTACGGGCACCACCGCGATCCTCGTCACCCATGACCAGTCCGAGGCGCTCAGCTTCGCCGATCAGGTCGCGGTGATGCGCGACGGCGAACTCGTGCAGACCGGGCACCCGTTCGTCGTCTACACGCACCCGGTGGACCGCGGAGTCGCGGAGTTCCTCGGCGACGCGATCCTGCTCGACGCCTGGCTGGACGGCTCGCTGGCCTCGTGCGCGCTCGGGGATGTGCCGGTGCGCAACCCTCCCGTCCAGGGCCGCGTGCAGCTGCTGCTGCGACCCGAGCAGGTGCAGGTCGTCGCGGACTCCCCCGTGCACGGGACGGTCGAGGACGGCATCTACTTCGGCGCGGAGAGTGCGCTCAGGATCCGTCTGGAACCTCGCCCGGATGCCGACCCGCGCCTGCCCGCGGAGCAGCCCACCATCACCATCAGGCACTGGAACGCCGCGCTGACCCGCCCCGGCAGGCGCGTCGCCCTGCGCGTGATCGGCGAGGGCGTCGTCGTGCAGTGAGTCGCAACCGGCCGGAATGAGAAGGGCACCCCCGGATCCCGGGGGTGCCCTTCTCGTTCAGAGGTGCCTGGTCAGCGCGCTGCGCTGCCCTCGATGTAGTCCTCGTCCGCCTGCTTCCAGGCGAACAGCGAACGCAGCTCTTTGCCGGTGACCTCGATCGGGTGACCCTGCTCCTTCTCGCGAAGAGCCAGGAACTCCTGTGCGCCGTTGTCCTGGTCGTCGATGAAGCGCTTCGCGAACGCGCCGGACTGGATGTCGGCGAGCACGCCCTGCATCCGCTCCTTCACGCCGGCGTCGATGATGCGCGGACCCGAGACGTAGTCGCCGAACTCGGCGGTGTCGGAGATGGACCAGCGCTGCTTGGCGATGCCGCCCTCCCACATCAGGTCGACGATGAGCTTGAGCTCGTGCAGCACCTCGAAGTAGGCGATCTGCGGCTGGTAGCCCGCCTCGGTCAGGGTCTCGAAGCCGGCCTGCACGAGGTGGCTGACGCCACCGCAGAGCACGGCCTGCTCGCCGAACAGGTCGGTCTCGGTCTCCTCGGTGAAGGTCGTCTTGATGACGCCGGCACGGGTGCCGCCGATGGCCTTCGCGTACGAGAGCGCCAGCGCCCAGGCGCCGCCCGTGGCGTCGCGCTCGACGGCGATGATGTCCGGGATGCCACGGCCGGCGACGAACTCGCGGCGCACGGTGTGACCGGGGGCCTTCGGCGCGATGAGGATGACGTCCACGCCCTCCGGCGCGTCGATGTAGCCGAAGCGGATGTTGAAGCCGTGCGCGAAGGCGAGGGCCTTGCCCGCGGTCAGACGGTCCTTGATCGACTCGTTGTAGATCGTGCGCTGGTGCTGATCGGGCGCGAGGATCATGATGACGTCGGCCCACTCGGTGGCGTCGGCGACGTTCTTCACGGGGAAGCCGGCCTCTTCGGCCTTGGCGATCGACTTGGAGCCCTCCTTGAGGGCGATCGTCACCTCGACGCCCGAATCGCGCAGGTTCATCGCGTGGGCGTGGCCCTGCGAGCCGTAGCCGACGATCGCGACCTTCTTGCCCTGGATGATCGAGAGGTCAGCGTCGTCGTCGTAGAAGATCTCGGTGCTCACGTGTGTTTCTCCTTGGTTGTGGTTCTGAGGATGTATGGGGGTCAGCCGCGCAGGACGCGCTCGGTGATGCTCTTGCCGCCGCGGCCGATGGCGAGCAGGCCCGACTGGGCCAGTTCCTTGACGCCGAAGGGCTCGAGGGCCCGCAGCAGCGCCTGGACCTTGCCCTGATCGCCGGTGACCTCGATCACCAGCGCGTCGGGAGCGTAGTCGACGACCGAGGCGCGGAACAGGTTCACGATCTCGAGCACGTTCGAGCGGGTGTTGTTGTCGGTGCGCACCTTGATGAGCATGTGCTCGCGCTGCACGGACGACGAGAACTCGAGCTCGACGATCTTGATCACGTTGACCAGCTTGTTCAGCTGCTTGGTGACCTGCTCGAGCGGCAGCTCGTCGACGTCGACCACGACGGTGATGCGCGAAATGCCAGGCACCTCTGTGACGCCGACCGCGAGCGATTCGATGTTGAAGCCGCGACGGGCGAAGAGCCCGGCGACCCGGGTCAGCAGGCCGGGGGTGTCCTCGACCAGCAGGCTCAGAACATGCGATGCCATGGCTCAGATCTCCTGGTCGAATGCGGGCGCGTGGTCACGCGCGTACTGGATGTAGCTGTTGCTGAGACCCTGCTTGACCATGGGCCACACCATCGAGTCCGCCGACACGACGAAGTCGATGACCACGGGCCGGTCGTTGGTCTCCAGCGCGAGTTTGATCGCGGCATCCACTTCGTCCTCGGTCTCCACGCGGATCGCGAGGCAGCCGTACGCGTCGGCGAGCTTGACGAAGTCGGGGATGCGCACGGTGCCGTGCCCGGTGTTCAGGTCGGTGTTCGAGTGGCGCCCGTCGTACAGCAGGGTCTGCCACTGGCGCACCATGCCCAGCGACGAGTTGTTGATGATCGCGACCTTGATCGGGATGTTGTTGATGACGCAGGTCGCGAGCTCCTGGTTGGTCATCTGGAAGCATCCGTCGCCGTCGATCGCCCACACGACGCGGCCCGGCTCGGCGACCTTGGCGCCCATGGCGGCCGGCACCGAGTAGCCCATCGTGCCCGCTCCGCCGGAGTTCAGCCAGGAGTTGGGACGCTCGTACTTGATGAACTGCGCCGCCCACATCTGATGCTGTCCGACGCCCGCCGCGTACACCGCTTCGGGGCCGGTGAGCTCGCCGATGCGCTGGATCACGTGCTGCGGGGAGAGCAGTCCATCGGTCGTCGGCGCGTAGCCGAGCGGGAACTCCGACTTCAGCCCGTCCAGGTACGACCACCACTCCTCGGTGTCGGGTTCCGCTCCCCCGATCGCGCCGCGGAACGCGGTGTCGAGGTCGACCAGCACGTCGCGCACATCGCCCACGATCGGCACGTCCGCGGTGCGGATCTTGGAGATCTCGGCCGGGTCGATGTCGACGTGCACGACCTTCGCGTGCGGTGCGAACAGCGACACGTTTCCGGTCACCCGGTCGTCGAAGCGCGCGCCCAGCGACACGATGAGATCGGCCTCCTGCAGGGCCAGCACTGCCGGAACCGTCCCGTGCATGCCGGGCATGCCGAGGTGCTGCGGGTGCGAGTCGGGGAACGCCCCGCGGGCCATCAGCGTGGTGACGACCGGTGCCCCGGTCGCCTCCGCCAGCGTGAGCAGTTCAGCCGACGCGCGGCCGCGGATCACGCCGCCGCCGACGTAGAGGACGGGCTTCTTGGCTCCGGCGAGCATGGTCGCCGCAGCCTGGATCTGCTTCCCGTGCGCCTTGGTGACCGGCCGGTAGCCGGGCAGGTCCACCTTGGGCGGCCAGTTGAACGGCGCCACGGCCTGCTGGGCGTCCTTCGTGATGTCGACGAGCACGGGGCCGGGACGACCGGTCGAGGCGATCTCGAACGCCGCCGCGATGGCGCCGGGGATGTCCTCCGCGCGCTTGACGAGGAAGGAGTGCTTGGTGATCGGCATCGTGATGCCCACGATGTCCGCCTCCTGGAAGGCGTCCGTCCCCATCAGCGTCGAGAACACCTGTCCGGTGATCGCCACGATCGGCACGGAGTCCATGTAGGCGTCGGCGATCGCCGTGACCAGGTTGGTCGCACCCGGTCCGGAAGTCGCGATGCAGACGCCGACCCTGCCGGATGCCGAGGCGTAGCCCTCGGCGGCGTGGCCCGCACCCTGCTCGTGGCGCACCAGGATGTGGCGCAGCTCCGAAGCATCCATCAGCGGGTCGTAGACCGGCAGGATCGCGCCGCCAGGAAGACCGAAGACATCGGTCACCCCGAGCAGCTCGAGCGAGCGGACGACCGCCTCTGCGCCGGTGATCTCGGGAGCGGATGCTGCGCGCGCCGGCGGCCGAGGCACGGCCGGAGCGGAATCAGGAGGAGTCATGTCATTCCTAGATGATCTGTCGGAGTCGGTTCACGCCTGAACGGCGGAGGAAGCACTCAACCGGTTACGGCGCCCTGGGCTGCGGAGCGCACGAGACGGGAGTACTTGGCGAGGACACCACGGGTATAGCGCGGAGGAAGTGGCTCCCAGCCCTCACGGCGGGAGCTCAGCTCGGACTCCTCGACGAGTAGCTCGAGAGAGCGAGCCGCGATATCGACCCGTATCAGATCACCATCGCGCACGAAGGCGATAGGACCTGCGTCCACCGCTTCGGGTGCTATGTGGCCGATGCACAGGCCGGTTGTGCCGCCTGAGAATCGTCCGTCTGTCAAGAGTAGTACATCTTTTCCGAGCCCCGCGCCCTTGATGGCCGCGGTGATCGCGAGCATCTCGCGCATGCCGGGGCCGCCCTTGGGGCCCTCGTACCGGATGACGATGACCTCGCCCGCGTTGATCTCGCCGTTCGCGACGGCATCCATCGCCGCACGCTCGCGCTCGAACACGCGCGCCGGCCCTTCGAACACGTCGGCGTCGAAGCCGGCCGACTTCACGACGGCGCCCTCGGGTGCGAGGGATCCGTGCAGCACGGTCAGGCCGCCGCTCGCGTGGATGGGGTTGTCGAAGGTGTGGATGACCTCGCCGTCGAGCGGACCCGGGTTGAGGTCGGCGAGGTTCTCGGCCAGCGTCTTGCCGGTCACCGTGAGCGCGTCGCCGTGCAGGAGTCCCTCGTCGAGCATCGCCTTCATGATGACCGGGATGCCGCCGTGACGGTCGACGTCGTTCATGACGTACTTGCCGAAGGGCTTCATGTCGGCCACGTGCGGGACCTTGTCGCCGATGCGGTTGAAGTCGTGCAGGTTCAGCTCGACCTCGGCCTCGTGCGCGATGGCGAGCAGGTGCAGCACGACGTTGGTGGAGCCGCCGAGGGCCATCGCGAGTGCGATCGCGTTCTCGAACGCCTCGGGGGTGAGGATGTCGCGCGTGGTGATGCCCTGACGCAGCAGGTTGACAACGGCCTCACCGGAGCGGTGCGCGAAGTAGTCGCGTCGACGAGCAGCTGCGGGCGGCGCCGCCGATCCGGGAAGGCTCAGCCCGAGCGCCTCGGCGACCGACGCCATCGTGTTGGCGGTGTACATGCCGCCGCAGGCGCCTTCACCGGGCGCGATCGCGCACTCGATGCGCTTGAGGTCCTCTTCGCTCATGAGTCCGGCGCGGCATGCGCCGACGGCCTCGAACGAGTCGATGATCGTGACGTCCTTCTCGGTGCCGTCCGAGAGCTTGACCCACCCGGGTGCGATGGATCCTGCGTACAGGAAGACGCTGGAGAGGTCGAGGCGGGCGCTGGCCATCAGCATGCCGGGGATCGACTTGTCGCAGCCGGCCAGGAGCACGCTGCCATCCAGTCGCTCGGCCATCATCACGGTCTCGACCGAGTCGGCGATGACCTCGCGGGAGACCAGCGAGAAGTGCATGCCCTCGTGGCCCATCGAGATGCCGTCCGAGACGGAGATGGTGCCGAACTGCAGCGGGTAGCCGCCACCGGAGTGGACGCCCTCCTTGGCGCCCTGCGCGAGCCGGTCCAGGCTCAGGTTGCACGGGGTGATCTCGTTCCAGCTCGACGCGATGCCGATCTGAGGCTTGTCCCAATCCATCGTCGCCCATGCCGACGGCGCGGAGCATCCCGCGGGACGTGGTCGCCTCGATGCCGTCTGTGACGACTCGGCTGCGCGGCTTGATGTCGATTTCTGATTGTGCGCCGGGCGCACCGGAATGAGCTTCACGGGAGGACATGACGGAAGTCTATTCCCGACCCGAGGCGCGTTCGGTCGCAATGACACCAAGGAGATCGGCGACCTGCTGTGGGGTGTCCACACGCAGCGTCGCCGCGGTCTCCCCCGCTCCCACTCTCACTCCGAGGTCTCCCGCCGCCAGAACGCGCATCGCGTCCTCGTCGGTCACATCGTCTCCGGCGAAGACGATGCCGGTGGCGCCGGTGCGCGCGCGGAGCGCGGCGATGGCGGCATCCTTACCCTCGGCGCGTGAGGAGAATTCCAGGATCCGGTCGCCCGTGCGCCGTCGCCAGCGCGCCGCGCGACGGGTCATCACCTCGTCGACCGCCGCGAAGGCTGCGCGCTCGACATCGGGTTCCGCCGGACGCCCGTGGATGCCCACGCCGAACGTCTTGCGCTCCAGTTCGACGCCCGGGTAGTCGGTCAGCAGCGGTTCGAGCTCGTCGAACAGCGATTCGCGCAGCTCACGCTCCTGCTCCTGCTCGCCGGCATTCGCCTCCCCCTCGCCGGGGAACCAGTACTGCGCGCCGTGGGAGCCCGCCAGCAGCACCGGCGAGTCGTCGGCGTGCTCGGCGATCTCGCGCAGGTGCACGAGGCTGCGACCGGAGACGTATGCGACGAATGTCGCGGGCAGCGCCGCCAGTCGTGCCACGGCGTCGGTGATCTCGGGCAGCGCGCGAGCGCTCATGGGCTCGGCGACCAGGGGTGAGGCGGTGCCGTCGAAGTCGAGCGCGATCAGCAGCACCGGGGTGCGGGCGATCGCGGTGATGGCGTCGTCTGCGGCATCCGGCTTCCAGTCGCGGGTCATGCCTGCTCCTCCTCGGGGTGTCGGCGTCGGTGGGCGGCTTGCTCCAGCGCCCTCAGGAACGACTGCGACCAGTCGTTCACGTCGTGCTCGAGCACACGCTTGCGCAGCGACCGCATCCGACGGCTCTGCTCGTGACGCGGCATCTCGATGGCCGTCACGATGGCATCCTTCACGCCCTCGATGTCGTGCGGGTTGATGCGCACCGCCTGGCGGAGCTCGTCGGCCGCGCCGGTGAACTCGCTGAGCACCAGCACACCGCGGTTGTCGGCGCGGGTGGCGACGTACTCCTTCGCCACGAGATTCATCCCGTCACGCAGCGCCGTGACGAGCATGACGTCGGCCGCGAGGTACATCGCCACCATCTCCTCGCGCGGGAAGCCCTGATGCAGGTAGCGGATGGCCGTGTGCCCGAGCGTGTCGTGGTTGCCGTTGATGCGCCCGATGGCCAGCTCGACCTCGTCGCGCAGCAGCATGTAGGCGTTCACCCGCTCGCGGCTCGGACTGGCGACCTGGATGAATGCGACGTCCTCCACGGAGATGCGACCCTGGTCGAGCAGTTCGCCGTAGGCCTTGATGCGGTGTCCGATCCCCTTGGTGTAGTCCAGCCGGTCCACGCCGAGCAGGATGTGCTTCGGGTTGCCGAGTCCCTCGCGGATCTCGACGGCGCGGGCGCGGATGTCAGGACGCTGCGCCAGCTCACGGTACGGGGTCGTCTCGATGGAGATCGGGAACGCCCGCACATGACTGACCCGGCCGTCCGGCATGGAGACCGTGGTCGCCTTGGTCTCGTATCCCAGGCGCCGCTTCGTGGCGGCGAGGAAGCTCGCCGCATCCTGTGCACGCTGGAAGCCGATGACGTCGGCGCCCAGCAGTCCGCGCAGCACCTGATCCCTCCACGGCAGCTGGGCGTACAGGTTGTGCGAGGGGAAAGGGATGTGGTGGAAGTAGCCGATCGTGACGTCGGGGCGCAGGCTGCGCACCATCTCGGGCACGAGCTGCAACTGGTAGTCGTGCACCCAGACCGTGCCGTTCCTGGCGACGGCCGCAGCGGCCGCCTCGGCGAAGCGCTGATTGACGGAGACGTACGCCTCCCACCACTCGCGGTGGTACTGCGGCGGCGCGATGACGTCGTGGTACAGCGGCCAGATCGTGTCGTTGGAGAATCCTTCGTAGTACTCCTCGACATCCGCTTCGCTCAGCGGCACCGGGATCAGACGGATGCCGTCGGCATCGAACGGCGGGAGATCGACATCGGGCATGCCCGCCCAGCCGACCCAGGCGCCGTCCACGCTGCGCATCATCGGCTCGAGCGCGGCGACGAGCCCACCCGGCGAGGTCCGCCAGATCTCCTCCCCGTCAGCGGTCACTATCCGGTCGACCGGAAGACGGTTGGCGACGACGACGAACTCTGCGGCGACCATGGGACTCCTCTGCTCGGTACCCCCAGGCTACCCAGCGCGGGCCGAGTCAGCGCAGGGGTGGTGAGAGAAGACGGTTCGCGATACCGGCGACCACGACGATCGCCGCGGAGACGAGCGGCATCAGCAGCGCCGCTCCCGTGCCCGCGCTCTCGGCGAGTCCGCCCGTGATCGCCGCCGCAGCGGCCTGACCGACGACGACTCCCGAGCCGAGCATCGTCATGACGGTGGCCGAGCGCCCCAGCGGACTGCGCGCCGCGCCCAGGCTGTACAGGGTGACCAGTGTCGGTCCGATTCCGATGCCCAGCAGGGACAGAGCGATCGTCATCGTGGTGATGTCCGACGCGTTCGCCACGAGCACCGAGCCGCCCAGCAGGACGGCGCCGAAGGCGAGCCAGCGGGCGTGCAGGGTGAACCGCGGCGGAAGCCAGGCGACACCCAGCGCGAGGATCGCCGAACCGATTCCCATCACGCCGTACAGCAGCCCGGCCTGCTCGGCCGCACCGCGATCGGCCATGAACGACGTAAGCGAGGTGAGCATCGAGCCGAAGAACAGTCCGACGCCGAAGATGCCGATGACGACCACCAGGAGTACCGGTCGGAACAGCTCGGACACCGGCGACGGTGCGGAGCCGTCGGCGCCTCGGGCCGCCGATACGTGGCGGGCGGTCGGATGCAGCGCGAAGGCGCCGACGAAGACGAGGGTCAGCGCGGATGCCAGGGCGATCGGCGCCCAGGGGGTGATCAGCGACGCCAGGGCGCCCACGATGAAGGGCCCGAAGACGAAGACGGTCTCGTCGGCCGCGGACTCGTAGGACATGGTCGCCGAGGTCGTACGCGCCCGCAGGGCCCGCGGCATCCGGTCGTCGATGATCGTGACCAGCCGCGACCGGGACATCGGCGACACCTGGGGTGCGGTCGCACCGATCGCGAACGCCGACAACAGCACGAGGGCCTGATCCAGCGGGCTGTACACGACCACCGCGAACGCGGCGAGCATGATCGCGTTCAGCACGGCGGAGGCGATCAGCACCGGGCGCTGCCCGTAACGGTCGGCGGCGGCCCCCAGGAACGGACCGATCAGGGCCGTGCCGAGTCCGACGGCCGCGGAGGTGATGCCGCCCAGGCTCAGCGAGCCGCGGGCGGTGACGACCACGGTGAGGACGCCGACGACCATCATCGCGAAGGGAAGTCGCGCGACGAACGCGATGAGGAAGTACGGCAGGCCGGCGAGGCGGATCAGGCTCGGCGCGCTCGGCGAAGAGATGGTGTGCGTCATGGCTCTCGGGCGCCGCAACGGTTCCGCGTGACGCCGGGTCGGGTGCCGCCGCTTTCCGCCGGAGAGCCGACGGCCGGTAGATACACAGTTGGAACTGCTGTCAAGACTACCCGAGCATCCTGGGCACTCGGCTAGCGTGGGCTCATGCGCTATCTCCTTCGCACCGGACTCTTCGGCGCCATCACCACCGGCGTGACCCTCCTGCGCGGCACGCGCGGCCAGCAGATCACGTGGCGCGCGGTTCTCGGCTGGCTCAGCTGGGCGATCACGCTCTCACTGGCCATCGGCGCGGTCCAGGACATGCGCCGTCAGGAGAAGGGCCTGCCCGTCGCGGTGGATTCGCCGTTCGCGCCGAAGCCCGACAAGCGCGACCGCAAGGAGAAGCGCCGCGACGAGGTCGCGCGCATCGCCGCCGAACGCTGAGCGCACTCCCCGCGACGCGCGCGTTACGCCCGGCGCGGTGAACTGCGCTTCGCGCGGATGCCCTGCGGCATCCGGTCCGCGCGAAGCGCACATGTCCGCGTGACACGCACGCGAGCTCGACTCAGCGGGTGAGGATGAGCGCCTCGCCCTGACCGCCACCACCGCAGAGGGCGGCGACGGCCGTGCCGGATCCGCGCTTCGCGAGCTGGTGCGCCAGGTGCACGACCAGGCGCGCGCCGCTGGCGCCGATCGGGTGCCCGATGGCGATGCCGCCGCCGTCGACGTTCACGATGTCGGCGGAGAGCCCGAGTTCCTGCTGAGAGCGGGCGACGACCGCGCCGAACGCCTCGTTGATCTCGACCAGGTCCAGCTCGGATGCCGCGATCCCCTGCTTCTCCAGCGCACGCGCGATGGCCTGTGCCGGCTGCGCCTGCAGGGAGTTGTCCGGGCCGGCGGTCTGCCCGCTCGCGCCGATGACGGCCAGTACGGGCCAGCCCTTCGCCTCGGCGTTCTCCCGCGTCGTGACGATCACCGCGGCGGCGCCGTCGGAGATCTGCGAGGAGTTGCCCGCGGTGATCGTGCCGCCCTCGGCGAAGGCCGGCCGGAGCCCTGCGAGGGATTCCACGGTCGTGTCCGGGCGCACTCCCTCGTCCTTGCTGACGACGAGCGGGTCGCCCTTGCGCTGCGGTACCGACACCTCGACGATCTCGGCATCGAAGGCGCCGGACTGCTGCCCTGCGGCCGCGCGCTGGTGCGAGAGCGCCGCGACGGTGTCCTGCAGCTCGCGGGTCATCTCGAAGCGCGGGTTGTGCCGCTCGGTGGAGGCCCCCATGCTCTCCCGGTCGTAGACGTCGGTCAGGCCGTCGTGCGCCATGTGGTCGAGCACCTCGATGCTCCCGTAGGCCCAGCCGTCGCGGGATCCCATCAGCAGGTGGGGCGCGCGTGTCATGGACTCCATGCCCCCGGCGACCACGGTCGTGGCGTCGCCGGTGCGGATCATCCGTGCGGCGTCGATCACGGCGGTCAGGCCCGACAGGCACACCTTGTTGACGGAGTGCGCCGGCACGTCCCATCCGATGCCGGCGCCGATCGCGGCCTGGCGGGCGGGGTTCTGCCCGGAGCCTGCCGAGAGCACCTGGCCCATGATGACGGCATCGACGTCGGTGGGCGAGATGGCGGCCTGCTCCAGTGCCCCGCGGATCGCGAACGAGCCGAGCTGGGGTCCGCTGAACGAGGCGAGCTGCCCCTTCAACCTGCCCTGGGGCGTACGGGCTGCTGCGACGATGACGATGTCGCTCATGAGTTCTCCTTCAGATTCTCCGAGACCGTCAGAGACGGTTCGGTGGCGTCGATGACATCCTGCACGCTCACGCCGGGAGCGGTCTCCACGAGCACCAGCCCGTCGGGGGTCACGTCGATCACGGCCAGATCGGTGATGATCCGATCGACCACCCCTCTGCCGGTCAGCGGCAGCGAGCATTCGTTCACGATCTTGGCGGAGCCGTCCTTCGCGACGTGCTCCATGAGGATGATGACGCGCCCGGCGCCGTGCACGAGATCCATCGCGCCGCCGGGCCCCTTGACCATCTTGCCGGGGATCATCCAGTTGGCGAGGTCACCGCCGACCGAGACCTGCATGGCCCCGAGGATGGCGGCATCGATCTTGCCGCCGCGGATCATGCCGAAGCTCATCGCCGAATCGAAGAACGCGGACCCGGGGTTCAGCGTGACCGTCTCCTTGCCCGCGTTGATGAGGTCGGGATCGACGTTCTCCTCCGTCGGGTACGGGCCGACGCCGAGGATGCCGTTCTCGGACTGCAGCACGAGGGTCACGCCGTCGGGCACGTAGTTCGGCACCAGAGTCGGCAGGCCGATGCCGAGATTGACGTACGAGCCGTCCGCGAGCTCCTGTGCGGCTCGTGCAGCCATCTCATTCCGGGTGAGTGCCATGTCAGTTGCCTTCCTGGGTGCGCACTGTTCGCCGTTCGATGCGCTTCTCGATGGCGGATCCGACCTCCACGACGCGGTGCACGAACACACCGGGCAGGTGGATGCAGTCCGGGTCGAGTTCGCCGGGTTCGACGAGCTGCTCGACCTGGGCGATGCAGATGCGGCCGGCCATCGCGGCGATCGGGTTGAAGTTGCGGGCCGCCTTGTTGAAGATGAGGTTGCCGTGCCGGTCGCCCTTGAGTGCGTGCACGAGCGCGTAGTCGGTCGTGATCGACTCCTCCAGCACGAAGTCGCGCTGCTCGCCGTGGAAGTCGAAGCTGCGCACCTCCTTCGGTGCGGAGGCGACCGCGACGGTTCCGTCGGCGTTGTACCGGCGCGGCAGGCCGCCTTCGGCCACCTGCGTGCCGACCCCGGTCTGCGTGAAGAACGCGGCGACGCCCGAACCCCCGGCGCGCAGCTTCTCTGCGAGGGTTCCCTGAGGGGTCAGCTCGAGCTCGAGGTCGCCTTCGAGGAACTGCCGCTCGAACTCCTTGTTCTCGCCGACGTACGAGGACGTCATCTTGCGGATGCGCTGCGCACCGAGCAGGATGCCGAGCCCCCAGTCATCCACGCCGCAGTTGTTGCTGACGACGCTGAGGTCCGTGGTGCCCCGCGCGTGCAGCGCCTCGATGAGGATCATCGGGTTGCCGGAGAGGCCGAATCCTCCGACGGCGAGAGATGCTCCGTCGGGGATGTCGGCGACGGCTTCCGCCGCCGAAGCGAACTGTTTGTCGATCACAGGGCCACTCCTTCGTGATGGGTCACCTCCAGCATCCGCCGTCGTCGGATCCCGGGCAAGCGGATGCTTGCGATGTGGTCATGGATCCGGGTAGCGTCCACATTGTGGAATCTGCTTCGTCCGGCCGGCGCACCGTCCCCGGCGCACAGGCCATCGCTCGCGCATCGGCCCTGCTGCGTCTGGTCTCCGCGTCGGCGGATGGTGCGTCACTGCTGCAGCTGGCGAAGGATGCCGATCTCAGCCGGTCCACGGCGCATCGCCTGCTGACCGCGCTGCGCCTGGAGGGGCTCGTCGATCAGGATGAGGCGACGTCGCGCTGGATGCCGGGTCCCGAGCTGTATCTCATGGGGACAGCGGCGGCTGCGCGGTACGACATCACCGAGATCTCCCGCGACATCGTGCGCTCGCTGGCCGTGAAGACCGAGGAGAGCGCGTTCCTGTCCACGCGGCGCGCCGACGAGACGGTGTGCCTGATCCGCGAGGAGGGTCCGTTCCCGATCCGGTCGTTCGTGCTCAGCGAGGGTGTGCGCTTCCCCCTCGGCGTCGCGAGCGCCGGCATCGCGATCCTGTCGTTCCTGCCTGACCACGATATGGATGCGTACCTGGAGCGCCATCCCGAGCTCGAGGAGCGCTGGGGGCGCGCGCACGCACCGGGTCCGCTGCGCAAGCGCCTGGCCGAGACGAAGGAGCGCGGCTACGCCATCAATCCCGGTCTGATCCTGGCGGGGTCCTGGGGTCTGGGCGCTGCGGTCTTCGACCGGGAGGGACGCGCCGAGTGGGCGCTGAGTCTGACCGGCGCGGAGTTCCGGTTCGGTCCCGATCGGCTCCCCCAGCTCGGCCGCACGCTGCTCGCGCACGCCCACCAGCTGTCGTCCCGGATCGCCGGCGCGCGGCGCTGACCCGCCCGCCGTGCGATGCACTTCCGGGGCCGACACGCCAGATGGAGGACGTTTCCCGCGAATCGGTCCGACATCTGGCGTGTCGGCCCCCAGAACGTAACGGGTCGCGCGGACTCCGAACGGGTCAGGTGAGCTCGGCCCGCACGAGTGGCGCCAGCATGTCCGCACCGCGCGCGCTCATCACGACCGTGTAGTGGTTGAGGTCGTCCAGGGCCATGTGCCGCACCTGCGGGAACGTCTCGAGCAGCTTCTGCAGGTGTGCGGGCGCGTACAGGCCCGGCGTCTCGTTCTGCAGTCCGCGCGGCACGGTGAGGAACAGGGTCGGCGTCGACAACGCGGCCAGCGCATCCGGCAGCGTGCTGCCCAGGTTCATGTCGGCGGTGTCCTCGGCCATGATCCGGTAGCTCGTCGCGGAGCGCAGCGCGCCGCCGTCGGCCACCAGATCGTAGGCGATGTACGCCTCGAGCTCGTCGCTCCAGTCTTCGGAGAAGGCCGGGTGTCCGCGCCAGAAGTCGTCCATGTAGGCGTCGACGCTCGGCCATCGCTGCGACAGCCGCTGTGCCACCGGACCGAGGATCATCGGCACGAGCTGTTCCGGATCGATGCCGGCCGGCACGTCGAGCGGCAGGCCGCCGTCCACGAGCACCATCCGGGACACCCGATCGGGATGCCGGTCCGCGAGCACCACTGTCACGAAGGCGCCCATGGAATGTCCGACGACGGTCGTCTCGGCGATGTCGAAGGCATCCAGCACGGCGGCCAGATCGTCGGCGTGCGCCGTCATCCCGGCCGGGCCCTGCACGGCGTGGCTCGCACCGCGGCCGCGCAGGTCGGGGGCGATCAACCGCACCCCCGGCAGTCGGTCCACCAGGAACGGCCAGGCCAGGTGCGAGGAGGTGATGCCGTGGACGAGCAGCGCCGTGCGGGTCGGGTCGCCCTCCGGGTCCCAGACCCCCACGCGTAGATCGCCGCCGGACACGGGCACCTCGACGGTTCGATAGGTGTGCGGCATCAGCGGGCGCTCCATCCGCCGTCCATGGTGTACGAGGCACCGGTGACCATGCCCGCGGCATCCGAGACCAGCCAGCCCGCGAGCGAGGCGACCTCGCTCGCCTCGACGAGCCGCTTGATCGCGCTCTCGGTGAGCATGATCTTCTCCACGACCTCGGACTCGGGGATGCCGTGCAGGCGTGCCTGATCGGAGATCTGCTTCTCGACCAGCGGCGTGCGCACGTAGCCGGGGTTGATGCAGTTGCTGGTGACGCCATGCGGGCCGCCCTCCAGCGCGGTGACCTTCGACAGGCCCTCCAGTCCGTGCTTCGCGGCGACGTACGCCGATTTGAAGGCGCTGGCGCGCAGGCCGTGCACGCTGGAGATGTTCACGATGCGTCCCCACCCGCGCTCGTACATGCCGGGCAGTGCCGCGCGGATCAGCAGGAAGGGCGCCTCGAGCATGATGCGCTGGATCGTCCGGAACGCGTCGGGATCGAACTCCTCGATCGGGCTCACCCGCTGGATGCCGGCGTTGTTCACGAGGATGTCGGCCTGCAGCGTAAGATCATCCAGCGCCGTGGTGTCGGAGAGGTCGACGATCCACGTGTCTCCCCCGATCTCGGTGGCCGCCGTCGCGGCGGCATCCGCATTGAGATCGGCGATGACGACATGCGCGCCGCGCCGGACGAACTCCTGCGCGCAGGCGAACCCGATTCCGCTCGCGCCACCGGTGACGACGGCTCGCCTGCCGGCGAGATCCTGCTCGGTCATCGTTCCATCCCCTTGATCGGAGTAGTGCTGTCCGGGCGCAGTGCCCGGGCGATGAATGCGGTCATGCCGTCCAGCACGGCCGGGTCGATCTGCGCGGGCGGTCGACCGCCGGCGTCCTTCTCCCAGAGCAGGTAGCGCATGCCGATCAGCTCGCCGGCGCCCATCAGCGCCCACGCGACCACCTCGGTGTCCAGCTCCGCAGCGACCTCACCGCTGCGCTGGGCGGCCGCGAGTCCCGCCTGGTAGCCGTCCACGATGCGCTCGTAGTGCAGCCTGAGCATGGCGGGCGAGACGAACTCGGCCTCGCGCACGACGCGGTACAGCGCCGGATGCTGCGCGGTGAAGCGGAAGAACCCCTCGAAGCCGAGCCGCTCGGCCTCGATGCGTCCGGACGCTCCGGCCATCGCCTCGGACATCGAGTGCCGCACCCGGCTGTTCAGGTCGAGCACCAGCGCCTCGAAGATGGACTGCTTGCTGTCGAAGTACAGGTAGAAGGTGCCCAGCGCGACACCGGCGTGCTCGGTGATCTTCACGATCGACGCCTCGTGATAGCCCAGCTCGGCGAAGACCTGCTCCGCCGCCTCCAGCAGTCGCCTGCGGGTCTTCTGCCCACGGGAGGTCAGCGGTCGTCCGGTCGCCGACGAGACCGGCGGATCCTCAGTGTGCACGATCATGATTCTCCTCCTGCGCGTTTCGCAGCTGCTGCGCCCGACGACGCAGCTGGGCTCTGGCGACCTTCTCGATCGTGGAGCGCGGAAGCTCGGCGACGAACTCGATGTGCGCGGGGAGCTTGAACGAGGCCAGTCGCTCTGCGGCGAAGGCCCGCAGCTCATCCGCGGAGATCGGCGCTGCCGACACGACGAACGCGAAGCCCCGCTCGCCCCAGGTGTCATCCGGCACACCGACCACGGCGCACGCCGCGACCAGTGGGTGGGAGCTCAGCGCACGCTCGACCTCGGCGGGGGCGACGTTCTCACCGCCGGAGACATAGATCTCCTTGAGGCGATCGATGACATGGTGGATGCCGTCGGCGTCTCGTCGCAGCAGATCGCCGGTGCGCAGCCAGCCGCCCTGCTTGGCGCGTGCAGTGGCCTCGGGGTCGTCGAGGTAGCCGGCGAAGACGCTGGATCCGCGCACCCACAACTCACCCGTGGCGGGCCCTGCGAGTTCGAGTCCCGTCGCCGGGTCGGCGAGTCGCGCGTCGACACCCGGGTAGGGGCGCCCGACCGCGCCGGGGTGCGCGGCGATGAGGTGCGGGGCGAGGTAGAGCACGTTGGGTCCCGCTTCCGTGAGCCCATAGCCCTGGGTGAACGCCACGCCGCGCTGCGCCCAGCTCGCGACGAGCTCCTCGGGGATGGTCGCTCCCCCGGCGACGACGCGTCGCAGGCTGGACAGGTCGGCCGATGCCCAGAGCGGATGCCGCTGCAGCATCCGGTACTGCGTCGGCACGCCCATCATCGCCGTCACGCCGCGCTCGGAGATCAGCTGCAGCACCCGGCCCGGATCGAAGGAGCGCTCGAGCACGACCGTCGCGCCGCGCCACCAGGCCTGCAGGGGCTGCACATTCCAGGCGGCCACGTGATACTGCGGCAGCATCGCCAGCACGACGTCGTCGGCGCTCAGCGGCATCGCCCGATCCAGTGCCAGGTTGTTCCAGAAGCAGTTCTCCTGGGTGAGGACGACGCCCTTGGGCGCGGCCTCGCTGCCGGAGGTGTAGATGATCAGCAGCGGATCGTCGTCCCGCGCCGGGCGCGCCGGTGCGGAGCGCGCGGCCCTCGGCGCCTCGCGTTCGACCCCGGAGACGCCGAGCGGTGCGTGCGGTGCTGCGGACTGCGCCAGCTCGAGCGCGGCCGCGGAGAGAGAGCAGTGCTCGTCCTCGATCAGCAGGAGCGCCGGGTCGGTGCGGGTGATGAGATCCGCGAGCTCGGCCGGAGTCAACCGCCAGGACAGCGGGACCAGTGCGATCCCCAACTCGGCGCACGCGAAGAACGTCACGATGTGATCGGTGGAGTTGCCGGAGACCGTCGCGATGCGCTGGCCGGCGCCGTAACCGGCATCCGTCAGCAGCCGCGCGAGAGCGGCGGTGCGAGCCGCCAGAGCCGCGTAGTCGGTGCGCACGCCGCGGTCGTCCACGGCGATGCGCGCAGGCGCGGCAGCGGCGCTGTCGCTCAGCCAGCGGCCGATGGTGTGGGGTCCCGCCATGGCATCCATCATGGCGCGACCGCCTGCCGGTCGATCTGCTGCTCGAGCGCGTCGAGAGCGCCACCCTCCTGCACTCCGCCGTCCCTGGCGCCCCGACGCCGGCGCATCCAGGAGTCGACCGTGCCGGCGATCCCGCCCGGCAGGAACATGACCACGAGGATGAACAGCACGCCGAGGATGAACAGCGGCTCCGAGAGCGGCACGCGCAGCACGTCGGGCAGCTGCTGGATGCCGTCTGCGCGGGCGAGCACGGTGAGGCGCTGATCGAGGATCGTGTAGAGCACGCCGCCCAGAACCGCGCCCCAGCGGAACCCGACGCCGCCGAGTACCACCATGACCAGCACGGTGATGGTGAGGTCGGCGCCGACCGCGCTGGGCTGGGTGCCCGACTGCAGCAGCAGGTAGGCGATGCCGGCCAGTGATGCGCAGAGCCCGGCGATCACGAAGACGAGCAGTTTGGCGCGGGCGGGATGCAGACCCAGCACCCGCACGCGCAGGTCGTTCTCGCGTGCGGCCGCGGCGAGGTGGCCGAGCCGCGAGCGGTCGACCCAGAGCACGATCAGGTACACGATCACGACGACGGCAAGCGAGACCCAGTACAGGTTGCGGGTGTTGACGACGCCGACGAGCCAGTCGGGAACACCGTCGGTGTTCAGACCGAGGCCCTCTTCTCCGCCGGTGATCGCCTGGTTGCGGCGCACGAGCACGGATCCGGCCTGTGCGAACGCGAGGGTGACCATCGCGAAGGGGATGCCGTTGACACGCATGGCGACCGCGCCGGTGACCACCGCGATCACGATGCCGCCCAGCAGTGCCGCGAACACGCCGGGCACCAGGGGCAGCTGCGCGGCCTCGAGCACGATGCCCAGTCCGTAGGCGCCGGCGCCGAAGTACAGCGCGTGTCCGAAGGAGAGCATCCCGGCCGTGCCGAGCATCAGGTTGTACGACAGCGCGAGAGCGGCGAAGACCATGCACAGCGACATCAGGGCGAGCGATCCGGGCGTGTACGTCGGGCCCGGCAGCACGCCCGGGATCGACAGGTTCAGCATCGGCAGCAGGGCCAGGACCACGACGAGCACCGCGCCCACGATGAACGGGAGAAGGCGGGAGAAACGGGTGGTGCGCATGATCAGGCCCTCTTTCCCATCAGACCGGCCGGTCGCACCAGGAGCACGACCGCGAGCAGGATCACGACGATGAAGTCACCGGTGCCGCCGAGGTAGGTGTTGGCGATCTGCTGCATCGTGGCCACGAGCACTGAGGCGATCGCCGCGCCCGTGAGCGACCCCAGTCCTCCGACCACGGTGACGATGAAGGCGAAGATCAGCAGCGTCGAGCCCATGTGCGCCGAGACGTAGGTCAGCGCGTGCATCGCGAGGACTCCCCCGATGCCGGCTGCCGCGCCGCCGATCGCGAACACGAGCGTGAAAGAGCGTCGCACGTCGATGCCGAGCGCGGTGACCATGGCCCGGTTCTCGACGCCGGCGCGGATGATCATGCCGTAGCGGGTCTTCTTCAGGAAGATCACGAGGCCAGTGAGGACGAGACCTGCCGCGATGATCAGCACCCAGTACTTGTTCGGGATGCTGGCGCCGAGCACCGACGTGGTCTCGCCGAGCCACGGCGGGCCGGCGATCGTGATCGGGTCGGTGCCCCAGATGCCCTCGAAGAGTGCGACGGCGGCGAACGAGAGACCGACGGTGACGAGCACCTGCTCGATGTGGCGTTCGTACAGCGGCCGGATCAGCAGCAGCTCCGTGCCCGCCGCGAAGAGGGCACCGACCACCGCCCCGACCAGGATGGAGAGCAGGAACCCGCCCCAGCTGGTCACGCCGATCGCCTGAGCGACGGCCCAGCCGACGAACGCGCTGAGGGTGAGGAAGGCGCCATGCGCGAAGTTCAGCACGTGCATGAGCCCGTAGATCAGGCTCAGACCGCTGGCGACGAGGAAGTACAGCGCGCCGAGGCCCAGGCCGATGATGAGGGTCAGGATGAGGGTGCTCACTTGTGCTCCTCCGCGCTGACGCCCAGCAGGCGTCGGGTCAGGTCGGCGTCGTCGAGGATCTCGGATGCCCGGCCGACGAGCGCCACGCGTCCGTCGGCGATCACGATGGCCTGATCGGCCAGTCGGCGGACGACATCGAGGTTCTGCTCGACGAGCAGCATGGGAACGATGCGGGCGGCCTCGGCGAGCGCATCGGCCACCTCGGTGACGATCTTGGGCGCGAGCCCCTTGGTGGGCTCGTCCACGAGCAGCAGTCGGTTGTCGTTCAGCAGTGCGCGCGCGACCGACACCATCTGCTGCTGCCCTCCGGAAAGGGTGCCCGCACGCTGATCGCGCCGGGTGACGAGGTCGGGGAAGAGCTGGGCGACGAAATCGCGGCGCGGCTCGCGCTGGCGTTCGGCGAGGGCGAGGTTCTCGGCGACCGTGAGCCCCGCGAAGACGTCGCGGTCCTCTGGGACGTAGCCGACGCCGCGCTGCACGATGCGGTGCGTGCTGAGGCCGTCGATCCGCTCGCCGTCCAGCAGCACCTCCCCCTTGCGGGAGATGAGGCCGAGGATGCCGCGCAGCGTGGAGGTCTTGCCGGCGCCGTTGCGGCCCAGGACGGCCGTGATGCCGGTCGCAGGGACGTCGAAGGTGACATCCTCGACGACCTGCTGGCCGGCGATGGATGCGCGCAGGTTCCGCACCTGCAGGATCGGGGCGCTCACTTCGGCTCGCTCCGCTCGCTCAGTGCATCGCACGCGTCGCTCGTCCCCAGGTAGGCGCTCTGCACGGTCGTGTTCTCCATGATCCGCTGCGGGGTGTCGACGGCGATGATGCTGCCGAAGTACATCACGGCCACCAGGTCCACCAGTCCCATCAGGACCTCGATGTGGTGCTCGACCATCAGCACCGTGCAGCCGGTCTCGGCCTGCAGGCCCCGGATGCTGTCCACGAGCCCGGCCACGTCGCCGGAGGCGACCCCCGCCATGGGCTCGTCGAGCAGCACCAGGCGGGACCGTGTGGCCAGCAGCACGGCGATCTCGAGCTTGCGCTTGTCGCCATGGCTGATGTCTCCTGCTCGCGCATCGAGTCGATGCCCGAGGCCCACCGAGCGCAGCAGTTCCTCGGCGCGGATGCTGGCGGCATCCGTGCGCCTCGGGAAGTGGAACAGCGAATAGCTGCCCGGCTGGGTCGCCTGCACCGCCGTGCGCACGTTCTCGAGCACCGTCAGCTGCGGGAACAGGCTGGAGGTCTGGAAGGTCCTGCCCAGTCCCGCCCGCGCACGCTGCGGCACGCTGGCGCGGGTGATGTCCACGCCGTCCATCAGGATGCGTCCGGCGGTGGGCCGGATGACTCCCGAGACGGCGTTGAACAGCGTGGTCTTGCCTGCGCCGTTCGGTCCGATGACTCCGACCAGGGCGCCCGGCTCGACGGAGAGGTCGACGTCCTTGAGGATCGTCGCCCCTCCGATGTCGAGGCCGAGGCCCTCGATCCGGAGCGACGCTCCGGTCGCGGACGGGACTGGGGTGCTCACCTCGCCTCCCTCCGGTCGCTCAGTACGCCGCATCGTGTCCTGATCCTCCGGGTCACGGCGCGACGTCGGCGGCGGGAACCGTCGAGACGAGCTCGGCGGCGAAGGATCCGTCCTGGGCGACGAGCTTGGCCTGGTACATGTCCTGCAGCAGGGCGTGATCCTCGGCGCGGACGGTGTTCTTGCCCTTGGGTCCGTCGAACTCGAAGCCCTCGAGAGCCTTGATCATGGCATCCACATCGCCCTTGCCCTCCTTGACCGCCTGCACGAGCATGATGGCGGCGTTGAAGCCGTCGGGGCTGAACAGGTCGGGCTCGGTGCCCGCCTTCTCGAGACCCGTGACCATCGCGGTGTTGACCTCGTTGTCGGGCGCTGCGGCGAAGTAGTGGTTCAGGAAGTTGATCTTCTCGGAGGCGACGCCGTAGGCGCCGAAGGTCGCGCGGTCGCCGAGGCCGGTGACGACGGGGATCTCATCGAGCACGCCCTGCTGGCTCATCGCCTGCCACATGGCGCCGGACGTTGCTCCCGCCCACGCGACGAACACGAGGTCGGGCTTCGCGGAGAGCACCTGCTGGGCGAAGGGGGTGAACTCGGTGACATCCTCGGCCACGAGCACGGGCTCGACCGTTGCCCCCTTAGCTCCCAGGATCGCTTCGACCGCGGCGACGTTGCCCTGCCCGAAGGCGGTGTTCTGGGCGAAGACCGCGATCTTCTTGCCGTCGATGTCATCGAGGAAGGTTCCCGCGGTGGCGACGTCCTGCGCGGACTGCCGACCCGAGCGGAACGTGTAGTCGTTGATGCCGGTGATCGCGTCCGCCGCGGCCGGACCGGAGATGAAGAGCACCTTGTTCTGCGCGGCCTGCTCGGCCACGGCGAGCGCGACGCCCGAGGACGCGCTGCCCATCAGGATGTTGACGCCGTCGCCGATGAGTTCCTTGGCCGCGGTGACAGCCGTGTCGGGGTCGCCGGCGTCGTCGCGGTTCTCGATGACGATCTTGGTGCCGTCCACGGCGCCCGTGCCGTCGGTGGCGTAGTCGAGACCGACGGCGAAGGCGTCCAGGTACTGCTTGCCGTAACCGGCGAGCGGGCCGGTCTCGCTGGTGATGACGCCGACGCGCACCTCTGCCGGGCCCTTGTCGCCGCCCTCGGCAACGGGTGCGCCCGCCTGCGGCGCGCACGCCGTCATCACGAGGGCTGCGGTGACGAGCACCGAGCCGAGGAGCAACTTCTTCGTAACTCGCATCTGGACGCCTTTCAACGGTGGAAGGTCGGGAACATGAAACCCGATTCAGGTATTTGGAATCTATAGCACTCGACGCAGGACGTCAATCGACGCGCGTGACGCATACCGTTTGATATATACTCCTAGGTATGAATCGGTCGGATGTGATCCCGTCATTGGTGCTGTCCGCCCACGCGCTCGCCCGCATCGCCGCACAGGAGGCGGGGAACGAAGCGCCCTCAGCGCAGTGGCGATCCCTCGGCATCCTCGAGCGACGCGGCAGCCTTCGTCTCGGCGAGCTCGCCCAGGCCGCCCGCACCACGCAACCGGGGATGACCCGACTGATCGGCAGCCTCAAACAGGCGGGCCTCGTCGACCGGGCGGCGGATCCTGCCGACACCCGGGCGACGCTCGTCTCCGCCACAGCGGCGGGCCTGCAGGCACTCGCGGACTGGCGCAGCGAGATGCGCGACACCCTCGCTCCCCGCTTCAGCGGGCTCGACGATGACGACTGGACCGCACTGCAGCGCGCGGCCGAGATCCTCGCCGTCCACTCACAGGAATCGAACACGACAGGAGATGCCGCATGAGCGGAACACCCCAGGGATCGGTCTGGCGACAGCCGGCGCAGGTATGGGCGGTCGCATTCGCGTGCGTCGTCGCCTTCATGGGGATCGGCCTCGTCGACCCGATCCTCCCGGCCATCGCCGACTCCCTGCAGGCGTCCCCGGTCGAGACCGAGCTGCTGTTCACCAGCTACCTTCTGGTGACCGGCCTCGCGATGCTGGTGACCAGCTGGATCTCCAGCCGGATCGGCGCGAAGGCCACCCTGCTGGTCGGGCTGGCGCTGATCGTCGTCTTCGCCCTGCTGTGCGCGATGAGCGGCAGCGTCGACTGGGTGATCGGGTTCCGTGCGGGTTGGGGCCTGGGCAACGCGCTGTTCATCTCCACGGCACTCGCCACCATCGTCGGAGCCGCCGCCGGCGGCAGCGGCGCGGCCATCGTGCTGTACGAGGCCGCTCTGGGTCTCGGCATCGCCATCGGGCCGCTCCTGGGCGGTCTGCTCGGCGAGGTCAGCTGGCGCGGACCGTTCTTCGGCGTCGTCGCCCTGATGGCCATCGGCTTCATCGCGGTGCTCGCTCTGGTGCGCAACGGCGAGGAGAAGCGTGCGCCGATGCCGTTCTCGGCTCCGTTCCGCGCCCTGGGTCGACCGGCGCTGGCGATCCTCGCGGTCACCGCGCTGTTCTACAACATCGGGTTCTTCGTGCTGCTGGCCTTCTCGCCGTTCCCTCTGGGATTCGGCGCGATGGGCATCGGCTTCACGTTCTTCGGCTGGGGCGTCGCCCTCGCCATCACCAGCGTCTGGGTCGCGCCAGCGCTCATGCGACGGATGACCCGCACTGCGATCATCCTCGTCACGCTGCCGCTGCTCGCGATCGTCCTGGTCGTGGCGGGACTTGTCGTGGCCAGCTCCACCGCACTGGTGATCTGCATCATCGCCGGGGGTCTGCTGCTGGGTGTGATGAACACCGTGCTGACCGAGGCCGTCATGGAGGCGACGGATCTTCCCCGCTCGGTGGCATCCTCGGCCTACTCCGCAGTCCGGTTCCTGGGCGGCGCGATGGCCCCGCCGGTGGCCGCCGCCCTGGCGCACGCCTATGGCGACACCGTGCCGTATCTGTTCGCCGCGGCATCCGTGCTGATCGCAGCCCTGACAGTGCTGCTCGGCCGCCGCGTTCTCTCGCACATCGATGATGCCGGCGAGGGCGCGGGAGAAGATGCCGAGGCGATTCTGGTTGGCGACGCCGCCTGAGCCACCGGCGATCAGTGCTGTTCTGCGGGGACCCCCAGTCCCCGCAGAATCTGCGCCACCTCGTCGAGGAGCTGCTCGGTGTGCGACCCGGCCCTGTCGCCGACCACCAGAGCGAACAGCTCGCGAGCGAGATGGATCGTCGGGACGGACGGAACGACGATGCCGTCCGGGATGGTCTGCAGAGTCAGAAGGGGAACGAAGGACCCTGCCGTTCCCGACGCGACCATCCGCAGCGTCGTGTGCACGTCGTCCGAGTTCGCCACGATGTGCGGGCGGAAGTGGGATGCCGCGAAGAGCCGCTTGATCGCGGCAGCGTCGCTCGTGCCCGGAATGTGGGTGATCCACGGCATCCCGCTCAGCTGAGTCGGCGCGATGACCTCGCCCGGGGCGAATCCCCAGGCAGCCGGGAGGACGAAGCGATACTCATCCCTGCCGAGGAACCTGGACTGCACGGAAGACGGCCAGGCGAGCCCCGTCTGGCCGACCTGATAGACGAGCGCGACGTCCAGCTCGCTGCCGCCCTGAAGTCGCTGCACGAGGCGTGACGGCTCGCCGATGAACGTCTGGAGGGTGACGTCCAGCCTCTGCCAGGAAGGACTCGCCGCGAGCGCGGGCATGAGCTCCGTCGCAAGACTCGCGAACGCACCGAGGCTGAGCTCGTGCCGGGACACCGAGTGGGCGCGAGCGACGGCCGTGACCAGGGCACTGATCGCGTTCAGGACCTTCGGCGAGTGGTGCGCCATCACCGCCGCCGCTTCCGTGGGACGCGCATTGTGCGCCGACCGATCGAAGAGCTGCACTCCGGCATCCTTCTCCAGCGCTGACATCTGCTGCGAGACGGCGGATGCGGTGTACCCGAGACGATTCGCCGCGGCCGCGAAGGAGCCCAGGCGGATCACCTCGAGAAGTGTCTGCAGGTGGGTCGGATTCAGCATCAGCATTCCTTATGCTCAGCGCGAGGATCCCTGGGGATCCGCTTACGCATGGGCGGGGCCATCTAAATTACCCTGGCAGGAACCCGGTCGAGTTCCCGACGACCATCCCGCGAGGAAGCAGAGATACATGGCCGCGACCCTCTACCGCAATGGGCGGATCCATCTGATGGACGGTTCGGGGCGGATGGCGGACTCGCTGCTCGTCGAGGACGGCACCATCACCGCCGTCGGCGCCTTCGCCGAACTGCGTGATCGGATCGGACGCCCGGTCGCCGAAGCGGATCTCGAGCGACGCGCCGTTCTTCCCGGGCTCGCCGATGCTCACATCCATACCTCGATGCACGCGCGCACCATGGCGACGCTCGATCTGCGAGGTGTCAGAAGCCTCGGCGAGTGCCTCGAACTCATCCGTGTGCATGCAGCGAAGTCCCAGCCCGGCGAGTGGGTGTTCGGGAACCGCTGGGACTCGAACATCTGGGATGTCCCCGTTCAGCCGAATCGGCACGACCTCGATGCGATCTGCCCGGACAAGCCGGTCGCGCTGCCGAGCATCGACGGCCACAGCTTCTGGCTCAACTCGCGTGCCCTCGAGGCCCTCGGGTACGACCGCCGCACGCCCGACCCCGCCGGTGGGGAGATCGTCCGCGATGCGCACGGAGATCCGACCGGGATTCTGCGGGAGGTCGCAGGCCACCCCGTCGAAGCACTGATGGCCTCTCCGCTGTCCGGCGATCTGGCCGTGCAGCTGCGCGCGACCCAGGAGCACCTCCTGTCGGTGGGTCTGACCAGCATCCACGACCTCGACGGCGAGGACTGCCGGGGTGCGTATCGGGAGATGCGCGAGGCGGGCGATCTCAAGATCCGCGTCCACAAGTCCATCCCGATGGCGTTCCTGGACGAGGCCATCGCCGAAGGCCGGATCACCGGCGACGGCGACGACTGGATCTCCACGGGACCCGTCAAGCTGTTCTCCGACGGAGCTCTCGGATCCCACACCGCGCACATGGGGGAAGACTTTCCCGGCATGCCGGGCAACCACGGTATCGAGGTCATCGAATACGCCGAACTGGTCGCCCTGATCAGGAAGGCGGCGAGTGCAGGAATCGCGGTGGCGACGCATGCCATCGGCGATGAGGCGAACCACCTGGTGCTCGACGCATACGCCGAGACGAAGTCGGTCTCGGATGCGCGGCGCCTTCGCCATCGCGTCGAGCACGCTCAGCACATGCGCCGGGAAGACGTCGCTCGTTTCGCCGAACTCGGCGTGATCGCGTCGATGCAGCCGACGCACTGCACCTCGGACATCGCCCTGTCGAACGCCCTGCTCAGCGGCCGCGAACTCGCGAACTACCCGTGGCGTTCGCTCCTCGATGCCGGCGCCGCCTTGGCCTTCGGCTCAGACGCACCGGTCGAGGACCCCGATCCGCTGCACGGAATCCATGCCGCAGTCACCCGCCAGGATCGGTTCGGTGAGCCGGAAGACGGATGGGAGCCGCAGGAGCGGTTGAGCATCGTCGAGGCGTGGGACGGATTCTCGAAGGGCCCGGCGTTCGCCGCAGGGATGGAGGCGAAGCTCGGCCGGCTCACCGCAGGTCGTCTCGCCGACTTCATCGTGCTGAGCGAGGACCCGTTCGAGGTCGCACCCCACGAACTTCGCGATCTGTCCGTGATGACGACGGTCGTCGGCGGCGAGATCCGATTCCAGCGCTAGCACGTGGAGTCGACTCGACGCTCTGATCGAATCGGCTCGCCCCCCCACCCCAGATGCACCCTCGCATCGGATCCTCCGATGTCGGAGAACAGGAGAAGCCCATGACCATCTTCACCCGAGACAACCGCCGCCGTGGAGGGATCGCCCTTCTCCTCGGAGCTGTGCTGCTGGGTACGACCGCCTGCGGCGGGCAGAGCCTGAACGCCGCTGACGACGCGCCCGACAAGGCGCCGTCGAGCCTGCAGCAGGCGCCCGCGGAGGATCTCGCCGCAGAGATCGTGAACGCGATCGAACCGAACGCCGAGCTCGCCGGACTCGTCCCCGACGAAATCAAGGCCAAGGGCCTGCGGATGACGACGTCGCAGGGATACCCGCCCATGGAGATGTTCGCGACCGATGGCAAGACCCTGATCGGCGTCGACCCCGCACTGGGCCTTGCCATCGCGCGCACGCTGGGCGTCGGCTTCGAGCTGAACGACGAGGACTTCAACGCGCAGATCCCCGGCGTCACCACGGGTCGCTACGACATGATCATGTCCTCGATGACCGACAACGCCGAACGGCGCGAGGTCGTGACCTTCGTCGACTACGTCAGCGCGGGCAACGGCTTCCTTGTGAAGGGCGGGAACCCGAGCGGTGTGCTGCTGCCGACCGATCTCTGCGGAAAGGTCGTCTCGGTGGTCGACAACGGCTCTGCGCTGATCCTTGCCGAGCAGTACGCCGCGGACTGCGCGGCGGCGGGTTCGAAGGCGCTGGAGATCACGCGCTTCCCTGATGAGATGGATGCGATCCTCCAGATCCAGAACGGTCGCTCGGATGCGGTCATCACCGACTACCCCGTCGCGGTGACACGCGCCAACGACCCGGAGATGGATTTCGACGCCGTCGCGATCGAGGGCAATGAGAGCCCGTGGGGAATCGCGATGAACCCGGACAAGACGAAGCTGATCGAGGCCGTGCAGGCCGCTCTGCAGAGCCTGATCGATTCCGGTGACTACGCCAAGATCCTCGAGGCGTGGGGCGTGGGCCAGATGGCAGTCGCCTCCGCCGTGATCAACGCGGGCGAGTAGGCGATCCGGATGGCCGCCATTCTCACACGCACGCAGAAGTTCATCATCGCGAACGGTCGAGAGATTCCGGTCATCCGTCGGGTCCACTGGGTCAGATGGTTGGGGGGCGCGGTCGCAGCGGTCTGCTTCGCGCTCTTCATCGTCAGTCTGGCAACCAATGAGAACATCCGCTGGAACCGGGTTCTGGACTACCTGTTCGACGGGAAGATCCTCGACGGACTTGTCGTCACCATCTGGGTCAGCATCCTGGCGACCGTTCTCGGCCTGGTGCTCGGGGTTGTGCTGGCAGTCATGAAACTGTCGCACAACCCTGTGTTCAACTGGCTGTCGACGATCTACATCTGGTTCTTCCGGAGCACACCCGTGCTCGTGCAGCTGATCTTCTGGTACAACCTGGCCTTCCTGTTCCCGCGCATCATCCTGCAGATCCCCTTCACCGGCATCGGTGTCTTCTGGGACACGAACGAGGTGATGACCGGGTTCAACGCCGCACTGCTCGGACTCGGCCTCAATCTCGCCGCATACTTCGCCGAGACGGTGCGCGCCGGCATCCAGGCGGTCGATCGCGGCCAGACAGAGGCCGCCGCGGCGACGGGGATGACCTCGTTCCAGCAGACCCGCATCATCGTGCTGCCCCAGGCGCTGCGGATCATCATCCCGCCGACCGCGAACGAGTTCATCTCGATGCTCAAGACGACCTCGCTCATCTACGTCGTGGCAGGCAACGACCTGATGACCAACGCGAGCCAGATCTACAAGCAGAACAACCTCATCATGGAGCTGCTGATCGTCGCGAGCATCTGGTACATGGTGCTCACGGCCGTCGCTACGTTCCTGCAGACGAAGCTGGAACAGCGATTCGGCGTCGACGCGGTGCGGGTCGTGCGCGGTGCGTCGTGGACGCAGAGGGCGATGGGAGCGATGCGTGCGAACAGCGTCATCTCCCCCGAGAGGAAGGCGGCACAGCGATGAGCACCGCATTGGTCAAGGCGCAGGGCGTGACGAAGAGCTTCGGCGCCCACCGGATCCTGCACGGTGTGGACTTCGACGTGCAGCCCGGGGAGGTCAGTTGCATCATCGGGCCCTCCGGCTCGGGCAAGTCGACCTTTCTGCGCTGCATCAACGCCCTCGAGACGATCGACGGCGGCAGCCTCGAAGTCGACGGTCAGCAGGTCGGGTACGACCTGCGCGACGGCAGGTTCCACCAGTGGCGGGACAAGGACTTCGCGCGCTTCCGCTCGGGAATCGGCATGGCCTTCCAGCGCTTCAATCTGTACGGGCACCTGAATGCTCTCGACAATGTGACCTGCGGGCTCATCCACGTCGCGAAGACGGACAAGGCCGTCGCCCGCGCCCGGGCCCTCGAGCAGCTGGATCGTGTCGGTCTCGCGGATCACGCGCACAAGCGACCCGACCAGCTCTCGGGTGGTCAGCAGCAGCGCGTCGCGATCGCGCGTGCGCTGGCGATGGATCCGAAGCTGCTGCTCTTCGACGAGCCGACGTCCGCGCTGGATCCCGAACTGGTCGGCGAGGTGCTCGAGTCCATGAAGGTGCTGGCCGCGGACGGCATGACCATGGTGGTGGTGACCCACGAGATCGGCTTCGCCCGTGAGGTCGGCGACACGCTCAGCTTCTTCGACGGCGGCGTCATCGTGGAGCAGGGATCCCCCGAACAGGTTCTCAGCGCTCCGTCCTCGGACCGGACGAAGGCCTTCCTGACCAGGGTTCGCTAGCGCGGAGAGGGAGTCCAAGCGATGGCGTGCTGATCACTCGACCATCAGGTCGTCGATCTCCAGGTCCTCGTCGAGCAGGCAGTAGATGATCAGGTCCGGATACTGCTCAGGGGCGATGTAGAGCAGTGTGATCCCTCCGTCGCCGAACACGATCACGCCGTCCAGGGCGATGTCCGCCTTGAGTGTCCGCAGCTCGTCTTCCAGGTCGACGTCCTCGTCGCCCTCGTAGGCCGCATCGGTGAGCTCCTCGGCGACCTCCTGCTCGCGCTGATCGAGCGTCTCCTGAGTCAGTCGTGCGAGCGCGTGACGAACGGTGGCCTCCATCGCGTCCAGGTCGGGCAGGTCCTCACGGACGACGTCATCGATGTCCTCGTCATCATCATCGTCCTCGCCGTCATCGTCCCGTTCGAACTCCTCGTCGAACTCGTACTCCACAGTGACGCGGCGCCCGCCGGGCAACTCGACAGCAGCCGTGAGAGCTCCGTCCTCGTCCTGGTCGATGTCGTCAAGCTCGATCATGAGAACCTCCTGATCGCCATGATGTCACCGCGTCGCGACGGGCGGAAGAGCCAGTGCGCCTAATCTCATCGACATGAGGAGAACCCGCGGAAGCGTGATCTACGTCGACTCGCTCGACGAGCTGGACCAACGATTGGCATCCGGGGCGCGCTCGTTCTCGGGGTGGCGGCTCCGCGACCTCGACCTCACCGACCGCAGTGCGGCACTGCGCGCAGCGGACGTGACGGGCGCCCTGTTCCTGGGGTGCGTGCTGCGCCCGGACGACGGCGAGTCCGTGCGTGCCCGTGGTGCGATCGTGTTCCCCATGATCCCCGCCGTGCCGATCGAGATTTATCGCACGGCGTTGTACACCCCGCAGGAGCTGTACGACACCGCGGACTACGCGGACAGTCTGGACGCCCGCGTGTACGCCTGGTCCCAGCACGAGGATTCCCGCGACACCGCCCTGGCGCAGGCGCTGCACGACCACAGCCTCGGTCTCGCGCTGGATGACTGGACGCACGTCCGGCGGCTGGTGGGCGTGATGGGCGGCCATGGCATCGAGCGCGGAGAGCACGCGTACGCCGACGGTGCACGACTGGGGCGGATGCTGGCGCAGACGCACACCGTCGCCACGGGCGGCGGCCCCGGTGCGATGGAGGCCGTCAACCTGGGCGGCTACCTGAGCGGTCACGACGAGGATGCGCTGGACGAGTCGCTGGACGTCCTCAGCCGGGTGCCGGACTTCGCCGCGCACATCGGAGACTGGGCACAGGCGGCGTTCGCGGTGCGCGACCGGTTTCCGCACGGATCCGAGTCTCTCGGCATCCCCACCTGGCATTACGGTCACGAACCGCCCAATGCGTTTGCGAGCGCGATCGCGAAGTACTGCCGCAATGCGCAGCGTGAGGCGATCCTGCTGGAGGTCTGCCAGGCCGGCATCGTGTTCCTGCCCGGGGCGGCCGGAACCGTCCAGGAGATCTTCCAGGACGCCTGCGAGAACTACTACGCCGACGAATCGTCCCTCGCCCCCATGGTGCTGGTCGGGCGCGAGTACTGGACCGAGCGCTACCCCGCGTGGCCTCTGCTGCAGGCGCTGGCGAAGGGACGGCCGATGGAACCGCACGTGCACCTGGTCGACGGCATCGATGAGGCCGCCGAGCTCATGCGCAGCGGAGCGTCACGCTGACCATCGCCCAGAAGCAGAAAAGCCCCGGAACACTGGCGAGAGTGTTCCGAGGCTGATCCGTGCACCCCCAGGGACTTGAACCCTGAACCCATTGATTAAGAGTCAATTGCTCTGCCGATTGAGCTAGAGGTGCGTGGTCCGGATGAGTACCCCGACCGAGGAATTACATTACCAGCGGCCGGGGTGCGTGCCAAATCGATTCGGGATCTCGGGCGCGTTGCGTATCGTTTCACGACCGATATACGCGGAGCCTGCTCCGGTGACAGCCCCGGACTAGCCTGGGATGGTGACCGTCTCCCCTCCCGCCACGGACTTCAGCACCGACCTCGCGCTCGCTCTTCGGCTCGCCGACGCCGCCGATGCCCAGTCCCTTCCGAGGTTCGACGCTCCTGATCTCGAGGTCTCGCGCAAGGCCGACCGCACTCACGTCACGGATGCCGATCTCGCCACCGAGCGGGCCATCCGCGAGATCCTCAGCACCGAGCGTCCGGACGACGGCATCCTCGGCGAGGAGTACGGCACGGAGGGCGATGCACGCCGCCAGTGGATCATCGACCCCATCGACGGCACCGCGAACTTCCTGCGCGGAGTGCCGCTGTGGGGAACCATGATCGCCCTCGCCGTGGACGGCGTCCCGCAGGTCGGGGTCGTCAGCATGCCCGCCCTGGGCCGCCGCTGGTGGGCATCGGCCGGCGGGGGCTCCTGGACGGCGACGGATGCCGGTCCGCGGCGGATCGTCGTGTCGGGCGTCGACTCGCTGGACGATGCGAGTGTGAGCTTCCAGAGCATCGCGCAGTGGTCGGATGCCGGAAAACTGCCTGAGCTGCTCGCTCTGGCCGATCGGGTCTGGCGCGATCGCGCATACGGCGACATCTTCAGCTACATGCTCCTGGCCGAAGGGCGCATCGACATGGTCGCGGAGTTCGACGTCAAGGAGTACGACATCGCGGCCGCGGTGCCCATCGTCCGTGAAGCCGGCGGACGCATGACCGCGTTCGACGGCACCGAGACCCTGTCCTCCCTCTCAGCACTCGCCACCAACGGCATCCTGCACGACCCGTTCCTCTCCCTGTTCCGCGACGTGCAGCGCTCCTGAGCGCGGCACGCACCCCTCCCCCACGGATCACATGAAAAACCGCACCCCTCTGGCGGCCCTCGCGATTTTCGCAGCCCTCTCCCTCACCGCATGCAGCGGCGCCGCCCCCAGCCCGACGACTCCGCCTCCGACGACCGACGCCTCGACGCAGACGCCTCGAGCGACGGTGACGACCGGGCCGGTGGAGAAGACCCCGACCCCCACGACGGGCGAGCCGCTCACCTGCGACAACATGATCTCCGCAGCCACGGTGGATGCTCTGACGTCACAGGGCTGGACGTTCCAGGAACAGGAGCTCCGCATCGGCGAGAGCCCCGTCGACGGCGGCCTGCTGTGCTCCTGGGCCGATTACACGACGGCATCCGACCACGGTCAGATGTACGGCTGGGGACCGATCAGCGAGCAGCTCGCCCGCACCGCAGAGTCCGCGCTCGAGCGCGACGGGTGGCTGCGTTCCAGCGAGAGCGGCAGGACGTACCTCACCGAGGACCCCGCCTACGCGATCGCGAAGGACGACGAGGGATTCGGGATGACCTACGAGTTCGGTGATGGCTGGGGTCAAGTTCGCGGACACGAAACAGGGGCTGCTGCTCATCGAACGGGATGAGTGAGACAGCCCCCGGATGCGGTTGCGCCGCGGGATGCGCGGCGCAACCGAGAGATCAGTTGTCGCGCTGGTTCCAGTTGTCGGAGCGGCGCGTGTCGGAGCCGCGCTGGCGCATGACGTAGGCGAGCGCGAGGCTCACCAGCAGAATGCCCGCGGAGAACACGACGCCCTGTGCGGTCGGCAGGCTCCAGGAGATGCCGAACAGGTAGAACCCGCCCAGGAACAGGACCATGAACACGATGAAATCGACCACGTCGAAGCCTCCCGATCGTCGAATACCCATCCAGCTTAGTGGTCTTCGACCAGCACCGACGACGCGGCAGCCGACGCCGTGCGGACTAGATTGAAGGCATGCCGAGGATGACGAATGCCGCCGGACCCGCACGGCGCGGACGCCCGGGGCATGATCGTGCCGACATCATCCGCGCGGGCGTGCAGATCTTCAACGAACAGGGATACGACGCGACCTCGGTCTCGGACCTCACGGGCCGGCTCGGCCTGACCAAATCCGCCCTGTACCACCACGTGGACTCGAAGGAGCAGATCCTCCAGGTCGCACTGGAGGATGCACTCGGCGGACTCGAGAAGGCGCTTTCGGATGCGCTCGCGCGTCCCACCGCGGGTGAGCGGCTGACCGGGATCATCCGGGGTGCCGTGCGCGTGCTCACCGAGCGTCAGCCGGAGGTGACACTGCTGCTGCGTCTGCGGGGCAACAGCGAGATCGAGTCGGCTGCGCTGGCTCGCCGTCGGAGCTTCGATCACACCGTCACCGAGCTGGTGCGCGAAGCGCAGTCCGAGGGTCTGGTGCGCGCCGATCTGGATGCCGGTGTCGCGACACGACTGATCTTCGGCATGATCAATTCCGTCGTCGAGTGGTACCGCTCCGACGGCGCCGTGGATCCGGATCTGCTGTGCGATGAGATCCTCACCGTGGCCATGGGCGGCCTGCAGGCGCGCGACTGACCGGTTCAATCCTCCGGGCCATGACGACAAGAACCCCGACAGCCACGTGATCACGCGGCTGTCGGGGTTCTCATCCTGTGACAGCGGTTGGTGGAGCTGGGGGGAATCGAACCCCCGTCCGACGCTGCTAATCCACGTCTTCTCCGGGCGCAGTCTGTGAAAGCGTTCTGCTCGGCTCCGACCTTTGTCACAGACACCTAAGTCGACGAGCCCAGCCTGGGAAGAGTCCCGTGTGACGTCCAGACGCCATCACACAGCAAGATCCCTAGATGACGCCAGGGTCCGTAGCGGGATCACCTACGGTCTGACGGACTATCGGGCTCGCTTATGCAGCGAGGGCGAAGTCGTTGCGCTTTACGTTGGCAACTATTGGTTTGCAGGGAGCGTTCGCGAGATAACCCTGCATCCTCGGCCCGCTTCTCGTCGATACACAGGCGCCGTCGAAACCGATCAGCCCCGTGGACCTTCTTGCGAAGGAGCCGCTGTCACACTGTGGAATTACCAATCGGGCGCTTTCGCTCCCGAGCATCACAGACTACAACGAATCCGCGCCGCATCCTATTCCGGCGCCGGGACGTCGGCGGCGTGACGTACAGTCGCTCTCATGAGCGACGTCATCATCACCGTCCGAGGCGAACACGAGCTGCGGATCGCGCCCGAGCGGGCCACCGTCCATCTGACCCTCGCCTTCGACGGCCCCGACCGTGCCCAGGTCGTCGACAGGACCCTCGCGGCCGCCGGGCCGGTGCGCGAGCGCATCGAGGCGCAGAAGGCCTCGGGCAGCGTCGTCGAATGGTCCAGCGAGCGGATGGGCGTCTTCAGCGACCGGCCATGGAACAGCGAGGGCCGCCAGCTCGCGCCGGTGCACCGTGCGAGCGTGGACTTCACCGCGACGTTCTCCGACATCTCGGCGATGTCAGAGTGGGTGGCGGAGGCATCCGGCGAAGACGGCGTCTCGGTCGGGTACATCGACTGGCATCTCACTCCGCAGACCGAAGCGGAGGTGGAGCGGGAGGTTGCCGCCCAGGCCGTCGGCGTCGCCGTCGCACGGGCCCGTGCCTACGCCGAGGCGCTCGGGCTGCACAACGTCACGCCGCTGGAGATCGCAGACCGCGGACTGATCTCGGCCGGGGTGCCTCCGCAGGCCAAGGCCGCCATGCGGGCCGGTGCCGCCTTCGACCTGGAGTCGGCCGGTGGCCTGGAACTGCAGGGCGAGGAGATCACCGTCTCCGCCACCGTCGAGGGCCGCTTCGCGGCCAACTGAGCCCCGCCCGCCGACTGAAGGGGCCGGCCGGGCAGGACCCGGCCGGCAGACTCGAGTCAGCCGACGAGGTACGGCGCCAGCTCAGCGGCCAGTCGCTCCGAGACGTGCGCATGCACGAGTGTGCCGCCCTCTTCGTGTTCCGCCGAGATCAGTACGCCCGTCTCGTGCACCGCGGAGACCAGTTCGCCACGGTCGTACGGCACGAGCACGTGCACCTCGACGGCGGGCATCGGCAGCATCCGCTCGATCGTCGCGCGAAGCTCGTCGATGCCTTCTCCGGTGCGGGAGGAGACGAAGTGCGCGTCGGGCGCCAGCCCGCGCAGCACCAGCCGCTCGTCGTCACCGACCAGGTCCGCCTTGTTGAAGACGATGATCTCGGGCAGGTTGCGGGCACCGACATCGCCCATCACGTCACGGACGGTCTGCATCTGCGCGGAGGGATCGGGGTGAGAGCCGTCGACCACGTGCACGATCAGGTCGGCCTGGCCGACCTCCTCGAGCGTCGAGCGGAACGCCTCGACCAGCTGGTGCGGCAGGTTGCGGACGAACCCGACCGTGTCGGTGAGCGTGTACACGCGCCCGTCAGCCGCCTCCGCGCGCCGGACGGTCGCATCCAGCGTGGCGAACAGCGCGTTCTCGACCAGCACACCGGCGCTGGTCAGCGCGTTCAGCAGACTCGACTTGCCCGCGTTGGTGTATCCGGCGATTGCGACGGACGGGATGGTGTTCCGCCTGCGCTCGGCGCGCTTCGCGTCGCGCGCAGGCGCGAAGTCGCGGATCTGACGACGCAGCAGCGCCATCCGGGTGCGGATGCGGCGACGATCCAGCTCGATCTTCGTCTCACCGGGGCCACGCGACCCCATACCTGCCCCGCCGGCGCCGACCTGGCCACCGGCCTGACGGCTCATGGAGTCACCCCAGCCGCGCAGACGCGGCAGCAGGTACTCGAGCTGTGCGAGTTCGACCTGCGCCTTGCCCTCACGGCTCTTGGCGTGCTGGCTGAAGATGTCGAGGATCACCGTGGTGCGATCGATCACCTTCACCTTCACGACATCCTCCAGCGCACGCCGCTGGCTCGCGGCCAGCTCGGTGTCCGCGATCACGGTGTCCGCGCCGACGGCCGCGACGATGTCCTTGAGCTCCTGCGCCTTGCCTCGGCCGAGATATGTCGCCGCGTCCGGGTGCGGCCGGCGCTGCAGCAGACCGTCGAGAACGACCGCTCCGGCTGTCTCGGCGAGAGCGGCGAGTTCGCGCAGCGAGTTCTCGGCATCCTCCTGGGCGCCCTGCGGATACACGCCCACGAGGACGACGTTCTCCAGCCGCAGCTGCCGGTACTCGACCTCGGTGACGTCCTGGAGTTCGGTGGAGAGACCACCCACACGCCGCAGCGCGCGCCGGTCGTCCAGATCCCACTGCTCGCCATCGTGGGCGCCGTGCGCGGCCGTGGAATCGCTCTGCAGAGCCTGAGCCGCGCCGAACACCTTCGCCTCGGTTCGCGACTCTGCGTGCGCGAGCACGCGGTCCAGCGCTTCCGATGTGGTGCTGTCGTCGTGCGTCTTCGTCATCCGGTCCTTTTCTTCGACATCATCTGCCCAGGGCGCCTTAACCTTAGCCCCGGCGTCCGGTACGCTCTCTGCATGCCGTCCGATCACTATTTCAGCGCGGCCCCGGCAAGTGCAGAGAACCTGCGCACCCTTCGCGTCACCCTCGCAGGACAGGAACTGGAACTGACCACCGCTGGTGGGATCTTCAGTCCTGACCGGCTGGATGCCGGAACGGCCGTGCTGTTCGCCAATATGCCCCCGCTGCCGCCTGGAGGCGACTTCCTCGACCTCGGATGCGGTTGGGGCCCCATCGCGCTGACGATGGCTCTTTCCGCTCCCCACGCCACCGTGTGGGCCGTGGACGTCAACGAGCGCGCCCTTGATCTGACCCGCCGCAACGCCGAGGCGCTCGGCCTCACCAATGTCAACGCTGTGAAGCCCGACGATGTTCCCGATGAGGTCTCGTTCCGCACGATCCGGTCCAATCCGCCGATCCGCGTGGGGAAGAACGAGCTGCACGGGATGCTGGAGCGCTGGATCCCCCGTCTGGACGAACGCAGCGACGCCTGGATGGTCGTGCAGCGGAATCTGGGGGCGGATTCGCTGCAGCGCTGGATGGCATCGACGTTCACGCCCGGTTTCAGCGTGCATCGCGCAGCCACGGGCAAGGGCTATCGGGTGCTGAAGGTGCGCCGCCACGGCGACCCTCCCACCGCGCCGATCACCGTCACCGGCTGAGGTCGACGCGCCTCGCTCGGTCCGCGGGCGTCAGACGAGGTCGATCTCGCCCCGGTAGACCAGCTGCGCGGGACCGGACAGAGCGACGTGCTCGCCGTCCTCGGCGGCGAACATGCGCACACCGAGCGTGCCTCCGGGCACCTCGACGCGCCACTGATGCGGCGCACGCGCTCCGGCCCAGTGCCGGACGGCGAGAGCGGAGGCCACGGCACCCGTCCCGCAGCTGAGCGTCTCGCCGGAGCCGCGCTCGTGCACTCGCATCCGCAGCTGGCCGACGCCATCGCGCATCAGCGGTTCGCCGGGCACCACGAATTCGACGTTGGCGCCCGCTGCGGGTGAGGGATCGAGGATCGGCGTCGGGTTCAGATCGAGTCCGGCCAGCTCCTCATCGGATGCCAGCGCCACCACGACGTGCGGGTTGCCGACGTCGATGCCGAGGCCGGGGCGTGCCACCGAGAGGCCGGCGGCGCGGGCCAACGGCTCACCACCGGCCAGACGCCAGCGTCCCAGATCCACCTGGTAGCCGTTCTCACTGCGCATGACGTCGCGAACACCGGCGCGGGTGCCGATGGGCAGCGTCGATCCCGGCTCCAGCGTCGCGAGCGACGAGCGCAGCAGGTAGTGGACGAACACCCGGATGCCGTTGCCGCACATCTCGGAGACCGATCCGTCGGCGTTGCGGTAGTCCATGAACCACTCCGCGGCCGGTTCCTCGGCCAGCGCCGCCGCGCCGTCCGCGATCGCCGAGGAACGGACGACACGCAGGACTCCGTCGGCGCCGACGCCGAAGTTGCGGTCGCACAGCGCCTGCACCCGGCTCGGTGTCAGGTCGAGTTCCCCGTCCACGTCTTCGATGATGACGAAGTCGTTGCCGGTGCCGTGTCCCTTGGTGAATGCGACCATGCCGCAATTCTACGGGTCGGCGATCATGAGCCGGCCAACGGCCCGACCACCCGGTAGCGCCCGCACAGGAAGCTCTGGTTGCGTGCGACGTCGAGGAGCTCGAGATCCAGAGCGCGTGGCAGCACGGCCGCGCCGGACCCCAGGGTCACGGGCGCGTACTGGATCCACACCTCGTCGACCAGGCCGGCATCGATGAAGCGCCCGACCAGCTCTCCCCCACCGACGATCCAGAGATCCCTGCCACCGGCCGCAGCCGTCATCTCGGCGTGCACCTCCCGCACGTCGGACTGCGTCAGCCGGACATCCGCACCCGTGGGCACGTCGAGCTCACGGTGCGAGAACACCCACGCCGGCAGCGTGTAGCTCCAGCCGTCCTCGTCGTGCTCCAGGATCCACTCGTATGTGTGCGCGCCCATCGCCATCGCACCGAGCCCGGCCCGGAAGCCGGGGTAGGCCATCGGTCCGTCGTCGTCGATGTCCTGCTTGAGCAGCCAGTCCAGGGAGTGATCGGCGGTGGCGATGAAGCCGTCGAGACTGGAGGCGGTGTAGTAGTGGGTGGCCATCAGTCCATCGTGACGGGCGCCACCGACATCGACAAGGGCATCAGTCCTCGGCGACGAGACTCTCGACCCGAACCGCCATCGGGTCGAGCCATTCGATGCCGGGGTAGCGCTTGAACCAGGAGACCTGGCGGCGGGCGTATCGGCGGGTCAGGGCCTGGGTCTCGGCGATGGCGTCCTGCTCGTGCTTCTCACCGCGCAGCTGAGCGAGCGCCTGCGCGTATCCGATCGCCCTAGACGCCGTCACACCGCGCTCGATGCCGTCCTCGCGCAGCTGTGCGACCTCATCGAGCAGCCCGGTCCGCCACATCTGCTCGGCACGGTGATCCAGACGCTGTACGAGTTCCGGGCGGTCGACGTGCAGTCCGAGGATGCGGGTGCGCGGATGCCACAGCACGGGCGCTTCGGGCAGGGCGGCCCCGTGGGTCTGTCCACCCTGTTCCAGCACCTCCAGGGCGCGTACGATGCGACGGCCGTTCTTCGGATCGATCCGCTCGGCCGTCGCGGCATCCTTCTCGCGGAGTCGCTCGAACAGGACGCCCGCGCCGAGCGCGTCGAGTTCCGCCTCCAGGCGTGCGCGCACGACGGCATCGCGCGGCGGGAACCGGAAGTCGAAGATCACGCTCGAGACGTACAGGCCCGATCCCCCGACGAGGATGGCATCGCCCCCGCGTGCGTGGATGTCGTGCACTGCGGCGCGGGCGATCGGCTGATACCAGGCGACAGCAGCCTCATCGATGACCTCGCGGACGTCGAACAGATGGTGCGGGATGCCGCGGCGCTCGTCGACGGCCAGCTTGGCGGTGCCGATGTCCATGCCGCGGTACAGCTGCATGGCATCCGCGTTGACGATCTCCGCAGGATTGCCGAGCGATCGCAGACGCTCGGCGAGGTCGAGTGCGAGATCGCTCTTGCCGGTGCCGGTGGCGCCGACCACCGCCCACAGGCGCGGCTCGCGCGCGGGTGCGGTCACACTCCGGTGCGCAGGGTAGGCAGGCCGAGCGATACCGCGCGCGGAGCACCGGACTCGCCGGCGGGCGCGGGAACCGCGCAGCTCGCCGCCTGGGCACGATCCCACGCATCGCCGCCGCGGGTGCGGCGGATGCGCAGGGGGGCGCCTGTCGGGTCATCGGCGAGCAGGTGGAAGGGTGCGCCGTGCGTGATCGTGACGGCCACGATGTCGCCCGGGCGCGGGAGATCCGAACCGGGCGTCACCTCGAAGTGCACCAGTCGGTTGTCCTCGGCACGGCCGGTCAGGCGATGCGTCTCGGCATCCTTCTTGCCCTCGCCGACTGAGACCAGCACCTCGACCTCACGGCCGACCTGCTTCTGGTTCTCCTCGAGGGAGATGCGCTCCTGCAGGGCGATCAGGCGGTTGTAGCGCGCCTGCACGACCTCCTTGGGCACCTGGTCCGCCATGGTCGCGGCGGGTGTTCCCTCGCGGATCGAGTACTGGAATGTGAAGGCACTGGAGAACCGCGCCTGCTCGACGACCCGCATGGTGTCCTCGAAGTCCTCGTCGGTCTCGCCGGGGAAGCCGACGATGATGTCGGTGGTGATCGCGGCGTTCGGGATGCGCTCGCGCACCCGGTCGAGGATGCCGAGGAAGCGGGAGCTGCGGTACGAGCGGCGCATGGCCTTCAGGATCCGGTCGCTGCCGGACTGCAGCGGCATGTGCAGCTGGGGCATGACGTTCGGCGTCTCGGCCATCGCATCGATGACGTCGTCGGTGAACGCCGCGGGGTGCGGACTGGTGAAGCGGATGCGCTCGAGCCCGTCGATCTCGCCGGCCGCGCGCAGCAGCTTGCCGAACGCCTGACGGTCGCCGAATTCGACGCCGTAGGAGTTCACGTTCTGGCCGAGCAGCGTGACCTCGATCGCGCCGTCCTCCACGAGCAGCCGGAGCTCGCTGAGGATGTCGCCGGGGCGACGGTCCTTCTCCTTGCCGCGCAGGCTGGGCACGATGCAGAACGTGCAGGTGTTGTTGCAGCCCACCGAGATCGAGACCCAGCCGCTGTGCGCGGAGTCGCGTTTGGTCGGCAGGGTGGACGGGAAGACCTCGAGCGCCTCGAGGATCTCGAGTTCTGCCTCGCCGTTGTGTCGCGCGCGCTCCAGCAGCCCCGGAAGAGAGCCCATGTTGTGCGTGCCGAAGACCACGTCGACCCAGGGTGCCTTGTCGAGCACGGCCTGCTGGTCCATCTGCGCCAGGCAGCCGCCCACGGCGATCTGCATGCCCTCGTGCTTGTCCTTGACGGACTTCAGATGTCCGAGCGTGCCGTAGAGCTTGCCTGCGGCGTTGTCGCGGACCGCGCAGGTGTTGATGATCACGATGTCGGCATCGGCGCCGTCATCCGCACGCACATAGCCTGCGCTCTCCAGCGACCCGGAGAGGCGCTCGGAGTCGTGCACATTCATCTGGCAGCCGAAGGTGCGCACCTCATAGGAGCGCTGGCGTCCATCGGCATCGACCGCGGCCGAAGAGGGCGCGATGATCGTCGGTTCGGAGGAGAGAAGAGACATGATCCAGCCATTCTACGATCCGCGGCCGCCGATGGGCCCGCCGCCGGCGGCGACTCCTCCCGCTGGAGGAGAAGACGTCCGCGTGAACGGTCAGTCCGATTCGACGAAACGGACTCCGGAGCGTCCTCCCGAACGTCCGCTGCCCGCTTCGCGAAGCGCCGTGCGAGCGGCGTTCATCGCCGATGATCCTCCGTAGCCGCGTCGGGCGAGCTGCCCCAGCAGCCGCCTCAGGGCCGCCTCGGGTTCCAGCCTGGCCATACCGGGAGCCTTGCTGCGGGCGTACTCCAGAGCGCGCTCCTCGTCGTCGTCCGGCAGCTCCGAGAGCGCGTCGTCGACGATGTCGCGAGGGATGCCTCGCTGAGAAAGCGCGCGGGAGAGGGCGACCCTCCCCTGCCCCTTGCGCTCGACGCCTGCCGTCACCAGCAGCGAGGCGAGCGTGCGGTCGTCGAGATAGCCACGATGCAGGAACTCGTCGATGATCTGATCGATCGTGTCGCGGTCTACGTCGTTGGAGCGCAGCACAGTCCGGGCCTCCGATACCGACAGCTGCTTGGCACGCAGCTTGCGCACCAGCATCTCCGAGGCTCTCGCGCTGAGCTCGTCCGAGTTCACCGCGGGCGTCTGCTCGTCCTGATCCATGCCACCGACAAGAGTGGGGACGAACGGCGCGGGCGTGATCGGGTCGTCGGCCAGCGCGGAGCGCCAGACGCCCTCGGGTCCGGTGCGCCGAGGCATCTCGCCGGGCTCGGCGTCCTTCGACGTGTGCGCCCCGAAAAGGGGGATGACGGGGGCGAGGTGCTCCTCGCCCCCGTTCCGGTTCGTCATGATCAGGCCGGGCGGCGCTCGGCCAGCTGGTCGGCCGGCGCCTCTTCGACCGCCTTCATGCCGATGCCCAGCTTCTGCTTGATCTGGGTCTCGATCGCGAGTGCGATGTCGACGTTCTTGATCAGGAAGTTCCGGGCGTTCTCCTTGCCCTGACCGAGCTGGTCGCCGTCGTAGGTGTACCAGGAGCCGGACTTCTTCACGATCCCGTGCTCGACGCCGAAGTCGATCAGGCTGCCCTCGCGGGAGATGCCGATTCCGTACAGGATGTCGAACTCGGCCTGCTTGAACGGCGGCGCCATCTTGTTCTTGACGACCTTGACGCGGGTGCGGTTTCCCACCGCGTCGGTGCCGTCCTTGAGCGTCTCGATGCGGCGGATGTCCAGGCGGACGGACGCGTAGAACTTCAGCGCCTTTCCACCTGCGGTCGTCTCGGGCGAGCCGAAGAACACGCCGATCTTCTCGCGCAGCTGGTTGATGAAGATCATCGTGGTGTTGGTCTGGTTCAGCCCACCGGTGAGCTTGCGCAGCGCCTGCGACATGAGGCGCGCCTGCAGACCCACGTGCGAGTCGCCCATCTCGCCCTCGATCTCGGCACGCGGCACCAGAGCCGCGACGGAGTCGATGACGATGAGGTCGATGGAGCCGGAGCGCACGAGCATGTCGGCGATCTCGAGCGCCTGCTCGCCCGTGTCGGGCTGGGAGACGAGCAGCGCGTCGATGTCGACGCCCAGCTTGGCCGCGTAGTCGGGGTCGAGTGCGTGCTCCGCGTCGACGAAGGCGGCGATGCCGCCGGCGCGCTGCGCGTTGGCGATCGCGTGCAGGGTCAGGGTGGTCTTACCCGAGGACTCCGGCCCGTAGATCTCGACGATGCGTCCACGCGGCAGTCCTCCGACGCCGAGAGCGACGTCGAGGGCGATGGAGCCGGTGGGGATGACTTCGACAGGGGCCCGCTCGTCGCTGCCCAGCCGCATGACCGAGCCCTTCCCGAACTGGCGGTCGATCTGGGCGAGGGCTGATTCCAGGGCCTTCTCGCGGTCCGAGGGTGATGGCATGACGTGCTCCTTCTGCTCGCGTGCTGCCGCCTGTAGGCTGTCGCGGCCACCCCGACTGGGGTCGCTCTCCGACAAGGCGCATGGCTCAGTGCCACGTCATTCACGCTAAGAGGTGCCACCGACATTGCATCGGCGCGCCCACTGATTGTGGATGACAGTCGCTACGAGACCACTTGTGCAGAACGATACGCGCTCCTCGAACACATCTTCGACGACACGCCGTCGCGTGTCGTCGAAGATTCGTTCAGTGGATTCGTTCAGCGCTTGCGCGGCTCCAGCCGGCCCACACCGTACCGACGCTCGGCGGGCACGTCGACCTCGTCGCACAGCGCCAGCCAGATGTCGCGCGGCGGCACTCCGGCATCCAGTGCCTCCAGCGCCGTCGTGCCGAGGCCGCCGAGGACGAGATCCTGCGTCAAAGACGTGGCCCTTGCACCGAACTCGTCATCGACCGCGCGCAGGAATTCGCTGCGTCTCATGCGTGTGCGGTGCCGCTCAGTGGAGCGAGAGCTCGGGCTCGACCGAGGCGACCAGGTCGTCGGGCACTACGTCCGGGAAGCTGCTGATGCCCTCGATGACCGAGATGCGGTCGCCGACCTCGCGCATGATGGTCGAGATGGGAACGTCCAGAGCATCGGCGACCGAGGCGAGGATCTCGCTCGACGCCTCCTTCTGGCCCCGCTCGACCTCGCTGAGGTAACCGAGCGCGACGGACGCCTTGCTCGCGACCTGCCGGAGGGTCCGACCCTTCTGCAGGCGGAAGTCCCGCAGCACATCGCCGATCTCCTGTCGTACAAGGATCATCGGAACCTCCTCTCCATTGTCTTGCTCGGATGCCGATCCGAATGGACAGCCAGTCTAGCCTGTTCGCTTCGCACCGAACCTACTGTTTCCCGCTGTGCTTCTGTTGTGAAAGAACGCTTCGTCGTGGTGTGTCGAATGTTGAGCACATCACCATCAACCTCGTGCCGCTTCGGGCTATTCCCGGACCGCCTCGAGCGCGAGCTCGATGGCCGCGTCGCGCGCCTGGGCGCGGATCTCATCGCGCGAGCCCTCGAACACGAAGACCCGCGACCGCGCTCCGAACGGTGTGGCGACACCGATGTGGACCGTGCCCACCGGCTGCCCGTCGGGAGACTCCGGCCCCGCGATGCCCGTGGTGGCGATGCCGACGTCCGCCGGACGCCCGTCGACGGCGACGGCGCGACGGACACCGTCGGCCATCTGGACCGCGACTTCGGGGTGCACCGGGCCGTGAGCGGCGAGCAGATCGGCATCCACGCCGAGGAGGGTGTGCTTGACGGGCGTCGCGTAGGCCACGACCGCGCCCCACAGCGCGGCGGAGGCGCCGGGCACCGTGACGATCTCGGAGGCGACGGCTCCCCCTGTCAGCGATTCGGCCACGCCCAGGGTCCAGCCGCGCTCGCGCAGCGCCGAGACGAGCTGTGCGGCCGCGGTCACGGCGCGCTTCGCCGACCGCGGGTCTGCGCGAAGACGTAGTCGATGCCGCTGGCCACGGTGAGCAGCAGTGCGAGCAGCATCAGCACGAATGTCACCATCGTCCACGCCGGCTGCCCGACGAGGACGTGCAGGGGAAGCAGCGCCCACCCGAGGGCCACGCCCTGCACCACGGTCTTGATCTTGCCCATCCATGCGGCCGCGACCACGTGCTCGTTCACGATCATGAGGCGGTGGATGGTGACGCCCCACTCGCGGATGAGGATGATGATGACGATCCACCACCCCACCTCGCCGAGGATCGCGAGTCCGAGGAAACCCGCTCCGGTGAGGAGCTTGTCGGCGATCGGGTCCCACAGCTTGCCGAAGTCGCTGACGATGTCGTACCGCCGGGCGAGGTAGCCGTCGACCCAGTCGGTGGAGATGCCCAGGACGAAGATCGCGCCCGCCACCCAGCGCAGCACGAGGTCGTCCGCTCCGAAGGTGCCGGCCAGCAGCAGCAGGATGAAGAAGACGACGGCGAGCGGGATGCGGGCGATCGTGATCGCGTTGGGCAGTTGGCGCGGGATGCTCATCAGTCGCGGCCCGTCAGGCCCCAGGCGTCCTCGTCGCCGTCGCCGTCGCTCTCCACCTCGGGCAGCCCCTCGAACTGCTGCTCGATCGGGTCCCGGGCGTACATGTCGTGCTCGGCCGATGCTGCGGCCTGCGCAGGTGACGCAGGTGACGCCGGTGACGCCGGCACATCATCGCCGCGGAGCTTGGCGAGCACGCCGGGCAGCTGCTCGTTGGTGACGAGCACGTCTCGGGCCTTGGAACCCTCGGAGGGTCCGACGATCTCACGCGATTCGAGCAGATCCATCAGCCGGCCCGCCTTGGCGAAGCCGACGCGCAGCTTGCGCTGCAGCATCGACGTCGATCCGAACTGCGAGGACACGATCAGCTCGGCGGCGGCGAGCAGCAGCTCCAGGTCGTCGCCGATGTCCGCGTCGACCTCCTTGCGCTTCGCCTCGGCGGATTCCTGCACGTCGGGACGGTACTCGGGGCGGGCCTGCTGCGTGACGTGCTTGACGACGTCCGCGATCTCGCTCTCGTCGACCCAGGCGCCCTGGAGCCGGAACGGCTTGGACGACCCCATCGGCGAGAACAGCGCGTCACCCTGACCGATGAGCTTGTCGGCGCCGGGCGAGTCGAGGATGACCCGGCTGTCGGTGACGCTCGTGACGGCGAACGCGAGGCGGGACGGCACGTTGGCCTTGATCAGACCGGTGACGACATCGACGCTGGGGCGCTGGGTCGCCAGCACCAGGTGGATGCCGGACGCGCGGGCCAGCTGCGTGATGCGGACGATGGAGTCCTCGACGTCTCGCGGAGCGACCATCATCAGGTCGGCGAGCTCGTCGACGACGACCAGCAGGTAGGGGTACGGCTTGAGCACCCGTTCGCTGCCTGCCGGGAGGTCTACCTCACCGGCCCGTACGGCGCGGTTGAAGTCGTCGATGTGGCGGAACCCGAACGACGCGAGGTCGTCGTAGCGCATGTCCATCTCCTTCACGACCCACTGCAGCGCCTCTGCCGCCTTCTTGGGGTTCGTGATGATGGGCGTGATCAGGTGCGGCACGCCGGCGTAGCTGGTGAGCTCCACGCGCTTCGGATCGATCAGGACCATGCGCACATCGGCGGGGCGCGCCCGCATCAGCAGGCTGGTGATCATCGAGTTCACGAAGCTGGACTTGCCGGAGCCGGTGGAACCCGCCACCAGCAGGTGGGGCATCTTCGCGAGGTTGGCGACGACGATGTTGCCGCCGACGTCCTTGCCGACGCCGATCGTCATCGGGTGCGTGCTCTTCTGCGCCGCGGCGGAGCGCAGCACGTCGCCCAGGGCGACGGTCTCCTTGTCGACGTTCGGGATCTCGATGCCGATGGCGCTCTTGCCGGGGATCGGGGAGAGGATGCGCACATCGTTGGAGGCGACGGCGTAGGAGAAGTTGTTGCTCAGCTGCAGGATCTTCTCGACCTTGACGCCCAGACCGACCTCGATCTCGTACTGTGTGACCGTCGGTCCGCGCGAGAAGCCGGTGACCTTGGCGTCCACCTTGAACTGCTCCAGCACGCTGGTGATCTGCGCGATGGTGTTGTCGGTGGCATCCGATCGTGTGACGGGCGGCGGTCCTGCCTTCAGCACACCCGGCGAGGGCAGCACGTACGGCGCGGCGGGCGGCTGGAGCCCGTTCGCACCGGGTCCGGCCGTGCCGAACCCGTCGAGACCGGGAAGCTCCCCCGTCGAACCGTCGTCGTCGAGCAGCGCCGTGGTGTTCTGCTCGCCGAGCATGTCCGCCAGCGCACTGACATCGGTGAGCACCTCGGTGGCGGCATCCTGAGGTGAGTCGTCGACGATGACGGCCTGGTCGTAGGCGGCCTTCTTGCTCGGCTCGCCGAGCAGCGCCGTGATCGCCTGGGAGTCGACGTCGTCCTCGGGGTCCTCCTCGCGACCGGTCTTGTTGCGTCGCCACCAGGGCAGCGCGTCGTCCTTCTCATCGGAGTCCTGCGGGGCCTCGTCGACCGCGGCGGGGCGCAGCGGCCGCTCGGCGCCGAACATCCACGCGTACAGGTCGCCCAGTCGCTCGCCGATCCGGTTCGGCGGCGTCTTGGTGAGGATGAGCACGCTGAGCAGAGCCAGCAGCCCGAGCACGATGTAGGCCACGACCGGAGTGAGGAACGCCAGCGGCTCCCCCAGCATCCAGCCGAACAGCCCACCCGCGGCACTGAGGGCGGGCATGCCGTCCTTCGGCTGGGGACGTGCGAGGACGCCGAACTTGTCGACCACTCCCGAGGCGACGTGGCAGAAGCCGGCGAGAGCGAGGACGAAGAATCCGAAGCCGATCCCGATCCGCCCGTTGTCGTGCACGGACGAAGGATGCCGGAACAGCCACCCCGCCAGCAGGAGCAGCAGCACTGGGAGCACGAAGGCCACCCGGCCGATCAGCAGCCCCCAGGTGTACGCGCTGATGTTCTGCGCGATCTGCTCGCCGATGAAGAACCACTCCACGACCGCGCCGGCGCAGGCCAGCAGGACCAGCAGGAACGGGAATCCGTCGCGGCGCTGCTCCTTCTCGAGAGACTCCGGCCCGAAGGCGCGGAACAGCCCGCCGACACCGTGCGCCAGCCCGAGCCACATCCGCGCCGCCAGCGGCGCCTTCTCCGCCTCGTCGACGTAGCGCTTGGGCGCGGGCGCCGCCTTGGCACGCGAGCGCGGAGCCGCCTGCCGCTCGGGACGCGACGAGGACGCCGCGGACGCGCGCTCAGACTTCGTGGTGCTCCTGGCCATGTCTCCACGCTACGTCCGAACACCGACATCCGGCCGCAATGACGCGGGTTTCCAGGGGATCACGCCTCGATCAGGCGTGCTCCCCCGGTCTCGGTCGCGCCGCGATCGGGCGCGGCCACGTCACGCCTCGATGACGAGCGGGACGATCATCGGGCGGCGGCGCAGCTTCTGGTTGACCCAGCGGCCGATCGTACGGCGCACGATCTGCGACAGCGCGTGGTTGTCGCGCACGCCGTTGCCGGCGGCCTCCTTGAGGGCGGCGACGATCTTGGGTACGACGTCGTCGAAGACGCGATCGTCCTCGGCGACACCGCGTGCGTGGATCTCCGGCCCCGAGATGACCTGACCGGTGGTCGAGTCCACGACGATGATCACGGAGACGAAGCCCTCCTCGCCGAGGATGCGACGGTCCTTCAGATCGGCATCCGTGATCCCGCCGACGGTGGAGCCGTCGACGTACACGAATCCGATGTCGAGCTGGCCGGCCACCCGGGCCTCGCCGTCGCGCAGGTCGATCACCGTGCCGTTGGATGCGATGAAGGTGCGCTCCTCCGGGATGCCGGTGTCCTGCGCGAGCTTGGCGTTCGCCGTCAGGTGGCGGTACTCGCCGTGCACGGGCAGCACGTTGCGGGGCTTGAGGATGTTGTAGCAGTAGAGCAGTTCGCCGGCGGCGGCGTGGCCGGAGACGTGCACGCGGGCGTTGCCCTTGTGCACGACGGTGGCGCCGAGCTTGGTGAGTCCGTCGATCACTCGGTAGACCGCGTTCTCGTTGCCCGGGATCAGGCTCGAGGCGAGGATCACCGTGTCGCCCTCCCCCGGCTCGATGGCGTGGTCCAGGTTGGCCATGCGGCTGAGCACGGCCATCGGCTCGCCCTGCGATCCGGTGGACATGTAGACGATCTTGTCGTCGGGCAGGTCGCGCGCCTTCTTGTAGTCGATGAGCACGCCGTCCGGAACCCGCAGGTAGCCGAGCTGCTCGGCGATGGTCATATTGCGAACCATGCTGCGGCCGAGGAACGCAACCCGACGTCCGTGAATGTGTGCGGCGTCGATGACCTGCTGCACACGGTGCATGTGGCTGGAGAAACTGGCAACGATCACACGGCGCGGGGCCTTGCCGATCACCTGGTCGAGCACGGGACCGATCGAGCGCTCCGTGGGCGTGAAGCCCGGAACGTCGGCATTGGTGGAGTCGACGAGGAACAGGTCGACCCCGTCATCACCCAGACGCGCGAAGGTGTTCAGATCGGTGATGCGGCCGTCCAGCGGCAGCTGGTCCATCTTGAAGTCGCCGGTCGCGAGCACGACGCCCGCCGGGGTGGTGATGGCGACGGCCAGCGCGTCGGGGATGGAGTGGTTCACCGCGATGAACTCGAGATCGAACGGGCCGACCTGCTCCTCCTCGCCCTCCTTCACCGTGAGGGTGAAGGGCTTGATGCGGTGCTCCTTGAGCTTCGCCTCGACCAGAGCGAGGGTCAAGCCGGAGCCGATCAGCGGGATGTCGCCCTTCAGGCGCAGCAGGTAGGGCACGCCGCCGATGTGGTCCTCGTGGCCGTGCGTGAGCACGACGCCGACGATGTCGTCGAGGCGGTCCTTGATGGGCGAGAAGTCGGGCAGGATCAGGTCGACGCCCGGCTGGTGCTCCTCGGGGAAGAGCACGCCGCAGTCGACGATGAGGATCTTGCCTTCGTACTCGAACGCGGTCATGTTGCGGCCGATCTCACCGAGACCACCGATCGGGGTCACGCGGAGCGTGCCCTGGGCGAGTGGTTCGGGAGCGGCGATGGGGGTGGACATGGACGTCTCCTCTGTCGGACACACGCGTGCCCGTTCGTTTGCGTTCAGCGCGTGAGAGCGCTCATCGAGTGGTGCCGTGCACCTTCGGCAGGGCGCCGCCGGCGGCGGCGTTGCGGTCGGGACGGAAGTTCGAGAAATCGGCGCCGGGGACATCGGTGACCAGCGCGAGCTCGTCCTCGATGATCGCGGCCTCCCACTCCTCCGGTCCGACCAGTGGCAGCCGCACACGCGGGCTGCCGATACGGCCGAGGCCGTGCAGGATGTACTTCGCCGCGACGGTGCCGGGCACATGGGTCATCACCGCGCGCACCAGTGGCTCGAGGCGCTGGTGCTCCGCGGTGGCGGTCTTCAGGTCGCCGCGGTTCACGGCGTCGATGATGGTGCGGTACGGCGCGGACGTGATGTTGGCCGTCACCCCGACGAGCCCTGTCGCGCCGATCGCGAGGTGCGGCAGCACGTTGGCGTCATCGCCGGAGAAGTACATCAGGTCCGTCTGGTTGAGCACTCGGCTGACCTCGGAGAAGTCGCCCTTGGCATCCTTCACCGCGAGGATGTTCGGGTGCTTGGCCAGGCGCACGATGGTCTCGTACTTGATCGGGACACCCGTGCGGCCCGGGATGTCGTACAGGATGACCGGCAGGTCCGTCGCGTCCGCGACGAGGCGGAAATGCGTGAGGATGCCCGCCTGGGTGGGCTTGTTGTAGTACGGCGTGACGATCATGATGCCGTCGGCGCCGGCCTTCTCGCTGGCTTTGTAGAGCTCGATGGCGTGCGCGGTCTCGTTCGACCCGCCGCCGGTGATGATCTTCGCCCGGCCCGCTGAGACGTCCTTGCCGACCTCGACCAGCCGCAGCTTCTCGTCGTCGGTCAGGGTGGAGGTCTCACCGGTGGTTCCGGTCACGACGATGCCGTCGGCGCCGTCGGTGATCACCTTGTCCATGTGCTTCTCGGTCGCGGGCCAGTCCACTTCGCCGTCGGCGGTCATCGGGGTGACCAGCGCGACGAGAACCTGTCCGAAGGGATTGTCCGAGAGCGTCATGCTCTCAGGTTATCGCGTCAGCCCCGGATCCATGCGCCCGAGACGGGTCCGGGAGCGCAAGCCTGCGTGTTCAGACCCGCCCCCGGCGCGCGACGCCCGCCGTCAGCGAGCTGGGCAGGAGCCTGCTCGCCGCGACGATCACCTTGTACCGCAGCGACGGGATCGACACGGATCGGCCGCGCGCGGCATCCCGCAGCCCCTCGCGAACGACGTCCTCGGCGTTCAGCCACATCGGTCCGGGCACGCCCTCCTTGCCGGCGGCGAGCCCCATCCGGGCGTGGAACGAGGTGTGCGTGAAACCCGGGCAGAGGGCGGTGACCGACACCCCGTCGCGGCTGTACTCGCCGTTCGCCCAGCGGCTGAAGCCGATCAGCCACGACTTGCACGCCGAATAGGTGGAACGGGAGATGAAACCGGCGACGGATGCGACGTTGATGATCCGTCCGCCGCGGCCGCGCATGGCGCGGATGGCCGCGTGCATGAGACGCATCGGGGCCTCGACATGCACCCGCAGGTGACGCACCTCGTCATCGATGTCGTTGTCCGCGAACTGCAGCGGCAGGCCGAATCCCGCGTTGTTGATCAGCAGGTCGACGGGGTGGTCCGCGTCGGATATCCGCGCCGCGACGCGATCGACATCCGCCTCCCGCGACAGGTCGGCGGTGATCACCTCCACAGCGATGCCATGCGACTCTCGCAGCTCCGATGCGAGTTCCGCGAGGGCGTCGGCGCCGCGGGCGACGAGCACCAGGTCTGCGCCTCGGCCCGCGAGCTGGTGGGCGAACTCGGCGCCGAGGCCGGCGCTGGCTCCGGTGATCAGTGCGGTGGGCATCAGCGCTCGTAGCCCAGGAAGCGATAGCGGATGCCGGTGCGGGACGTCTGCCACTCCCCCTCGTCGACCAGGCGCCAGCCCTCCTTCGACGGCGCGTAGGCGTCTCCCGCCACCTTCAGGTCCAGCTCGGTGACCTCCAGGCGGTCGGCCTCGCCGATCACCTGGCGGAAGATCTCGGACCCGCCGATGATCCAGACCCGGTCGAGGCCCCGCACAGCCTCGGCGAGGTTCGCGGCTCGACGGACGCCCTCGGCGCTCCAGTCCTGCTGGCGGGTGATCACGATGTTCTCTCGGCCCGTCAGCGGGCGGAACCGCTCCGGCAGCGAGTCCCAGGTGCGCCGCCCCATGACCACCGGCTGTCCCAGGGTGATCTCCTTGAAGTGCGCGAGGTCCTCGGGCACATGCCAGGGCATGCCGCCCTGCGCGCCGATCACACCGCCATCCGCTTCGGCCCAGATCAGGCCGACCATCGGCATTCCCGAAGACACCGCGCTCATACGGCGACCGCCCCACGGATCGCGGGGTGGTGCTGGTAGTCCACGACCTCGAAGTCCTCCTCGTAGTCGTAGTCGAGGATCGACTCGGGGGTGCGCGTGATGCGCAGCGTGGGGTACGGGTACGGCTCACGTGTCAGCTGCTCGCGCACCTGCTCCCGGTGATTGTCGTAGACATGGCAGTCGCCGCCGGTCCAGACGAACTCGCCCGGCTCGAGACCGGTCTGCTGAGCGACCATGAGGGTCAGCAGCGCGTAGGAGGCGATGTTGAAGGGCACGCCGAGGAAAAGGTCGGCGCTGCGCTGGTACAACTGGCACGACAGCTTGCCGTCGGCCACGTAGAACTGGAACAGCGCATGACACGGTGCCAGCGCCATGTCGGGGATGTCGGCGGGGTTCCAGGCCGACACGATGAGTCGGCGGGAGTCGGGCGTCGCCTTGATCTGCTCGATCACCTGGGACAGCTGGTCGATGCTCTCGCCGTCGGGCGTCGGCCAGGATCGCCACTGCACGCCGTACACAGGACCGAGCTCGCCGTCGGCATCCGCCCACTCGTCCCAGATCTTCACCCCGTGCTCCTGCAGCCAGCGCACGTTCGAGTCGCCGCGCAGGAACCAGAGCAGCTCGTAGGCGATGGACTTGAAATGCACCCGTTTGGTGGTGATCAGCGGGAAGCTCTCGGCCAGGTCGAAGCGGATCTGCCGGCCGAAGACGCTCGTCGTCCCGGTGCCGGTGCGATCGTCCTTGTGCGTGCCGTTCTCGAGCACATCGCGGAGCAGGTCCTCATAGGGCGTGGGGATGGCGGCGCTCATGCCTGCAACGATACCTGCGCAGAGCCCGTGCGGGCGGAATGTCATGCTCCGTCACATCGGCCCCGCCCGCCGCATCCGGACTTATCGTGGACACATGCCGCTCTCCTCCGCCCTGATCGCACTGGCCGCGCTCGTGGCCGTCGCCGTCATCACGGGCGTGATCTGGCGCGTCCGCGACGGACGGCGCCGTTCCGGATCGGGCGCGATCGATCCGGCCGACCTCGGTGTCACGTCCGGTCGCATCTCGCTCGTGCAGTTCAGCACCGAGACGTGCACCCGCTGCCCGCAGGTGCGACGGATGCTGCAGGGCATCGCCGCGGGCCATGACGGCGTCGACCACATCGATGTCGACCTCACCCATCGCCCTGATCTCGCCCGTCGCCACCGCGTGCTCAGCACCCCCACGACGTTTCTGATCGGCACGGACGACACCCTGATCGCACGCTTCAACGGCGCGCCCCGCCGCGCCGACATCGAATCCGCACTGACCGGACTTCCCGCATTTCAGGAGGCATCATGAGCGACGCCGCTCCCCCGCACGGCATCGACCCGCGCGGGCCGCGCTTCGGCGCGTGGATCACGTCGGTGCTGCTTCTGGTGGCGACGTTCCTCGGGCTGACCGGCATCGCGGCGCAGAGCGCGTCGGCGACATTCGGCTGGTTCGCCTACCAGCCGCTCGCGGATGCGACGTTCGTCGGCTCCGGCTGGGCGCTTCCCGCAGCATCCTTCGGCCAGCGCATCGTCGACCCGGCCTTCCTGCTCACTCTCGTCGTCGCGCTGCTGTTCCTGTGGGGCGTGCTGTCCCCCACGACGCATCCGTGGAGCACGCTGTTCCGACGCGTGGTGCGCCCGCGGCTCGCGCCGCCGACCGAGCTGGAGGATCCGCGTCCGCCGCGGTTCGCGCAGGGCGTGGGACTGTTCGTGGTCACGCTCGGCCTGGTGCTGCACCTGATCGGGGTTCCCCTGGCCCTGCCGATCGCGACCGCCGCTGCCTTCATCGCCGCCTTCCTCAATGCCGCCTTCGGCTTCTGCCTGGGCTGCCAGCTGTACCTGCTGCTGCAGCGCGCCGGCGTGCTCGGGCGCACCACACGCCCGGCCTGACGACGGGTACCGGACGACCACCCGTCGTGGGTAGGCTGGCGGGACGACGCGACCCCGCGACGACGACCGCCCATCTCAGGAGGAAACATGTCCGTCACCAGCGAAGCCGCAGCCACGTGGACCGGTTCCCTGACCGAGGGCTCGGGAACCGTCGCGTTCTCGTCATCGAGCCTCGGCACCTTCCCCATCGACTGGAAGGCCCGCAGCGAGGGCTCCGACACCACGACCACTCCTGAGGAGCTCATCGCCGCCGCGCACGCCTCGTGCTTCAGCATGGCTCTCTCGCACGCTCTGAGCGAGAACGGCACTCCTCCCGAGCGCGTCAACGCCTCGGCATCCGTCACGTTCAAGCCCGGTACCGGCATCACCGGCAGCCACCTGAACGTGAACGCCACGGTCCCGGGCATCACCCCGGAGAAGTTCCAGGAGATCGCCGAAGGCGCCAAGACCGGCTGCCCCGTCTCTCAGGCTCTCGCCGGAATCGAGATCACCCTCGAGGCCAGCCTGGCCTGACGTCCCGCTGTATGGCGCGAACCGCCCCTGATTCGAGAGAATCGGGGCGGTTCGTGCCATATAGACGGGTTCTCAGGGGCGGGCGAGGCGGATGGCCTCGCGGATGCTTGCTCTGGCGTCTTTGCGTCGGCCTGCGGCGTCCTGCACGACGCCGAGTCGATAGCGCGCCCGCCAGTCCTCGGCATCCGCCTCCACCGAGGTCGCGTACTGCGCGATCAGCGGCTCGACGTCCTCGCGGCGCAGACGCCCGCTGGGCGTGAGCTGCTCCGGAGCCTCCGGCATTCCGCCCTCGCCGTCGAGGATGCGGCCCAGCCTGTCGGCGGAGAAGCCGAACAGGAGCTCGCGCACCAGCGCCCAGGCGCCGATCGGCGCGATGATCACCAGTGCGACGCCCATCCCGATCGACAGCGCGGTGCCGACCGAGAAGAACATCACGCCGAGCCACACGGCGATGACGATGTACAGCAGCAGCGCGGCGCCCATCACGACGACGCCGATCCGAGAGGTCACGAGCGGGCCCGGATGCCGATGTCGATGATGTTCTCCAGACCGACGACGATCCCGCGGGCGTCGCGGGCGAAGGGAAGCGCCAGCCGGATTCCGGGTGTGTACGCGGCTGCGGAATCGATCGTGTCGTGCACGATCGACAGCGATTCTCCCGCACCCGACAGGATCGCCTCCTGGCGGGCGATCACGCCCGGGCGCCGCAGCGAGTGCACGGGCACACCGGCGACCTGCTGCCCGCGTGCACGCTGATCGCCGTGCGGAGCCTCGAAGGGCCCCCTCTCATCACGGGCATCCGCCATCAGCTCGGCGGTGCGCACCGCGGTTCCGCTCGGCGAGTCGATCTTCGTGTCGCGGTGCGACTCCACGATCTCGGCGGACGGGAAGAAGGGTGCTGCTGCCGCCGCAAGTGCCGTCCCGAGGGCAGAGCCCAGCGAGAAGTTCGGGATGAACACCACCCCCATCTCGGCGTCCGCCACCAGGGGTCGCACCGGGGCGATGCGCTCCTGGGACCATCCCGATGTGCCGACGAGCACATTGATGCCGCGGTCGATCGCCGCGCGCACCACGTCGATGCTCACCGCCGGCGCCGACGCGTCGACCACCAGATCGGCGCCGTCCAGCTCGCTGAGGTCGCTGGCCGAACCGAGCACGCTGCGCACCTCGAACCCGTCGAGCTCATCGATCACGTGATGGATGATGCGCCCGAGCTTGCCTGATCCGCCGACGAGGGCAACCTGAGTGGTCATGACTCCAGTCTAGATTCGCCGGCCGGGCCCTCTTGCCGCGTGTCGTCCTCGACAGGCACTCGCTCAGACGGTGATCGCGTCCGGAAGACCGGTGCGCAGCTCCATCGGCAGATGACCCAGGTCGTTGTGGCTCATCAGCGTCCACGGTCGGCCCTGCTTCTGCACGATCACGCTCAGGCCGCAATGCGCCTGGTTGAGCGTCATCCAGCGCCAGTCCGGAGCGCCCAGCACTTCGCGCACGAACCACGAGATCACGAAGTTGTGGGTGATGAGGACCTCGTGCACATCGCCGTTGCGTCGACGCAGGAACTCCCCCACCGCGTCCGACATCTGTGCGGCGCCCGCCTCGATCTCGGCGTCGCTGACCGAACCGAAGAACGGCTCGTAGGCGCTGGGAGTCTCCTCGGACATGCCGCTCGGCACGCAGTCGAAGAGCAGCGCCGAGGGCACCGGGTCCACCGCGGGCAGTCGCGCGGCGATGGCACGGGCCGTCTCCGCCGCGCGCAGCAGCGGGGAATGCCAGACGGCATCGAGCGGAAGGCCCGAGAGCCGGTCTGCGATGAGCTCTGCCTGACGTTGACCTCGAGGTGAGAGTGGTCCGTCGTCGATGCCGTGCTCGGCGTCGACATGCTCACCGTGTCTGACCAGATATATGTAGTGCGTCACAACCCTGCTCACTTCGTGCCACCGCGTCGGGGCGCTTCCAGCTTAGGTCACGCGTCCGACGCTCGGGCCCCGGAAGACGCCGGGGCTGGGTCCCGGCCGCAGAGCGCGGGCTTCTACTCCCCGGCGCGCGTGAGTTCGGCGACCTGCGTGCGCGTGAGCGTGATGCCCGCACCCTGCATGAGCTCGTCGACGTGCTCGAGGGCGAAGGCGTTCACGATCGGCGCGACGACCGTGCGCTGCGCGAGCAGCCATGCCATCGAGACGGCGGCGACGGGAACGGCGAGCTCGTCGGCGATCAGGTCGAGCGCCCTCAGCACGCGGATGCCCTTGCGGTTCAGGTGACTGCGCATCTGCTGTCCGCGCACGCCCACCGCCGACGACTTGCTGCGGTGCCGGCCGGAGAGGAATCCGTGTTCGAGAGCGTGCGAGGGCGTGACCGCCAGGCTCTGCGCCGCGGCGACCAGGCGCAGGTCGCCCTCGAACTCATCCCGGCGCACGAGGTTGTACGGCTCGTCGAGCACTTCCAGCCGCGGGTAGCCGGCCGCCGCGAGGATCCGCGCCTCCACGAGTCGCTCCGGCGCGAAGCGGAAACCGCCGACCACCGCGATCTTGCCCGCCTCGCGCAGCCACTCGACCGTCGCGAGGGTGTCCTCGAGGTTCGTGCTGCTGTCGAGCGAGGCATCCAGATAGAGCACGTCGATGCGGTCGACCCCGAGCCGGGTGAGCGAACCCTCCACCGCACGCACGAGGTTGACGGAGCCCAGGCCGGGGTTGTCGGCATGGGAGCCGATCCTGGCGCTCAGGACGACCTGCTCGCGTCGCCCGCCCGAGGTCTTCAGCCACTGCCCGATGATGTACTCGCTGCGGCCCCCGGAGAAGCCGTCGGCCGTGTGCACGGCGTTGCCGCCGAATTCGAGGTAGCGATCCAGCAGAGCATGACTGGTCTTCTGGTCGACATTCCAGCCGAACTCGGCGGCTCCCAGCATCAGCGGGAAGATCGAATAGCCGGTCTCGCCGAGAGCGACGCGGATGCACTCCCCGACGCCGGGGCCGATGACGGGGATCGGGGCGGAGGGATGCGCATCAGGGGCATCGGCGCGCGAGGGCTGATCGGCCGTCCCGATGCCGAAAAGCTTCATCTCCCACCCCCGCGGATCCTCGATCCGTCTTGCATCGCACCCCCCGGTGCGTACTCACAGGCTAAGCGACGTCCCGCGCTGCGACGTCCACCATGACGAGGGTGCGCAGAAGTTCTCGTAACGATCCGATCACATCGGATACGACAAGACCCGGAATCCTGTGGCACTCCACAGGATTCCGGGTCTTCGTCAGGGATGCCGACTCATCGGCATCCGTGGATCACGCCTCGACGGTCTCCGGGGCCTTGTCGCCCTCGGCGGCGGCGTCGTCGAGCACGGGCTCGAGCGACAGCTTGCCGCGGTCATCGATCTTCGTGATCTTCACGAGGATCTTCTGGCCGACCGAGAGGACGTCATCGACGTTCTCGACGCGCTTGCCACCGGCGAGCTTGCGCACCTCGGTGACGTGCAGCAGTCCGTCCTTGCCCGGCAGCAGCGAGACGAAGGCGCCGAACGTGGCGATCTTCACGACGGTGCCGAGGAACTGCTCGCCGACCTCCGGGTTGGTGGGGTTGGCGATCGCGTTGACCTGGGCGCGGGCGGCCTCGGCCGACGGACCGTCGACGGCGCCGATGTAGACGGTGCCGTCCTCCTCGATGGAGATCTGCGCGCCGGTCTCGTCCTGGATCGCGTTGATCGTCTTGCCCTTCGGGCCGATCAGCTCGCCGATCTTGTCGACCGGGATCTGCACGCTGATGACGCGCGGCGCAGTGGGCGCCATCTCGTCGGGAGCGTCGATCGCGGCGTTCAGCACGTTGAGGATCGTCAGACGCGCGTCGCGGGCCTGGGTCAGGGCACCGGCCAGCACCGACGACGGGATGCCGTCGAGCTTGGTGTCCAGCTGGATCGCGGTGATGAACTCGCTGGTGCCTGCGACCTTGAAGTCCATGTCGCCCAGCGCGTCCTCGGCACCCAGGATGTCGGTCAGCGCCGCGTAGCGGGTCTCACCGTCGACCTCGTCCGAGACCAGGCCCATGGCGATGCCGGCGACCGGCGCGCGCAGCGGCACACCGGCGTTCAGCAGCGACAGGGTCGAGGCGCAGACGGAGCCCATCGAGGTGGAGCCGTTGGAGCTCAGCGCCTCGGAGACCTGACGGATCGCGTAGGGGAACTCCTCGCGGGTGGGCAGCACCGGCACGAGCGCGCGCTCGGCGAGGAAGCCGTGCCCGATCTCGCGACGCTTCGGCGAACCGACGCGACCGGTCTCACCGGTGGAGTACGGCGGGAAGTTGTAGTGGTGCATGTAGCGCTTGTGCGTCACCGGCGACAGCGAGTCGATCTGCTGCTCCATCTTGAGCATGTTCAGCGTGGTGACGCCCATGATCTGGGTCTCACCGCGCTGGAAGATCGCCGAGCCGTGCACGCGCGGGATGACCTGCACCTCTGCGTCCAGCGGACGGATGTCCGCCAGGCCACGACCGTCCATGCGCACGCCCTCGGCGAGGATGCGTCCGCGGACGATGTTCTTGGTGACCGACTTGTACGCACCGGAGACCTCGCCCGCGGCGGATGCCGGGAGCGTGCCGGCCTCGATGGCGGCGGCGACCTCGGCCTTGACGCGGTCCTTGACCTCGTCGTCGGCGTTCTGGCGCTCGACCTTGTCGGCGATCTGGTAGACCTTCTCGAGGTCTGCCGTCGCGGACGCGGACACGAAGTCGAACGTGGCCTGCTCGTACGCGGGGAAGACCGGGTAGACGCCGGGCTCCTTCGACGAGTGCTGAGCCATCTCGGCCTGAGCCTCGACGAGCTTCTTGAGGAACGGCTTGGCGGCCTCGAGGCCACCGGCGACGATCTCCTCGCTGGGCTTGACGGCGCCGGCCTTGATGAGGTTCCAGCTGTTCTCGGTGGCCTCGGCCTCGACCATCATGATGGCGACGTCTTCCGAGCCGTCGGCCTTCTTGACGACGCGACCGGCGACCATCAGGTCGAACACGGCCTCTTCGACCTGAGCCTGGTTCGGGAACGCGACCCACTGGTCGGCGTGCTCGCCCTGGCCCGGGATCAGCGCGAGGCGGACACCGGCGATCGGGCCCGAGAACGGCAGTCCCGAGATCTGGGTCGAGGCGGAGGCGGCGTTGATCGCCAGCGCGTCGTAGTACTCGCCGGGAGCGATCGACAGCACGGTGATGACGATCTGGACCTCGTTGCGCAGGCCGTCGACGAACGACGGACGCAGCGGGCGGTCGATCAGGCGGCACACCAGGATCGCCTCGGTGGAGGGGCGACCCTCGCGACGGAAGAACGAACCGGGGATCTTGCCTGCGGCGTAGGACCGCTCCTCGACGTCGACCGTCAGCGGGAAGAAGTCGAAGCCCTCGCGCGGGTGCTTGCCCGCGCTGGTCGCCGACAGGATCATGGTCTCTTCGTCGAGGTAGGCGGCGACAGCGCCCTGCGCCTGCTGGGCGAGGCGGCCGGTCTCGAAGCGGACGGTGCGGGTTCCGAAGCGTCCGTTGTCGAGGACGGCTTCGGCGGCAGTGATTTCAGGACCTTCCAAGAGGTCTCTCCTTCTTTGTTTAGGCTCGCGCGTCCGTATGACGGGCGAGTTCTCGCGAAGGAGCGGATGCGGACAGATATAGGCGCGCGGGCACTCCCGCGAATCTCGCCTGCACTGGCCACCAGTAGAAGATCACCCGGCGCCGTGTGCGACGAGGAACCCACCACAGGGGACCAGCTTCTCAGCCGACCGCTCCGTACTAAGTCGATATGCAGTTGATGGATGCCACAGGCATCCGAGTCAAGCCTAGCAGGGCACCCATCAGCTCACGCGTTCTCCCACGCGGGAGCTGTTGCGGGCGATGTACACGAGGTCGTCGTGCTTGGCCGACCGCCCGTCGCCGGCCGTGCGCCCGAGCACCCGGCGTCCCGCCCAGGGCAGGGCGTGGTGCCGCCACCAGGCCCTGCGGGTTATGCGCTCGTGCTCGTGCAGCGACTCCTCGAGCAGGCCCAGCGCCTCGGCGTGCGGGACGCCCAGCGCCTCGGCCACTCGGTAGGCCAGGAAGCGGTGCCCCCGACGGGAGAGGTGCACGAGGTCCTCCGCCCAGTTCGGGCGCTCTCCGAGGGAGGCTTCCAGATCGGTGTCGATCAGGATGGCGCCGGTTCGCTGCGCCACCGCGGCGAGCGCGCTGGCGAAGGCGGAGAACCTGCGGGCGAAGCAGGCCGATGCCGCACGCCGGGGCAGGAAGGGGGTGATGAGCACGACATCCGCCCCGCTGCTCCGCAGCTGAGCCACGGTGTCCTCGACCTGTGCGGCGAGCGCTGCGACGTCGACGCGCAGCCGCACCAGGTCGTTGGCACCGACCAGCACGGTTGCCAGGTCGGGGCGCAGTTCGAGGGCTCGCTTCAGCTGCGGCCCGGAGACATCCGCGACGCGACGGGATCGGACGGCGAGATTGGCGTAGTGCAGTCCCCCTCGCGCGGCCAGCAGCAGCGCGAGCCGGTCGGCCCAGCCGCGCTCGAGACCGTCCGGCCCCAGGTCGCCGAGCCCTTCGGTCAGCGAGTCCCCCAGTGCGACGCAGCGCCGCCAGCGCCTGCCCTGCTGCGGCGCCGCGGGTTCGGGGCGTCGGGTGCGCGGCACCCGGAGCGTGCGATCGACGGCCTTGAGTTCTCGCGCCTCGTCGAAGTGCCCGACCAGCTGATCGCACACCGCCGCCCAGGAGCGCCCCTGTACGGCTTCTCGTCCGGCACGGCCGAACGCCTGTCGTTTGCGGGTGTCGCCGGCCAGATCCTTCACGCGCATGCGCAGGTCGTCGAGGTCGCCCGGGCGGTAAAGCCACCCGTCGATCCCCGATCGCACCAGATCGAGCGGGCCGCCCCGACCCGTCGCGATGACCGGCACCCCGCTGGCGTGCGCCTCCTGCAGGGTCTGGCCGAAGGTCTCGCTCTCCCCCGGGTGCACGAAGATGTCGAAGGACGCCACCGCTCGCGCCAGCTCGGCACCGGCGAGCTGCCCGAGGAACACGGCGTCCGGCAGCAGCGTCTGCAGCCGAGTGCGGGCCGGCCCGTCCCCGACGATCACCAGCCGGATGCCGGGGATGCCGCGCAGCGCGTGCAGGTCCTCCACCTGCTTCTCCGGAGCGAGGCGCCCGAAATAGCCGACGATCACCTGTCCCGGCTCCCTGTTCACCCAGGACTCATCGCGTGCCCCCGGGTGGAATCGCTCGGCGTCCACGCCCCGACCCCAGCGGCGCACCCGGTCTATCCCGAGACGTGCGAGCTGGTTCTCCGATTCCCGGGACGGCGCCAGCGTGAGCGTGGCGCGCCGATGCATCCGGGCAAGGTGCGCTTCGGCGAGCGAGGTGGTCACCGCGACGCCGTAGCGGGCGGCGTAGGCGGCGACGTCGGTCTGGTAGGCGGCGACGACGGGAAGGCCGAGCCGCTCGGCGGCGACTGTGCCCCGCCAGCCGAGGGCGAACGGTGAGGCCAGGTGCACGACATCGGGCTCGAAGCGCCGCAGCGAGTCCAGGACGCGCCCGGCGGTGGCGGTGCCCACCCGCACGTGCCGATATCCGGGCAGCGGCACCGATGCGACCCGGTCGACTCGCGCCGCTCCTGATCGCAGGGGGGTGCCCGGAGCGGACGGCGCGATGACGTGCGCGATGTGCCCCGTGCGCTCGAGGTGGCGGAGGATCTGCAGCACTGACCCGGTCACACCGTTCATGTGGGGAAGGAAGGATTCGGTGACGATCGCTACTCTCACAACGTCAGGATGGCCCGGTCGGAGCGCGTGACCGTCCCGAAACGGCCTCCGTCGTCGTGTGTTCACCGGATGCACGGATGCCGGTCATCTCCTCACCTTCCCGTCGTTCTCCGTTCACCCGGACCTGGGAGAGTCCTCTCCGTGATCCCGGAGCCCGTGCTGCAGATCCTGACCGGCCCGTGGGGAGTCCTGCTGATGGGCGCGCTCGTCGTCGGCGACGCCTTCCTGGTCGTCATTCCGGGAGAGATCGCCGTCACGGCGCTGGGCGCCATCGCCATGTCTCAGGGGACGCCGCCGCTGCCACTGATCATCGCGGTCGCGGCTGCGTCAGCCTGGTGCGGCGACGTCGCCTGCTACCTGATCGGTCGGCTCGTCGGGGTGGAGCGCTGGCGGTGGATGCGCGCGTCACGGATCCGATCGGCGCTGGCCTGGGCGGGACGGCGACTGAGCACCGGTACGGCAACAGTCCTGTTCACCGCGCGCTTCGTTCCGTTCGCCCGCCTCGCGGTGAATCTCATGGCGGGTGCCACACGCATCCGTGCACCGCGGTATCTGACGCTCGCGGCGCTGGCGGCGACCGGCTGGGCCGCGTACCAGGCGGCCATCGGCGCGATCGTGGCCGCGATGCTGCCGTCGGCACCGCTCGTCGCCGTGGCCGTGTCCGTGGTGGTCGCCGTGGCGCTGGGGGCGGTCATCGATCTGGTCGTGGCTCGCTTCAGCTGCGTGCATGCGGCGGGGCCCAACGACTGAACCCACCTAACGACTGAACCCACCTAACGACTAGGCTGACCGACATGAGCGAAGACAAGGCAGTCTCCCCCGAGGAGATGAAACGCAAGTTCAAGGAAGCGCTCGACAGGAAGAACGCGAAGAGTCGCGGCGGTGAATCGCACCTCGACGGCGACTCCGCCGTGCACGCGACGAACGCCCCTCAGATGAAGCGCGAGTTCCGGCGCAAGAGCGGCTGACCCGCTTCCGCATCCACCTGCTCTCGGCTCAACTCATCTCTCGGGTTGGGCCGAGAGCCATTCTGCGAAGGTGATGCCCTTCAGGTCCGCATCGTCCTGCGGCAGAAGCGCCCCCGAGCGCATCGCCCGGCCGAACGCACCGGGCAGACCGATCCTCGGCATCCAGCCGTCGTGTCCATGGTGCCTGGCCCAGGCCCGCATCATCTCGGCGAGTTCCTCCTCGCGCGGGCCTGCGATGTCTCTCGCCCTGCCGTGCGCCGGATGCTCCGCCAACTCGACCAGACGGGTGGCCACCTCACCCGCGTCGATCGGCTGCGTGCGCATCCGCACGGCCAGGTGCAGCGGTCCGACGGCGGCGCGCGAGTGCATCTGCGCCGCGAAGTCGTGGAACTGCGTCGCCCGCAGGATCGTCCACGGCACATCCCCCGCCGTCACAGCATCCTCCTGCGCGAGCTTGCCCGCGTAGTAGCCGTACGGTGCGCGATCCACGCCGACGATCGACAGCGCGATGTGATGTCCGGTACCGTCCTGTCTCTGACCGGCGAGAAGGTTGGCAGTGGTCCGCGTGAAGAACTCGGCGGCTTTCTTCGCATCCGTGGTCGTGATGCTCAGCACGTCGATGACGGCGTCCGCGCCGCGCAGCGCGCTCTCCAGACCGACGCCGGCGAGGACATCCACGCCCGCGCCTCGGCTCAGCACTCGCACGGCATGGCCGCGCTCCTGAGCGACGCGGACCACGTGCGATCCGATGACTCCGGTGCCCCCGGCGATGGCGATGTCCATGCGTCCATCCTCTACCGCCGGGGCGCTGGAGTCACTCCCCCGCGAGGCCGCCGAGAAGATGACCGAACGAACGGCCCTTGCCGAGGTACGTGTCCGGGTCGAACGGGTCGGCATCCGTGACGGCATCGCGGCGTGCGATCGCGTCGGCGAACTCCCGCGCACCGCGCTCCACGCGCGCGCTCAGCGGCGCCACATCGTCGGCGTTCGCGCCCCAGTCGCTGGACGCCGCGAAGACGCCCGTCGACACGGGCTCCGCGTGCAGATAGGTGAACAGCGGACGGATCGCGTAGTCGATCGCCAGCGAGTGCCGTGCGGTGCCCGCGTTCGCACCGATCAGCACCGGCTTGCCCGAGAGGGCGTCCGGGTCGAGCACGTCGATGAACGACTTGAACAGGCCCGCGTAGCTGGTGGAGAAGATCGGGGTGACGGCGATCACGGCATCCGCCGAGACCACCCGGTTGATCGCCTCCTCCAGCGGGGCGGGAGCGAAGCCCGTGAGCAGGTTGTTGGTGATGTCGTGCGCGAGGTCGCGCAGTTCGATCACGTCGGCCTGCGCCTCGATGCCGCGCTCACGCAGCGCCTTCACGGTCTCGGCGAGCAGGCGGTCCGCCAGCATCCGCGTGGAGGACGGGTTGGACAGGCCGGAGGAGATCACGGCGATACGACGCTCGCTCATATCTCACGCCTCCGTCCGGGTCAGTCCGAATGCCGCACCGGCGGGAGCCGGCCCTTCGACAGGCTCAGGGACCCAGTCCTGGTAGGGCGAGCCCGTGGTGAGGTTGTCGCCGCGATTCGCACCCGGGCGCGCCTCGCGGGCGGGTCCGTCGCCGTACACGGCGCGCACGCGCGCCGCGTGGGTGGGCGCGTCGGGAGCCTCGGGCGCGCGGTTCTGCGCGAGTTCCTTGCGCAGCACGGGCACGACCTCACTGCCGAGCAGATCGATCTGCTCGAGCACCGTCTTCAACGGCAGACCGGCGTGGTCCATCAGGAACAGCTGGCGCTGGTAATCGCCGAAGGTGTCGCGCATCGCCGCGTAGCGGTCGATGACCTGCTGCGGCGAGCCGACGGTCAGCGGAGTCATCTCGGTGAAGTCCTCCATCGAGGGACCGTGACCGTAGACGGGGGCGTTGTCGAAGTACGGCCGGAACTCGTTCACGGCATCCTGCGACTTCGGGCGGATGAACGCCTGTCCACCGAGGCCCACGATGGCCGTCTCCGGGGCGCCGTGGCCGTAGTGCGACCAGCGCTGACGGTACAGCTCGATCAGGCGCTGGTAGTGCTCCTTGGGCCAGAAGATGTTGTTCGCGAAGAAGCCGTCGCCGTAGTACGCGGCCTGCTCGGCGATCTCGGGGGTGCGGATCGAGCCGTGCCAGACGAACGGCGCGACGCCGTCCAGCGGACGCGGGGTGGCGGTGAAGCCCTGCAGCGACGTGCGGAACTTGCCCTCCCAGTCGACGACGTCCTTGGTCCACAGCTCGTGCAGGAGCGCGTAGCTCTCGATCGCCAGGGGCAGGCCCTGGCGGATGTCCTTGCCGAACCACGGGTACACCGGGCCGGTGTTGCCGCGGCCCATCATCAGGTCCATGCGACCGCCGGACAGGTGCTGCAGCATCGCGTACTCCTCTGCGATGCGCACAGGGTCGTTGGTGGTGATCAGCGTCGTGGAGGTCGAGACGATCAGCCGCTCGGTCTGCGCGGCGATGTACGCCAGCAGGGTCGTGGGGCTCGAGGAGAAGAACGGCGGGTTGTGGTGCTCACCGATCGCGAAGACGTCCAGTCCCGCGTCCTCGGCGTGCTTGGCCATGGTGACGGCGGCCTGGATGCGCTCCCGCTCGCTGGGCGTGACGCCCGTGGTGGGGTCCTGCGTGATGTCGCTGACCGACATGAGACCGAACTGCATGCCGGACCGGTCGCTGCTCTGTGCGTCCATGTTCTTCTCCGCTCGGGATGCTGTGGCATCCGTTTGTATTCATTTGAATGTAGTTGATGCAACGCCTCCACAGCAAACTTATTCCCGGCCGGTAGCCTCGGATGATGAGCAGTGCAGTGCAGCATCCGCCCACCGGTTCCACGGGCGCGATCCCCCGCCCGCGTCGACGGGTTCCGTTCTGGGACAACGCCCGCTTCGCCTGCATCGTGCTGGTGGTCCTCGGGCACGGCATCCAGCGTCTGATCTACGACTCCGACGTCTCCTACGCGTTCTACCTCTGGGTGTACGCGTTCCACATGCCCGCCTTCGCGCTGATCTCCGGCTACTTCTCCAAGGCGTCCAGCCCCACCAGACGGCAGATGGCGCGAGTCATCACCGACATCCTCGTGCCCTACCTGATCTTCGAGGGACTGTGGACGCTGACCAAGCTGCTCGTCGAAGGCCAGGCCGATCCGAACCTCACCCAGCCGTCGTGGACGCTGTGGTTCCTGATCGCGCTCGGCATCTTCCGCCTCGTGCTGCCGTATCTGGCGCTGCTGCGCTGGCCGCTGGCGTGGGCGCTCGCCGTCTCGATCGGGGTCGGCTACCTCAGCAACGTCAACAGCACGTTCTCCCTCTCGCGCACCCTCGGACTGCTCTTCTTCTTCACGCTGGGCTGGTGGCTGCGCGAGCGCGACCTGGTCCGCCGCTTCCAGTTGATCGACTTCCGCCCCTGGTGGCTGCGCGCCTCCGCGATCGTGGTGCTCGGCGTCTGGGCGTTCGTGTGCTGGCGCTGGCTGCCGATCTGGGATGCCGTGGACCTGCGCTACTGGTTCTTCTACGACGACTCCTACGCGGGCCTGTCCGCAGACCAGTGGTGGGCGGGCGGCGTCCGCCTGGGGCTGATGGCGCTGGCCCTGCTGCTGAGTGCGTCGTTCCTCGTGCTCATGCCGCGCCGGACGCACCGCTGGACGACGCTCGGGCAGTACACGATGTACGTGTACCTGCTGCACTCCTTCGTGCTCTACCCGTTCCGCGAGTCCGGCGCGCTGCGCGGGCTCGACCCGACCTGGATCTGGCTGCCCCTGATCACGGTCCTCGCCGTGCTCATCGCCTTCGCACTCGCGTCGAAACCGGTGCGCCGCGTCTTCCGTCCCCTGATCGAGCCGCGCCCGCGCTGGATGTTCGGCGACCCGGCGCTGACATCCGATGCCGATCACCGCAACGATCCGACCGGATCCCGGCGCAGCAGAGAAGAGCCTTCGAAGTAATCGCGCGAAACAAATCCGGCGACCGGTCAGTCATGCGCCTACCGTCGATCCATGGCAGATCTCACCCTTCCCGTCCTCGATCTCTCCCGGCTCGATCTCGGCCAGGAGGAAGCGGACGGCTTCCGCGCGGACCTGCGCGCCGCGACCCGCGATGTCGGCTTCTTCTACCTGACCGGAACAGGCATCCCCGCAGAGTTGGAGCAGCGACTGCACCGTGCCGCGCGCGACTTCTTCGCCCTCCCCGAAGGCGACAAGCTCGCCATCGAGAACGTGAAGAGCCCGCACTTCCGCGGATACACCCGTGTCGGAGGCGAGCGCACGCAGGGCGCGGTCGACTGGCGCGAGCAGATCGACATCGGACCGGAGCGGGATGCCGTCGAAGGCGGCCCGGCCTTCACCCGGTTGATCGGCCCGAACCTGTGGCCGGCCGCACAGCCCGAGCTGCGCGAGGTGGTCGCGGAATGGCATGCCGCTCTGTCGGCGATCTCGCGTCGACTGCTGCGCGCGTGGGCGCTGTCGCTGGGTGCGGAGGAGAGCTACTTCGACGATCATTTCGGAGAGCCGTCGACACTGATCAAGATCGTGCGGTACCCCGGAACCGATCAGCCGCTCCCCCAGCAGGGCGTCGGGGCGCACAAGGACAGCGGCGTGCTGACCCTGCTGTGGGTGGAGCCCGGTCGCGGAGGCCTGCAGGTCGAGCGCGACGGCCAGTGGGTGGACGCCCCGCCCGTCGACGGCGCGTTCGTCGTGAACATCGGCGAGCTGCTGGAGTACGCCACCGGCGGCTATCTCAAGGCCACGAACCATCGCGTGATCTCGCCCAAGGCTCCGGGTGATCGCCTGTCGATCCCGTTCTTCTTCAACCCGGCGCTGGACACGCAGCTGCCCTTGATCGATCTGCCGCCGGAGTTGGCCGCGCAGGCCCGAGGGGTGACCGACGATCCGAACAATCCGATCCACAGTCTGTACGGCGAGAACGCCTTGAAGTCACGACTGCGCGCGCATCCGGACGTGGCGGCGATCCATCACTCCGATCTCATCGCCGCTTCGGCGTAGCATCCGATCACGGCGCGTCGGCACCACCGGCGCCGAAGTCGACGATCGCCTGCAGCGCGCGCACGTGCGCGTGGAAGGCCCGGCGGCCCACCGTCGTGCTGTGCACCCACGTGCGCGGGCGCGAACCGACCTGCCCTTTGCGCACTTGGACGTAGCCGGCATGCTCGAGCGCGGAGATCGCCTTGCTGAGGGCGGAGTCCGAGACCTGCAGGATGCCGCCGAGCGTGGCGAAGTCGAGCTCCAGGTCCTCCCCCATCGCGGCCATCAGCGAGAAGCGGATCGGGCTGGCGAAGCTGTCGTCCAGGCGCAGGCGCGGATGCTCCCGCCCGGGCGTCTCAGTCACGCTCCGGCTCCTTCAGCGCCCCGACGACGAAGGCCAGGGCGATCAGCCCACCGGCGATGTACCCCGGGATGGACAACGACAGGCTCGTGAACTGCAGGAGCAGTACCAGCGCGACGGTCGTCGAGCCGGCGACGGCGAAGCAGACCCAGTGGAACGCTCCCCAGGCGGTGGCGACCGCTGTGCCTCCGGTGATCGTCGCGGTGAGCAACCAGGCCGACAGGGCGATCATCACGACGACCATCGCGATGGCTGCGACCAGGGCAGTCGTCGCCACGCTGGCCACGGAGATCCCCAGCGCGACACCGATCCCGATGGTGGTGACCCGCACGGTGCGGGTGAACGGAGTACGTTCGCGTCCGATCGACTCCGAGGCGGCATGACGCCATTCGCTTCGGGCCAGCAGGGCGTAGAGCGCGAAGGACAAGACCCCGGGGAGCAGGCGGACACCCCAGGGCAGGTCGGCCTGGAGGAAGAGCGTCGCCAGCGCTCCGACCACCATCACGGCGATGATGATCACGACCGCGGTGCGCAGCCGCTGCTCGCGGCCACGACGCTGATAGCCGTACTCCTCGCGGAGCGTGATCACGAGCTGGGTCCAGATCAGGAACGGCACGATGAGCACCACGATGTTCAGTCCGGTGCCGGGCGGAAACGCGAACATCAACGCGACGAGGTAGACGCCGAACGCCGCCCCCTCGACGAGCAGCAGCCGGGCGGCGGCACGACGATCGATGAACTGCTCGCGGCGCTGCGCCACGCGCGCGGACTCCTCGAGATACGCCTGCGCGATCGCCGCCGACGGCGGATCCAGCGGTGCCGCTCCGGACTCAGGTCGCTGCTCCATGGCATCCCCTCATACTTTCCACTCGGAAACTCAGTTACTTTCCTAATGGAAAGCGAGCGCGAGGTCAAGCCCGCATGCAGGATTCATCACGGCATCCAGCCCTCTCCCCGCGGCGAGACATCACTTCCCGCATGAGAAACCACGTGTGCGCGTGTGTCTCATGCAGAATGTGGTTTCTCGCGCTTGAACCCCGCCGGGAATGAGTGAAGGCCGCCCACACCGTGGGCGGCCTTCTCAAGAATGTTCTGCGCGATTGAACGCTGGTGCGATTAGCGACGCAGTCCGAGACGCTCGATGAGCGAGCGGTAACGGCTGATGTCGATGTCCTGCAGGTAACCCAGCAGGCGACGACGCTGACCGACGAGCAGGAACAGCCCACGACGCGAGTGGTGGTCGTGCTTGTGCTCCTTGAGGTGCTCGGTGAGGTCCTTGATGCGCTGCGTCAGCATCGCGACCTGCACCTCGGGGGATCCGGTGTCACCGGGGTGCGTCGCGTACTCTTCCATGATCGCCTTCTTGACGTCTGCTTCCAGTGCCATAGATTCGATCCCCTCTCGGTTCGTTGCGCGGCGCCCGACGTCTGATACGTGGGCTCTCTTTATCCGCGGCCGATCAAACGGCAACCTGAACAGCCTACCAGCCTTCCCGCACGCTCTGCGCCTCGCAGGCGTCGGGGCCGGATAGCCTCGTCTGGTGCAGTTCTCCCGCGGTCTTCTCATCGACCTCACACCCGTTCGGACCAGTCCCGCCTTCGCGCGCATGTGGATCGGGTCGGCGCTGTCCGGCATCGGCGGCCAGCTGACCGTCGTCACCGTCATGCTCCACGTCTTCGAGCTGACGGGCAGCACGTTCGCCGTGTCGATGATCGCCGTCGCGGGTCTCGTGCCGATGATCCTGGCGGGGCTCTACGGCGGGATGCTGGCGGATGCGTTCGACCGCCGTCGGGTGGCCCTCATCTCCGCCACGGTCGCCTTCGCCGCCACCGCCCTTCTCGCCGTCCTCACCTGGACGCATGCGGAGACCATCTGGTGGCTGTACGCGCTGAGCATGATCATCGCGGCCGCGAACTCCGTGGGCATGGCCACGCGCACGGCGATCGTGCCCCGGCTGATCCCGCTCGACCAGCTGGCGGCGGCATCCGCGCTGAACGGCATCTCCTTCGGGCTCACCGTGATGGTGGGTCCCGCGGTGGCCGGCATGCTGGTCGCGCTGACCGGATTCGGCTGGACCTACACGATCGATGTCATCCTCATGCTGTCGATGTTCCTCGGACTGTGGACGCTTCCCGCGCTGCTGCCGGAGGGCACGATCGTGCGACCGGGGCTGGCCTCCCTCGTCGACGGCTGGCAGTTCCTGCGTCGCGCGGGCAACATCCGGATGCAGTACCTGCTCGACATCACGGCGATGACCTTCGGCCAGCCGCTGGTGCTCTTTCCTGCGCTCGGAACCGTGCTGCTCGGCGGCGGCGCGATCACCACCGGCATCCTCACCGCCGCGGTCGCGGTCGGCACGTTCGCGTGCAGTCTCTTCTCGGGCAGGATCGTGCACTACCGCTGGCACGGACTCGGCATCGTGCGCGCTGTGCAGGCCTACGGTGCGGCGATCGCCCTGTTCGGGATCGTGCTGCTCGTGGGCGTCTTTCTGCCCTCGGCATCCGAGCACACGCCCCACGTCGTGCTCATCGTCGCGGCCTGCGTCGCACTCGCCCTGTCGGGAGCAGCCGACAATGTCAGCTCGATCTACCGCAACACCATGATGCAGGCGGCCGTGCCCGACACGATGCGCGGCCGACTGCAGGGCATCTTCGTGATCGTCGTCGCGGGTGGACCCCGCGTCGGCGCACTGTACGCCGGCGTGCTGGCCACGCTGACCACCCTGTGGTTCCCGCCGCTGCTGGGCGGGTTCCTCGTGATCGTCGTCGCGGCGATGCTGTCGCGGCTCAGCCCGCGCTTCCGCGTCTATGACGCACTGAGCCCCGCGGCCTGACGCGGGCGGCGTCGGATCGCGGGGCTCGGGAGCGGTGGGCTCAGGCCTGCAGGGCACCCTGCAGCTCGAGGCCGATGGTGATCTCCTTGCCGACGAGCACGCCGCCGGACTCGAGGGCGGCGTTCCAGGTCAGGCCGAAGTCCTCGCGGTTGATCACGGTCTTCGCCGAGGCGCCGGCCTTGTAGTTGCCGTACGGGTCCTGGCCGAAGCCGCCGAACTCGAACTCGAAGCTGACCGGCTTGGTGATGCCGCGGATCGTCAGGTCGCCGTCGACGAAGAAGTCGCCGTTCTCGACGCGCGCGCCGGTGGAGGCGAAGTCCATGGTCGGGAACGTGTCGGTGTCGAAGAAGTCGGCCGAGCGCAGGTGCGCGTCGCGGTTGTCGTCCTTGGTGTCGATCGAGGTCACGTCGACCTTGGCCGAGACCTGGGCCTCGAGCGGGTTCTCCGGGGCGACCAGGGTCGCCTCCTTCATCCCGAAGGTGCCGCGCACCTTGGAGATCATCATGTGGCGCACGCTGAACGTGACCTCGCTGTGGGACGGGTCCAGGATCCAGGTGCCGGGACGGTAGCCGGGGATCTCGATCGACATGTGGTTTCTCCTCAGGTTGATGGGGCCGCATCTCACGGCGTCGAAGGGAGAAACTTACATGCAGGTGAATCTATTCCCGAGAATGCGAAAAAGACCTCCGCTCGCGAAGAGATCGCGGGCGGAGGTCTGAATCGAAGGCGGTCGGATCAGCCGACGGCGACCAGGTCGATGATGAAGATCAGGGTCTTGCCGGACAGGAAGTGTCCGGAGCCCGCCGGGCCGTAGGCCAGGTGGGGCGGGATGGTGAGCTCGCGGCGTCCGCCGACCTTCATGCCGGGGATGCCCTCCTGCCAGCCCTGGATCAGGCCGCGCAGCGGGAACTGGATGGTCTCTCCGCGACCCCAGGACGAGTCGAACTCCTCGCCGGAGTCGTGCTCGACACCGGCGTAGTGCACGGTGACGGTGTCGCCGGGCTTCGCCTCATCGCCGTCGCCGACGATGATGTCGCGGCTGACGAGCTCAGTCGGGGCGGGTCCGGTGGGGGCGTCGAACTCGGGCTTTGTGCGATCAGTCATGAATACATCAAACCCCGGCCCATGCGCGCAGGTCAACGTGACGAGTCCGCTGAGCGCGAACTCCACTCAGGCGCCCGCCGCACATCACCCGCGGTCGCCGATGTCGCGCGAGAGCCGCTGCGACACCCAGACGGGGATGAAGGATGCCAGGATCACCACCGTCGCGACCACGTTCACGACATTGGCCTCATTCGGCCTGGCCATCTGGTTCATGATCCACAGCGGCAGCGTGTCCACCCCGGGCGGGGCGGTGAAGATCGTCACGTACACCTCGTCGAAGCTCAACGCGAATGCGAGGATCGCCCCGACCACCAGCGCACTGCGGAACTGCGGGAAGGTCACCAGACGGAACGTCTGCCAGGGCGAGGCGCCGAGATCCTTCGACGCCTCCTCGAGGCCCGGGTTCATCCTGCGCAGCCGTGCGAGGACGTTGTTGAACACCATCACGATGCAGAAGGTGCCGTGGGCGATGATCATGCCCCAGAACCCCACCTGGATCCCGATCGGCTCCAGGATCTGGTTGTACGTGTTGTTCAGTGCGACACCGGTGACGATGCCAGGCAGAGCGATCGGCAGCACGACCAGCAGATTCACCGCGCGCTGGCCGAAGAACCGATGGCGCTGAAGGGCGAACGAGACCAGTGTGCCCAGGACCAGTGCGATCACGGTCGCGCCGGTGGCGACCAGGACGGAGTTCAGCAGCGCGTCGCGCACCGGCTGGCTGGTGAACGCGCGACCCCACCACTGCAGCGAGAAGCCGGTGACCGGCCAGCTCGCGAGGCGCGTGGAGTTGAAGGAGTTCAGCACCACGAGCATCAGCGGGATGTACATGTACGCCAGGATGATCGCGACGATCACTCCGAGCACGATCCGCGCGGTGCGGGAGAGTCTCAGCATGCTCTGCTCACATCCTTTCCAGAGCCCCGGTGCGCTGCACGCTCACCAGGTAGATGACGACGAACGCGATGGGGACGACGGAGAACGCCGCCGCCAGCGGCGGGTTCAGGTTGATGTTGGACGCGATGACGCTGCCGATCATCTGCGTGTCACCGCCGACGAACTTCGCCACCAGGTAGTCGCCGAGACTCAACGAGAACGTGAAGACGGATCCCGCGATGATGGCGGGCTTGATCAGCGGCAGCACGACCGTCCGGATGGTGCGCCAGGCACCTGCACCCAGGTCGGCGGACGCGTCGAAGAGGTTGGTGGGCAGCTGCCGGATCGCGGTGTACACCGGCACGGCCATGTAGGGCAGCCAGAGATAGGTGAGGGTCAGCACCACGGTGATCACCGCGAAACCCGGGCCCTCTATGCCGAAGGGCGCGAGCATCCAGTTCAGAAAGCCGTTCTGCGTGAACGTGATGCGCATCGCGATCACCTTCACCAGATAGCCCGCCCAGAGCGGCAGCGTGATCGACACCGCGAGGAAGGCGCGCAGACCCGGTGAGGCCACCTTCGCCATGAATATCCCCAGCGGCACGGAGATGAGGATCGCCAGGAGCGTGACGCTGAGCGCGATCCCCAGGGTGCGCAGCGAGGTGGACAGGTAGGCGGGATTCGTGACGAGCTGCTCGAAGTTGCGCAGGGTGAAGCCCGGCTTCACCTTGGACGTGAACGGGTCGGTCAGCCAGAACGCGGTGATGAGCAGCATCACCAGCGAGAAGATGTAGATGCCGATGAGCCAGGTCATCGGCAGAGCCAGCAGACCTGCGATCCGTGCGCGGCGCTTCATTTCGATCCTGTCGTCGAGAGGGCGGTGCCGGGGCGGAGGATCACTCCCCCACCCCGGTGCCGGCGGGTGCCGAGGGTCAGCCCTTGACGGACGTCCAGGCGTCCGTCCACTGCTGGAAGTTGGTGCACTTCACCTCGGTGCGTCCGTCGATGCACTGCTCGATCGGGGTGGTCCAGAACCACACCTTCTTGAAGTACTCCTCGTTGGTCGCGTTGTAGTACTCGCAGTGGGCCGCGGCCTCATCGCTCGTGTCGCAGAATGCCGCGTTCGCGGGCGCCATGCCGAAGTTCATCGCGATCGCGCCGTTCACCTCGGGCGAGGACGCGTAGTCCATCCACGCGTACGCGCAGTTCGGGTTCGCGGACTCCGCCGCCAGCATCCAGGCGTCCGACCATCCGGTCGAGCCCTCCTCGGGGAGCACGCTCTTGAACCTGTCATCCTCGGTGAGCTTGCGCAGCACCTCCCAGGACGTGCCGAGCACCGAGGTGCCACCGGCGAACGAGGTGATCTGCGCAGCAGGGTCCGCCCAGTACTCCGAGACGATGTCGCGCTGCTGCTTCAGCAGATCGACGGCCGCCTGAAGCTGCTTCTCGTCCAGAGCGTAGGGGTTCTCGATCCCGAGTTCGGGCTCGTGCGCCATCAGGTAGACGGCGGCGTCGGCGATGTAGATCGGCGCGTCGTACGCGATGACCTTGCCCGCGTAGGGGCTGTCCTTCTCCCAGGCGACGTCCCAGCTGGTCGGCTCCTCGGTGACGACGGTGCTGTCGTACTGCAGGATGTTCGCGCCGCGGCCGATCGGGATGCCGTAGGACTTGCCGTTGATGGTGTCGTAGATCTGCCCCTTCATGCCCTCGACGATGTCGTCGCCGAAGTGCGGGATGAGCTCGAGGTTGAGCGGCTGCACGTCTCCTCCCGCGATCAGGCGCAGGCTCGCGTCGCCGGATGCCGAGACGAGGTCGTAATCGCCCGTGCGCATCAGCTGCACCATCTCGTCGCTCGTGCCGGCGATGCGGCGGTTCACGGTGCACCCCGTCTGCGTGGTGAACGCGTCGGCCCATGCCGGCTCGACGAACCCGGACCACGCGACGATGTTCACCTCCTTCTCGTTGTCGCCGAGCTCCTTCAGCATCGGTACGTCCGGCACCTCGATGGACAGTCCGCCCGCGGCGGCACCGCCGTCGTCCGCTGCGGAGCAGCCGGTGAGCACGAGTGCCGCCGTCGCTGCGATGGCTGAGACAGCCAGAACCTTCTTCTTCATGTGATCGCTCCTTCGTGATCTCGGTATGTCGGGATTGTGGTCAGGGAAGTCGTGCGGCGTGAGCGGGGTTCCAGGCCACCTGCACCCGGTCGCCGCGCGCGGGCTCGGCCGCGCCCGTGAGGTCATGCGCGTTGGGCCGCTCGGCGATGATGTCGACACCGGCGTCGGTGCTGACCAGGCAGCGGGTGGCGGGCCCGGTGTACACGGTCTCCGTCACGGTGCCGACCAGAGCGACCTCGCCTGCGCCCGGACCGGCATCCGCAGTCAGCACTCGCACCCGCTCCGGTCGGATGCTCATCGTCAGGCGGTCCCCGGTCAGCTGCTCAGCCAGGTCCGCCTCGATCAGGTTCGAGAGGCCGAGGAAGCGGGCCACGAACTCGGTGCGCGGCTGCTCGTAGACCTCGCGCGCGCTGCCGATCTGCTCGATCCGGCCGTCGTTGAAGACGGCGACCCGGTCGCTGAGGGTCAGTGCTTCCTCCTGATCGTGCGTGACGAAGATGAACGTGATGCCCACTTCGCGCTGGATCTGCTTCAGCTCGATCTGCATCTGCTCCCGCAGCTGCTTGTCCAGTGCACCGAGCGGCTCATCCAGCAGCAGAACCTGCGGACGCAGGATGAGCGCGCGCGCCAGCGCGATGCGCTGGCGCTGTCCGCCCGAGAGCTGGTGCGGCAGCCGGTCGGCGACGTGATCCAGGCGCACGCGGCGCAGCGATTCCTGCACCTGCTCGATCCGAGCGGACTTTCCGGCACCGCGCACGCGCAGCCCGTAGCCGACATTGTCGGCGATGGTCATGTGCGGGAACAGCGCATAGTCCTGGAACACCGTGTTGACGTCGCGTGCGTGCGGCGGCGTGCGCGTGACGTCGACGCCGGACAGTCGAACGGTGCCGGAGGTCGCGTCCTCGAAGCCGGCGATGATGCGCAGCACCGTCGTCTTGCCCGACCCGGACGGTCCGAGCATGGAGAGGAACTCCCCCGGTGCGACGTGCAGATCCAGATCGCGTACAGCGGTGAACTCCCCGAAGGACTTGCTCAGCCCCTGCAGCGACACGCTGCCCCGATCTGTGAGATCGGTGCCGGTGTCCTGCGCCAGTGGTGCGGGCGTCGTCATGTCGTGCTCCTCGGTCATCGTCGAAACGGGGAAGGTTCCGTAAACATATAAAACCGTAGGACATATTTCAAGTCTTTCCTCTCGGCATCCGCCGTGCGAGAATCCAGATATGGATTCGCTGATGCCGTCGCCGCAGCTGCGATCCGACGCGCGTTCGGCGGACACCGCCCCGCCGCGGCAGCCGCACCGGCTGCAGGGGGCGCTCTTCCAGCCGATCGGCGACGAGGGCCGTGCCGAGCTCGTCGAGCGTCGACTCGTCGATGCCATCCAGCGCGGTCATCTGCGCGCCGGCGAGCGACTCCCCGCGGAATCCGAGCTCGCCCGCAGCTTCGGCGTGGCGCCGGTGACGGTTCGCGAGGCGCTCCTCGCCGTGCGCGGCCGCGGCCTCATCGTCACTCGACGCGGACGTAACGGCGGCAGCTTCGTGGCCGACGATGCCGACCCGCTCGCGTTCGCCCGCGTCGAGCTCTCCCGCACCTCTCGGATCACCCTGCGCGACATGGGCGCGCACTACGCCGCCATCACGGCGGCGGCCGTCCGCCTGGCCGCGCGCCGCGCCGACCCCAGCGAGACCCATCGGGTGCTGCACCGCCTGCAGAGCATCGGCGACCTCGAACTCGAGCAGCAGCGTCGCGTGCTCGATGATGTGCAGGTCGAGCTCGTCTCGCTCAGCCAGTCCGCACGACTCACCCGCGAGCAGATGCGGCTGCAGGCCGAGTTCTCGCCCTATCTGCGGCTTGTGGGTCCCGACGCGGAAGGCCTCGCCCGACAGACCACGAGCCTCGTTCAGATCATCGAGGCTGTCGAGTCCGGTGACCCGGACGATGCCGCACGACGCACCGAGACCATGGTCGCCGACGTCATCGACGCCCTGATCCAGCTGCAGAGCTCGACGCCGACCTCTGCCCTTCCCTGATGATGACCATCGACGTGCACAGGAGGACGCGATGAGCACCACTGCCACCACCACAGCCCCGACAGCGGCGGCGCGGATCGTCGAGGACTACTTCGGCTCACCCATCCGCACACTGCTGGAGTGGTCGGACCCCTTCGCGATCGAGCTGTCCGCCCTGGCCGCCGTGGGCACGCTGAACCGCGCGCGACTGGATGCCGCCGTCGAACCCCATGCGCTGCGCACCCTCGCCCTGCCGGGCGTGCCCGTGTACGGAGCGGGGTTCATCGCGGCGATCGATCTGCTGTCCGACGCCCAGAGCCATCTCGCCTGGTGGCAGGGCGAAGACAGGCGCAAGCTGGTGCTGGCCTCGCAGTCGGTCAACAAGGAGCACATCGACTACAGCGAGCTCGAGTGGTACCGCGTGCCGATGAGCACCCGGGTGCCGCACGTCGCGGGCCCCTACGTCGACTATCTGTGCAGCGATGAGTACACGATCACGATCGCGGTGCCCGTCATCTCGGAGGGCGCGCCTCTCGGTGTCGCGGGCCTGGATCTGCTCGTCTCCGAGGTGGAGCGCGAGCTGACGCCGCGATTCGCCGCACTCGGGCAGCAGGTCACGCTCACCAACGGCGTCGGACGGGTCGTCGTCTCGACCGACCCGCGCTGCGCCACCGGAGATTCGGTGCGCGGCAGCCGACTCGCGGATCTGCCTCGGATCGCGTGCGCCGGGGTCGCGCTGGATGTCATCGTCGAGGCGCTCTGAGCGGATCCCGCCGGACCTCTTGACTTCCACGCAGGTCGGAGGCACCCTGTCTGTAGGCCAACTCAGCGCCCGGGAGACTAGCAGGCATCGCCGCAGCACCGGGCGCTGAGTCTGTCCGCGCCGACCCTGCCGCTCAGTACGCCAGCAGCTGCATCCTGGTCGTGCGCGTCCTGGAGAGCAGGACGTGCTCGTCGGCGGCCGCATACGCGTCGTGCCCGTTGATCGCGCGCTGACGCACGGCCGCGAGGGCGGCCGCATCCTTGATGAATGAGCGCATCAGCACCCGGCGGTCACCGGGAAGCCCCGCCGCCCAGGCCAGACCGACCTTGCGTCCGGCGGGGGTGGCCAGCATGACCACCTCCTCGGGGGTGAACCAGCCGGCGGCAGCGTAGTCGCCCAGGCGCTGCTGGGTCAGTCTCGCCTCCTCCCGGCGCAGAGCGACGATCACGAAGATGAAGACGAGGAAGAGAGGCACCTGCGTGGTCAGGTACAGCACGGTGAAGTCGCCGAGCAGGGATGAGCCGTTCCAGAACGCGTGCAGAGCCACCGCGCCGAGCAGGCCCAGCGCGCCGGCGCCCAGTGCACCGGCGGTGCCGGCGCCTCGACGGGCTGCGAACCCGATGGCGAACCCGGTGAGCGCGGCGAACATCGCGTGGGCGAACGGCGAGACGAGGCCGCGCAGGATGAAGGTCAGCGTCAGCTCCCCCGCACCGCCGTTGATCAGGCTGATGCCGAAGTACTGGATGTTCTCGGTGAAGGCGAAGCCCGCACCCACCAGCGCACCGTACACGACGCCGTCCACCGGACCGTCGAAGGCTCGGCGTCCGATGACGAACACGAGGAACACGCCCAGCCCCTTGGCGATCTCCTCGATGAAGGGCGCCTGGATGACTCCGGTGAAGAACGAGTTGCGCATGCCTGCCGTCATCGTGAGCAGCAGATCGAAAAGCAGTGCGATCCCGACGGCGGCCACCGCGCCCCATGCCAGGGCGAACACCACCAGGCTCTTGGGCTCCGGCTCCCACCGGTCGATGAGCCGGACGCCGAACAGCACGATCGCGAGCGGGACGAGAGCGAGGACGAGCCCCACGAGCGAGGCCCCGGTGCCGAGGAACATGGCGAAGTACGCGATGAGGGCCAGCAGCGCGAACCCGAGGATGCCGAACAGCCAGATGGACACGGAGCGGCCCTTGCGCACCGGCATCGGCAGCGCGGGCATCGTCGGCTCCGCCGTCGTCGGCTGCGGCGCAGACGGAGCCGCTGCCGCGGGCCGGGTTGCGACCGCCCGATCGAAGACGGACGCGAATCCGGCGGTGGGCTGCGGCGCGCTCAAGGCGGCTTCCGCGCGGACGTGGACCGGCTGCGGCGGCTGACCGTACACCGGCTGCGGCGGCTCACCGTACTGCGGGGGCTGTCCTCCAAAGCTCATACGGAAAGCCTAGAGGGAGCCTCTGCTCTCCGATGCACCGCGCCGGGTAGCGTAGAGGACATGCGGTTTGCCCATCTGAGCGCTCACGACTCCGACACCCTCCATCTCGCCGTCATAGACGGAGACGAGGCAGTGCTCGTCAGTGACCTCCTCTCCCCCGGACCCCACACACTCCAGCAGCTCATCGCCGGCGGTGACGAGCTGCTCGACGATGTGCGCCGCGCATTCGCCGCGGGTGCGGCACCACGGCATCCGATCGCAGGATTCTCCTTCGATTCCGCGATCATCGACCCGCCGGCGATCCTGGCCGTGGGCCTGAACTACTCGGCGCACTCCAGTGAGCTGGGGCTGAAGACCGATGCGGCGCCCACGGTGTTCACGCTCTGGCCGAACTCCCTGACCGGACACCAGCAGACCACGTCGTGGCCGCGCACCCTCAGCGAGTCGATCGACTACGAGGCCGAGCTGGGCGTGATCATCGGCAAGCCGACCAAGAACATCTCCGCGGACGACGCCTTGAGCGCGGTGTGGGGGTACACGGTGGTCAACGACATCACGGCCCGCGACATCCAGTTCGCCGAGGCGCAGTGGTGCCGCTGCAAATCCTTCGACGGCTTCACCCCCACCGGTCCGGTGGTCGTGACGGCCGACGAGATCCCCGACCCGCAGGCGCTGCACATCTGGACCGTCGTCGACGGGCACACGGTGCAGGACTCGACCACCGGCCACATGGTCCGCACGGTCGCCGCTCTCGTCGCGCACCTCTCCTCGTCGGTCACCCTGCTGCCCGGCACGCTGATCTCGACCGGCAGCCCGGGCGGCGCCGGCTACTCGCGCGACCCGCAGATCTTCCTGCGCGACCGTTCGACGGTCACGGTGGGCATCGACGGCATCGGCGAGCTCACCACGCACTGCCGCATCCTCGACTGATCCCCCCGCCCACTCCGGACATCGCTGACGCACTGCCCGGAGCCTCGGGGCGCGTGGCCCCCTCGTTGCTGTTGCACCTGTTCGCCAGATGCATCAGGGGCGGATGCTGTTCGTGCAGCATCCACCCCTTCTCCGACATCCGTCGCGTGTCAGCTCAGCGGGAGGTCCTCCGCAGCGATCACCGGGATGGCCGAGGTGACGGTCTCCAGTCCCGAGAGTCGCGCCGGCGAGATCTGCTTCATGACCTCTTCGCGCGACATCAGACCCGCTTCGACGACCAGATCGGCGATGTTGCGATTGGTCAGCAGTGCGGTCTTGGCGAGGGCGGCGGATGCCGCGTAGCCGATGAACGGGGTCAGCGCGGTGACCACGCCCACGGACGCGCCGACCATCGCGCCGAGACGCTCACGGTTCGCGGTGATCCCATCGATGCAGTTGACGCGCAGCGTCCACATGGCCTGGCGCATCCAGGTGATCGACTGGAAGATCGAGTGCGCGATGACGGGCTCGAACGCGTTCAGCTGCAGCTGACCGCCCTCCACCGCCATGGTGACGGTGACATCGGCGCCGACGACCGCGAACGCCACCTGGTTGACGGCCTCGGGGATCACCGGGTTCACCTTGCCTGGCATGATGCTGGAACCTGCCTGCATCGCCGGCAGGTTGATCTCGCCGAAACCGGCCTGCGGCCCGGACGAGAGCAGACGCAGGTCGTTGCAGATCTTGGAGAGTTTGATCGCGTTGCGCTTCAGCGAGGAGGAGAACGACATGAAGGCGCCCGTGTCGCTGGTCGCCTCGACCAGGTCGGTGGCCGTGCTGAGGTCGAGGCCGCTGATCTCGCGCAGGTGACGCAGCACGGTGGGTGCGTAACCGGCATGCGTGGTGATGCCGGTGCCGATCGCCGTGGCGCCCATGTTGATCTCGGTGAGCAGCGAGGCGTTCTCGGTGAGACGGCTGTGGTCCTCACCGAGGGTCGTGGCGAAACCGTGGAACTCCTGGCCGAGCGTCATCGGCACGGCGTCCTGCAGCTGGGTGCGCCCCACCTTGAGGATGTCGTGGAACTCGCCCGCCTTGCCCAGGAACGACCGGCGCAGCAGGTCCAGCTCGTCGAGCAGCGAGAGCAGGTTGAGGGAGAGCCCGATCTTCACCGCGGTCGGGTACACGTCGTTGGTGGACTGGCTGCGGTTGGTGTGATCGATCGGCGAGAGGTAGGCGTAGTCGCCCTTCTCGCGTCCGGCCATCTCGAGGGCGACGTTGGTGATGACCTCGTTCGCGTTCATGTTCGTGGAGGTACCGGCACCGCCCTGGATCACACCGACCGTGAACTGGTCGTGGAACTCTCCGTCGATGATGCGCTGCGCGGCGTGGTCGATCAGGTCCGCGCGCTCCGCATCCAGCACGCCGATCTCCTTGTTGGCGCGCGCGCTGGCCTGTTTGACCATCGCGAGCCCGCGGATCAGATCCGGATACACCGAGATCGGCCGCTTGGTGATCGGGAAGTTCTGCTCGGCCCGCAGCGTGTGCACGCCGTAATAGGCGTCGGCGGGGATCTCGATGCTGCCGATGGAGTCGGTCTCTGTGCGGGTGAGGGCAGGCGCGTCAGCGGCCATGTCACGTCCTTGTGGGTAGTGGCGGGTGGATGCGGGGGATGCCGCCAGTCTACGCCTTCGACCTCGGCGGCTTGCGTGAGAAGGCCCCCAGCCGCTCGTCGGCAGACAGCTCCGCCATCGCCTGAGTCCACTCCTCGCTGAAGTAGTCGCCCGTCGGCGCTTCCGCGACGGGGACGACCGTGTGGGTGATGACGTCGGGCCGCACGTGCACGAGCTGGAAGGCCTGCGCGGCATCCATCCCGTTGACCTCCGCGGCGGGCCGACCGAGGTTCATCGTGTAGCAGGTGGAGGAGGCCACGCTCACGGGGACGCCGGCGAACATGCCCGAGGAAGAGTAGTGCAGGTGGCCGGCGAGGATGCCGCGCACATCGGTTCCTCGGATGACGTCGGCCAGCTCGTCCTGATGGCGCAGCTCGAGGATGTCGAACAGCGGCACGTGCGCGGGCAGCGGCGGGTGATGCATCGCGAGCAGCGTTCCGTGCGGCGCGGGATGCCGCAGCTGCTCCGCGAGCCAGTCCCGCTGCGCCGCGTCGATATCGCCGTGGTGCCAGCCGGGAATGCTGGAGTCGAGGGCGATGAGCCGCAGGCCATCGAGATCCCACACGCCGGTCACCGGTTCCTCGGTGGCCGGTGCGTCGAGCAGCTCCGCACGCAGCGCCGGGCGCTCGTCGTGATTGCCGGCCACCCAGACGATCGGGCAGCCCAGGTCGGCCGCGACCGGCTCCAGCATCGAGCGGAGCCGACGATACGCGTCCGGTTCGCCGAAATCGGTCAGATCCCCGGTGATCACGATCGCCGAAGGATGCGGGTGCACCCGGCGAACGGTCTCGAGGGTGTGGGCCAGATTGCCCTGGCTGTCGGACCCGCCGGCATGTCGGACGCCGTCCGCGAGGAAGTGCGGATCACTGAGATGGATGATCGTGTGCGACGCGGGCTGATGGCGTCCGAACACGGGCGGATCGATCATCAGGCCAGCCTACGACCGGGAGGCGACATCCGGCGGGAATCCGACGGATACCGGGAGACGGTCAGTGTCCGATGACGATGATCAGGATGCCGCTGAGAACGGCCGCGCCGCACAGCACGAAGCATCCGATCGCCGCGAGGAACGCGAGATTCTTCTGACCTGCGGTGAGCGGGCTCTTCCGGGCGGATTTCGCGGCCTGCTTCGCGGCGCGCTTGATCTCCTTCTCGGAGAACACCGTGATGGCATCCGTGAACTCCGCGGGAGAGACGACGGGCACGCGTCCGGCGCGCACCAGCATCCGCAGCCCGAGGGAGTAGAGCGACACCACCGCCACGGCGCCGACCAGGGCCGCGACGAACACGAGGAGGAACGCGCTCCAATCGATCACGACGGTCATCGTGCACCCTCCTGATCATCGATCGCCAGATCCCACTCGGCGAGCTTCGCTCGCGCACGGCGGCTGGCGCTGAGCGCCTCCCACTCCTGGCTCGCCTGCTCCGCCTCGGCGTACTTCTGCGCTGCGCGCTCCGCCGCCTTGCGTGCGGCCTTGACCTCAGCGGGCGTGCCGCCCGCCTTCTTGAGCTTCTTCGCACGACGTGCCGCGCGCTCGGCCTCGTCGGCCTTGCGCTCCGCCCGCTCAAGTGCGCGCATCAGCTCGATGCGGCTGGTGCGGCGGGTCGGACCGGGGACCTCGGGCAGCTCCACGACGTGCCCGGACTCGGCGACGTCGCTCATCGCGTTGGCGGAGGTCACCGCGTTCTTGCGCGAGCGCAGGAACAGGCCCACGATCACGACGAGCGCGATCACCGCGTCGATCAGAACGCCCCAGCCGTGGAACCACATCACGAACAGCGCGGCGAATGCGCCGACGGCACCGGCGGCGGGAAGGGTCAGCAGCCAGCCGATCGCGATGCGCCCGGCGGTGCGCCACCGCACCACCGATCCGCGACGACCCAGACCCGAGCCGATGACCGAGCCGGAGGCCACCTGCGTGGTGGACAGTGCGAAGCCCAAGGCGCTCGAGGCGAGGATCGTGGCGGCGGTCGAGCTCTCCGCGGCGAAGCCCTGTGCGGGCTTGACCTCGGTGAGCCCCTTGCCGAGCGTGCGGATGATGCGCCAGCCGCCGAGATAGGTGCCCAGCGCGATGGTGAACGCACACGCCACGATGACCCAGAACTCCGGGTTGTGGAAGTGTTCGCTGTCGGGGTCGCCGGTCTGCCAGCCGACCGTGATCAGCGCCAGCGTGATGACGCCCATGGTCTTCTGCGCGTCGTTCGTGCCGTGCGCGAGGGCCACCAGCGAGGAGGTGAAGATCTGTCCCCAGCGGAAGCCGGAGCGTCCGTCGGGCTTGCCGTCGTAGCGGCGGGTCATGCCGTAGGCCACCTTGGTCGCGACGAAGGCGATGAGTCCGGCGGTCAGTGGTGCGATCAGCGCCGGGAGCACGACCTTGGACAGCACCACGCCGAAGTTGATTCCGGCGACGCCGAAGCCGACCAGGGTCGCCCCGATCAGGCCGCCGAACAGCGCATGCGACGAGCTGGAGGGAAGCCCCAGCAGCCAGGTCAGCATGTTCCAGGTGATCGCGCCGATCAGACCGGCGAAGATCAGCTGCGGCAGCAGGTCGTGCGGGATGTCGCCTTCATTCACGATGCCGCCCGACACGGTCTTGGCGACCTCTGTGGACAGGAATGCGCCGACGAGGTTCAGGAGTGCTGCCAGGAGCACCGCGGTCTTTGGCTTCAGTGCGCCGGTCGCGATCGGCGTCGCCATCGCGTTCGCGGTGTCGTGGAATCCGTTGGTGAAGTCGAAGAAGAGTGCCAGTGCTATGACCAGCACGACGACGAGGGCTGCGGTTTCCACCGGTCTCTTTCGTTGGGATTGCCAAGGAGGGGATGCCGGGAATCCGGCGTGACGAACGAAGAGTTCACCGTGGGTTCAAAATCCGTTTACGGGCCCGCAAGAATCCTCCCACCCTCCTCCGCCGTGGTCAACTTGCCTCACGGCGCACCGGTGCGGGCCGCCGCGCCCGGGGCGCACGCACCGCGCTAGCGTTGAGGCGTGAGCGATTCCCGCATTCAGCCGCCCGTCGCGGCCCGCCGCCCCATCACCCGCACCCACCACGGCGACTCCTTCGAGGACTCGTACGAGTGGCTCAGAGCCAAGGACGACCCCGAGGTCATCGCGCACCTCGAGGCGGAGAACGCCTACACCGAGGCACGTACGGCCGACCTCGAGCCGCTGCGAGAGCGACTGTTCCAGGAGGTGAAGTCGCGGGTGCTGGAGACCGATCTGTCGGTTCCGACCCGACGCGGCGACTGGTGGTACTACGGACGCACCGAGGAGGGCGCCCAGTACGGCATCCAGTGCCGCACCGCCGCCACGGGCGAGGACTGGACTCCCCCGGTGCTCGAGCCCGGCGTGCCCGTCCCAGGCGAAGAGGTGCTTCTCGACGGCAACGTCGAGGCCGAGGGCCACGAGTTCTTCTCGCTCGGCGCGTTCGACATCTCCGACGACGGCACGCGGATGCTGTGGTCGGTCGACGTCGAGGGCTCGGAGGTGTACACGGTCCACGTGCGCGACCTCGTGACCGGCGCACGGCTGGAGGATGTGATCGAGAACACCGGTCAGGCGTTCTTCACACCCGACGCGGAGTCGGTCGTCTACACGACGCGTGACGAGGCCTGGCGCCCTGACACGCTGTGGACCCACCGCCTGGGCTCCGCCGTCGCGGACGACACCAGGCTCTTCCACGAGCCCGATGAGCGCTTCTGGCTCGGTGCCGGCATCACGCGCAGCAAGAAGTACCTGGTGATCGGGCTCGGCTCGAAGATCACCAGCGAGGAGCTGCTGCTCGACCTGTCCGATCCGGACGCCGAGCCGCGAGTGGTCTGGCCGCGCCGCGACGGCGTGGAGTACTCGGTCGATCACGCCGTCGTCGACGGCGAGGATCGGCTTCTCATCCTGCACAACGACGGCGCCCTCGACTTCGAGCTGGTCTCGGTCGCGGCATCCGACCCGGAGGGCGAGCGGCAGGTGCTGCTGCCGCACATGCCGGGCCGCCGCCTGCTGGACGTGGACTGCTTCCGCGACTTCGCGACGGTCGAGTTCCGCTCCGAGGGGATGCCGCACGCGGCGCTTCTGGACCACCGAACCGGCGCCCTGGACGTGGTCGAGTTCGACGAGCCGCTGTACGAGGCGTACTTCAGCGGCAACCCGGAGTGGCACGCGCCGTTCCTGCGGATGGGCTACACGTCGTTCGTGACGCCGTCGACCGTGCTGGAACTGGAGCTGGCCACGGGCGAGAAGCACGTGCGCAAGCAGACGACCGTGCTGGGCGGGTACGAGCCGGCCGACTACGGACAGCAGCGCGTCTGGGCGACCGCTCCGGACGGCGTGCAGGTGCCCGTCTCGCTGGTCTGGAATCGTTCCTTCGGCGAGCCCGGCGCCTCCGCGCGCCCCGTGCATCTGTACGGATACGGCTCGTACGAGCACTCGATCGACCCCGGCTTCTCCGCGATGCGCCTGTCGCTGATGGACCGCGGGGTGATCTTCGCGGTGGCGCACGTGCGCGGCGGCGGCGAGATGGGCCGGCACTGGTACGAGGACGGCAAGGAGCTGCGCAAGCGCAACACCTTCACGGACTTCATCGCCAGTGCGCAGCACCTGATCGACACCGGTGTCACGACGCCCGAGCGCATGGTCGCGGAGGGTGGCAGCGCGGGCGGTCTGCTGATGGGCGCCGTCGCGAACCTGGCTCCTGAGCTGTTCGCCGGCATCCTGGCCGGTGTCCCCTTCGTCGATGCGCTGACCTCGATCCTGGACCCGTCGCTGCCGCTGACCGTGGTGGAGTGGGACGAGTGGGGCGACCCGCTGCACGACCCCGAGGTGTACTCCTACATGAAGACGTACACGCCGTACGAGAACATCCTCACGGACGTCGCCTACCCGCGCATCCTCGCGATGACCTCGCTGAACGACACCCGTGTGCTCTACGTGGAGCCCGCGAAGTGGGTGTCCGCGCTGCGGCACTCCGGCGCGCAGGACGTGCTGCTCAAGTGCGAGATGACCGCCGGGCACGGCGGGGTCAGCGGACGCTACAACGCCTGGCGCGACCGCGCGTTCGAGTTGGCGTGGATGCTGGACGTGCTCGGCCTCGCCGACTGATCCCGGGCGCGGATCGGGTCGCTGTACTCAGCCCTGTGTCCGCACCCGATTTTCCGCCCTGTCTCCCCCACCCCCATGTCCCAGCAGTGGCGGCTGTGCGCACCCCGCACCCGCCACTGCTGACCCGCTCAACGCGTCGTGTCCCAGAACCGGCGAGTGGGTGGTCCCTTCAGCCACCACGACTGGGACATGGAATCCGGGGCCGTTCGCTCTGCACATTCCGGCTGTCCGGCGGATTGTGCACAGTTCCCGGGACCGGGCATCCTCCGATCTGTCCTGACCGGGTGAGATATGGGGATGACTCGCAGGCAGCCGCTTCCCGACGACCTCGTCCACGGACCCTTCCACGTCTCCCAGGCGCGCGAGGCCGGCGTCGCGCGTTCGCGGCTGCGGGCCGCGGACCTGGCCTCGCCCACCCGTGGTGTCCGGCGGGTTCGCGGCGAGCAGCCCGAGGAAGAGGATGCCAAGCTCACACCGACGCAGCGGATGCAGCGTGTCTCAGCGCTGCTGCGCGAGGAGGTCGACGCGTTCGCCGTGGCGTTCACCCCGCATCAGTTCCTGAGTCACGAGACGGGGCTCGCGATCCTGGGCACCCCGCTGCCGTACACGACCGCGAACCGGCGCAAGGTGCATGTCTCGGTTCGACGCCCGCATCCGCTGCCGCGTCGGTGCGGCGTTCACGGGCATCGCCTGCAGGAGCGGAAGGCGGCCCGATGGCGAGCAGGCGGTCTGCCGATCGAGCATCCGGCGCGGATGTGGCGTCAGGCGGCCTCTCACTGGGACTTGGATCACCTGATCATCGCAGGCGACTTCCTCATCCACCCGCGCCGCCGCCTCGTCACTCTCGACGACCTGCGCGAGGAGGTGGTGGAGGCAGGTGACGTGCGCGGCCTGCTGCGCGCTGCCCTGCAGGAGATCCGCGCCGGATCCGAGAGCTCCGAGGAGAGTCGCCTGCGCCTGCTGCTGACTCGCGCCGGCCTGCCGGAACCGGTGCTGAACATGAACCTGTTCGACAGCAGCGACCGATTCGTCGCGCGCCTCGACCTCGCCTACCCGCAATACAGGGTGGCTCCGGAGTTCGACGGCCGCGGGCACGCGGACGTCGATCAGTTCGCCAAGGACGCCGACCGCTGGGATGCGATCCGGGCACAGGACTGGCGACACGTGCGCATCCTCAGCCACCACATGCGACCGAATCCGCAGATCGCCGTCGACAAGGTTGCCGCCGCGTTGTTCGACGCCGGGTGGCGGCCCGGACGCGGATGATTCTCCGTCCCAGAAGTGGCGGGTGCTGTGGCATCCGACCTACCTCTTCTGGGACGCGCCCTCGGATGCGGAGCAGCAAGGGTCGGTGAGCGACCCTGCCACCCGCCATTTCTGGGACACGGAGGCGGCTCAGAGCGGGTACAACGAGCGGACGCTCAGCCGAAGAGCGCGGATGCCTCGTCGTAGCGTTCGCGCGGCACGGTGTTCAGCTCGCCGAGAGCCTCCTCGAAAGGCACCAGGACGATGTCCGTGCCGCGCATGGCGACCATCTGGCCCCATGCGCCGCTCATGAGGGCGTCCGCGGCGTTCAGCCCGAGGCGCGTCGCGAGCACGCGGTCGAAGCCGGAGGGCGAGCCGCCGCGCTGGATGTGTCCGAGAACCGTGGACCGCGTCTCGACACCGGTGATCCGCTCGATCTCCGGTGCGAGCATCTCGCTGATCCCGCCGAGGCGCGGACGATTGAAGGCGTCCAGGCCCTTGTCGCTGTACGCCTCGTCCATGTCGGTGAGCGTGAAGCCCTCCGAGACGACGACAAGAGGAGCACGACCGCGATCGCGGGCGCGTGAGACGAGCGCGCAGATCTCGTCCATCGACATCGGCACCTCAGGGATGCAGATGACATGCGCCCCCGCGGCCATGCCTGCATGCAGGGCGATCCATCCGACGTGGCGCCCCATGACCTCGGCCACCATGCAGCGCTGGTGCGAGTCTCCGGTGGTGCGCAGCCGGTCCATGGCGTCCGTCGCGATGTTCACGGCCGTGTCGAATCCGAACGAGTAGTCGGTCGCGCGCAGATCGTTGTCGATGGTCTTCGGCACGCCGAGGACGTTGATGCCGTCCTTGGCGAGACGGTCGGCAGCCGCCAGCGTGCCTTCGCCGCCGATGGCCACGATTCCGTCGATACCGTGCGCGGCGAGCGTCTTGGCGATGTTCTCGGCGCCGCCGCGCGATCCCTCGTAGGGATTGGTGCGGCTGGTGCCGAGGATGGTGCCTCCGACCTTGGACAGCCCCTTCACCTCGTGACGGGTGAGCGGGAAGAAGTCGCCGTCCACGACGCCGCGCCAGCCGTCGCGGATGCCGACGAACTCGAGGTCGTACGTGGTGGTGCCCTTGAGCACGATGCCGCGGATGACTGCGTTGAGGCCGGGGCAGTCGCCGCCGCTGGTGAGAATGCCGATCTTCATGCTGCTGCCTTCATGATTCGGGGAAAGGGGTAAGGGCGACGCTGCCTGCATCCGACCCTAGTGGTGAACCCAGGTCGATGCCATTCCGCATCGCATGAAAAACGAGAATCTTGCCGAGCCGTTATGGCCATACGTCGATACTTTGCCGAATCGCATCCGAATCAACGACAGAGGGCGCCAAGAACTGTTGTTCTTAACGCCCTCTGCGGAGTCGATGACGTTCAGTCGCCGCCCAGCGCCTCCCGCAGCAGGTGCATGAGCGCCGCCATCTGCACGGACTCGCTCGCGGTCTCCTCGACAGCCTCGCCATCCAGTGCACGGGCGGCCAGACCCTGCTTCTGATCGATGAGCTCCGCGATCTTCGTGTCGATCGTGTGCGCGGCGATGATTCGCCACGCGGTGACGGGCTCGTCCTGGCCGATGCGGTGCACCCGGTCGATCGCCTGGGTCTGCTCCGCGGCCGTCCAGCTGAGCTCGGCCAGTACGACGTTCGACGCCGCCTGCAGGTTCACGCCCACGCCGGCCGCCGTCAGCGAGCAGACCGCGATGCCGACCGAGGGGTCGGTGTTGAACGCGTCGATGGCCTGCTGGCGTGCGGGCGTGGACTGATCCCCACGGATCGAGACCGCTTTGATTCCGGATGCGGCGAAATGCGCCTCCGCCTGATCCATGACGTCGATGTGCTTCGCGAAGAACACGACCTTCGCGACCGAGCGCTGCAGCTGAGCGGCGTAGTCGGCGGCGAGTCCGGCCTTGGCCTGACCGATCCTGCGCACCATGGTGAACACGTTGTCGCCCCCGGTGCCGGCAGCCTTGGATTCCTCGAGCTCGTTGTGCGCGACGAGGCGGACGATGTCGTCGTTGATCTCCCCGGGGGTCGCGGGACCGTGCGCGGCCGCGCGGGCCTCGACGATGCGCCGGTACTTCGCGGCCATCCGCTCCCCGAGCTCGCGCTCGGCCTGACGGATGCTGCGTCCGAACTCGTCGTCGAGCTGCACGGGCAGGTCGGCGATGAGCTTGTCGGGCAGGTCGGCCGCGACGTCCTTCTTCTTCCGGCGCACGATTCCCATCGAGATCACGGCTTCGCGCGCTTCGGCGTAGAAGGACTTGTCCGCGGGGGTGAGCCCGGTTGCGTCCAGCTTCTCCATCAGCTGCGGAGTCGGCTTCTCGCCGTTGGTCCAGCCGAGGAACCGCCAGATCGCGTCGAAGTCCTCGACGTCGTTGATCAGCGGGGTTCCCGTCAGCGCGAGCAGGAGCGGGTCACGGGTGCGCTCGCGCACCCGTGCTGCCAGCGCCAGCACGTTCTGCGAGCGCTGCGAGGAGAGGTTCTTGATGAAGTGCGCCTCGTCGACGACGATGCCCTTCAGGCCGATCTCGCCGAGCCACGACAGGTGACGGTCGAGGATCTCGTAGTTGACGATGAACACGTCGGCGAAGGCGTCGATGTCCGCGCCGTCGCCCTGGATGACGGTCGCGCGGCGCTGCGGGGTCCACAGTTCCACCTCGCGCGCCCAGTTCATCTTCACCACGTTGGGGACGACGACCAGCAGCGGGTATGCGTCGGCCACGGAGGCTGCGAGCACGGACTGCGCGGTCTTTCCGAGACCCGGCTCGTCGGCCAGCAGGAAGCTGCGGTGACCGGCGCGGACGGCCTCGACGAAACGGGACTGGTGCACCATCACCTCGCGGCCCTTCGGCGAGAGGTGGTCGTACTCGGGGGTCGGAGGCAGCTCCATGGTGGCCGCTCCCCCGCCCGCACCCGACTCGAAGGCCTTGTAGAGCGGTCCCATGAGCTCCCAGCCGTCCAACCGGCGACGAGGCACGGAAGCCGCTCTCGGGGTGAGGTCCGGCTCGAGGAAGGGGTTGGCGAGCTGTCGCGACTCCACGGACGGCGGGGTCACCTGCTTCTCGGCGAGGGCGGCGGGGACGACGTTCGTGACCCTGACGGGCGCCACGTCGGTGATGATGAGCTCCTCGGGCGCGAGTTCCGCACCGGACTCGAGGAGCCAGTCGCGTCGCATCCGCTTCGCCACCGGAGAGGTCGCCTGGTCTGCCTCGAGCAGCTGGATCAGCGAGGTGTCGCGTGCGGCCGTCTTCGCGAGGATCGTCGCAACGCCATCGAGTCGCTTGAGCAGTTCCGCACGTGCGGAGTCGATCAACTCGGCATCCGTCTTCACCCTGGCACGCTCTTCGCGCACCAGGAACGCGATCACCTGGAACTTGACCCGATTCGTGGGTCCGAGCTTGGATCGCTGCGCCTTCGCCTCGATCTCGCGCACCTTGCGCGCGAGGATGGGGATCAGCGGTGCCTCTTCGTCGCGACGAGAGGTCTTCTTGCGCCGCGATGCGGCAGTCGCCGTGGTCGGCATGCTCCTCCTGAGCGTGAGTGCCGAAGCGCCGAAGGGGCCTTCGGTTCGTACTGTGATCCGCGTGTGGCGCCAGCCAGGACCGTGCGGACGGCGACTCCGGTCTGCGCGCGTCGTACGGCGGACATCGGATGCCAGGGCATAGTTTACGGCATCCCCGGCGTTGATGCGATCGTCAATCCTTTTCGAGGCGTGTCCGCGCTTCGGTGACATCCGCGGCCATCTGCGCGATGAGCGCGTCCATCCCGTCGAACGCGACCATCCCGCGCAGATGCGAGGTGAACTCCACGGTCACGTGGTGGCCGTACAGGTCCAGTCCGACCTCGTCGAGCACATGCGCCTCGACCTGACGACGATGCACGTCGTCGAAGGTCGGATTCGTCCCCACCGAGATCGCGGCCGGATGCCGGATGCCGGTGTCGTGGTCGTCCAGCCAGCCGGCGTAGACGCCGTCGGCGGGCGCGAGTGCATCGATGACCTCGGACAGGTTCGCGGTCGGGAAGCCGAGTTCGCGCCCTCGCTTGAGTCCGTGCACGACTTCGCCCGACACGGAGACCGGGCGTCCGAGCACCCTGGCGGCCTCGACGACGTCGCCTGCCGCCAGCAGCTCGCGGATCCAGGTGGAAGACACCCGTCGCTCGCCGCCGTCAGGATGCACGTCCTCGACGACGTCGACGGTGAATCCGTAGCGCGGGCCGAGTTCGCGCAGCAGCGCGACGTCTCCCCTGCCGCCGCTGCCGAAGCGGAAGTCCCGCCCGACCAGCACCGTCACGACGTGCAGCGCGTCGACGAGGATGTCGCTCACGAAGTCCTCTGCCGCCAGCGACGCCAGCGCGCGATCGAAGGTGAGCAGCAGCGTGGCATCCAGATCCAGCTCGCCCAGCAGGTCCAGCTTGCGATCGGTGACCACGACGTTCTCGGGGCACGACTCGGGCCGCAGGATCTCGAGCGGGTTGCGGTCGAACGTCACGGCCACGGCGCGCGCGTCCGCGGCCCGCGCGTCCTCGCGCATCCGCTCGATGACCGCACGGTGGCCCAGGTGCACGCCGTCGAACTTGCCGATCGCGACCACGCTGGGACCGAAGTCCGCGGGCACCTCGGAGAGGTCGCGGAAGACGATCATGCCTGCTCTCCCTTCGGCGGGTGCGTGCGCAGCCACCACAGGCCGAACACCGGCAGCACGAGCGGGATGAAGACGTAGCCCATGCCGAAGTACGACCACACGCTGTCGTGTCCGAACAGCGCCGGCACGAGCAGGCTCAGCGCCCCCACGACGATCACGCCGGTGAGCTCGAAGACGATCGCGATCCAGGCGACCGTGTACCAGCCACGGCGGTGCGCGAGGATCAGCGCGAGAGTCGCGACGATGTACACGACGGCGGCCATCGCGGACAGCGAGTACGCCAAGGGTGCCTCGTCGAAGCGACGGACGATCTGCACGAAGCTGCGTCCGGTGGCGCCGAGAGCCATCACGGCGTAGACGATGACGAGAACCCGGCCGATACCCGTCATTCGGGTGCGCGAGTGGATCTGGGGCGATGCATCGGTGTGGGACATTGCGTCCACCATCCTAATCCGCTCGGATCACGCGATCTGCACGGTCCAGATCGTCTGCATCCGCCACAGCATGATCGCCAGCGACAGGCCGACGACGCCGAGGACGACCGTGCTCCAACGCGTGCGATCCAGCAGAGCCCACACCACGCCGCCGGCGGGCAGCAGCAAGGCGCCGATCAGATAGACCCAGTACTCGAGAAGGTCGCCGGTGGGCGGATTTCCCGCCAGCGGTGAGATGATCGCGATGACGGCCTGCACGATCAGCAGCACCTCCATCAGCAGCACGCTGCCGACCGAGTAGTCGCTCGGGCGCCGCCCGGCGAAGCCGAGGATGAGGCAGAAGAGGCCCGCCGCGCACGCGATGACGATCTGGACGATGGTGAACCACAGGATCACGCCTGCACCTCCGGCATGTTCATGGCGCTCTTGATGTCCTTGCCGCGTGCCTCGAGGATGCCGACGAGCGCTCCGTCGGGGTCGAGGGCGGCCACCTCGGATGCCGTCAGCCGGTCGCGCTGACCGACCAGACGCTTCCCGTGGCGCAGATCGCGGGCTTCCTCGGCCGTGACCGGCAGCACCGGCATCACGCGCTCCGCAGCCGCTGCGGGGCTCAGGGTCGGCGCACCGTCGAGATCATCGATGCCCACGGCGTCCTCGACGTGGAAGCCGCCGACCCGGGTGCGACGCAGCGCCGTGAGGTGACCGCCCACGCCGAGCGCGTCACCGAGGTCGCGCGCCAGGGCGCGGATGTAGGTTCCCGAGGAGCAGTCCACGATCACATCCAGGTCGAGGAAGTCCGCCGTGCGCCGCTGGGCGATCAGGTCGAAGCGCGAGACCGTCACCTCTCGGGCGGCCAGCTCGACGCTCTCCCCCGCGCGCACCAGATCGTAGGCGCGGCGACCGGCGACCTTGATGGCGGAGACGGAGCTCGGCACCTGCGAGATCGCACCGGTGAGGCTGCGGATGCCGTTCTGCACCGCCTCGTCGTCCACGCTCGCCCAGGCCCCGGCATCCGCGGTGTCGACGAGGTCGCCCTCGGCGTCGTCGGTCGTGGTGCGCGAGCCGAGGCGGATGGTGGCCGTGTAGGTCTTGTCGGCGCCGACGATGTACGTCAGCAGTCGGGTGGCGCCCTCGATGCCGATCACCAGCAGGCCGGTCGCCATCGGGTCGAGGGTGCCGGCGTGCCCGACCTTGCGGGTGCCGAACGCCCGCCGGACGCGCGCGACCACGTCATGACTGGTCAGACCACCGGGCTTGTCTACGAGGAGGATGCCATGCGATGCCACTCGTTCAGCCTACCGAGTCGCGGTGCTCGTCTAGGCTGGCGGGATGCCGTCCGCAGCCCCCGATCCTCGCGTGCTCGCCGACTGGTACCGCCGCGAGGCGCGTGACCTCCCGTGGCGCCGGACCGAGTTCTCGGATCGTCATGGTGCGTGGGGAACGCTGGTCAGCGAGTTCATGCTGCAGCAGACGCCGGTCGCTCGGGTGATCCCGCATCTGACCGCGTGGCTGGAGCGATGGCCCTCACCGGATGCCATGTCCACGGCCACGCCGGCCGAGGTGGTGCACCAGTGGGCGAACCTGGGCTATCCGCGCCGCGCTCTCTGGCTGCACCGTGCCGCGGTGGAGACCGTCGAGCGCCACGGCGGAGTGGTCCCCCGTGATGTCGGAGCGCTGCTGGAGCTGTCGGGCATCGGCGATTACACGGCCCGCGCGGTGGCGGTGTTCCACTACGGCGACCGGCATCCCGTGGTCGACACCAACACCCGTCGGGTGATCGCGCGCGCTGTGGACGGCCGTGCTCAGCCGGACCCGCCGTCGAAACGGGACCTTGAGCGTATGTCGGCTCTGATGCCCGAGGACGTCGACGAGTCGGCGGTGTTCAACGCGGCGATGATGGAGCTGGGGGCGACCGTGTGCACGGCTCGGGCGCCGAAGTGCGAGGCCTGTCCGATAGCCGCGCAATGCGCCTGGCTCGCCGCGGGCCGGCCGGACACCGGTGACACCCGTCGCCGTCAGGCGCGGTACGAGGGTTCTGACCGTCAGGCCCGCGGCGGAGTGCTGCGGGCGCTGCGCGGCGCCGTCGACCATCGGATGCCGGCGGATGAGGTGCTCCCCGACTGGCCGGATGCCGTCCAGCGCGACCGCGCGATCGACTCGCTGATCGTCGACGGGCTGATCGAGGCGTCAGCGGGGATGCTGCTGCTCCCCCGCTGACGGCGCTCGAATCAGTCCTCTTCGTCGTCCTCGTCGCGCACGTACGGGTCGGCGTCGCCGGCGTGGGTCGCACCCACGGCGAGCTTCGCCACCTCTTCGTCGCGCTCACGCGCCTGCCGCAGCAGGTCGGCGATGTGCCCGGCGTTCTCGGGCAGGGCATCCGCGATGAACTCCAGCGTGGGCACGAGGCGCACGTTGAGCTGACGACCCACCTCCTTGCGCAGCAGCCCTGTGGCCGACGTCAGCGCAGCACCGCTGGCGACGCGCTCCTCGTCGGTCCCCAGCACCGTGTAGAACACGGAGGCATGCTGCAGGTCTCCGGACACGCGCACGTCGGTGATCGTCACGAACCCGAGGCGCGGGTCGCGCAGTCCCTTCTCCAGACGCTCGGCGAGGATGACGCGGATGCGGTCCGCGAACCGTGCCTGTCGTTCTCCGGCCATGATTCCCACTCCCTATGTGAAGAATGAGGGGCGCCCAGCGGGCGCCCCTCACCTGTCTGATCGGATCAGCTGCGGGTCTTCTCGACCATCTCGATGGTCTCGATCTCGTCGCCGATCTGGATGTCGTTGAACTTGCCCAGACCGATACCGGCCTCGAAGTCCGTGCGGACCTCGGTGACGTCGTCCTTGAAGCGACGCAGCGACTCGATGGCGAGGCCATCTGCGAGGACGATGCCATCGCGGATGACACGGGCCTTCGCGTTGCGCGTGATCGTTCCCGAGCGGACGATGACACCGGCGATGTTGCCGAACTTCGAGGAGCGGAACACCTCGCGGATCTCGGCGACACCCGACTGGACCTCTTCGAACTCCGGCTTGAGCATTCCCTTGAGGGAGTTCTCGATCTCGTCGATCGCCGAGTAGATGACCGAGTAGAACCGGACATCCACGCCCTCGCGGGCCGCAGCCTCACGGGCCTTGGGGTCGGGGCGGACGTTGAAGCCCACGATGATCGCGTTGTCGATCGTCGCGAGGTTCACATCCGACTCCGTGACCGCACCCACACCACGGTGGATGATGCGCAGCTGCACGGTGTCGTCGACCTCGATCTTGAGGAGCGACTCCTCCAGCGCCTCGACGGCACCGGACACGTCGCCCTTGATGATGAGGTTGAGCGTCTCGACCTTGCCCTCTTCGAGAGCACGGGTGAAGTCCTCGAGCGAGATGCGCTTGCGGGCCTTGGCCAGCAGGGCGTTGCGCTCGACGGCCTCGCGCTTCTCAGCGATCTGACGCGCCATGCGGTCCTCGTCGGTGACGATGAAGACGTCACCGGCGCGGGGCACCGAGTTCAGACCCTGCACCTGCACGGGGCGGGACGGAGCTGCGTACTCGACCGAGTCGCCGTTCTCGTCGAGCATGGCGCGGACGCGGCCGTAAGCCGTTCCCGCCACGATCGAGTCGCCGACGTGCAGCGTTCCGGACTGGATCAGCACCGTCGCGACCGAACCGCGGCCCTTGTCGAGCTTCGCCTCGATGGCGACACCGCGAGCGGCCTTGTTCGGGTTGGCCGTGAGGTCCAGACCCGCGTCGGCGGTCAGCAGGACGGCATCGACGAGCTCCTGGATGCCGGTGCCCGCACGGGCCGACACATCCACGAACAGCACGTCTCCGCCGTACTCCTCGGCGACCAGACCGTACTCGGTGAGCTGCTGACGGACCTTGGCCGGGTTGGCCTCGGGCTTGTCGACCTTGTTCACCGCGACCACGATCGGCACACCGGCCGCCTGGGCGTGGTTCAGGGCCTCCACCGTCTGCGGCATGATGCCGTCGTCGGCGGCGACCACGAGGATCGCGATGTCGGTGACCTGCGCACCACGGGCACGCATGGCGGTGAACGCCTCGTGACCCGGGGTGTCGATGAAGGTGACCGCACGCTCGATGCCGTCGTGCTCGGTCCAGATCTGGTACGCGCCGATGTGCTGGGTGATGCCACCGGCCTCGCCCTCGACGACATTGGACTTGCGGATCGCGTCGAGCAGTCGGGTCTTACCGTGGTCGACGTGACCCATGACGGTGACCACCGGGGGACGGATCTCGAGGTCATCCTCGCTCTCCGCCTCCAGCTCGGCATCGAGGTCGAGACCGAAGCCCTCGAGGAGCTCCTTGTCCTCGTCCTCGGGCGAGACCATCTGGATCTTGTAGCCGAGCTCCTCGCCCAGCACCTCGAAGGTCGCCTCGTCCAGCGACTCGGTGGCCGTGGCCATCTCGCCGAGGTTGAAGAGGATGGTGACCAGCGTTCCGGGCTGAACGGTGTAACCGTTCAGTGCCTCGAGCTTGTCCGCGAAGTCCGCGATCGATGCGCCGCGGCGCAGGCGGATGATCTCGCCGTTGCCCTTGGAGACGTTGACGCCGCCGACGATCGGCGCCGACCGCATCTCGAATTCCTGGCGCTTCGCCCGCCGCGACTTGCGCTGCTTGCTCTTGCCGCCGCCCTTGCCGAAGGCACCTGCGGTACCGCCGCCGGGTCCACGACCACGACCGCCGCCACCACCGGGACGACCGGCGAATCCGCCGCCGCCACCGGGACGCGCGCCGGGACCTGCACCGGGAGCGCCGGCGCCGCCAGGACGACCGGGGCCGCCGGAGCGCTGCTGGAACGGTGCGCCACCGGGACGACCGCCCTGACCGCCGCGTGCGCCACCGGGGCCGCCGGGGCCGCCGGGACGACCGGGACGCGGAGCGCCGATTCGCGGGGAGTCAGCGCGCGGAGCCTGCGGACGCGGGATGTTGCCGGGGGTAGGACGCTGGCCCATGCCCTGTGCCGACGCGAACGGGTTGTTCCCGGGGCGAGGACCTGCGGGACGCGCGCCCATTCCCTGCGCCGAGGCGAAGGGGCTGTTGCCCGGGCGCGATGCGCCGGGCTTCGGTGCGCTGCCGCCGGGCTTGGGGCCGGCCGGCTGGGACTCAGCGGGCGTCGCCGCGGGCTTGTCCTCGACCGGTGCCGGGGTGCTCTCCGCCTGCGGCTCCGGAGTCTCCGGCTTCGCGGCGGGCTTCGGTCCGGGCTTGGGTCCGGGCACCGGAGCGCCGGACTTGACGCCGGAGGGCGCCGGAGCCTTCGCTGCGGGCTTCGCCTCAGCCTTGGGTGCCGCGGCCTTCGCCGCGGGATCGGCCTCGATGGCAGCGCGAAGCTTGCGCGCCACAGGGGGCTCGATGGTCGAAGAGGGACTCTTCACGAACTCGCCCAGCTCCTTGAGCTTCGCGAGTGCGAACTTGCTGTCGATGCCGAGTTCAGCGGCGATCTCGTGTACGCGTGGTTTACCAGCCACAATTCTCCTGTCGGGGTCGGTCCACCCTGACAGGGCAGACCACTAGTCGCGGACGGGTCTCATTTCGAGCCGTTCACTTTGTTTCCATAGCCGTTCAGCCTTTGTTCTTCGAGCCGTACTGTTCGATGGTCTGCGCATCCTCCGCCTCGGGGAAACCGATGGCAGGTGAGACGCGAAGTGCTCGTGCAAAAGCCCGGCGCCGCAGAGCGGCAGCCAGACATTCGGATGTCGGATGCAGCCATGCGCCCCTCCCCGGCAGCACGCCTCGCTCGTCGAAGACGAGCTCGCCGTTGTGCTGGACCACTCTGATCAGAGTGGTTCGAGAGGCACGATCGCGGCAACCGACACACGTTCGTACAACATCCATCTTACACCTCACCGCACTGTCCGAAGCCCGGCGCACCGCGCCGGGGGGTCCGTCACTCCATCACGCTGTCGGGCTGGATGTCGATCTTCGCGCCGGTCAGCTTCGCCGCGAGGCGCGCATTCTGTCCTTCCTTGCCGATCGCCAGCGACAGCTGGTAATCGGGAACCAGTGCGCGGACCGCCTTGATGTTGGCGTCCAGCACGAAGGCCGAGGTCACCTTGGCGGGCGAGAGCGCGTTGGCGACGAAGGTCGCCAGGTCGGGGTGATGGTCGACGATGTCGATCTTCTCGCCCGACAGCTCCTCGGTGACCGCGCGCACGCGGCGACCCATCTCACCGATGCACGCTCCCTTGGCGTTGACCGACGGGTCGTTCGCCTTGACCGCGATCTTGGTCCGGTGACCGGCCTCGCGGGCGAGAGAGACGATCTCGACCAGCCCGGCCGCGATCTCGGGGACCTCCAGGGCGAAGAGCTTGCGGACCAGGCCCGGGTGGGTGCGCGAGACCGTGATCTGCGGACCCTTGGTTCCCTTGGCGACACTGGTCACGTACACGCGCAGGCGCGTGCCGTGCGTGTACTCCTCGCCGGGGACCTGCTCCTCGGGAGGGAGGATCGCCTCGACGGAACCGAGGTCGACGTGGATCATGCGGGGGTTCGGGCCCTGCTGGATGACGCCGGCGACGATGTCGCCCTCTTTGCCGCGGAACTCGCCGAGCACCGCGTCATCGGCGATGTCGCGCAGTCGCTGGCCGATGACCTGCTTGGCGGCGTAGGCGGCGATGCGCCCGAAGTCGTCAGGAGTGGTCTCCTCCTCGCCGATGATCGCGCCCTCTTCGTCCTTGACGGGCTGCAGCACGGCCACATGTCCGGTCTTGTCGTTGAGCTCGACACGCACGCCGTCGGGAATCGTGCCCTCTTCGGAGACGTGCTTGCCGTAGGCGGTGAGGATGGCCTGCTCGATGATCGACACGAGCTCGTCGAAGGGGATCCCCTTCTCCTTCTCGATTCCTCGCAGCAGTCCGAGTTCGATGTCCATCAGCGGTCTCCTCTATTCAGCTCTCATCCGCGGAAAGACGCTCCGCGGGCATCCGTCCAGAATAGCCGAAACGGAGGGCGCCGGACGAGCCGCGCACGGCGACGCCCCCGGCACTCACCGGGGGCGTCGCGACGCGGGTCAGACCCGGTGCACCTGCACCACGGCCGGACGAGGAGCCGCGGCGACGTCGCCGGGCGCGTTCGACCCGTAGTCGGGGAACAGCGACCGCGGGACGTCGAACGTGCCGTCCTCGCCCGGGTGCTGGACAGCGACGAAGACCAGGCCCTCCTTGTCGTGGATGACCGGCCCGCACGTCTCGGCGTCGCGCGGCACTGCGAGGAACTGCTGGACGTGGCCGCGCTCCTGGCCCGTCAGCGGCACCTTGAACAGTCCGTCGGCGTAGCCGATCGTGCTCGGTGCGCCGTCGGTGGAGATCCACAGGTCGCCCGCCGAGTCGAACGCCACGTTGTCGGGACAGGAGATCGGCGAGACGAGCTCCTTCGGGAAGCCCGCGAAGTACGCGCTGTCGAACGTGTTCGGATCGCCGCACAGCAGCAGGATGCTCCAGCCGAACGTCGTGCCGCCCTGCCCCGCGGTCTCTGTCAGCTCGATGACGTGGCCGTAGCGGTTGCCGGTGACGGGGTTCGCCTCGTCGACCTCGGTGCGCTTGCTGTTGTTGGTGAGGGCGACGTACACCTTGCCGGTGACCGGGTTCGGCTCGACGTCTTCAGGGCGGTCCATCTTCGTCGGACCGACCGCGTCGGCGGCGAGGCGCGTGTGCACCAGCACCTGCTCGGTGGTGAAGCCGGGCACGACGCTGCGTCCGCGCTGAGTGAGCGGGATCCAGATCCCGGTGCCGTCGAACGCTCCGTCGGAGGGCAGTGCGCCCGAGCCGGTGACCTCGGCGACGGGCGAGTTGCCGCTGAACTTCGCGACGTACAGGTCGCCTTCGCTCAGCAGGGACAGGTTCTTGCGACGCGAGCCCGAGATGCGGTTCTTCGAGACGAACTTGTACAGGTAGTCGTTGCGCTCGTCATCGCCCATGTAGGCCACGACGTGTCCGTCCTCGGCGACGCGCACGTTGGCGCCCTCGTGCTTGAACCGGCCCATGGCGGTGTGCTTGCGCGGCGTGGAGGTCGGGTCCTGCGGGTCGATCTCCACGATGTAACCGAAGCGGTTCGGCTCGTTGACGTACGCCGGGTCGTGCGCGTCGAAGCGGGGGTCGTACGCCTCCCAGCCCGTCGAGGTGCTGGTCGTGCTCGAGCCGCTGTAGCGCTGCTGCTCGGTGGTGTCGGCGGCCCAGGCGAAGTAGCCGTTGAAGTTCTCCTCACCGGAGAGGATCGTTCCCCACGGCGTGGTGCCGCCGGCGCAGTTGCCGAGAGTGCCGCGCACCCAGCGGCCCGCGGGGTCGGCCGCCGTCTTGACCAGGTCGGATCCCGCCGCCGGGCCGGTCAGCTCGAACTCGGTCTCGACGGTGATGCGACGGTTGCGTCGACCGCCGACGACGTACTCCCACGGGTCGCCGACCTTGCGGCGGCGGATCTCCACGACGGACATGCCCTGCGCGGCCTTGTAGATCTCGCCACGGCGACGCAGCTCTGCGGCATCCGTGGTGTCCGGGAACATGAGCTGGGGGTTGACGTACTCATGGTTGTTGACGAGTACGCCCGTCTTCCCGCTCGGGTCCGCGACGATGTCGAGGTAGTCGCTGTTGTAGCCGAACTGCTCGGCCTGCGCCTCGGGCGTCTGTGCGTCGATGTCGAACGCGGGGGTGCGCGAGAACAGCGGATCGCCCCAGCGGATGATCGGCTTCCAGGTGTAGCCCGCCGGCACGGTGAACGCATCGACTGCGGCGGGCACGGGCGCGATGGCGCCGAAGGAGAGCCCCGCACGGCCGGGACGGGCGAACGATGCGCCCGGGCCCGCGACACCGGCTGCGGAGGGCGAGGACACCGGAGCGCCCTTGCCGACGCCGACGGCCACGGCCACTGCGGCTGCGGCGCCGAGGCCGAACAGCGCACGACGCGAGAAGACGGCGGATGCGATCGAGCGGAAGTCCTCGTTGGCGGAGGTGTTGCACTCCGGCCCCATGCACGCGTTGGCGCATTTGAGCTCACACGTCACGGCCGAGCGCTTGCCCCGCACGTGGTCGAGCATGGGCAGGTTTCGTCGGGTGGGTTCGGTCAGGGTCATCAGTCCTCCTGGTCGGATGGCGGCACCTGAAAGGATGCTCGGCCGGATCGACGCGGCGGTGAACAGACGTTGAACCCTTCGTGCTCGGACCGCCCGCGTGCTCGGGCGGCCAGAACTCGGACGACCGGATTCAGACGGCCGAGGGCAGCTCGTCGATCGCGCGGATGAGCGCGAACAGCGACCCGACCGCACGCTGGCGGAGGTTGAGCACCAGGCGCGGCAGCTCCACCACGTCGCCGTCGGCGATCTCCGTCTCCAGCGCTCCGCTGCGCTCGATGCGCCCTTCGGCGCACATGTCGCCGAATCGTTCGTTCAGGCTCTGCACGTCGGCATCCGTGGGCTCGTGGACCAGCCGCAGGACGAGGCGGTCTCCCACCCAGCGCAGCGAGTCGTAGTTGCGCCAGAAGGCGGTGATGTCGGCGACCGCCTCCTCGACGGAGTCGGTGATGAGCACACGGTCGAGGTCCTGCGGAGAGATCACGCCTGCGGGCACCAGATGCTCGTCGATGAAGGTCTTCAGGCCGGTCCAGAACGAGCCGCCCGGCTCATCGAGCAGCACGATCGGCATGGGTTCCGCTTTGCCGGTCTGCTGCAGGGTGAGCAGCTCGAACATCTCGTCCATCGTCCCGAATCCTCCGGGAAGGCAGATGAAGCCCCGCGACTCCTTGATGAGCATGAGCTTGCGGGTGAAGAAGTATTTCATCGACACGATCTGAGCGTCCTGCTCGACGATCGAGTTCGCGCGCTCCTCGAACGGCAGTCGGATCGAGACTCCCAGCGACATCTTCGAGCCCGCTCCCTCGGCGGCGGCCTGCATGATGCCGGGCCCCGCGCCGGTGACCACCATCCACCCATCACCGGCCAGCGCCGCGGCGACATCGCGCGCCTGCACGTACAGCGGATCGTCGTGCAGCGTGCGCGCCGATCCGAAGACCGTCACCTTGGGGATGTTGTGGAAGGGCTGGAACAGGCGGAACGCATCGCGCATCTCGCTGAGCGCCGACGATGCGATCTTGAGGTCGAGCCGGTCGGTGTTCTCCCTGCCGAGCAGGAGCGCGGTCTGCAGCATCCGCGTGATCAGCCCGCGCTCCGCACGGATACCGGCCCGCTCCAGAAGTCCGGTGAGCTCGTGTCGCAGATCGTCGTCCAGCATGCCATCCGTCATGCCCTCAGCCTGTCACAGCCTCCGCGGGCTCAGCGCGTCAGGCGCGCCACGGCATCCGCCGCCGAGATGGACTCGCGGTCTCCCGTGCTGCGATCCCAGAGCTCGACCTGACCCTCTGCTGCGCCGCGTCCGACGATCACGATCTTCGGCACGCCCACCAGCTCGGCGTCACCGAACTTCACACCGGGCGACACCTTCACGCGGTCGTCGTAGAGCACGTCGAGTCGCGCGGACTCGAGCTGCTTCGCGATGTCCTCGGCCACGTCGAAGGCGACCTGGTCGCGTCCCGCCGCGACGACGTGCACGTCGAAGGGCGCGACGGACGCCGGCCAGATGAGGCCCTTGTCGTCGTTGTTGAGCTCGGCGATGATCGCGAGGATGCGGGTGACGCCGATGCCGTACGAGCCCATCGTGACGGTGACGAGCTTGCCGTTCTCGTTGAGGACCTTCAGCCCGAGGGCCTCAGCGTACTTGCGGCCGAGCTGGAAGACGTGCCCGATCTCCATGCCGCGGGCGAGCGAGACCGGGCCGGAGCCGTCGGGGGCCGGGTCGCCGTCACGCACATTCGCGATCTCGACTGTGCCGTCCGCGACGAAGTCACGGCCGGCGACGACGCTGTGGGCGTGCTTCTGGTCGATGTTGGCGCCGGTGACCCAGCTGGTCCCGTCCGCGACGCGGGGATCGACCAGGTAGCGGATGCCGGTGGCCGACTCCTCGCCGAGGATCGCGCCGGTAGCCGACCAGGGGCCGATGTAGCCGCGCACGAGCAGCGGGTGCTTCTCGAAGTCGGAGTCCGTGGCGGGCTCGACCTCAGCAGGAGCGAAGGCGACCTCGGCGCGCTTCATGTCGACCTCGCGGTCACCGGGGATGCCGACGATGACGAGGTCGCGCGAGCCGTCGAGGTGCTGCAGCGCCAGCACGACGTTCTTCAGCGTGTCCGCGGCGGTGTACTCGCCGTCGAGCACGTCGTTGGCGTGCGCCACGAGGGTGTCGATAGTGGGCGTGTCCGGCGAGTCGAACACCGTCGCCTCGGCCGTCCCCTCCCAGCCCACGGCATCCGGAGGCATGGTCACGTATGCCTCGACGTTCGCGGCGTAGCCGCCCTCGCTGCGCACGAAGGTGTCCTCGCCCACGGGAGTCGGGTGCAGGAACTCCTCGCTGCGCGAGCCGCCCATGGCACCGGCGTCGGCCTGCACGATGGCGTACTCGAGGCCGAGGCGCTGGAAGATGCGCTCATAGGCGTCGCGCTGCGACATGTAGCTGACGTCCAGGCCCTCGTCGGACGCGTCGAAGGAGTAAGCGTCCTTCATGGTGAACTCGCGACCGCGCAGCAGGCCGGCCCGCGGGCGGGCCTCGTCGCGGTACTTGTCCTGGATCTGATAGAGCGTCAGAGGCAGGTCCTTGTACGACGAGTACAGATCCTTCACCAGCAGGGTGAAGGCCTCTTCGTGCGTCGGGGCGAGCAGATAGTCGCCGTCCTTGCGGTCCTGCAGGCGGAACAACAGGTCGCCGTACTCCTCCCAGCGCCCCGTGGCCTCGTATGCCTCGCGGGGCATCAGTGCGGGGAAGTGCACCTCCTGCGCGCCGGCCGCCTCCATCTCCTCGCGGACCACCTTCTCGATCTTCGCCTTGACGCGAAGGCCCAACGGCAGCCACGCGAAGATACCCGCCGCCTGCGGTCGGATGTACCCGGCGCGGATCAGCAGCTTGTGGCTGGCGACCTCGGCACCTGCCGGGTCTTCGCGGAGCGTACGGAGGAAGAAGTTCGATAGACGAGTGACCACCTCTCGATTGTACTGATCGTGGTCACTCGTCTTCGTCGCGGTGTCAGCTCAGGGCGCTGAGTGTCAGTTCAGGGCGCTGAGTGTCAGTTCAGCGCGCGGGTGCTGGCGGGGATGACGCCGTCGGCGTACAGATCCGTCGCGAGATCCTGCAGGGCGGTGAGCGCGACGCGCTGCACCATGGGTCCGTAGGAGATGCGGGCGACGCCGAGCGCCTCGTACTCCGCGGCGGTCAGAGCTCCGGGGAGGCCGATGACACTGACCTTGCCCGCGCCGATCCCCTCGACGAGGGTGCGGGTCGCGTCGGCATCGAGGATGCCGGGCACGAACACCGAGGTGGCCCCGGCGTCGAGGAAGGCGCGGCCGCGCTGCACGGCATCCGCCAGCTTGTCTGCGAGCGGCTTGTCGCCGCCGCGAACGATGGCGTCCGTCCGGGCGTTCAGGGCGAAGTCGACGCCCTCCGCCTGCCCGGCCTTCACGATCGCCTCGACCTGCGCGACGGACTCGGCGAACGGCCGCATCCGGTCTTCGATGTTCGCACCGACGATGCCGACGCCGATGGCGAGGCGAGTCGTCTCACCGGCATCCCCGTAGCCGTCGTCGAGGTCGGCGGAGACGGGAAGGTCGACGGCGGCCGCGATGCGGCCGACCATGTCGAGCATGAGCTCACGCGGGATCTGCCCGTCCGCGTAGCCGAAGGTCGCGGCGATCGAGTGGCCGGCGGTGGCGAGCGCGCGGGTCTCGGGAAGGGCGGCGATCGCCTTGGCTGAGACGACGTCCCAGATGTTGACGACGCGGAGGATCTCGGGGGCTTCGTAGAGACGGGTGAGGGTCTGAGCCTTGTCTGCGGTGGTCATGTCTCTCACGCTACTGCCCGCCGTGGACCTCGGCGCCGGGATGGCCGAGAATGACGCGCGGGGCGGGCTCTCCACCTGCCTGGACCCCACCGGCATAGGCTGACGGCATGCCTCAGCGTCGATCCCATGTCGCCCCATCCGCCGCTCAGAGCGATCTGGCAGCCGCCCTCGCGGCACTGCGAGCCGGAATCGAGGCGCCGATCGAATTCTCGAAGGAGGCGCTGGCGGAAGCCGAATCCGCGAAGCCGACCTCACCCGATCTGGATCTGCGCGACGTGCCGTTCGTCACGCTCGACCCGCTGGGTTCCAAGGACCTCGATCAGGCGCTGCACCTGGAGCGCGCCGGCAGCGGCTTCCAGGTGCGGTACGCGATAGCCGACGTACCCGGGTTCGTGACCCCGGGCGGCGCCATCGACACGGAGGCGCGTCAGCGCGGACAGACGCTGTACCTCGCGGACGGGAACATCCCGTTGCATCCGCTCGCCCTCTCCACCGACCGCGCGTCGCTGCTGCCGGATCAGGAGCGACCCGCACTGGTGTGGACGTTCGCGCTGGACGACACCGGGAAGGTGAGCGAGTTCCGGCTGGAGCGGGCGCTGGTGCGCTCGCGTGCGCAGCTGGAGTACGTGTCGGCGCAGGCCTCCGTCGACCGCGGCGAAGCCGGCCCTCTGGCTCTGTTGCAGGAGATCGGCGAGCTGCGCCAGGCCCTGGAGCAGCAGCGCGGTGGCGCGAGCCTGAACCTGCCGGACGAGGAGGTCGTCCAGAAGCCGGACGGCACCTACAGCATCGAGCGACGTCATCCGCTGGCCGTCGAGGAGTGGAACGCGCAGCTGTCGCTGATGACCGGCATGGCGGCCGCCGAGCTGATGACGGGCGCCAAGGTCGGAGTGCTGCGCACCATGCCGCAGCCCGACGAGAGCGCGTTCACCAGATTCCGCCGCCAGACCGAAGCGCTCGGCCGGCCCTGGAAGACGGGGCGCTACGGCGATTTCCTGCGCGATCTGGACAAGTCCGATCCGCTGACGCTTCCCGTGCTGGAGGCCGCCGCGTCGCTGTTCCGCGGTGCGGGGTATGTGACCTTCGACGGCACCCTCCCGGACGGAGACCTGGAGCAGGCCGCGATCGGTGCGCCCTACGCGCATGCGACCGCTCCCCTGCGCCGGCTGGTCGACCGCTGGTCGCTTGCGATCTGTCTCACGATCTCACAGGGGCAGCCCGCTCCCGAGTGGGCGACGTCCTCGCTCGAGCAGCTGCCTGAGCTGATGGCGCAGTCCAGCCAGCGTGCGTCGCAGCTGAACGCCGACACGCTCAGCCGCGTCGAGGCCGCGCTGCTGCGACCGCTCATCGGACACGACGTGCAGGCGAGCGTGATCGAGTTGCGCGGTGAGGACCGTGCAGCGGTGCAGATCGCCGACCCCGCGGTGACCGCCTCGGCGCACGTGCCGGCGGGCACGACGCCCGGCGAGACCGTGACGCTGCATCTGGTGGGCACCGACGTCGCCAAGGGCGAGGTCGAGTTCGCCGCGTGAGCGGGCGATTCGGCGGGCTTGACGCGGCTCAGCGGGCTTGGGTCGATGAACGTCTGCCGGATGCCGAGCTGATCCGCGACATGTCGTGGGGCCTGGTCGACACCACGGTGCTGCACGTGCGCGTCGCCGGTGAGGAGTTCGTGGTGAAGGCCGCAGGCCCCGAGGACACGCACCTGCCCCGGGAGATCGCGGCGCACTCCTCCTGCACCGCTCCCCTGATCACCACCGGGCACGCGGCCCTGCTGCGGGACTCCTCCGCGCCGCTGCGCGTCATCCTGCTGGATCATCTACCCGGTGAGCTGGTGCTGGGCACGGATGCCGAGTGGCAGTCCGACACGTACGTGCAGGCCGGAGAACTGCTGCGCCGCCTGCACGAGCAGGAGTCGCGCACGGATGCCGACTACGAGGCCCGCGCGACGGCCCGCGCGCTGTACTGGCTCGACCAGCCGCACCGCGTGGATCCGGCGGCTGCGGCTCGCGCTCGCGCCGTGCTGCAGGCGGCACCCGCTCCCGCCGTGACGCTCGTGCCCACCCACGGCGACTGGCATCCCCGCAACTGGCTGTTCGACCGGGGAACGGTGCGCGTGATCGACTTCGGGCGGTTCGCGTTCCGCCCGGCATCCAGCGATCTCACGCGCCTCGCCGCTCAGCAATGGCAGTCGCACCCGGCGCTCGAGCGGGCGTTCTTCGACGGCTACGGCGATGACCCGCGCGACCCGGACCTCTGGCGGCTCGAAGCCCTGCGCCAGGCGGTCGGCACGGCCTGCTGGGCGCACCAGGTCGGCGACGAGGCATTCGAGGCACAGGGCCACAGGATGCTGGGCGAAGCGCTGGCCGCGTACTGAGCACACCATCAGTGTTCTCGGTCAGGCGAACAGCTCCGGCAGCGTCGCGCAGAACTCGTCGAAGTGGCTGTACCAGACGGAGTGCGCAGCACCGGGGATGCCTCGCACGTCGACACCGTGGCTGCGGAAGCGCTCGGCGTCCGCGTCCGTGACGAAGCGGCTCGGCTCCGCTCGGACGAGGATCGATCCCGGCGCAGGCTCGTGCGCGACATCGGCGCCCGACGAGATCGACGCGGCCGTCATCGGGTGGAAGCGCTCGGCCGCGCGCGCCTCGACGACGGCATCCGTCTCGCTGTAGAACGGCCGACTGGCGCGCAGCCAGACGGGATCCGTCCGGCTGCGGCGATCGGCCTCGTATCGTGCGGCGAGGGCGAGCTGATCCTCACCGCCTGAGAACGCACACGCTGTGTCGACATAGACGGCGCGTCGGATCGGCATCCGCTCCGCGACAGCGGCCAGCACCGTTCCGCCGTAGGAGTGACCGATCGCGTCGAGCGGCGCGCCGGGCGCGATCGCCTGGACGCTCTCGATGACATCACCCGCGACGGATGCCACGGAGCACGCCTCATCCCGCGGCGAGAGTCCGTGCCCTGGGAGGTCGATCGCGATGACCCGGTAGCCGCTCCGCTGCAGCGCGGGCGCGATGCGCCACCAGCTCTCCGCGGAGCCCATCATGCCGTGCAGCAGCAGCACGACGCGGTCTCCGCTACCGGAGTCGATCGTGTTCAACAGCATCCGGACAGTCAACCATCCTCGACGTGGGGATCCGCCGGTCAGCGGTTGACGGTGCGCTGCATCGACTCCGGGTACCGCTCGCCATGCACGCCGATCCGCGCCGCGATCGCATCGAGATCGTCGAGCTCGGCGCTGCTCAGCTCCAGCTCCGCAGCACCGATGTTCTCGCGGATGCGAGACATCCGCCGTGTCCCGGGGATCGGCACGATCCAGGGGCGCTGAGCGAGCAGCCACGCCAGCGCGATCTGTCCGGGCGTCGAGTGCTTCTCCTTGGCCAGCTCCGCCACGTGCGCGACCAGCGCGCTGTTCGCCTCGCGGTTCTCCTCCGTGAAGCGCGGGAGTCCTCGGCGCATGTCATCGTCGGCGAAGCTCGTGCTCGCGTCGATCGCTCCGGTGAGGAATCCGCGTCCCAGCGGACTGAACGGCACGAATCCGATCCCGCGCTCCTCCAGAGCGGGCAGCACCTCCACCTCCGGGTCGCGGGTCCACAGCGAGTACTCGCTCTGCACGGCCGTCACCGGGAATACGGCGTGCGCACGCCGGATCGTCGCCGCCGAGGCCTCGGACATCCCGAAGTGCCGGACCTTGCCCGCGGCGACGAGCTCGGCGACCGTGCCGGCGACGTCCTCGATCGGCACGTCCGGGTCGACGCGGTGCTGATAGAACAGATCGATCACATCCGTGCGCAGGCGTCGGAGCGAAGCATCCGCCACCTCGCGGATGTGCTCGGGGCGACTGTTCATCCGACCGGGGGTCCCGATCTCGAAGCCGAACTTCGTCGCGATCACCACTTGATCCCGCACCGGTTCGAGCGCCTCCCCGACCAGCTCCTCGTTCACATAGGGCCCGTACACCTCTGCGGTGTCGAACAGGGTCACGCCGGCGTCGACGGCGCCGCGCAGCACGGCGATCATGTCCTCGCGCGAGCCGGGATTCGGCCCGTAGCTCTGCGACATGCCCATGCAGCCCAGGCCGATGGCCGAGACCTCCAGTCCCAGCCCGAGATTCCGTGTCTTCATGCGTGTGCTCCTCTGCTCAGCAGAGAATCGTACGCCCGTCACGACCCGGTGAGGGCGACTCCGCGGAGCTCAGGCGGGCGCGACCCTGGTCGTCATGACGAGCAGCTGCGGGTCGCTGAGGTCCAGCGACACCGTGATCGAGGCGAACTCGGCCAGCGAGCGCACATGCGTGCCACCGCAGAGGAACCCGACCTCGCCCTCGGGCAGCTCGCAGCGCCAGTGCCTCCGGTCCGCGATGCTCGGGCCGTCGACGTCGATGCGGCTGGCCCCGCCGGATGTCACCCAACCCGCCAGGAGTTCGTTGATCCGCGCCTCCCGCTCGGCGAGAGAGCCCTCGAAACCCTCGGAGTCGAAGCCGGCCTTGCGCAGGCTCTTGCCGAGGCGATACTCGTCGACGCTGCCATCGTCGTGGATGCGGCTGGTCTGATTGGCGCGACCCTCGAAATCGGGGTTGCCTAGCGGGTCCGTGCCGATCTCCTTGCGCCACAGATCCGCGAGCGCGGCATCCAGCGCGAGGGATGCCAGGTGACAGGCGGTGTGCCCGCGGCTGAGGGATGCACGGCGATCCGCATCCACGTCGAGCACGACGCGTGCTCCCGCTGCGACATCGGCGGGAATCGCCCCGTCGATCCGATGCGCGACCAGCCACGACCATCCCTCGGCTCCGCGCTTCACGGGGATGTCGACCCCCACGAAGAGCGACCCTTCCTCGTCGACGGCGGCCATCACGGCCTCGGAGACCTCCAGGCGGGTGCCGCCGAGAGTGATCGTGCCGGAGTCACCCGGCTGATCCGGCCAGGTGTGATCGACCGGGTGGAATGGCGTGGCGTCGACGACGATCACCGAGGAGCCGCGGTCGACGATCAGCACCTCACCGTCGCCGGTGAGGGAGCCGTCGGGGAACGATACGCGCGTGGGCTGCATGGCGAATCAGCTGGTGACGACCTGCGCGGTGCCGAGCGGGGCATCCGCACCCATCTCGGCGGCGATGCGGTTCGCCTCTTCGATCAGGGTCGCGACGATGTCGGCCTCGGGCACGGTCTTGATGACCTCGCCCTTGACGAAGATCTGCCCCTTGCCGTTGCCAGATGCCACGCCGAGGTCCGCCTCGCGCGCCTCGCCCGGACCGTTGACGACGCAGCCCATGACGGCCACGCGCAGCGGGACGGTCATGTCCTTGAGACCCTCGGTGACGGCATCCGCCAGCGAGTACACGTCGACCTGCGCGCGTCCGCAGGAGGGGCACGACACGATCTCGAGCTTGCGCTCGCGCAGGTTCAACGACTGCAGGATCTGGTGGCCGACCTTGACCTCTTCGGCGGGGGGTGCCGACAGCGATACGCGGATCGTGTCGCCGATGCCCTCGCCGAGCAGGATGCCGAACGCTGTGGCGCTCTTGATGGTGCCCTGGAAAGCCGGACCCGCCTCTGTCACGCCGAGGTGCAGCGGGCCAGTCGCCCCGCTCCGCGAGCTGACGGTAGGCCTTGACCATGACGACAGGGTCGTTGTGCTTGACCGAGATCTTGAAGTCGTGGAAGTCGTGCTCCTCGAACAGCGAGGCCTCCCACACGGCGCTCTCCACGAGCGCCTCCGGGGTCGCCTTGCCGTACTTCTCCAGCAGTCGCGGGTCGAGCGACCCGGCGTTCACGCCGATGCGCAGCGACACACCGGCGGCTTGCGCGGCCTTCGCGATGGCCCCGACCTGATCGTCGAACTTGCGGATGTTGCCCGGATTCACCCGGACCGCAGCGCAGCCGGCATCGATCGCCTGGAACACGTACTTCGGCTGGAAGTGAATGTCGGCGATCACCGGGATCTGGCTCTTCCCCGCGATGATGTGCAGCACATCCGCGTCGTCCTGCGACGGCACGGCGACCCGCACGATCTCGCAGCCGGATGCCGTCAGCTCGGCGATCTGCTGCAGCGTCCCGTTGATGTCGGTGGTCTTCGTCGTGGTCATCGACTGCACACTGACGGGGGCATTGCCGCCGACGAGCACCTTGCCGACCTTGATCTGGCGGGACTTGCGACGGGGCGCGAGGACTTCGGGGACGCGTGGCATCCCAAGATTCACTGCTGGCACTCCTCCAGGCTACCGCCGCTGCATCCACGGGGGCTGGATGCCGGCGCGGCCGCGGTGCGCGTCGCCGGATGCGCGCGATGATCGCCGAGCATGCCCCGGGTGCCGTGCTGGCGACGGGCCTCGCCGGCAGCATCCGGTGATGTCACACCCACGGGCCGGGCATCCTCGATGTGATACTTTCGCGGTATGTCCGCGACCCGCACCTGGTGGCCCGCCTTCTAGGCGGTGATTCGCGTACCCACGAGATCACGACCGCCTTCCGGGGCGGTCTTCTTGTTCTCCGCACCGGATTCCCCAACCTGGAGACACCGATGACCGCTCTGCCCGCTCGCATCCGAGACCTCGCCGCCGATCCGTCGGCATCGTTCGTGCTGATCGCACGCGATGGCGAGGTCGAGCTGCTCACCGGCGACATCGCCGACGTCGAGATGCTCGCGGACATCCCTCTCGACGGGCCGGACGGCGCCCGCGAGGTGTTCGCGATGGTCCCGTATCACCAGGTGCGCGAGCGCGGTTTCGCCGCGCAGGACGACGGCACGCCGCTGCGCTGCCTGCTGGTCGACGAACACGAGAAGCTGGATGCCGCAGAGCTGATGGCCTCCCTCCCCTCCGACTCCATCGCTCTCACCGACGGCGGGTTCGACATCTCCGACGAGGACTACGCCGCGGTCGTGGAGCGCGTCATCGCCGAGGAGATCGGCCGGGGCGAGGGCGCGAACTTCGTCATCCGGCGCGACTACCGCGCCTCTTTCGACGCGGATGACCGCACGGCGGCGCTGACGTGGTTCCGGGCGCTGCTCGAGCACGAGCGGGGCGCGTACTGGACGTTCGCGGTGATCACCCCGGGGCAGATCGCGGTCGGCGCGAGTCCCGAGGCGCACGTCGTCGCCCGCGAGGGCATCGTCACGATGAACCCCATCTCGGGTACCTTCCGCCACCCCGCCGGCGGCGCCACCGCCGAGTCACTGACCGAGTTCCTCTCCTCCACGAAGGAGACCGAGGAACTGTTCATGGTCGTCGACGAGGAACTGAAGATGATGAGCCAGGTGTGCTCCGACGGCGGGCGCATCACGGGCCCGCATCTGAAGGAGATGTCCCGCCTCACCCACACCGAGTACATGCTGCGCGGGCGCAGCCGTCTCGACCCGCGCGACATCCTGCGCGAGACGATGTTCGCCCCCACCGTGACCGGTTCGCCGATGCAGAACGCGTGCACCGTGATCGCCCGTCACGAGCGCGAGCCCCGCGGCTACTACTCCGGCGTCGCCGCACTGTTCACTCCCAATGACGAGGGCGGGCACGACCTGGACGCCCCCATCCTCATCCGCACGGTCTATCTCGACGAGGGTCGCCTGCGCGTGCCCGTCGGCGCCACCCTCGTGCGGCATTCCGACCCGGCCGGCGAGGTCAGCGAGACCCACGGCAAAGCGGCCGGCGTGCTCGGCGCGATCGGCGCGATCGAGCGCGACCATGTCGCCGAGTCGCGCGATGACGACGCCCCCGCTCCAGCGAGGCTCGCGGACGATCCGGCCATCGCGGAGCTGCTGGCCTCCCGGAACACCCGTCTGGCCGATTTCTGGATGCAGCCGCAGGATTCCGCAGCCGCCGACCGCTTCCGCGGCACGCAGGCGCTGGTCGTCGACGCGGAGGACCGCTTCACGACAATGCTCGCCCACCAGCTGCGTCATCTCGGGCTCGACGTGCAGATCGTCGGGTGGAATGCGGTGACCGACGCGGCCATCGACGCCGCGGATCTCGTCGTCTCGGGTCCCGGCCCCGGCGACCCGAGGGATGCCTCATCCGCACGCATCGCACGCATGCAGCAGGTCGTCGCTCGGCGCCGCAGCGCCGGAGCACCCCTGCTGGCCGTATGTCTGAGCCACCAGATTCTCGCCGACGAGCTCGGCATCGACCTGGTGCCGCTGGACTCCCCGCATCAGGGCGTGCAGAAGGTGGTCACCGTGTTCGAGAACGACGCGTCGATCGGCTTCTACAACACCTTCACCGCCCGTGTCGCGCCCGGCACGACGCAGGTCGGCGACGCCGAGGTCTCGGCTGATGCCGCCAGCGGTGACGTGTACGCGCTCCGCGGCGAGCGCTTCGCATCGATCCAGGGCCACCTGGAATCGATCCTGTCGCGCGACGGCATCGCCACGCTGGAGCGGCTGACGGCGCACGCGCTGAGCTGAGGGCGGGTCGTGTGCGGCTGACCGGCGTCAGCCGAGCAGGTTCATGGGCTTGACGAGGTCGGCGATGATCAGCAGCGCCCCCATCGCGATCAGGAGCACGGCGACGACCACGGTGATCGGCACGAGCCGGGTGGCGTCGACGGGGGCGGGCTCCGGGCGTCCGGTGAGCTTGGCCCACATCCGCTTGATCCCCTCCCACAGCGCGACCACGACATGCCCGCCGTCGAGCGGAAGCAGCGGAATCAGGTTGAACACGAACAGCGCCACGTTCAGCGCCGCCAGCAGGTTCAGCAGCACCGCCACACGGTTCAGCACCGGAGCGTCCGCCGCCGCGACCTCACCGGCGATCCGGCCCACCCCGACGACGCTGAGCGGCCCGTTCGGGTCGCGTTCGGCCCCGGTCACCAGCGAGACGCCGACGTTCCACAGCTTGACGGGCAGGTTGATGATCAGCGAGGTCACTCCCCCGACCTGCTGCATCGTCATCTCGGCGCCGGTGCCCAGCGGCTGCCTGGCGTACTCGTACTGCGCCGTGATTCCGGCGTAGCCCACGCTGTGCGTGACGGGTGCACCCGCCTTGTCCAGCACTGCCCTGCCGTTCGCATCGACCTCGCCGCGCTGGGCGACCACAGGCGTCAGGTGCAGGGTGACGTCCTGGCCGTCGCGGCCGACCACGACGTCCAGACTGCGCCCGGGCGAGTCCTGGATGATCTGCGATGCCTCGGCGAACGTGGTGACAGCGGTGCCGCCCACACTGATCAGCGTGTCGCCCGGCTTGAAGCCGGCCTCGGCGGCCGGTGCGACCGGATCCGACGGGGTGCAGTCGTTCTGGGTCACGCCGGCCGGCACCACGCAGGCGCTGACCGAGGAGATGGTGGTGCTGGCCTGCTGGATGCCGATGCCCGAGGCCATCAGCGTGAACAGCAGCAGCGCCAGGACGAGGTTCATCACCGGGCCGCCGAGCATCACGATGATGCGCTTGTACACCGGCAGCCGGTAGAAGACCCGCTCCTCGGCGCCTTCGGCGATGGTCTCGTCGTTCGCGGTTCGGGCGTCCTGCACCAGCGAGGCGAAGACTCCGGTGGCGGGACCGGTGCGACTCGAGGGCGGGTACATGCCCGACATGGAGATGAAACCGCCGACCGGGAGCGCCTTGAACCCGTACTCGGTCTCTCCGATGCGCTTGGACCACAGCCGGGGGCCGAAGCCGATCATGTACTGGCCGACGCGCACGCCGAACAGCTTGGCCGGCACCAGATGGCCCACCTCGTGCAACCCGATCGACACGCCGAGCCCGACGAGCATGAACAGGATGCCGCCCACGTACAGCAGAATCTCCACCCGATCACGCTAGTGCCTGCTCCTACGAATCCGCCGTCCGCCCCCGATAGGCTGGGAAGCGTGTCGATCCGCCAGCTGCGTCTCCTGCGCGGCGCCTCGGCATCCACCGTCGCCACGATGATCGCCGCGCTGTCGCACACCTTCGGCGGCGGCTCCGTTCCGCATCCGCTGCTCATGCTCACCGTGTCTGTGCTGCTGACTCCGGTCGCCGCTCTCCTGGTGGGCGCCCGCGTGCGACTGCCGGGGCTTGCCGCAGCGGTCACCGCGACACAGGTGGTCTTCCACGGCCTCTTCGAGGTGGTGGGCGGGATCACTCCCACCGGCCAGGCCCTGGGGCGGGCATCAGCACGGCGCCATCGTCCTGCACATCGACCCCGGTGCCTCCGCCCCGTCACCGCTGACCGCCTCTCCTGGCATGCTCGCAGCCCACGCGGCCGCGGCCGTGGTCACCGTCGTGCTGCTGCGGCGCGGCGAACTGCTGGTTCAGGCGATCGCACGCTGGGTGCGCGCGCTGCTGCGCACGCCGCAGCCCGCGCCGTCCCACAGCGACGCCACCACCCGCGTTCCCGTGTCGCGCACAGTCCCGCGTGCGGCCTCCCGGCTGCTCGACGACTGCGCCTGGCGACGGGGGCCGCCTGTCTGCGCCCCCCGCATCGTCTTCGGCTGACCCCCTTCCGCGCGTCATCCGCATTCCTGAGCCGATCTTCCTCGGCCCGGCCTCCCGCGCGCCGCTTCCTGCGACCGCGCCGACCGGCGCATCCCTGCGTCGGTCCTGCGTCGCCGCTGCGGCGCACCTCATCGAACTCCTCAAGGAGAAGCAATGTCTCACACCCTTCGACGCGGCGTCCTCGCCGCAGCCCTCGCGGGCGCATTCATCCTCGCCGTGCCCGCCGCCGCCTCCGCACACGTCGGCGTCTCCCCCGATCGCATCCCGCCGGGCGAGTCCACTCTGCTCACCTTCTCGTTCAGCCATGGATGCGAGGAATCCCCGACCACCGCACTGCGCGTCACCATGCCCGAGGGCATCGGCGGAGCCTGGCCGACCTTCGACTCCGATTGGAGCGCGGACATCGAGAAGACGGCGGGCGACAAGGTCTCCGCCGTGACATTCACCGCTGTGAAGCCTGTGCCCCAGGGGCTGCGCGGCATGGTGGGCCTGACCGTGATCACCGACAAGCATGCGGCCGACGAGCTCGTCTTCCCCGTGGAGCAGCGCTGCGTGACCGGAGCGAACGAGTGGACGCAGGTCGCGAAGGACGGCGAGGATCCGCATTCGCTGGATGCTCCCGCGCCCGTCGTCTCGCTGGCCGGGGCGGAGGCGGCCGACGCCACGGGCCACGGAGATCAAGACGGCGCAGCCGGGGCCGCAGGCGACGATCCGTCGACGTCTGCGCTGCCCCTGGTCCTCGGCGGAGGCGGTCTCGCTGTGGGCATCGTCGCGCTCGTGCTCGCCATCGGCGCCTACCGCCGACGCTGAGATCCCGCGGCTGGGGTGTCCGGCGCCGTGCTGTGCCGGACACTCCAGCCGCGCGTGAGATTATGGATTCGACATGACTACCCTGCCTCCTGTGCTCCGCCCCGCCGACCCACCCCGTCGCGCGCTGGCCGAGCTCTCCGAACGCTTCGGCCGTGACTCCCGCGGTGACCTCGCGGACGTCCAGCTCACCGGAATCACCCTCGCCACCGCCGATCTGCGCACGGGCGAGGCCTTCGTCGCCATCCAGGGAGTGAACCGGCACGGCGCCGAGTTCGCGCCGACCGCCGCCGCCCAGGGCGCGGTCGCGGTCATCACGGATGCCGCCGGCGCCGACATCGCCGAGCCGGCCGGCCTTCCCATCGTGATCGTGGACGACCCGCGTGCGGTGCTCGGCGCGCTCAGCGCGTGGGTGTACGGCACGGGGGCCGCCGATCCGCTGCCGCTGCTGTTCGGTACGACCGGCACCAACGGCAAGACCAGCGTCTCGCACCTGCTGCAGGGCATCTTCGATCAGCTCGGAGTCGTCTCCGGACTCTCGTCGACGGCCGAGCGGCACATCGCCGGCGAGGTGATCGTATCCAGGCTGACGACGCCCGAGGCATCCGAGATGCACGCGCTGCTCGCCCTCATGCGCGAGCGCGACGTCGAGGCCGTGGCAGTCGAGGTCAGCGCGCAGGCGCTCTCGCGGCACCGGGTCGACGGCATCGTGTTCGACGTCGCCGGGTTCACGAACCTCTCCCACGACCATCTCGACGACTACGCCGACATGGAGGAGTACTTCCAGGCGAAGCTGCCGCTGTTCACCCCCGAGCGCGCACGGCGCGGAGTCGTCAGCCTGGACTCCGCGTTCGGCGCACGCGTCGTGGAGCGCTCCGGCATCCCCGTGATGACCGTCGGAACTCCGTCGATCGCCGCCGACCCGGATGCCGCGGCCGCGGCCGACTGGGTCGTCACGATCGATGACGAGCGCCAGAACGGCACGGTGTTCACGCTCACCGGCCCGGGCGGACGGTCGCTGACCACGCTGGTCCCCGTGATCGGGCAGCACATGGCCGCCAACGCCGGTCTGGCGATCGTCATGCTGCTCGAGGCGGGCTACGACTGGGATCGCATCACCGCGGCCCTCGAGCGCGACGGGCAGATCATCGCGCACCTGCCGGGTCGCACCCAGTTCGTCTCCGGTGAGAACGGCCCTGCCGTGTACGTCGACTTCGGACACTCCCCCGACGCGTTCGAGAAGACGCTCGCCGCGGTGCGCCGGGTCACGCCTGGCAAGGTGCTCATGCTCTTCGGCGCCGACGGCGACCGCGACGCGACCAAGCGCTTCGACATGGCCCGCACAGCGGTCGACGGCAGCGACATCCTCGTCGTGACCGACCACCACCCGCGCTTCGAGGATCCCGCATCCATCCGCGCGACCCTCGTCGAGGGCGCGCGAAAGGCACGGCCGGATGCGGAGATCCACGAGTTCTCCCCGCCGGAGCAGGCGATCGTCGCCGCGATCGACATGGTCGGCGACGGCGACGCGATCCTCTGGGCCGGCCCCGGGCATCAGGACTACCGCGACATCCGCGGCGTGCGCACCCCGTACTCGGCACGCGAGCTGGCCCGCCGCGCCCTCATCGCCGCCGGCTGGCCCGCTCCCGACTCGCACTGGCCCGTCCCCTACGACGACCGGGTCTGACCCCACCCCAAAGCCCGTCTATATGGCGCAAACCGCCCCATTTCGCGTTCGCGAGGGGCGGTTCTCGCCATATAGACGGGTTCTTCAGGAGGCGGAGGCGGTCAGGGCGTCCGCCTTCGCGCGTGCCCACGTCTCCGCTTCCGCGAGCGCCTCGAGCGTGAGCTCATCGGGCGCGTCATGCACGTCGAGCACGCGCCGAATCGTGTCGACGATGCCGAGGAACGGCAGCCGCCCCTCGTGGAACGCGTTCACGGCCTGCTCGTTGGCGGCGTTGTACACGGCAGGCAGCGTCTTGCCCGCACGCCCGACGGCCTTGGCCAGCGCGACCGCGGGGAACGCCTCGTCGTCGAGCGGCTCGAAGGTCCAGCTGGTCGCCTGTCGCCAGTCCAGCGGACGCCCCACGCCGCCGACGCGGTGCGGCCAGTCCAGCCCCAGCGAGATCGGCAGACGCATGTCGGGCGGCGATGCCTGGGCGATGGTGGATCCGTCGACGAACTCGACCATGGAGTGCACGATCGACTGAGGGTGCACGACCACCTCGATGTCGTCGTAGTCGACGTCGAACAGCAGATGCGCCTCGATGACCTCGAGGCCCTTGTTCACGAGCGTCGCCGAGTTGGTGGTGACCATCCGGCCCATGTCCCAGGTCGGGTGCGCGAGCGCCTGCGCCGGCGTGACCTCGGCGAGCTCGGCACGGGTGCGCCCTCGGAACGGTCCACCGGACGCCGTGACCACCAGTCGGCGCACCTCCTGCTTCGCACCGGCGCGCAGCGCCTGCGCGATCGCGGAGTGCTCGGAGTCGACCGGGACGATCTGATCGGGCTCGGCCGCCGAGCGCACCAGTTCGCCCCCGACGATCAGGGACTCCTTGTTGGCAAGCGCGAGCGTGCGACCGGCCTTCAGCGCGGCGAGCGTGGAGCCGAGTCCGATGGATCCGGTGATGGCGTTGAGCACGACATCCGCCTCGACATCGCGGACCAGCTGTTCCGACTCGGATGCTCCGAGCGCGGTGTGCTCGAGGTGGAACTCCTCGGCCTGCTGTGCGACGAGATCGACCTGTGATCCGGCGGAGATGCCGACCAGTTCGAATCGTCGGGGGTTCGCGCGGATCACATCCAGAGCCTGCGTTCCGATGGAGCCGGTGGAGCCGAGGACGATGATGCGACGCATGTCGCCAGCCTAGCGAGCACGCGCCCCCTCCGCGGGTGCAGAGGGGGCGCGTGCTCGGAGGAGGGACTACTGTCCGGCGGCAGCCGGTGCGTGCATGGTGGCGAGGATGTCGATCACGAAGACGAGCGTCTTCCCGCCCAGCTCGTGAGCCTTGGCATCCTCTCCGTATCCGAGCGCGGGCGGGATGACGACCAGCACCTGGGAACCGACCTTCTGGCCGGCCAGCGCCTGCACGAACCCGGGCACGTAGGTGTTGCCGGGAATCGAGATCGGCTCGCCCTTCTTCCAGGAGGAGTCGAAGCTCTTCCCATCCGCCCAGTCGACGCCGTAGTACTGCAGCAGCGTGGTGTCGCCGTCGGCGACGGCCGCGCCATCGCCCTGCTTGAGCACCGAGACCTTCAGGTCCTTGGGTGCGTCGCCCTCGGGGATGGTGATGCCGGGCTCGCCGTCCTTGGCGAGCTTCACGGTCGGCATGCCGTCGACCGGCGCCTGCGGCTCGCCCCATGCTGCGGTGTCGACCGTGCCGAGCACGTCGATGATGTACACCTGCGCCCCCGGGCCGCTCTGCTGGGCGGGGAAGGCCGCTGCGATGCGCGTGCCGATCGGGACGCAGCCGATCACCTGCGAGAGGGTCGGGTTCGCGAGGACGTTCTGCGGAAGGATCTCGCCGGCCGCGTAGCCGAGGTCGCCGAGCTTCTCACCCGTGGTGGTGTCGAACGCGCTGAGTGCGTAGGAGACGTAGTCGCCCTTCTTGATCTCCGCACCGTCGCCCTTGCTCACGACCGTGCGCTGCAGGTCCTTGACCTCCTGCTTCGGGGTGAACGTCGCGGTGGACGGCTTGCCGAACGCACCGTCGATCTTCACCGAATCGGTGAGCGCACTCGGCTTGACCGCCTGCTCGCACACGTCACCGCCGCTCGCATCAGCGGAAGCGCTCGGAGTGGGCTCGGGCGAGGAGCCCGCACCGCAGCCGGTCAGCAGCAGCGCCGACACGGCGAGGGTGGAGAGGAGGGCGAGGGGACGCACGCGCAAGATGGGACCTCATGATCGCTGAAGGGGAAGCTCCCATCCTGCCGCATGCGGCTTTGTCGATGCTGAACGCCACGGCGCGCGCCATGCCGTGGGAGGAATGCAGGGCTGGATAAACTTCTCCGATGAGCTCTGAGCAGTCGGTCGAATCCGAGCACGATCCGGAATCGCAGGTTCCCCGGCATGCCGGATTCAAGTACGCGGTGGGTCGGATGGTCGCCCGCCCGCTGGCGAAGCTCGTCTACCGCCCTCGCATCGAGGGTCGTGAGAACGTGCCGCGTGACGGTGCCGTGATCCTCGCCAGCAACCACCTGTCGTTCATCGATTCGATGGCCATCCCGGTCGCCGCGCCCCGACCGGTGCATTTCCTCGCGAAGTCCAGCTATTTCGAGGGCACCGGCCTGAAGGGCGCGCTGTCCCGGGAGTTCTTCACCTCGGTCGGCGCGATCCCGGTGCACCGCGGCGGTGGTCAGGCCGCGTTGGACGCCCTCGACCAGCAGCGGCAGCTGCTGGAGGAGGGACTCGCTGTCGCCCTGTATCCCGAAGGCACTCGATCCACCGACGGGCGGCTCTACAAGGGCCGCACGGGTGTGGCCTTCCTCGCCCTGCAGACCGGCGCCCCCGTGGTGCCGGTCGGCCTGATCGGCACCGATCGCGTGATGCCGGTCGGCGCGACGATGCCGTCGCTGAAGGAACGGGTCACGGTGCGCTTCGGCAAGCCGATCGACGTGTCCAAGCACGGCGCGGCGACCAGTGGCAAGGCGCGCCGTCTGGCGACGGACGAGATCATGGCCGCCATCCACGAGCTCAGCGGCCAGGAACTCGCCGGCGTCTACAACGAGCCGCCGGCGCAGAACCCGATCGACAAGATCAAGCAGGCGCTGCCGCACGAGCGGCGCTGATCCCCGCGCATCAGTCGGCGACGGCCACCGTCGCCTCGTGCCGCACGGGGAAGTTGACGGAGTTGGCGATGAAGCACCAGTCATACGCCTGCTCGTGCGCCCGCTCGGCGGCCTCGACCATACCGGCATCCGCGACCGTCACCTGCGGTCGCAGCACGACCTCGGCGAAGGCTCCGCCTCCGCGCCCGTCCTCGCGCATTGTTCCGGTCGCCGCGTCCCGGTAGGACGTGACCACCACTCCCGCGGTCACGCACGCGTGCAGGTACGACAGCAGGTGGCATTCCGAGAGCGCCGCCAGGAGCAGGTCCTCGGGGTTCCAGCGCGTCGGATCGCCGCGGAACGGCCTGTCAGCGGATGCGAGCAGCTCCGGCTTGCCGTCGATCGCGATGTTCACATCGCGCGCGTAGTCGCGGTATCCGCTGGTACCCGTGCCGCGGTTTCCGGTCCAGGTGGTGGTGAGTGCGTAGTGGTGTTCGCCGAGCGGGAGCTGTGCCATCGGGCCAGTCTCGCATCTCCCGGACCCGGGCTGCCAGGCGCACTAGGCTGGATGGGTGCTGGAAACGCTGACTCTCCGTGATGCTGTCGAACTCGCCGTCGTGGAGCGCAGCGGCTTCGTGGAATCCCGCCACGTGGGCGCTGCGGTGGTGCTCTCACCGGATGGCGAGGTGGTCGCGCAGCACGGCAACGCGGATGCGATGATCCTGCCGCGATCGAGCATGAAGCCGCTGCAGGCCGTGGCGAGCATGACCGCGGGCGCGTCTCTGGAGGGCGAGCAGCTCGCTCTCGGCACGGCGAGCCACTCCGGAACCGACCGTCACGTCGAGGTGGTCCGCGAGATGCTGACCGCCGGCGGACTCACCGAGGATGACCTCGCGTGCCCTGAGGCGTGGCCTTCGGATGCCGCGACCCGCCGCGAGATGATGAGCGATCACGCCGCGCAGTCCCGCATCCGGATGAACTGCTCGGGCAAGCATGCGCTCATGCTGCGCGCCTGCGTAGCGACCGGCTGGCCGACCGAGGGGTACCTCGAGCAGTCCCACCCCCTCCAGGCGCACATCCGCGAGGTCGTCGAGCGGCTGACCGGCGAGAAGGTCGCACTGACGGCGATCGATGGTTGCGGCGCACCCGTGCACGTCATCACGCTGACCGGCATCGCCCGTGCGATCCACCGCATCGGGACCGCCTCGGAGCGCTCCCCCTTCGCCCTTCACCGCGTGGCGGGCACCCTCGTGCGCGCGGTGCGGGAGAACCCTTGGACGATCGCCGGCCCCGGCGAGCCCGACACCATCGCCATCGAGACACTCGGCGTGTTCGCGAAGCACGGCGCCGAAGGCGTCATGGTCATGGTCGCTCCGAACGGCACCACGGTCGCGTTGAAGATGCTCGACGGAAACGGACGCGCGGCGACCATCGTGGCCGCCACACTGCTGGCGCGTGCCGGCGGACTGAGCGACGCCGACGTGGCGACCCTCACCGCGGCTCTGCCGCTGACGGTGCTCGGTGGCGGCGAGCGTGTCGGCGCCATCCGCGTGGCCGACGGTCTCTGACCTCGGCATCCCCTGACGCCGGAGCCTCTCAGGCGAGGAGCACACGGCGAGGACGACCTCCGGCCTCCACACTCCAGGCGCGGTCCTCGTGCTGGCGCGCGTACGGCGGCAGCTCGCGCACGCCCGCGAGCTGGCGGAGCTCACTCGCGCACTCCGCCGCGACCACGAGCTCACCAGCCGTGCGCACGGTCTGCAGACGGGCCCACTGAGCACGCCACTGCTCGGGATCGCCGATGATGATCACTCCCCCATCGCCGTCGGACGGCCCGCCCTGCTCGAGGGTGACGATCCGATGGGTCGTCCTCGCACCGGCGAGCGCGGCCCGGGTGGCGTCGACCGATGGTGTGATGATGCCCACGACCCGCCTGCTCGGCTCCCACGGGTCGGGCTCGACGGTTGCAGGGGTCGACCGAGACCCGTCATCCGGTTGGAACAGCTGGGTCTCCCTGTCGTCGAGCCAGGCGCGTCCTGCGGGCCGATTGCGGTCGAAGGCCGCCGGTTCCCCGCCCGCCGCGATGTGCTCGACCTTGCTGGTGAGTCGCAGCAGCGCGCGACGGGGAAGCGCGTCCACGAGCCTCCCCAGCGGCCCGGAGACCCGCGACAGGGCGATCACGGTGCCGGCGGGGTCGCGGACGATGCTCTCCCAACGTGTCAGGAACAGCTGCGCGTAGTCGGCCGGGTACTGTCCGACCAGTACGTCGAGGTCGTCGCAGAGCACCGGCCCGTGGCTTCCGCCGGCCAGCTCCGCCACGGCATCCCAGGCCTTCTCCGGATCAGCGGGCACGAGAACGGCATCCGGCAGCTGCGACGCGATCATCCTCAGGGCGCTGCTCTTGCCCGACCCGGGGCCGCCGATCACCGCGAGGCGCTCCCCCGACGCCAGCCCGACCCGCGGCTGACGCTGCCGCAGCGGCTCATCCGCCAGACCCAGCAGGACCACGCTCTCCCGTCGGTCCGCTGACGGCAGAGGAAGTCGTGCGGGAAGCGGCGGCAGCCACGGGCTGGACTGGGCGGCGTGCCCCTCCCACCGCTGCGCGATGGCGAGCAGATCGGCCTCGTCGGTCAGCGCGATGCGCACCGCGAGCGCCTCCCCGTCATGCGGCCGTCTCACGAATGCCAGTCCACGGGATTCCACGCCGCCGCGCAGCTGTGCCGCAGCATCCGAGCCGATCACGAATCTGCTGTCCGCCGTCTCCGCGACGCGCAGGCTGATGCGCAGCGGGCAGTTCGCGGCGAGGGCTTCCCGGATGCTGCCGCTGGCGCGCTGCGTGCCCAGCACGAGGTGCATGCCGAGCGCTCGACCTCGGGCCGCGACATCCGTGAAGATCTCACCCAGCTCGGGATGCTCCTGCAGCAGGGCCGCGAACTCGTCCACCACGATGACCAGCCGCCCCAGCGACGTGCATTCGCCGACGTCGCGCACACCTGCAGCAGCGAGGGCCGCCTCGCGCCGGCGCAGCTCGGCCGTGAGGCTGCCCACGCCGCGCCGCGCGCCCTCGGCATCCAGATCCGTCACGACCGCGACGACGTGCGGCAGCCGCCGCAGCGGATCGAAAGCCGTGCCACCCTTGAAGTCCACCAGCACGAAGGCGACGTCCTCCGGCGCGTGCACGGCGGCGAGAGCGGCGACCCAGCTCGTGAGCAGCTCGCTCTTGCCCGTCCCCGTCATCCCGGTCACGATCGCGTGCGGACCGTCCTCGACGAGATCCACGCTCAGGTCGCCCCGTTCGCCGCGACCGAAAGCAGCCAGAAGACCGACGGATGCCGCAGGCGTGAGCTCGTCGAGGCCGATCCGGTCGGGGATGGAGCCCTCGTCGTCGGTCCGCGCGGTCAGCCGGGCCCCGATCGCCCGTGCCTGCCGCGCGGAGATCGCCTCGACGGACACCGCGGTGTCGCCGTCCGGCGTCCGCGCGCGTGCCCGGTGGGGCACGGTGCAGTCGACGATGGTCGTGATCCCCTCCGGCGCCTCCTCCCCCGGCATCCGGATGCAGATCTCCGCATCCACCGGCTCGTCGCCGTCGCCGACGCGCAGACGGAACCCCGCACGCCGCCGTCCTACGTGAGGAAAGGCCTCGAGGGCCCACTCCGGCGCCGCATCCCCGCAGACGGCGAGTTGGCCGGAACCGAAACGGAGGCAGAGCTGTGCCACGAGGGCGCGTGCGACCGCCTGAGCGACCGGGCGCGGTGCACGGATGCAGATGCCGCCGCCGAGCGGCACCGACACCGGCGCGTCCTCGAGCCGCTGCGTGCGGGCCCGGAACGCGCGGGAGCGCTCATCCTCGCCGCCTCGCGCCTGCACACGGCTCACGCGCGCCCCGCGTCCCAGCACCACCGCGGTGTCGTGTCCCACCGGCGCATGACCTCGCAGCGGCTGCTCGCGCAGGCACTCGGCGACGTCCGGCTCGCGTCGCCGCAGCGTCGCGAGTTCCTGGGCGTGCAGCTGCTCCAGCTCCCGCTCCGCGCGCTGCCAGGCGGCATCCGATTCCACCTCCGCGCGACGCCGCTCCCTGCCGCGCGTGCGCAGTCCGTCGAGGAACGATGCGACGAGCATCAGGGGGCCCAGCGCGGCGAAGCACAGCGCGAACAGGGATCCGGTCACCACCCAGAGGACGACACCCGCGATGACGGGCACGACGGCGGCGAGCAGAGGCAGTGACGGGCGCCGCGCATCAGCCGGAGCGGCGGGCAGAACGATGGTGGTGGCATCCATGCACCCATTGCATCGCACCGGATCCCGCGAAATCGGCCTGTCCACAGGCCGAAAGGGTCATTCCTCGGAATCGGGAATTGTGGAGGGAGATTGCGGCAGGAGCACGCGCAGGACGATCAGTGTCACATTGTCGCGCCCGCCGTTCTCCAGCGCGGCATCCACCATGGCATCCACGGCGTCGCCCGGATCATCGTGCTCGCGGAGGAAGTGCAGGATGCCGTAGTCGGTGAGCTCCTTGGTCAGCCCATCCGAGCAGATGACCAGCCGGTCCTCGTCACGAAGATCGATGTTCACGTAGTCGGGCGCGACCAGTTCGCTGGCGCCCACCGCACGCGTGATGACGTTGCTGTAGGGGTGACCGTCTGCCTCTTCCGGGCTGATCTTGCCCGACGCGATGAGCTCCTGCACCACGGAGTGGTCGGTGGTGACCTGCAACAGGCGGTCGTCGCGCTTGAGGTACACGCGCGAGTCGCCGATGTTCAGCGCGATCCACCGCCACGCCCCGTCCTCGCCGCGCTCGAGGAAGACGCCCGTCAGGGTCGTGCCTGTGCCCTCGTCCGTCGTCTCGGGGTGACTGTGGATGTCGTCGATCGCCAGATGAAGCGCCTGCTGGATGCCGGCATCCGTGACCTCGCCCTGACCGAGCATCTCGTCCAGTCGGGCGATGGTGTTCTGGCTGGCGATCTCGCCGCCGGCGTGCCCGCCCATCCCGTCTGCCACCACGAACAGCGGGAACTTCGCCAGGTAGGCGTCCTGGTTGTTCTCGCGGCGTCGGCCACGATCGGTCGTGCCGGCCCATGAGAGCTGCAGCTCGTCGCTGACGCGATACGTCTGCGTTGAAGTCTCAGGCACGGTCTGTCTCCGTCGTGTGGGCGGACGCGGGGGCGTCCGTGGAATACAGGTACATCGTAGTGGTGTCGCCGCTCAGATCTGCGATGCGGGGTCCTCGACCAGCGGGAAGAGCCGGTCGATCTCGGCGAGATCCGCCGCTGTCGGGACCCAGGCGTCGGCGGCCGCGGCGTTGGCCTCGACCTGCGCGGGCGTGGTCGCGCCCGCGATGACGCTTGAGACTCCGGGCTGTGCGAGCAGCCAGCCGAAAGTGGCCTGCAGCATGGTGATGCCGCGCTCGTCGCAGAACGCCTGGTACGACTCGAGCGCATCCCACGGAGCATCGGCCCAGATGAACTTGCGGGTGCCCATGATGCGGCTGTCGGAAGGACCGCCGTCGCGCGTGAACTTGCCCGTGAGCAGACCGTTCTTCAGGGGGAAGAACGGGAAGAATCCGAGACCGTAGCGGTTGACCGCCGGCAGCACCTCGCGCTCGGAGGCTCGCGCCAGCAGCGAGTAATGGTTCTGCGCGGAGATGAAGCGCCCGGTCGAGCGCGCCCGCGCGGTGAACTCGGCCTCGGCGATCTGCCAGCCGTCGAGATTCGAGTGGCCGTAGTAGCGGATCTTGCCCTCGTCGACGAGCTCGTCGAGGGCATCGATCGTCTCGGCGATCGGCGTCAGCGGGTCGGGCAGGTGCAACTGATAGAGGTCGATCCAGTCGGTGCGCAGGCGTCGCAGGGAGTGCTCGACGGCGAGCCGCACGTAGCGCCGCGATCCGCGGCCACCCGGGAAGTCGTAGCCCCTATCGGCTTCATGGCCGAACTTCGTCGCGAGCACGATGCGGTCGCGACGGCCTTCCAGCACCTCGCCCATCAGCTCTTCACTGCGGCCGGGCGTCGCGCCGTACATGTCGGCGGTGTCGAAGAAGAACACCCCGCTCGCGAGGGCCGCATCGATCACGGCACGGGTGCCCTCCAGCGTCTGCGTCACCGTGCCCGCGCGGCCGAAGTTGTTGCATCCGAGTCCGGTCGCGGACACGACGAGGCCGGATGCGCCTACGCGACGCTGCGATGTACCCATGCATCCACCGTATCGAATCCAGGAGGCCCTCCGCGTCGCGGGCTGTCCGATTCCGGGTCGGGAGGCGGACAGGATGCAGAGAGGCCCCCGACCGAAGTCGAGGGCCTCACCTGTGGATCAGATCACGCAGGCGGCTGCGTGGGGTCCGCCGGCGGAGCCGGCGGCGTACCGGGAGCAGCCGGTGGAGCGGTCGGGGGTGCGGGCGGCGTCGCCGGCGGCGGCACCGGGGCACCGGGAGCCTGCGGCGCGGGTGCGCCGGGAGCCGGAGGCACGGGAGCGCCGTATCCGGGCTGTGCCGGCGGCTGGTAGCCCTGCGGAGGTGCCGCGTAGCCCTGGGGTGCGCCATATCCCTGCGGGGCGCCGTAGCCGGGAGGGATCGACCCTGCCGACGAGGTGGGAACGCCCTCCCAGACGGTGCGGTCTGCCAGGAAGCCGTTGGCCGCCCACGGCGCAGGAGCGACGTTCGTGTTCCACCGCGACTTGTCGAAGGCGTTGATGCCCAGCCAGACGATGCTGAGGAGCACGTAGAGGATGACCCAGGCGGCCTCCTTCTGCAGCTTCAGGCCGACGCGCCATGCCGCCATCGCGGCGAACACGCCCAGTGCGAGCCCGAGCAGGCCGCTGAAGATGTTGAGCACCGGGATCCAGGAGAGGACGATCATTCCGCCGATGCCGTAGAGCACCAGCCAGGGGCTCATGTCACCCAGCTTGAAGAAGACCATCACGTTGTAGACGGGGACCCAGGCGCGCCACTTGCCCTGCACCCCTGCCTTCTCGAAGATCTTCATCAAGAAGAAGGAGCCGATGACGTAACCGACCACCGCCACGAGGAAGAAGATGACCCCCATGACGGCCATCAGTGCATAGAAGGCACTGAGTCCGGCGAGATCTCCGTTGTCCATGTCGTCTCATTTCCGTTGTCGACCGGGGAAGACGCTGCACTCCCCCTGCGAATGCATCGCAACCGCCATGCTATCGGCCGCCCATTCCCGCGGGCAATGGTGCACGGGGGTAGAGGTCCCCATTCGACCGCGTCAGTCGTCGACGACGAGCTCCCAGATGCCCGCTTCCGGGGCTCGGTGCAGGCGGATGCCGCTGCGCTCCGCCCAGGCCAGCAGCCCCTGCGGCGTGCGGCTCCTCGGGCGTGTCGTGGCGAGGGCTCGCACCAGCTCGCCCTTGGCCTTCTTGTTGAAGTGGTTGAGCGCCCTGCCGGTGGAGGTCACGACACGCACGTACGCGGAGCGCACGGAGTCGGGCACCGGTCCCAGCGCGACGTACGCCTCGCTGCGCAGGTCGAGCAGGAACTCGTGCTCGGCGAGAGCCCGGCTCGTCGCCTCGGCCCAGTGCCTGCGCAGGGGTGGGATGCCGGCCAATGAGGTGCCCGCCGCGAAGCGGTACGCCGGGATGGCATCCAGTGCGCCGACCGGTCCGAAGGGCGCGCTGTGGATGAGCACGTGCTCCCCCAGCCAACGGCGGGCGCTGCGATCCAGATTCGGTGCGTCCAGGGCGTCGTAGAGCACGCCCGTGTAGCGGTCGATCGCCGGCATGGTGGGAGCTGAGCGAAGCATCCGATTGTGCTCGACATCACCCGCCTGGCGGTCGCTGAGCTTGAGCACGCGCTGCGCCTCGACAGGGTCGGCGGACAGCGCGACCAGCGCCGCGGCCAGCTGCTCGCGCTGCTCGCCGAGCGAGGGCAGCGCCAGAGCCGCGAGGTCAAGTGGTGCACCAGCGCCGCCGGTGCGCTTGGTCTCGGATGGAGGCAGGAGGATCTTCATGGTCTCCGGGGGACGAAGAAGCGTCCGCCCGGTCCGAGGTGAACTCAGGACCGGGACGGACGCGTCTGTGAACTGCTGTCAGGCGACCAGAGCGGCGTTGCCGGCCACGATGGTCAGGTTGTCGCCCTCCATCGAGAGGAAGCCGTCCTGCGCGTTGGCCATCACCTTGGTGCCGTCGGCACGGGTGATGCGCACCTGGCCCTCGGCGAGGATGGCCAGCACCGGCTCGTGACCGGCCATGAAGCCGATCTCGCCCTCGACGGTCTTGGCGATGACGAGCGTCGCTTCTCCCGTCCAGACCTCCGCGTCCGCGGAGACGAGGCTGACGTGGAGTGCCATGCTCAGCCGTTCTCCTTCTGGATCTGCGCCCAGCGCTCTTCGACGTCACCGATACCGCCGACGTTGAAGAAGGCCTGCTCGGCGACGTGATCGAAGTCGCCCTTGGCGATCGCGTCGAACGACTCGATGGTCTCCTTCAGCGGAACCGTCGAACCCTCGACGCCCGTGAACTTCTTGGCCATGTAGGTGTTCTGCGAGAGGAACTGCTGGATGCGACGTGCACGCGACACGACGATCTTGTCCTCTTCGGAGAGCTCGTCGACACCGAGGATCGCGATGATCTCCTGCAGTTCCTTGTTCTTCTGAAGGATCTGCTTGACCGTGGTCGCCACGCGGTAGTGGTCCTCGCCGAGGTAGCGGGGGTCCATGATGCGCGACGTCGAGGTCAGCGGGTCGATCGCCGGGTACAGACCCTTCGACGCGATCTCACGGCTGAGCTCGGTCGTCGCATCGAGGTGCGCGAAGGTCGTGGCCGGGGCCGGGTCGGTGTAGTCGTCGGCGGGGACGTAGATCGCCTGCAGCGAGGTGATCGAGTGACCGCGCGTCGAGGTGATGCGCTCCTGCAGAACGCCCATCTCGTCGGCCAGGTTCGGCTGGTAACCCACGGCGGAGGGCATGCGGCCCAGCAGCGTGGAGACCTCGGAACCGGCCTGCGTGAAGCGGAAGATGTTGTCGATGAAGAGCAGCACGTCCTGCTTCTGCACATCGCGGAAGTACTCCGCCATGGTCAGCGCAGACAGGGCCACGCGCAGACGCGTTCCCGGCGGCTCGTCCATCTGGCCGAAGACGAGGGCGGTCTTGTCGAAGACGCCCGCCTCCTCCATCTCGTGGATCAGGTCGTTGCCCTCACGGGTGCGCTCGCCGACACCGGCGAACACCGACACACCACCGTGGTCCTGCGCGACGCGCTGGATCATCTCCTGGATGAGGACGGTCTTGCCGACACCGGCGCCGCCGAACAGACCGATCTTTCCACCCAGCACGTACGGGGTGAGCAGGTCGATCGACTTGATGCCGGTCTCGAACATCGTGGTCTTCGACTCGAGCTGGTCGAAGTTGGGCGCCTTGCGGTGGATCGGCCAGCGCTCGGTGACCTCGAGGGTCTCGCCGGGCTCGAGGTTCAGGACCTCGCCGATCACGTTGAAGACCTTGCCCTTGGTGACGTCGCCGACGGGGACGGAGATCGCCTCGCCGGTGTCGCGCACCTCCTGGCCGCGGACCATGCCGTCGGTCGGCTTCAGCGAGATCGCGCGGACGAGGTCGTCGCCGAGGTGCTGAGCGACCTCGAGCGTGATCTCGGTCGACTCCTCGCCGATGACGATCGTGGTCTTCAGCGCGTTGTAGATGTCGGGGATCGAGTCGTGCGGGAACTCGATGTCCACGACCGGACCGTTGACGCGTGCGACGCGCCCGACGACCGCGGTCGCGGGCTTGTCAGCCGTAGCGGTGGGGGTCATTTGTTCGTCTCTTTCCTGAGGGTCTGTCAGCGGGATGCGAGAGCGTCGGCGCCACCGACGATCTCGGCGATCTGCTGGGTGATCTCGGCCTGGCGCGCGTTGTTGCGCAGGCGGGTGTAATCGGTGATCAGCTTGTCGGCGTTGTCGCTGGCCGACTTCATGGCCTTCTGCGTCGCGGCCTGCTTGGCGGCCGACGACTGCAGCAGCGCGTTGAAGACGCGGCTCTGGATGTAGACCGGCAGGATCGCGTCCAGAACGGTCTCCGCGTCGGGCTCGAACTCGTACAGCGGGTAGACGGTGCTGCCCGCCTCCGAGTCGTCGGCCTCCGCGATCTCCAGCGGCAGCAGGCGCACGTTCTCGGGCGACTGCGTCATCATGCTGACGAAACGGTTGTACACGAGGGTGATCTCGTCCACGCCACCGGCATCCCCGCCGCGCGAGAAGGCATCCAGCAGCGTGTGCGAGATCTCCTCCGCGGTGCGGAAGGAGGGAGTGTCCGTGTCGCCGGTCCATTCCGCGGCCGAGGCGATGCCCCGGAACTGGAAGTAGCCGACGGCCTTGCGGCCCACCAGGTAGAACACCGGCTCCTTGCCCTGCTCGCGCAGCAGCTCCGCCACCTCGAGACCCTCACGGAGGATCTGCGAGTTGAAGGCTCCTGCGAGGCCACGGTCCGAGGAGAAGATGACGACCGCGGAACGGCTGATCTTCTCGGGCTCGCGGGTGAGCGGGTGGTCGATGTTCGAGTGCGTCGCGACGGCGGACACGGCCCTCGTCACGGCACGCGCGAAGGGGCTGGACGCCTTGACGCGTGCCATCGCCTTCTGGATGCGCGAAGCCGCGATGAGTTCCATCGCCTTCGTGATCTTCTTGGTCGTCTGAGCAGAAGAGATCTTCTGCTTGTAGACCCTGAGTTGAGCGCCCATGAATCAGTACCTCACGCGCTTACGCGCGACGACCCTTGACGATCTTCTCCTGGTTGACGTCATCCGCGTCCGCGGCAGCGTGCTCCTCGTGGCCCGGAGCGCCGATGGCGCTGCCCTTGCCGCCCTGGAACTCCAGAATGAAGGCGTCGGTCTGCTTGTCCAGCTCGGCGACCGTGTCGTCGTCGAGGACGTTGGTGTCGCGCAGCTTGTCGAGGATGCCCGTGTTCCGGCGCAGGTAGTCGAGCAGATCGCGCTCGAAGCGCAGCACGTCCGAGATCTCGAGCGTGTCGAGCTTGCCGTTGGTGCCGGCCCAGATCGAGACGACCTGCTCCTCCACCGGGTACGGCGAGTACTGCGGCTGCTTGAGCAGCTCGGTCAGGCGAGCACCGCGAGCCAGCTGACGACGCGAGGCCGCGTCGAGGTCGGATGCGAACATCGCGAACGCCTCGAGCGAACGGTACTGCGCGAGCTCCAGCTTGAGCGTTCCGGAGACCTTCTTGATCGACTTGACCTGAGCGTCACCACCGACTCGCGACACCGAGATGCCCACGTCGACAGCGGGACGCTGGTTGGCGTTGAACAGGTCGGACTGCAGGAAGATCTGGCCGTCGGTGATCGAGATCACGTTGGTCGGGATGTACGCCGAGACATCGTTCGCCTTGGTCTCGATGATCGGCAGACCCGTCATCGATCCGGCGCCGAGCTCGTCGGACAGCTTCGCGCAGCGCTCCAGCAGACGGGAGTGCAGGTAGAAGACGTCACCCGGGTAAGCCTCGCGGCCCGGCGGGCGGCGCAGCAGAAGGGAGACGGCACGGTAGGCCTCGGCCTGCTTGGACAGGTCGTCGAAGACGATCAGCACGTGCTTGCCGCCGTACATCCAGTGCTGGCCGATGGCCGAACCGGTGTAGGGGGCGAGGTACTTGAAACCAGCGGGGTCGGATGCGGGAGCCGCCACGATCGTGGTGTACTCCAGTGCTCCGGCCTCTTCGAGCGCGCCCTTCACCGAAGCGATGGTCGAGCCCTTCTGACCGATGGCGACGTAGATGCAGCGAACCTGCTTGTCGACGTCGCCGGACTCCCAGTTGGCCTTCTGGTTGATGATCGTGTCGATCGCCAGTGCGGTCTTGCCGGTCTGGCGGTCGCCGATGATCAGCTGACGCTGGCCGCGGCCGACGGGGATCATGGCGTCGATGGCCTTGATGCCGGTCTGCATCGGCTCGTGCACCGACTTGCGCTGCATGACGCCGGGCGCCTGCAGTTCGAGGGCACGCACACCCTCGGTGGCGATCGAGCCGAGGCCGTCGATCGGGTTGCCGAGCGGGTCGACGACCCGGCCCAGGTAGCCGTCGCCGACGGGAACGGAGAGGACCTCACCGGTGCGGGTGACTTCCTGACCCGCCTCGATGCCGGTGAAGTCGCCGAGGACGACCACGCCGATCTGGTGCTCGTCGAGGTTCAGGGCCAGGCCCTTCGTGCCGTCCGCGAACGTGACGAGCTCGTTGGCCATGACGCCGGGCAGTCCCTCGACGTGCGCGATGCCATCGGCTGCGTCGGTGACGGTGCCGACCTCGGTCGCCGCGGCCCCGGTGGGCTCGTAGGCGGCGGCGAAGTCCTTCAGCGCGTCACGGATGACGTCGGGGCTGATCGATAGTTCTGCCATTGTCTTCCCTTTGTGTGTCTGGGTGAGCGCGGTTCCCCGCGCCAGTCGTTGTCAGCTCGCGAGCTTCAGGCGAAGGTCGGCGAGTCGGGCGGAGATGCTGCCGTCGATGACGTCATCGGCGATCTGCACGCGCAGTCCCCCGATGACGGTGGGGTCGATCACCTGATTGACGGAGATCTCGCCCCCATAGCGGCTGGCCAGAGCATCACGGAGACGGGTCTCTTGAGCTGCGGGCAGCGGAGCGGCGGTGTGCACGGTCGCGACCGTGCGGCCGGACTGCGCGGAGACGATGTCGATCGCGCGGGCGATGATCTGGCGGACCCGGCGCTCGCGCGGCTGGCGCACGAGCGACGAGGCGATCAGAACCGTGGCCGGAGCCGCGTTCGCACCGAGCACCTTCTCGACCAGCGCACCCTTGGCACGGTCGTCGCCGAGGCGACGACCGAGGGCGAGCTCGAGCTCCGGATTCGCGGCGATGACGCGTGAGAATCCGAACAGCTCTCCTGACACGTCGTCCTTCGGCGAGGCGATGGCGGTCGTGCGGATCGCGAGCTCTTCGACACCGTCGACGAGATCGGACGCGTTCGACCAGCGCTGCGCCGTGACCGTGGTCAGCAGCGAGCGCACCGGCGCAGATGCTCCGGCGAACACGCCCGCGACCAGCGCGGAGCGGGCCTCGGCCGGCGCGGCAGGATCAGCGAGCGCGCCGCTCAGCTGGGCCGACTCGGCGATCGCGCGAGCGGCTGCGAACAGCTCGGCCGCGCTGTCGAGGTTCAGGCCCGACGCTGCGGCAAGCGCGTCCGTCGATGCCGCGAGTGCCTGAGTGGTCGCGCTGCCCATTACCTGGCTGCCTTCTCGATGTCGGCGAGGAAGCGGTCCACCACGGCCGTCGCACGGGCGTCATCGGTGAGGGTCTCCCCCACGACACCGCCGGCGAGGTCGATCGCGAGCGTGCCGACCTCACTGCGCAGCGACACGAAGGCGGACTGACGCTCGGCTTCGATCTGCGTGTGCGCGGCCGCACTGATGCGGTTGGCCTCGCTGGTCGCGGTCTCCTTGGCCTCGGCGACGATCTTCTTGCCGTCCTCACGGGCGGCCTCACGGATCTCACCGGCCTCGGTGCGTGCCTCGGCGAGCTGGCGGGTGTACTCCTCCAGCACCTCCTCGGCCTGCTTCTGCGCCTCATCGGCCTTGGCGATGTTTCCCTCGATGGCGGCCGAGCGCTCGTCGAGCATCGTGGTCAGACGCGGAAGGGCGACCTTCCAGACCACGATGAGAATGATGACGAACCACAAGGCCGACCAGACGATGTCGTACCACGCGGGAATCAGCGGGTTGGGCGCTTCCTCCGCGGCGAGGTTCGTGACAAGAGCGTTCAGCATCCTGTCTCCTTCACAAGTCGCTGCGGATTACGGGAAGGGGATGAAGCCGACAGCGATGCCGACGAATGCAAGCGCCTCGGTGAAGGCGATACCGATCCACATGAGGACCTGCAGGCGACCGGCCAGCTCAGGCTGACGGGCGACGCCCTCGATCGTCTTTCCGACGACGATGCCCACACCGATGGCCGGACCGATGGCAGCGAGGCCGTAGCCGACCGATGCGAGGTGACCGTTGATGTCGGCGAGAACCGTAGTTGCGTCCACGGGATGTTTCCTTTCGGTTTTGGTCAGCTGGTGGGCTGACCCGTTCAGTGCTCTTCTGCTACCGCGAGCTGGATGTAGATCGCGGTGAGGACGGTGAAGACGTAGGACTGCAGGACGACGACCAGGATCTCGAAGATCGTGAACGCGCCGCCGAAGGCGAGCGTCCCGATACCCAGAACTGCCCAGCCGCCGCCCACGGTGAACATGAAGAATGCGGTGGCGGAGAAGCAGAGCACCAGGATCATGTGCCCGACGACCAGGTTCATCATGAGTCGGAGCGTGAGAGTCACCGGACGGATGATGAAGGTCGAGATGAACTCCAGCGGCGTGACGATGATGTACACCGGCCACGGGACACCGGAGGGGAAGAGCGAGTTCTTCCAGAAGCCGAGTGGGCTCTTCTTCATGCCGGCGTAGATGAAGGTCACGTAGCTGATCACGGCCAGAGTGAGCGGTACGGCGATGATCGCCGTACCCGGCATGTTCAGGAACGGGATGATGCCGGTGATGTTCATGAACAGGATCATGAAGAAGATCGTGACGAGCAGAGGCGCGAAGCGCTCTCCGTCCTTGCGACCGAGCAGGTCGTGAGCGATGCCGTTGCGCACGAACCCGAGGCCCATCTCGACGAGGCTCTGGAAGCGGCCGGGCACGACGCTCATCCGGCGCGTGCCGAGCCACAGCAGCAGCACGACGGCGATGACGGAGAGAAGCTGGATCAGGTGGATGCGGTTCACATCGATGACGCCGAAGACCTTGAAGAGAGTCTCCGGGAAGAAGTCATTCATCGAGGGACCGTGGAATTCACCGTCCCCGGCGAACGGACGGGGGATCAGGGTCGCAGCGAGATTCAACAGCGCGGGCTCCAGCTTCGGGTCACCGGTCTGAACCGGGGCGACGAGGGACGGTGTGCATCACAGCGCAAGCGCTCGCAAAACGAGCGGCGGGCACGTACAAAACACTACCAGACTCATTTCTCCTCCGACGCCGCGGGCCCGCCTCCGTCGGCGCTTCCGTCGTCCTCCGGGTTGACGGTGGGCAGGGAGATGTCGCTGACATTCGGCAACCGCATCCGGGTGAGCACGATCACGTCGATGAGAAGCGACATCGCCACTCCTGCGACGATCGACAGGAAGAACACCAGCGGCGAGATCCACGGCTGGCCGGCGAGCACGATCATCACCACAAGAAAGATGCCGAGCTTGAGCAGCCACCCGCCCAGGACGATCGCGAAGAACAGCTGCACGTAGAGCGGATCACCGAACCAGCGATTCGCGAACAGGATGCTCCCCGCGGTGATCCCGAGGAACACCACAGCGAGCAATACGCCGAGCAGTCCGCTCCAGAGCCCGTGCGTCCCGTCGACGGCGAAGCCGACCCCGGCGGCGACGAGCGCCAGCACGGCGGCGGAGACCACCGACCAGATCAGCGTGCGCCGCAGGATCGGGTTGCTGGACACAGGGCTTTTGTTCATTGTGACTCCATGGAGCTGACGGTCGAGGGGCGCCCTGCATCGGCAACGGTCGGTGCGGCAGGGGAAGTCGGACGACGATGCGAGGGCATCAGGGTGACGACGAGGCACGCGGCGCTGCCGACGACGCCGAACAGGACGCCGACGACGTATCCGCCCGGCCAGTCCTGCCTGGTCGCGATGTACATCAGCAGCACGGCCAGGGAGATGACGGCCGTCCAGGCGTAGAAGATGAGCACCGCATCGCGGTCGCGGTGGCCGAGATCCAGCATCCGGTGGTGCAGATGCTTGCGGTCGGGCGCGAAGGGCGACTTGCCCGCCCGCATGCGCCGGAACACGGCCAGGCCGAAGTCGAGGAGCGGCAGCATCACGATGACCAGGGGCAGCACGATGGGGATGAACGCGCCCAGCAGCTGCGAGCGGCCGAAGCGCTCGGGGTCGAACGCGTTCACGTCGCCCTGTGTGGTCACGGCGATGGCGGAGGTCGCCATCAACAGGCCCAGGACCAGTGCGCCGGAGTCGCCCATGAACAGCTTCGCGGGGCTCCAGTTGAAGGGCAGGAACCCGACGCACACCCCGATCAGCACGGCGGCGAGGAAGGTGGCCAGGTTGAAGTAGCTCGTCGCGCCGGAGTCGCGGGTGAGGATGTACGAGTAGACGAAGAAGATGCCGTTGGCGATCAGGCAGACCCCGGCGACGAGGCCGTCGAGACCGTCGATGAAGTTCACCGCGTTCATCACGACGACGATCGCGAGCATCGTGATCGAGATGCTCACCCACGGCGAGACGAGGATCATGTCGCCCACGGGAAGCGAGAGCACCTGCAGTCCGCCGCCGGCGGTGATGATGCCGGCCGCGAGGAACTGCGCGGCGAGCTTGATCATCCAATCCAGATCCCACAGATCATCGATGACGCCGACGATCGCGATCAGCAGAGCCGCCGCGAGGATCGACCACAGCGTGTGCGGAGGCGACCACATGCGCTCGAAGAAGGGGTTCGCCGCCGAGATGAGGATCGCCACGGCGATCCCGATGAACATCGCCACTCCCCCGAGCCTCGGCGTGGGGGTCTTGTGCACGTCCCGTTCACGGATGCCGGGGTAGAGCTTGAATTTCAGGCTCAGCCGCCAGACCGCCCACGTCAGCGCGAACGTGATCGCCGCCGTGAGGATGATCGTGAACAGGTACTGCTTCACTCTTCGTCGACCGTGCTTCCACCGTCGGCCGCGTTCTGAGGCTCGGCCGCGTTCTGAGGCTCGGCCGCGTTCTGAGGCTCGGCCGCACCGGGCTGCTCGACGGGCTCCAGCAGGTCGCCGAGCACCTCTTCGAGCTGCTCGCGCGTGATCGCGCCCTCGCGGAGGATGCGCACGAGCGCGACCTCGTCGGCGCCCGTACCGACGAGCGAGGTCGCATCCACGATGGTCGAGGGCACACCGCTCTCGCTGTACCCCTCCTCGAGGTAGACGGCGACGCTCTCACCGAGCATGGCCTCGGCGTCCGAGGCGATGACAGCGGCATCCCGGCCGGTCAGGTTCGCGCTGGAGACGGCGAGCGGTCCGGTCTCCGCCAGCAGCTCCAGGGCGACCCGGCGGTCCGGCATCCGAACGGCCACAGTGCCCTGGGTCTCACCGAGATCCCAGGTCAGCGACGGCTGCGCCGGCAGAACGATGGTCAACCCGCCGGGCCAGAATGCATCGACGAGCCTCTGCACGGGCTCGGGGATCTCCTCCACGAGCGCGGCCATCATCTCCGGGCCGGCCACCAGCACGGGAGGCGGCATGTCGCGCCCGCGCCCCTTCGCGGTGAGCAGCCGCTGCACGGCCGCCGGCGAGAAAGCATCCGCGGCGATCCCGTAGACGGTGTCGGTGGGCATCACGATGAGCTCGCCGCGGGCGATGGCCTGGCGGGCGTGGCGCATGCCGGCGAGGATCTGAGTCTCATCGCGGCAATCGAAGACAGTTGACATGGCCCGCCCATTCTACGGTGACGGGCTGTCGATCCGCCGTGGCGTCGCTCAGCGCGTCAGCGCCGTCGTCGCGCGGTCACGACGGGTGAGGTCCTCGTGCGTGGCCGTGGAGCGCCATCCGTCGGCTTCCAGCAGCGCGCGGATCTGCGCGCCCTGCAGCTCGCCGTGCTCGAGCACGAGCAGCCCGCCCGGATGCAGCAGCTCCTGAGCACGACGGCTGATCACCCGTACGACATCCAGTCCGTCCGGGCCGCCGTACAGCGCCTGGGCAGGGTCGTGCAGGCGCACCTCGACGTCGCGCGGGATGGCGTCGTCGGGCACGTACGGCGGGTTGGAGATCACCACCGCCGCGGTCCCCCGCAGCTCGTCGAACGCGCTCGCCAGATCGCCGTGCACCAGGGTGAGATTGCCGGCTCCGGCGGTGTTGCGCGCCGCCCATGTGTGGGCCTCGGGCGAGCGCTCGACCGCGAACACTCTGGCGTGCGGCACCTCCGTCGCCATGGCGAGGGCGATCGCGCCGCTGCCCGTGCCCAGGTCGATGGCGACAGGCGCCGGCGTCGCACTCTCCATCAGCGCATCGATGGCGATCTGCACGACCATCTCCGTCTCGGGGCGCGGGATGAAGACGCCGGGTCCCACCTCGAGCTCCAGATGACGGAAGGCTGCCCTTCCGGTCAGATGCTGCAGCGGCTCCCTGGCCGCGCGCCGTGCGACGAGGCCGTCCAGCTGAGCGGACTCCGCCTCTCCCAGTGCCCCGCCGCGGATGACGGCCGCCTGCAGCTCGCCGCGTCCGAGTCCCAGAACATGGCCGATCAGCAGCTCGGCATCCACACCGGGATCGGGCACGCCCGCATCGGTCAGCTGCTGTGCGATGGCGCGCAGACGCGCGGAGAGGGACTCGGGCATGGCTCCAGCGTATGCGCCTGCCCGGCCGGACACATTCAGCGGATGCCTGTGCCCCGCACCGTAGGCTGATCACGCTGATCCCTTCGACGAAAGGTCCGCCCATGGCCGGCATCCACTCCGATATCACCACCGCGTTCGGCAACACGCCGCTGGTGCGCCTGAACCACGTGACCGAGGGCCTGAACGCCACCGTGCTGGCGAAGCTCGAGTTCTACAACCCGGCCTCCAGCGTCAAGGACCGTATCGGGATCGCTATGGTCGACGCCGCAGAGGCCTCCGGCCAGCTCAAGCCCGGCGGCACGATCCTCGAGGCGACCAGCGGCAACACCGGGATCGCACTGGCGATGGTGGGAGCCGCCCGCGGTTACAAGGTGATCCTGACCATGCCCGCCTCGATGTCCAAGGAACGTCGTGTGCTGCTGCGTGCCTTCGGCGCGGAGATCGTGCTCACCGACCCGACCAAGGGCATGACGGGTTCGATCGAGGCGCTCAAGGAGATCCTGGCGGAGAACCCGGATGCCGTGTGGGCGCGTCAGTTCGAGAACGCCGCCAACCCCCGCATCCACCGCGAGACCACCGGTCCGGAGATCCTGCGCGACACCGACGGGAACGTCGACATCTTCATCGCCGGTGTCGGCACGGGCGGCACCGTGACGGGCGTCGGCCAGGCGCTGAAGGCGGTCAAGCCGGACGTCCAGGTGATCGCCGTCGAGCCGACGGACTCCCCCGTGCTCAGCGAGGGCCACCCCGGCCCCCACCGCATCCAGGGCATCGGCCCGAACTTCGTCCCTGACGTGCTGGACCGCGACGTGCTCGACGAGGTGTTCCCCGTGGAGTTCGACGACTCGCTGCGCACCGCGCGCGATCTGGCCGCCAAGGAGGGACTGCTGGTCGGCATGTCGGCCGGAGCGGCTGTCTGGGCTGCGCTGAAGGTCGCCGAGCGACCGGAGAACGCCGGCAAGACCATCGTCGTCGTCATCCCCGACACCGGTGAGCGCTACATCTCCACCGCACTGTTCGAGGATCTGCGCGACAAGCCGAAGGACTGACGGCTCCGGATATGGGCGTCGTCTCCCGGGTCCGCGAGGACATCGCGGCCGCGCGCCGTCGTGACCCCGCGGCGCGCAACGGCTTCGAAGTCGTCGTGCTCTATTCAGGTCTGCACGCGATCTGGGCGCACCGGGTGTGGCATGCGCTGTGGCGGCGCGATCTGCGATTCCCGGCGCGTGCCGGATCGCAGCTCACGCGCTGGCTGACGGGCATCGAGATCCACCCCGGAGCACAGATCGGCCGACGCTTCTTCATCGATCACGGCATGGGTGTCGTGATCGGCGAGACGGCGGAGATCGGCGATGACGTGATGCTCTACCACGGGGTGACGCTCGGTGGTCGCACGAGGGACTCCGGCAAGCGGCATCCGACTCTCGAGGACGGCGTCGCCGTCGGCGCCGGCGCGAAGATCCTCGGACCGATCCGGGTCGGTGCACGCTCGGTGGTCGGTGCGAACGCCGTGGTCACCCGGGACTCGCCGCCGGACAGCGTCCTGGTCGGGATGCCCGCCAAGGCCCGCCCCCGCGACGCCGATGAGAGCGTGCGCGCACTGCTCTCCGCCCCCGACTACTCGATCTGACCCGGCCCGGCTTCAAAGCCCGTCTATATGGCGCTAACCGCCCCAGATCCCTCTGATTCGGGGCGGCTTGCGCCATATAGCGGGGTAGTCACCGGTTCGATGCGGTTGCGCGCGCCGCCCTGACGCGGCGCACCGCCTCATCGTGGTCGCGATACACGTGCTGGGCTGTCAGGCGGACCACGTTCCAGCCCGCTTCCGCGTAGGCCTGATACTTGTCGATGTCGCGCTGAAGCTGCTCACGCGTCAGGTGTCCATCGCTCTCGTACTCGATCGCGATCCTGAATTCGGGGTAGGCGAGCTCACTGCATCCGAGGAATCTTCCGAAGCGGTCGTACACGTCGAAGTCGAGTACGGGCTCGGGCAGGTTCGCATCCCGCAGGATCAGTCGGATCTGCGTCTCCGGTGGGGACGACGCACCGTCGCGAGCCAGCTCGAGCGCACGCCGAAGTCGGGGAGCACCGGGCCTTCCCTTTCGCTCCGTGAGTGCCTGGAGCTCGTCCCGAGTAGCCAGTGGAGCCCCAACGCCGGCCGAAACCCACCGGGATGTCGAGGGGTGCGCAGGACGAAGTCGGCTGCCGCAACCAGAGCATCTTCCTGCAGCATGTTGCCCAGATCCGCCCAGGTGCTGGCAGGGTCTGTCACAGGAAGACCATCATGCTCTGTGACGTGGATGAATCCGCGCGTGAACTGGTGGCCCACCACATCTGGACGGCGCGGCGCTCGCTTCGGTCGGTGGATGCCGACATGGATCTCCTTCTGCGGCCACGCGTGAGTTGAAAGAGGGATGCTCCACACGACGGCCGCGCTTGGTCCGCAGAAGAAGCCGTTGGGCGCAAGAACGGGAAGATACGCGCGCAGCAGCGTCAGATGCTCGGAGCGACGCTGCTCCCATTCGCCTTGCGGTTCGATAGTCTCATCCGTCTCGGCGGGCGCAGTGCGAACGCCACGGTAGGAGTACCGAGGTCCATTCCGCGCAGACGCTTCTCGGAGACGCCGAGTCTGCGCGCATACGCCGTCGAGAAGGCGGTGCCGAGTTGTGGTGGAAGCGGATGCGATGGCATCCCGGCATCCTGTCTGAAACCAGCGTCGCGCCGCTGAAGTTCTCCACAGGCCCGTCTATATGGCGCCAACCGCCCCCAGATCGGTGAAAAGTGGGCGGTTCACGCCATATAGACGGGCTTGATGGGGGTTGGGTCGGGGGTGTCAGCTGCCGAGGGCAGCGAGTCTGGCCTCTTCGTCGGCCGTGATCGCCGACTCGATGATGGGGTCGAGTGCGCCGTCCATCACCTGATCGAGGTTGTACGCCTTGTACCCGGTGCGGTGATCGGCGATGCGGTTCTCGGGGAAGTTGTAGGTGCGGATGCGCTCGGAGCGGTCCATCCCACGGATCTGCGAGCGACGGGCATCGGATGCCGCGGCATCCAGCTCCTCCTGCTGCCTGGCCAGCAGACGGGCACGCAGCACGCGCATTCCGGCCTCGCGGTTCTGAAGCTGCGACTTCTCGTTCTGCATCGACACGACGATGCCGGTGGGCACGTGCGTGATGCGCACGGCCGAGTCAGTCGTGTTGACGGACTGCCCGCCTGGTCCGGACGAGCGGTACACGTCGATCTTCAGATCGTTCGGATCGATCTGGAGCTCCTCGGGCTCGTCCACCTCGGGGAACACCAGCACGCCGGTGGTCGAGGTGTGGATGCGTCCCTGCGACTCCGTGGCGGGCACGCGCTGCACTCGGTGCACGCCGCCCTCGTACTTCAGATGCGCCCAGACGCCCTGCGAGGGGTCGGTCGACGATCCCTTGATCGCGACCTGGACATCCTTGTAGCCGCCGAGGTCGGACTCGTTGCGCTCGAGGAGCTCGGTCTTCCAGCCGCGATGCGCGGCGTACTGCACGTACATGCGCAGCAGATCGGCGGCGAACAGCGCCGACTCTGCGCCGCCCTCCCCCGCCTTGATCTCCATGATCACGTCGCGGGCGTCATCGGGGTCGCGCGGGATCAGCAGTCGGCGCAGCTTCTCCTGGGCGACGTGCAGGCCCTCCTCGAGGGCGGGGATCTCCTCGGCGAACGCGTCGTCCTCGCGGGCGAGCTCCCGTGCGGCATCCAGATCTTCGGAGGCCGCGACCCACGCCTCATACGCCGCCACGATGCGCGAGAGCTCGGCGTAGCGCCGGTTCACGCGCTTCGCGCGCGCCGCATCGGCGTGCACCGCCGGGTCGGAGAGCTCCTCCTGCACCCGGCGATGCTCGTCGATCAGCGTCTGAACGGACTCGAACACGCCGCTGCTCCCGTCTCGCGGAGACTCAGCGGATGTTGTTCTCGTGACCGTGGCTGGAGCCGGTGGACGGCGGCGTCGGGATCGACTTCTGCATCTGGAACAGGAACTCGACGTTCGAGTTCGTCTCCTTCAGCTTGCCGAGCACGACTTCCAGCGCCTGCTGCGGGTCGAGACCTGCGAGCGCGCGACGCAGCTTCCACGTGATCTTGACCTCGTCGGCCGAGAGCAGCATCTCCTCACGACGGGTGCTGGACGCGTTGATGTCGACGGCCGGGAAGATGCGCTTGTCCGCCAGCTGGCGCGACAGGCGAAGCTCGCTGTTTCCGGTGCCCTTGAACTCCTCGAAGATGACCTCGTCCATCTTGGAGCCGGTCTCGACGAGCGCGGTGGCGAGGATCGTGAGCGATCCGCCGTTCTCGATGTTGCGCGCGGCGCCGAAGAAGCGCTTCGGCGGGTACAGTGCCGCAGCGTCGACGCCACCGGTGAGCACACGGCCCGAGGTGGGGGTCGCGATGTTGTACGCGCGGCCGAGGCGGGTGATCGAGTCCAGCAGCACGACGACGTCGCGGCCGAGCTCCACCAGACGCTTGGCGCGCTCGATGGCGAGCTCGGCGACGGTCGTGTGGTCCTCGGCGGGGCGGTCGAAGGTCGAGGCGATGACCTCGCCCTTCACCGTGCGCTCCATGTCGGTGACCTCTTCAGGACGCTCGTCGACGAGGACGACCATGAGGTGGACCTCGGGGTTGTTCTGTGCGATGGCGTTCGCGATCTGCTGCAGCACGATGGTCTTGCCGGCCTTGGGAGGCGCGACGATGAGGCCGCGCTGGCCCTTGCCGATCGGGGCGACCAGGTCGATGATGCGCTGCGTGAGCTTCTCGGGAACCGTCTCCAGGCGCAGGCGCTCCTGCGGGTACAGCGGGGTGAGCTTGCCGAATTCCAGGCGCGTGCCGGCGTCCTCGGGCGACAGACCGTTGATCGAGTCGACCTTGACGAGCGCGTTGTACTTCTGGCGGCCCTGCTGCTCGCCCTCGTACGGCTGCTTGATGGCGCCGACGATCGCGTCGCCCTTGCGCAGGTTGTACTTCTTCACCTGGCCGAGCGAGACGTACACGTCGCTCGGGCCGGCGAGGTAGCCGGTGGTGCGCACGAATGCGTAGTTGTCGAGCACGTCGAGAATGCCCGCGATCGGGATCAGGACGTCGTCCTCGCCGATCTCGGTCTCGAACTCGTCAGCGTTCTGGTTGCCGCCGCCGCGACGCTTGTTGCGCTGGCGGGTGCGTCCTGAACCGGACTCGTCATCAGCGTGAGCATTGTCCGACGAGCCGCCCTGGCCGGCGTTCCGGTCGTTGCCGCCGCTGTTCTGACGGTCGTTGCCGCCGCCCTGACGGTCGTTGCCGCGGCCACGGCTGCGGTTGCGATTGCGCCCGCGGCCACGTCCGGATCCTTCTCCGTCGCCGGAGGAGTCGTCGTCGGAGGAGCCGTTCTGCTCGCCGTTCGACGTGGACTTCTCGGAACCGCGGTCGGAACCGCGGTCGGCGTCGGAGTCGTCCTTGGACGACGCGGTCTCGGCGGATGCCTCGGCGGCGTCGCCCTCGGCCTCGGCGTTCTTGGCACCGCGACGGTTGCGCGTCGGGCGCTTCGCAGGCTCGGCGGCCTCGGCCGGCGCGGACGCCTCAGCCGGTGCCTCAGTGGCATTGTCCGCCGATGCGGTCTCATCGGCCGTCTTCGTGGCGCGCGAGGCGCGCTTGCGTACGGGCTTTGCCGGCGCCTCAGCGGCATCCGCCGTGGGCGCGCCGTCCGCCGCAGCGGCGTTGTCGGACGCCGGAGCCTTGTCGGCCGCCGGGATGTCCAGCGTCTCGGCGTCGGCCTTCTTGGCACGGCTCCGGCGCGGGGCCTTCGGCTTCTCGGCCGCGGCATCCGGTGCGGTCACGGCCTCGGGAGCAGCAGCAGGGGCGGATGCCGTCTGCTGAGCGTCCGCGGTCGGAGCTTCGGCAGCGGCAGCTGCCGCGGAGGCGGTCGTCGCGCGCCGCGGCGCGCGCTTGCGGGCCGGAGCCTTGGTCTCGGTTGCGACCGTGTCACCGGTCGGCTGGTCGTTCTGGGTCTCGGAGAAATTCTCCACGAGTACTCCCTCATATGTCGTGGGAAATGAGCAATCCAGAGAATGCGCAGCAGATGCTGCACGTCACACGCGCCGACGCAGAGCGTCTGCCTGCAAGAACCTGGATGGCTCTTGGGGATCGCGTGCGGATTTCGCAGAAGTGCGACGGGGCCAGATTCACGAACTTACGTGGAGCCCTCCGCTCGATCCCTAACTGTACCACCACGCACGTCCACGGCCAGCATGTGGGCGTCCCAGGGAGTGTCTGTGACGACATCCGCGACATCGACCGCGCGCTGACGCTCGCCCGGCCCGTCGGCGAGCACGAGGACGCTGGGTCCGGCGCCCGAGACGACCGCCGCGTGACCCTGCGCGCGCAGCGCCTGCACGAGACGCAGGGTCTCGGGCATCGCGGCACCGCGGTAGTCCTGATGCAGGCGGTCGGCCGTGGCGTCCAGGAGCAGTTCCGGACTCTGGGTGAGTGCAGCCACCAGCAGCGCCGAGCGTGAGACGTTGAACACGGCGTCCTCGCGAGGAACATGCGGCGGCTGCAGCGACCTGGCCAGCGAGGTCGACATGGTGAACCCGGGGACGAAGACGACCGGTGCCACGCCGCGGTGCACCAGCAGCTTCTTGTGCTGCGGACCGTGCTCACCCGTCCAGGCGATCGTGAGCCCGCCGAACAGGGCAGGGGCGACGTTGTCGGGGTGCCCCTCCAGCTCGGTGGCCAGTCGCAGCAGGGTCCGCTCGTCGAACTCGACGTCGCCCGCCAGCAGGCCCTTCGCGATGAGGATGCCTGCGGTCACGGCCGCGCCCGACGAGCCGAGCCCGCGCCCGTGCGGAACGCCGTTCTCGGCGCTGATGCGCAGGCCGGGCATCTCGCGACCGGCGTCGGCGTACACGTGGGCGATCGAGCGGACGACGAGGTTGCTCGCGTCACGCGGGATCTCCTCCGCGCCGGAACCGGTGACCTCGATCTCGAGTCGGTCGTCGGTGAACGCCGAGACCGTGAGCGTGTCGTAGACGCTCAGCGCGAGACCGAGCGTGTCGAAGCCGGGTCCGAGGTTCGCGCTGGTCGCCGGCACCGTGACCGTCACCGTGCGCTCGGCGCCTTTCGGAGCGGATGCTGCGGCGACGACGGGCTCCATGTCCGCCGGGACGACGGTGACGCCCACGCTCACTCCCCTTCGACGCGCAGCACGGAGACCACGTGCTCGACGACATCGCTGGCGGTGAGCCGCTCGACGGCGGCGCTCAGGGCGCTGTCCGAGGCGCGGTGCGTCCCGATGATGAGGCGTGCGGTCTCACCCGCGCTCTCGTCCGCCGTCGGGATGACGGTCTGCACCAGCGTCGCCACCGAGACGCCGCCCTCACTGAGCAGCCCCGCGATGGTGGCGAGCACGCCGGGCTCGTCGGAGACCTCGAGGGTGATCTGGTAGCGGGTGGTCACGTGGCCGATCGACACGATCGGAAGGTTCGCCCGGGTGGACTCCCCCACTCCCGTGCCGCCGGCGATGTGACGGCGTGCGGCGGAGACCACATCGCCGAGGACGGCGGACGCGGTCTGCACGCCACCGGCTCCGGCGCCGTAGAACATCAGGGAGCCGGCCGCCTCAGCCTCGACGAAGACGGCGTTGTTCGCGCCGTGTACGGAGGCCAGCGGATGCGAACGCGGCACGAGAGCCGGGTACACGCGCACCGATATCGACTCGCCGGCCTCATCGTTCAGCCTCTCGCACACGGCGAGCAGCTTGATGACGAACCCTGCCTCACGGGCCTCTTCGATCATGGTGGCCGTGATCGAGGTGATGCCCTCGCGGTGCACGGCATCCAGCGGCACCGCGGTGTGGAAGGCGAGGCTCGCCAGGATCGCGGCCTTCTGCGCGGCGTCGTAGCCTTCGACATCCGCCGTCGGGTCCGCCTCGGCGTAGCCGAGACGCTGGGCATCCGCGAGCACGTCTGCGAAGTCGGCGCCCTCGGTGTCCATCCGATCGAGGATGTAGTTCGTCGTGCCGTTCACGATGCCCATGATCCGCACCACGCGGTCGCCGGCGAGCGAGTCGCGCAGTGGCCGGATGATCGGGATCGCCCCGGCGGCGGCGGCCTCGTAGTACACCGATGCACCCACGCGGTCGGCGGCCTCGAACACCTCGGGTCCGTGGGTGGCGAGCAGAGCCTTGTTGGCGGTCACCACATCCGCTCCGGAGCCGAGGCCCAGCAGGATGTGCGAGCGAGCGGGTTCGATGCCGCCCATCAGCTCGATGACGATGTCGGATCCGGTGATCAGGGTCTCGACATCGGTGGTGAACAGCTCTCGGGGAAGATCGGCGTCACGCGGCGCATCGACATCGCGCACGGCGATGCCGGCGAGGTCCAGTCGGGCACCGGCGCGGTCGGCCAGCTCATCTGCATGTCGCAGCAGCAGGTCCGCCACCTGCGATCCCACGGCTCCGGCGCCCAGCAGCGCCACGCGAAGTCGTCGGTACTCAGTCATCTGCACTCCTCAGCACGTCGGTTCAGGTCAGTCACGGGCGGCGACGATCGCGCGCCCTGCTCCCGGCCGGGTCACCTCTCGATGCCGGCGTCACGCGCCAGCAGATCGGAGAGGCTCTCGCCGCGTACGATCACGCGGGACTCGCCGCCGTTCACGGCGACGATCGGCGGGCGGGGAACATGGTTGTAGTTGCTCGAGAGCGGCGCGCAGTAGGCGCCGGTTGCAGCGACCGCGAGCAGGTCGCCGGGTGCGACGTCGCCCGGGAGGTATTCGTGATCGACGACGATGTCGCCGGATTCGCAGTGCCGGCCGACGACGCGCACGAGCACGGGGTCCGCATCGCCGAGGCGTGCGGCCAGCCGCGCCGAGAACTCCGCGCCGTACAGGGCGGGCCGGGCGTTGTCGCTCATCCCGCCGTCCACGCTCACGTAGCGGCGGCTGCCGTTCTCGAGCGCGACGTCCTTGATGGTGCCGACCTCGTACAGGGTGATGCCGGCGTTGCCGACGATCGCGCGGCCGGGCTCGAAGGACAGCGCGGGGATGCTGATGCCGCGAGCGGCACACCCCTCCGCGACGGCCGAGACGATGCCCTCGGCGAGGTTCTCGATCGGCTCGGGGGTGTCGACGCGGGTGTAGGCGATGCCGAATCCGCCTCCCAGGTTCAGCTCGGGGATGTCGCCGCCGGCGAGAAGCTCCTGGTGCAGGTCGAGCACGCGGGCCGCGGACTCGCGGAACCCGGCGACGCCGAAGATCTGCGAACCGATGTGGCAGTGCAGTCCGACGAAGTCCAGCCCCTCGATCTCACGGATCCGGGCGACGAGGCCCGGTGCGCTGTCCAGCGCGGTGCCGAACTTCTGGTCTTCGTGCGCGGTGGCGAGGAAGTCGTGGGTCTCGGCGTGCACGCCGCTGTTGACGCGCAGCATGACGCGCTGCGATGCGCCGGTGCGTGCCACGATCGCCGCGAGGCGTTCGATCTCGATCTCGCTGTCGATGACTATGGTGCCGACGCCGACCTCGACCGCCCGCTCGAGCTCCGCCACCGACTTGTTGTTCCCGTGGAAGCCCAGGCGTGCGGCATCCGCTCCCCCGGCGAGCGCGACCTCCAGCTCGCCTCCGGTGCAGACGTCGAGATTGAGTCCTTCCTCCATCACCCAGCGCACGATCGTCGTGTTCAGCAGGGCCTTGCCCGCGTAGTAGACGCGGGCTGTCGTGCCGTTCGCGGCGGCTGCGGTGTCGAAGGCGGCGCGGATGCCGGAGGCGCGACGGCGCACCTCGCCCTCGTCGATCACCTGCAGCGGCGTGCCGTAGGTGCGCACGAGCGCGTCAGCGGACACACCGCCGATGATCAGTTCTCCGTCCGGACCGCGCTCGGCGGAAGCAGGCCAGACCGCGGGGACCAGGTCGTCGGCGTCGTCGGGGACGGCGAGCCATCCCGGGGCGGGCGAGGAGACGGCTGACTGCACGGAACACCAATCTTGGGATGGTCTCCCCGGGCAACGGGCGCTCGGCGAGGATGACCCGATTCTAGGACATCGCCGCGACGCGCCTGGTCATGTTCCGCGCGGTGACTATGGTGATGCAGATGAGCAGCCGAACCGCAGCCGGGCGTCCAGGGCTCTTCTCGCGCATCGCATCGGGGGTGATCGCCTGGCTGCTGCGGTGGCGGCTGGTGCGGGCGGTGCTGCGCTACGCGGGACGCCGAGGTCCGGTGCTGGCGGATGCCGTGACGTATCGCGCTCTCTTCAGTGTCTTCGCCGCCGTGCTGCTGGGCTTCTCGATTGCCGCACTGTGGCTGTCCGGAGACGATGCGGCCTGGGAGGCCGTCGTGGGCGCCGTGGATGCCGCCGTACCGGGATTGATCGCGACGGCGGACAGTGAGGGGATCGTCGATCCGGCGAGCATCTCCGCCCCCGCGGGGCTGTCGATCGCCGGTGTCGTCTCCCTGATCGGTCTGATCGGCTCGGGGCTCGGCGCCATCGGCTCTCTGCGCATCGCGATCCGCAGCATGGCAGGAACCGCGCAGGCCGACCTCGCCTGGTACCGGGTGATGCTGCGCAACGTGATCCTCGCGCTCATCATCGCCGGCACGTTCGTCGCGGCAGCCGCATTGACGGTCGCCGGAGGGTTCGTCGTCGACACGCTGGCCGCTGCCATCGGCCTGCCGAGCTCCTCGACCGCCGTGCGATGGACGGTGCGCGGGGTCTCCCTGGTGGTGGTGCTGGCGCTGAACGCCGTGCTCATCGCGGCGGCATTCCGGATGCTGTCCGGAGTGCGCGCGTCGGCGAGATCCCTGTGGTCCGGTGCGCTCATCGGCGGCACCGCCCTGCTGGTCCTGCAGGAGCTGTCCGGGCTGTTCGTGGGCGGGGCTCAGGCGAACCCGCTGCTGGCGACGTTCGCGTCCCTGCTGGCTCTGCTGCTGTGGCTGAACCTCTCCACCCAGGCGATCCTGATCGCCTGCTCCTTCATCGCGCTGTCGGTGAGCGAGCAGCACGACCGTGTCGCCGAACGGTTCGGCGCCCGGACTCTGACGGAGCAGAACCTGAGGCTGGCGGAGGAGGATGTGCGCATCGCGACGGCCGCGCTGCGCAGGGTTCAGGACGCGGTCGCACGCGAGCGCGACTGAGCGCGGTCAGCGCGGGCAGGTGCCGTTCTCGAGCAGCTCGGGATCGACGGCGATCCGGCCGTCCGCACTGATGTCGGCAACGGCCCTGGTGCCCTCGACGCGCAGCCCGGTGAGCGTGATGCCCGCGGGCAGCTGATCGGCGATGCACAGGCGCTGCGGCCCGGCGAGACGCTCGCCGATGTCGCCGAATCGCCCGGCGAGTGCCTGCAGGTCCACCTCATCGCCTCCGAGCGTCGCCGACACGGGAGTGAGCAGAAGGTCGCCGTCCTCGGCGCCGGGAGTGACCGTCAGCCCCACCGGGATCCCGCGTCCGAACAGGCTGATCTCGCCCCGCAGCGTGGCGTTCGGCGCGTCGAGGGCGATCGCGGCATCCGGCATCTGCGAATGCGCCAGCAGGGTCGCGAACTGCGTCTGATCGATCGAGACGGTGCCGGTCGCGGCCCCCAGCGCTCCGCCGCGCAGCGGCACCCCGGTCGCGGTGACATGTGCGGTGCCGGTGACACCGCCGATCGTCACCTCGTCCGACGACAGCTGCAGCTCGTCGAGCGTGCCGGTGAGCAGCTGCGGAAGCAGCACGCCTGACGCCTGCACCTCGAGCTGCTGATCGGAGGGAAGATCCAGCTGCTCGATCACGATCGAGCGCACGATACCCGGCAGCACGGCGCGGGCGACCAGCTCGGCCGCCACAGCCAGAGCGACCAGCACCACCACCGCGATCAGCAGCACCCACGGCCAGCGCGCCCGTCTGGTCCTGGTCACCGCCGGCGCCGTCATGTCACATCCGCTCGGGTGCCGACACACCCAGCAGGCCCAGACCGTTGCGGAACACCTGGCCGGAGGCGTCGTTCAGCCACAGACGGGTGCGGTGCACGGTCTCGATCGGGTCATCGCCCTTGGGGATGACCCGGCAGCTGTCGTACCAGCGGTGGTACAGGCCGGCGAGCTCCTCCAGGTACCGCGCGATGCGGTGCGGTTCGCGCACCGAAGCGGCGAAGGCCACCAGGCGCGGGAATTCCTGCAGAGCGCCCAGCAGGGCACTCTCGGTCTCGTGGGTGAGCAGCTCGGGAGCGAACTCCGAGCGGTCCACGGCCGAGTCGGCCGCATTGCGCGCGACGTTGTGGGTGCGCGCGTGCGCGTACTGCACGTAGAAGACCGGGTTGTCGTTGGTGCGCTTCTGCAGGAGCTCGGGGTCCAGGTCCAGGGGCGAGTCGGCCGGCGAGCGCTCCAGCGAGTACCGCAGCGCGTCCGGGCCCAGCCAGTCGAGCAGGTCGTCCATCTCGATGATGTTGCCCGCGCGCTTGGACAGGCGGGCGCCGTTGATCGAGACCATCTGACCGATCAGCACCTGGATGTTCTTCTCCGGGTCCTCGCCGGCGGCGCCTGCGACGGCCTTGAGCCGGTTCACGTAGCCGTGGTGGTCGGCGCCCAGCAGGTAGATCTTGTTCTGGAAGCCGCGGTCGCCCTTGTTCAGGTAGTACGCCGCGTCGGCGGCGAAGTAGGTGAACTCGCCGTTGGAACGGCGGATGACGCGGTCCTTGTCATCCGTGAAGTCGGTGGTGCGCACCCAGACGGCGCCCTCCTCGTCGAACACGTGGCCCTGCGCGCGCAGGCGATCGATGGCGCCATCGATCAGGCTCGGACCGCCGTCCTCGGATGCGGCGTGCAGAGTGCGCTCGGAGAACCACACGTCGAAGGGCACGTTGAAGCGCGCGAGGGAGTTCTTGATCTCGGCCAGCTGGTACTCGTACGCCTGGTCGCGGGCGACGACCAGCTGCTCGTCCTCCGGCAGATCCAGCAGACCGGGGTGCGCGGCCAGCACCCGCTGCGCGAGCTCGCCGATGTAGGCGCCCGGGTAGCCGCCTTCGGGGGTCGGCTCGCCCTTCGCCGCGGCGAGCACCGACTGCGCGAAGCGCTCCATCTGCGCACCGGCGTCGTTGATGTAGTACTCCCGGACGGCATGGGCGCCGCTGGCCAGGAGCAGCCGGACGATCGAGTCGCCGAGCGCCGCCCAGCGGGTGTGGGCGATGTGCAGCGGGCCGGTGGGATTCGCCGAGACGAACTCGACGTTCACCGATACGCCGGCCTGCGAGTCGTTGGTCCCGTAGGCCTCTCCCGCGTCGACGATGGTCTTGGCGAGGGCGCCGGCGGCCGCGGCCTCCAGACGGATGTTGATGAATCCGGGGCCCGCCACCTCGACGCCGGCGATGCCGTCGACCTCGGTGAGGCCGTCGGCGATCTGCTGTGCGAGCTCGCGTGGGTTCGTCCCCAGACGCTTGGCGAAGCGCATGGCGACGTTGGTGGCCCAGTCGCCGTGATCGCGATTGCGCGGGCGATCCAGGACGATGTCGGATGCCGTGAGCCCGAGCTCCTCTTCGGGGCGTCGCTCGGCCGCGATCGGGACGAGAACGGCGAGGACGGCTGCGGAGAGGGCTTCAGGATTCATAGACTCACCAGTCTACGGCCCGATGCCTGGGCGTCCGGGGCCCGCTCGTCCGTCAGCGGAACTCGCCGACCGTCTCGGTCAGACGAGCGAGAATCGCGTCGTCCGGAGCTCCACCGGCTGCTCGCACAGCGAGCACGGCGGCGCCGACCGCCCCATCGCCGACCGGACGCAGATCGAGCCCGTCCGCCCTCGCGCCGAGGCGTGCGAGAAAGGCGTCGCGCACCGGGCTCGTGCGCGCCAGAACGCTTCCGCCGATCACGAGGGGTCCGTCGCCGCGCAGCACCGCGGTGAGCGTGTCGGCCAGGTGCTCACCGGCGGCGGCGAGGATGCTGTGGGCCACGGCATCCGGCGCCTCGGCATCCGGCTCCTCGAAGGCGAGCGGTGCGAGCGCCGCGAGCTCGATGGGCGGCGGCGCGTACAGCGCGCCGACGAGCCTTTCGAGTTCGCGCCGTCTGCCCTGCTCGTACACCTCGGTGCGCTCGAGGCCGTAGTGCGCGAGGACCCGATCCGTCAGGGTCGTCGCGGGTCCTGTCCCGTCGAGATCCTGCACGGCAGCACGCGCGATCGCGTGACCGATCCAGAAGCCGCTGCCCCGGTCACCGAGCAGCCAGCCCAGCCCGTCGCCCACCGCGTCGATCCGGCCGTCCTGCACGCGGATGACGCATGCGCCCGTTCCCGACACCAGCGCATAGCCGAACGCGGATGCCGCGCCGCTGAAGTATGTCGCCAGGAGATCCGACTCGAAGACGAGTCGTCCGGAGAATCCCTTCGCGACCAGCCGATCCTGCAGCCATTCCGGCCCGCCGGCGGCTCGCATCCCTGCCATCGCCGCCACGATCACCGGCACATCGGCGAGCGCGAGCTCCGTCCCGGAGAGCGCCTTCTCGATGGCGTCCAGCACACCGTCCGCGGCCCTTTCCGGCCCCGCCGAGATGGGGTTGCCCCGCCCTCCCACGCCGTACCCGAAGCACTCTCCGCGATGGTCCGTCAGCACGGCTCGGGTCGAGGTTCCGCCGGCATCGATGCCGAGCAGAAGAGATTCGTGACTCATTCGTGATGCTGTCCTATTTGACGTTTTCGTCACGTGAGAATAGTTTTCATCTCAACGAGAAAAACCCGAGAGGGAATTCAGGAGGCAATGGTGCCACGGACCAAGGACTTCGGCAACGGAATGACGATCGCGCGCCGCATCGCGGCCGGTCGCCACACGATGCCGACGGCGATGAGCAAGATCGCCGATGTCGTCACCGTGCATCCCGCCGCCCCTGTGGAGTTGACCATCACCGAGCTCGCCGATCGGGCGGGCACCTCTCCCGCCACCGTCACGCGCTTCTGCCGTGCGATCGGCTTCGACGGGTACACGCAGTTCCGCGTCGGCGTGGCCAGCGAGATCGGCCGCGGAGATGCCAACGAGAGCTGGCACGCCGACATCGGCGAGGAGTTCGGCTCCACGGATGGCCCCGGCAAGGTGCTGCAGACGCTCGTCGCGCTGCATGTGGACAGCCTGGAGAGCACAGCGGCCCGCCTCGACATGGACGGCGTCATGCAGGTCGCCAATGCCGTGGCCGCATCCCGTCACGTCGACATCTACGGCGTGGGCGGAAGCGGCATCATCGCCCGCGAGTTCCAGGGACGGCTCTACCGCATCGGCGTGAACGCCCACGCCTGGTCCGACGTGCATGAGGGCCTCACCAGTGCCGTGATGCAGGATGCCCGCTCCGTCGCCGTCGGGATCTCGAGCACGGGACGCACGGACGAGACGGTGCAGATGCTCTCCCAGGCCGGTGCGGCCGGTGCCTTCACCGTCGCCATCACTCACGACGCGGACTCCTGGCTCGCCGGCATCGCCGACGTCTCACTGGCCACGGCCGAGCCGTCACGGTATCTGCGCCCCGACGACCTGTCGGTCAAGCACTCGCAGCTGCTGGTGCTCGACCTGCTGTACCTGCTGGTCGCACAGCAGATGTTCGCCGACGCATCCACCCACCTCGCGGCGAGCGCGATGGCCGTCTCGGCCCATCGCCGACCGCCGCGCCCCGCCAAGACCGCTCTCGTCCCTGAGGAGTCCCGATGACCGCAACCGCAACCGACCTGCTGCGAGAGGCGACCGTCCGACTCGAGCGGCTCGCCGCCGACGCCGAAGCGGGCGCCCTCGACACGGCCATCGCGCTGATGGTCGAGGCACTGGACGGCGGCGGCGTGATCCAGGCCTTCGGCACAGGACACTCCGAGGCCTTCGCGATGGAGATCGCCGGGCGTGCCGGTGGGCTGATCCCGACCAACCGCTTCGCGCTGCGCGACATCGTCATGCACGGCGACCGCGGCGTCGACGTTCTGACCGGGTCACTGGAGCGCGAGCCGTGGGTCGTCGACGAGCTGATGGCGACCGTGCCGGTGAACGATGCGGATGTGTTCCTGATCGCCTCGAACTCCGGAGTCAACGGCTCCATCGTCGGCACGGCGCTGTGGGCGCAGGAGCGCGGCCACAAGGTGATCGCCGTCACCAGCCTGGAGCACACCTCCCGCGTCGAGCCGAAGCACCCGAGCGGCAAGCGTCTCAGCGAGATCGCGGATGTCGTCATCGACAACCTCGCCCCGTACGGCGACGCCACTCTCGAACTCGGCGGCGGCATCGGCGCCGGCGCGATCTCATCGATCACCGCCGCCTTCATCGCGCAGCTGCTCACTCTCGGCGCCGCGCGCACCATCGCCGAGCGCGGCGACACTCCCCCGATGTACATCTCCGCCAACATCCCCGGCGGCGATGACCACAACTCCGTCCTTGAGGACCGTTATGCGGGCCGCATCCGACGGGGAGCTTGATCCTTCGAGCTCATCCTGGGTCCCTGAGCTCGTCGAAGGACCCGACACCCACACACCGAACAGATCACTACGGAAGGTATGAAGATGGAACTCAAAGACGCATCCATCAGCCGGCGCAACCTGCTGCGCGGCGCGGCCACGGCTGCGCTGCTGCTGCCGTTCGGCGCCACACTCGCCTCGTGCGCCGCGCCGTCTGGCGGCGGAGGCGGCGGCGGGGGCACCGACGCGGGCAAGGTCTCCGCTGACAACCCCTTCGGCGTCGCAGCGAACTCGAAGGTCGACGCGGTCATCTTCGACGGCGGCTACGGCATCGACTACGTCGAGACGTCGGCGAAGATCATGCAGGACAACAAGAAGCTCGGCGGCGTGTCCGTCAAGGTCGCGTCGTCCACCAAGATCGCCCAGGAGCTGCAGCCCCGCTTCGTCGGCGGCAACCCGCCGGACCTCATCGACAACTCGGGTGCCAACTCGATCGGCTGGAACACGATCCTGGACCAGCTCGAGACGCTCGACGACGTCCTGGACTCGAACAACCTGGAAGGCACCAAGATCAGCGACACGCTGTTCGGCGGCGTCAAGGCCCCGGGTACCTTCGACGGCAAGTTCGTGGCGCTGAACTACGTCATGACCGTCTACGGCATCTGGTACTCCTCCAGCCTGTTCGAGGAGAACGGCTGGGACGTGCCGAAGTCGTGGCAGGATCTCAAGGCGCTCGGCGAGAAGGCGAAGGCCAAGGGCAAGTACCTCTTCCTGTGGGGCAAGGAGGCGGCGACCTACTACCAGACCATGGTCGTGGACTCCGCTGTCATCCAGGCCGGCGACGACGTGCGCCTCCCGCTGGAGAACCTCGATGCGAAGGCCTGGTCGCACCCCGCGATCCAGGGCATCCTCGAGATCCTCCACGACCTGATCGCCTCGGGCTACGTCAAGCCCGGCGGCGGCGGCACGCAGTTCACCCAGGCGCAGGCTCAGTGGAGCCTGGACCAGGAGGCGCTGCTGTACCCCTCGGGTTCGTGGATCGAGAACGAGATGAAGAAGACAACCGCGGACGACTTCAAGATGAAGGGCTTCCCGGAGCTTCCTCTCGACACCAGCCAGACCACCCCGGCGGGCACCATGCGCGCCGAGGCCGGCGAACCGTTCATCGTTCCGAAGAAGGCGAAGAACGTCGCCGGTGGCAAGGAGCTGCTGCGCACCATGCTGTCGAAGGAGTCGGCCACCGCGTTCGCCAAGAACAAGCTGGCTCCGACGATCGTCAAGGACACGGTCCCTGCCGACGGCTTCGGCTCGACGGCGCTCGTCTCGCAGTCCGAGATGCTCGCCTCGGCCGGCGAGAACGTCTTCACCATCAAGTCGTTCAACCTGTACGGCATGAACTCCGACCAGCTGCCCATCTGGAACTCGTTCCTGGACGGCAAGATGACGGTCGCCGAGATCACCAAGCAGCTGCAGGGCCTGACGGACAAGGTGCGTGAGGACAGCTCGGTCACCAAGATCGAGATCAAGTGAGCTATTCCACCGTCAGCGGTGGACCGGGGCTTGAGACGGCCGCGGTCACCGCAGTCCGGGCGGGGCGGCGCAAGCCGCCCCGCCTCGGGCGGCACCGCAAGCTGACCTTCGACTACGTCTCGTTCATCGCCGTCTTCCTGCTGCTGCCGCTGGCGATCTTCCTGATCTTCGTGATCTCGCCGTTCGTGCAGGCCCTGTACTACTCGATGACGAACTGGACCGGCTTCTCCGATGTCATGGGGTTCGTCGGCGTCGACAACTTCGTCAAGCTCTTCAACGACCCGATCTTCATGCGGGCGATGCTCAACAACATCATCCTGGCGATCATCGTGCCTCTGATCACGATCGTGATCGCTCTGGTCTTCGCCAGCATGATCACCGTGGGAGGCCCCAGCAGCGGACAGGTGCGCGGGCTGCAGGCATCCAGCTTCTACCGGGTCATCTCCTTCTTCCCGTACGTCATCCCCGCGATCGTCATCGCGATCCTGTGGAACATGATCTACACCCCCAGCGGTGGCCTGCTCAACGGCATCCTGGGCATCTTCGGCGTGCAGGACCAGCCCTCATGGCTCGGCGATGAGCGCACCGCCATGGGCGCCACGATCTTCGTGATCGTCTGGAGCATGGTCGGCTTCTACATGATCCTGTTCATCGCGGCGATCAAGGGCATCCCCTCCGAGACGCTCGAGGCCGCGCGCATCGATGGAGCCGGCCGGTTCCGCACCGTGACCTCGATCCTGCTGCCGCAGATGCGCGACAACGTCCAGACGGCCTACATCTACCTGGGCATCATGGCCCTGGATGCCTTCGTCTACATGGTCGGTCTGAACTCGACGGGCGGACCGGGAAACAGCACCCTGGTGATGAGCCAGTACCTGTTCCGCACCGCCTTCGAGAAGGGCCAGTTCGGCCTCGCCACCGCGATGGGCGTGGTCCTCGCCGTGATCACCCTGCTGTTCGCCGCGCTCGTCATCGGTGTGTTCCGCCTGATCGGCGGCAAAGACGAAGGAGGTCGAGCATGAGTACCGAGACGCGCGTCGCGGTCACCGTCGAACGCGGACGGAAATCTGCTCCCCTGCCCCGCAGGACCAAGTCGACGAGCAGCGACAAGGCGGTCGCCGGCGTCTCGCACGTGGTGATGGGCATCTGGGCCCTCGTCGTCATCCTGCCGATGCTGTGGACCTTGATCGGCTCGTTCAAGACCACCAAGGAGATCTTCGCGTCGCCGTTCGGACTGCCCGCGAACTGGAACTTCGAGAACTACGTCAGCGCGTGGGTCGACAACGCCTTCGGGCAGATGTTCCTGAACACCGTCATCGTCGTGGGCGTCTCGCTGGTCGCGGTCATGGTGCTGGGCGCCATGTGCGCGTACGTGCTGGCGCGCTTCTCGCTGCCGGGCAGCCGGATCATCTACTACCTGATGCTCGCGGGCCTGACGTTCCCGGTGTTCCTCGCCATCGTGCCGCTGTTCTTCATCCTGCAGGGCATGGGACTGCTGAACACGCTGCCGGGTCTGATCCTCACCTATGTGGCATTCGCGCTGCCGTTCACGGTGTTCTTCCTGTTCTCGTTCTTCAAGTCGCTGTCCTACGAGATCCAGGAAGCGGCGTATGTGGACGGCGCCGGCGAGTGGCGCACGTTCTTCCAGGTGATGCTCCCGATGGCCAGGCCCGGCATGGCCGCAGTGGCGATCATGAACTTCCTGGGCCTGTGGAACCAGTTCCTGCTGCCGATCTCGTTGAACACGAACAAGGAGAACTGGGTTCTCTCGCAGGGCATGGCGTCCTACGCCTCCTCCGCTGGCTACGCTCTCGATTTCGGCCAGATGTTCGCTGCGGTGATGATCACGATCATCCCGGTGCTGATCGTGTACGTCCTGTTCCAGCGTCAGCTGCAGGGCTCCGTCTCCCAGGGCACCTCGAAGTAGCATCCGATGCCCGTCAGAACTCCCCTTCAGCCCCGCACTGGAGGGGAGTTCTGCATGCCGATCGCGGCGGAATTCGCATCCGTCCCGCGATGACCTACTCTCGTCCCATGACCCTGCACCGGCCGACCCGACGGCGCCGCACGGCCCTCGCGGTCGTGAGTGCGCTGGCGGTCGCGCTCACCGTGTTCCTGGGTATCGCGCGCCCCTGGATGCCGCCGGCGGAGACGGCCCCGGTCGCGGCCGCGCAGGACGGCATCTCCCCCGCCGCGCTGGCACTGCCCGAGCACCCGAAGGTGCTCGTGTTCGGCGACTCGTGGACCTACGGCTCGGCGGCGAATCCTCCCACGAGCGGATACGCCTACCTGCTCGCGGATCTGATCGACGGCACCACCGTCGTGGACGGTGTCCGCGGCAGCGGGTATCAGAAGCCCGGCCTCGACGGCCCCGATTACCTGACGCGGATCAGGGCACTGGATGCCACGATCGCGCCGGACCTGATCCTCATCGAGGGGTCCATCAACGACCGGCGTGAGAATGCCGCGGCGTTCCCCGGAGCGGTCAACGCCGCCTGGAACGCGCTGACGGCGAAGTTCCCCGACGTGCCGATCGTGGTGCTGGGCCCCGCCCCGCACGAGCTGCCCGTCGGGGCGTCGACGGCGCGCATCGACCATGACCTCTCGGTTCTTGCCGCCGAGCGCGCCTGGTGGTACATCTCCCCCGTCCAGGAGAAATGGATCACACCGGAGAACTATCTGCGGTTGATCGACGTCGGCGCGGGCCGCAAGCATCCCACCGACGCCGGACACGAGTTCCTCGCGAGCAAGGTGTTCGAGGCTCTCGAGCGCTTCAGCACGGCACCGGTCACGGCTGCCGATGGGAGCCGGCCGAAGCCGGTGAAGTAGCCGCGGGGTACTCCACTGCACCGTCGCGGATGACCGCTCCCCGGCGTGAGCTCGGCCTCGGCGATCCGCCCGTCGGGCATGAGATGGCCGACGGGGATGCCGCGGGCCAGCAGGTGATCGGCGATGAGGCGTCGGTGGCAGCGCCACCAGACCGCCTCGGAGCACATCACGGCGGGCGGATGCTGCGCATTCGCCCGCTCGATGAGATCGTCGAGACCGCGGGCGAAGTCCGAACCCATCGCGTAGTCGGCGTAGTTGTGGAAGCTGCGGTTGCGCCAGAGTGCGTTCACCTCATCAGGCACGTCGTGCTGGATCGGCCGGCGGCCGGCGAGCTCGGCGACGTGGGAATAGCGGATGCCGGCCTCGCCCAGGCTTGTGCTCAGGACGTCCTGGTTGAACCAGGGGTACCTGTCGGAGCCGGGCAGACGTCGCACATCGACGATCGCGCCCACCTCGGCCTCTTTCAGCAGGGCGAGGAACTCGTCCAGCGGATGCGTGGAGTGGCCGACAGTGAGGATCTCAGTCATCGATGAGCGTCAGCGCACTGCCCTTGTGCGCGGCGACGTGGTCGGTCCTGTCGCTTTTGATCTCGTACTGCGGGTCGTCGTCACTCGCCCGGTGCGTGTGACCCTTGTAGTCGAAGTCGGCGGTGTGCACCTTCGAGATGCGGCCGCTCACGTGGCCCGCCTCGGAGTTCCACGTGACGTGATCCCCGACCCTGAAGTGCTTGCGCATGGTGTGCTCCTCTCACCGTCCCTGAGCGCATTCTCACGCCGAGCGCGGCAGGAGACCAGCGGGTTGACAGACGCGCCGCTGCGGGGCGTCGGAGCACTCATACGAAGAGGGGCCGCCCTCCGGGCAGCCCCTCTTGCGTTCGTGCCCCCGACAGGAGTCGAACCTGCGACCTACGGTACCGGAAACCGGCGCTCTATCCACTGAGCTACGGAGGCGAACCCATCGAGCCTATCAGCTTCGGATCCCGATCCCGCGCACCGCGAAGCCCTCTGCAGCCGCAGGTTTCAGGCGATTCCGATGCTCACGGCGATGACGGCCAGCAGCGGCAGAACGCCCTGGACGGCGGCCGCGCGCAGCTTGGTGCCGTCGGACAGCACGAGCACGAGGGACGCGGCCAGCATCATGCCCGTCGCGGCGAGCACGAGGGTCGCGCCGACCGTCGTGGATCCGGCGATCACGAGCACCACGCCGAGGAGACCGGCGATCGCGAGGAACAGGTTGTAGAAGCCCTGGTTGAACGCGAGCGCGCGCGTCGTCTCGGCCTCCTCGGCGCTGCCCACGCCGAAGACGCGACGGGTGGCGGGATGCGTCCAGCGCACCGACTCCAGCACGAAGATGTAGACGTGGATCGCGGCGGCGAGGGCGGCGAAGACGAGGCCAGTGATCAGCATGTGCCGATTCTCCTCCGTCAGACGAGGAACACCGGGAGCAACCCGGGGTTGTGCGCATGCACGAGCACGGCGAAAACGACCGCGTCGAAGAGCAGATGCACCGTGACGACGTAGGCCAGCGAGTGGGTGCGCAGGAAGATCCAGCCCTGCAGCAGCGCGAACGGGATGGTGAGCGCCGGGCCCCATTCCCGGTAGCCGAGCTCCCACAGGAACGACACGAACACGATCATCTGCAGCATGTTCGCGAGCGCGTCCGGGAAGTGCCGGCGCAGCAGCGCGAACACCGTGCAGATGAAGAACAGCTCGTCCCAGATGCCGACAGCGCCGACCCCGACGAAGAGCCGCGCGATCAGTTCGGGCGTGTCCACGACCGGCCAGTTCTCATAGACGCCGCTGGTGATGAAGTAGAACGGCAGGATCAGCCAGCCCAGCACCAGCACGGCGAGCAGCCAGCCCCACTGCCAGCGGTTCCAGCGCCGATGCGCCCGCCACGGGAACGAGATGGCTCGATCGCGGAATGCGAACCGCGACAGGAGGTAGGGAACGAGCACCGCTCCCCCGAGCGCGAGCGTGAAGCGCAGCATCGCGAGGTTGTCGAGCTGCGCCTCGAGCGAGATGGCGTGCACGATCAGCATGCCGAGCGCGATCAGTGCGAGATCCCGGGTGAGCGACGGCATCCGCTTCTGCCCGATCTCCCACGTCGGCCGGCTTCCGACCGAGACGGTGACGGTCCGCGGCGCGCCCCGATCCACCAGCGCGGCCGATCCGACACCGACGGCGATCAGCGCCCAGCCGACCCAGGTCCAGCCGAGCACGAAGAACGCGGGCGCCGCCAGGCACACGAGCACGGCGGGGCCGAGCCGGCGCCAGGCTGCGGAGGTCACCCCCGCGGAACCCTGCGGTAGGCGAGGTCTCGGATGTCGCGACCCTTGGTGATGCCCTTGCGTTCGAACGCGGTCATCACGCGCCCGTCGAAGCGCTCGGCCCACTCGCCGTCGAAGGCGCGCTCGAACTCCGGCGCGTCATCGAGCACCTCGCGCATCTGCAGCGCGTAGTCCTCCCAGTCGGTGGCGAGGCGAAGCACCCCGCCATCGGCCAGTGCGCGCGCAGCCGTCTCGGGGAAGCCCGGACGAACCAGCCGTCGCTTGGTGTGGCGCTTCTTGTGCCACGGGTCGGGGAAGAAGATCCAGACCTCGGATGCCGCAGCCTCCGGCAGCAGCGTGGAGAGCACCTCGGGCGCGTTGGCCTCCACGAGGCGCAGGTTGCGCGCATCGGCCTTGTCTGCATCCAACATGGTGCGCGCGAGACCGGCTCGGAAGACCTCGACGGCCAGGAAGTCGGTGTCAGGATTCGCTGTGGCCGCGGCGATGATCGCGTGTCCCTGCCCGGAACCGATCTCCACGGTCAGCGGCGCGGTGCGTCCGTAGACGGATGCCGGCTCCAGCCGGGCTTCCGGGTGCACCGAGGTGAAGGCGACGTCGCGGGCGACGTCGAACAGGTAGAAGGGTGCGAGTTCTTCGAAGGCCCGCTCCTGAGCCTCGGACATGCGGCCGCTGCGGCGCACGAAGGAGACCGGTTCTTCACGGAAGGTGCGGGGTTCTGACATCCCTCCAGGGTATCCGCGGGATCTGCCGCTCATGAGACGGGATCCGTGACGAAGTCGATGAGCTCTTCGACCCGGCCGAGCAGCGACGGCTCCAGGTCGCGGAAGGTCGTCACGCGGGAGAGGATGCGCTGCCAGGCGCGGGCGATGTCGGCCTGTTCCTCGGCGGGCCAGCCGAACGCCCGGCAGATGCCCGTCTTCCAATCCGTGCCGCGCGGGATCTGCGGCCAGGCACGAATGCCCATCGCCGACGGCGTCACGCACTGCCAGACATCGATGAAGGGGTGGCCCACGATCTTCAGGTGCGCCCCGTGCGGGCCGCGCAGGATCTGCTCGACCATCCGGGTCTCCTTGGAGCCGGGCACGAGGTGATCGACCAGCACGCCGTAGCGGCGCTCGGCGCTCGGCGGCGCCTCCGTGAGCAGATCCTCCAGCAGGTCGATGCCCTGCAGGTACTCCACCACGACGCCCTCGACCCGCAGGTCGGCGCCCCACACCTTCTCGACGAGCTCGGCGTCGTGCCGACCCTCGACGAGGATGCGACTGGGCAACGCGACCTTCGCGCGGTCGTCGGCGACGGTGAAGGAACCGGATGCGGTGCGCCGCGTGCCCTGTGGCTTCGCTGCGGGCACGACCAGACGGACAGGCTTGCCCTCGACGAGGAAACCGCCGCCGAGCGGGAAGCTGCGCCGGCGCCCCTTCCAGTCCTCCAGCTCGACCAGTCCGGACTCCACGCGGGTGATCGCGCCGCAGTAGCCGTCTTCGGCGACCTCGACGACGAGATCCATCTCGGCGGGCACGTCGCTCGCCTTCACGGTTCCGCGATCCCGCCATCCTGCCGCGAGCACATCGCCGCCGTACCTGTCGTCCATGCCCTCCAGCGTATGTGCCTCCGCTACGGGCGAACGGTGAAGGCCGTTCGGATGCTGTCGCGTGTCGGCCTCAATGCATAGACTCGTGCCATGGGGAGCGGCTGCCGGTCGGAGGGATCACTATGAGGAATCGGTGGCTGGCCATGGCCGCGATCGTGCTGGGCACGATCCTGGGCGGGCTCTCTCTGAGCGCGGCGTCCGCGACGGCTCCCGGGCCGCTCGACGGACCCATCACCGACCACAGCGATGTCGTCTCCGCCGCGGACCGCGAGCAGGCCGAGAGCACGCTCGCGAAGCTGCGCTCCGAGGCCGGCATCGACCTCTTCTTCGTGATGATCCCCCAGTACACCGACCCTTCGGTGATGGAGGACTGGACCACGGCGACCGCCCAGGGCAATGGCTTCCGCGCTGATCAGTATCTGATCTCGGTCGCCACCGAGGGTCGCACGTACACGATGTACCGTCCCGATGACGGTCGCATGAGCACCTCCGAGCGCGACGACATCCTGTCCGCGATGCGCCCCGACCTCTCGGACAGCGACTTCAGCCATGCCGTCGTCGCCGGCGCCGACGAGGCGTACGACATCTACGTGCTGGCACCCCAGCGCGCCGCACAGGGATGGATGGTGTTCGGCATCATCGTCGTGATCGCGGTCATCGTGATCGTGTCCGTACTGCTGGTGCGCCGAGCACGCAAGCGCGCCGCGGAGAACGCGAAGCGCCAGGCGGCCCTCGCCCAGACCTCGCAGCAGGCCAGCATCGCGCTCGTGCGCACCGACGACCTCGTCCGCACCAGCGAGCAGGAGATGGAGTACGCCCGCGCGCAGTTCGGCGACGACGTGATCGGCGAGTTCGTCACCGCTCTCGAGACGTCGCGCAAGAACCTCGACGAGGCGTTCTCCCTGCAGCAGAAACTCGACGACGAGATCCCCGACACCGATCAGCAGAAGCAGGAGTGGTACGACCGCATCCTGCAGCTGTGCTCGGAGTCCACGCAGGTGCTCGAAGAACGCAAGGCCGACTTCGACGAACTGCGCAAGCTGGAGCAGAACGCGCCTGCCGCACTGGAGAACGTCCGGCAGCTGCGCGCTGCGGCCGGTGCCGAGGTCGACCGGGCAGATCAGATCCTCGCCGCGCTCACCTCGAGCTATGCCGCGGACGCGTACTCGTCGGTCAGCGAGAATCCCGCTCAGGCACGCTCGCGCATCTCGTTCACCGACACGCAGATCCAGGCCGCCGAGCAGGCGCTGGCAGCCGGCAGCACCGGCGACGCCGCCGTCGCGGTACGCGCCGCCGAAGGCGCCGTGCAGCAGGCGACTCAACTCGAGGATGCCGTCGAGAAGCTGCAGAACGATCTCAACGCCGCAGAGACCCGCGCGAAGGCGCTGATCGCCGATCTGAGCACCGATGTGCAGACCGCCCAGGCGCTGCCTGACGCGCAGGGCGCAGTCGCCCAGGCCGTATCCGCCACGCAGCAGGGCGTCCAGCAGGCACAGGGCGTGCTCGCGTCGACCGGGCGCGACCCGATCGCCGCGCTGCGCATCCTCGAGGCGGCGAACACTTCGATCGACGCCGTCATCGCCCATGTGCGCGACGAGCAGGCGAAGATCGAGCACGCGCGCAGCATGCTCGCGGATGCCGTCCAGCGCGCCGACATCCAGATCTCCACCGCCGAGCAGTTCATCCAGAACAACCGCGGCGGCGTCTCCTCCCCGGCACGCACCCGCCTGTCCCAGGCGCAGGCCGCGGTGACGGAGGCGCGTCGTATCGCCCAGTCCGACCCGGTGCAGGCGCTCGCGCAGGCTCAGAACGCGGACCGGCTCGCCAGCGACGCACTGCGTCTCGCCCAGAACGATGTCAACAGCTGGGGCGGTGGCGGCTTCGGCGGCGGCGGTCGCGGCAACGACAACCTCGGTGCACTCCTCGGCGGCATCCTCATCGGTCAGGCCACCGGCCGCGGCGGAGGCGGCTGGGGCGGCGGCGGAGGCGGAGGCGGAGGCGGAGGCGGCATCTTCGGCGGTGGCGGGGGCGGCTTCGGCGGCAGCAGCGGCGGAGGCGGATTCTTCGGCGGCGGAGGCAGCGGCGGAGGCGGCTTCTCCGTCGGCGGGTTCGGCGGCGGAGGCGGTGGCTTCGGCGGCAGCAGCGGAGGCGGAGGCGCATTCTGAACCGCGTTCACCTCTGACACCAGACACATTCCTACACACGTCACGACAACCATCCGATAAGAAAAGGAATCACAAATGGCCAAGGAATCCATCTTCGGACGCATCTCCACGCTCGTCCGTGCGAACATCAACTCGCTCCTCGACCAGGCCGAGGACCCGCAGAAGATGATCGATCAGCTCGTCCGCGACTACACGAACAACATCGCGGATGCCGAGTCGGCGATCGCCGAGACGATCGGCAACCTGCGTCTGCTCGAGCGCGACCACGAGGAAGACGTCCGCTCCGCAGGAGAGTGGGGCAACAAGGCACTGGCCGCCAGCCGCAAGGCCGATGAGCTTCGCGGCTCGGGCAGCACCGCGGATGCCGACAAGTTCGACAGCCTCGCCAAGATCGCCCTGCAGCGCCAGATCAGCTCGGAGCGCGAGGCCCGCGCCTCGGAGCCGCAGATCGCGTCGCAGACCGAGATCGTCGACAAGCTCAAGAGCGGCCTGAACGGCATGAAGGACAAGCTCGGCGAGCTCAAGACCAAGCGCAGCGAGCTGCTCGCACGCGCCAAGGTCGCCGAGGCCCAGACCAAGGTGCAGGACGCCATCGGCTCGATCAACGTGCTCGACCCGACCAGCGAGCTCGGTCGTTTCGAGGACAAGATCCGCCGCCAGGAAGCACTCGCCCAGGGCAAGGCGGAGATCGCGGCCTCGTCCCTCGACGCGCAGTTCGAGAGCCTCGAGGACCTCGGCGAGCTCACCGAGGTGGAAGCCCGCCTCGCCGAGCTCAAGTCGGGCAAGCCGCAGGCAGCCATCGAATCAGAGTGATCGGACGGGCGGATGCCGCACTCCGGCATCCGCCCCTCCCTCCTCAGAGCTGGATCCCATGACCCGATTCCTCATCGTCCCGCAGTGGCAGGGCTCCCCTGCCGCCCGCGCCATGCTTCTGGTCGACGGCGCGAACGCGATCGCCGGCGATCTGCCGCGCAAGGACACCACCGTGCTGGACGTGCCCCTCGAAGCCGGCGAGTCGCTGGGCACCGGCGTGCGGCGACTCAGCTCGCTGCTGCGGGTGCGCGACCTGGTCGCTGAGAACATGTCGGATGCCGGTGAGCAGACCGTCCTGATCGGCGGCGACTGCAGCGTGACCGCGTTCGCGCTCTCGGCCGTCGACCACGCGGACACCGCCGTGCTCTGGTGCGATGCGCACCCCGATCTCAACGATCCCTCCACGTCCCCCTCCGGCTCGTTCTCCGGGATGGCCCTGCGCGCGGTTCTCGGAGAGGGCGAGCCTCAGCTGGCGCTCTCCCCGGCGGTTCCCGCCGAGCACGTCGTCCTGCTCGGCGCTCGCAGCATCGACGAGAGCGAGCAGGATCCGCTCTCATCGATCACGACCCTCACCCCCGAGGACGCGCAGGACCCGGATGCCGTCGTCGCAGCGGTGCGCGCCACCGGCGCCACACGGGTCTGGGTGCACATCGACGTCGATGTGATCGACCCTGCGGAATTCGAGGGCGTCTCCGAAGCCGCCCCGTTCGGCGTATCCACCAGTGCGCTGGTGTCGGCGATCAAGCAGGTTCGAGCCGAGTTCCCCCTCGCGGGGGCGACGATCTCGGGATTCGCCCCGCGCAGCCCCGCCCATGCCGTGCAGGACATGGGTGCGATCCTGCGACTCATCGGCGCCGTGGCGTGAACGCCGACTGGCGCGGCGAGGCGGAGCGCATCCTGGTGCGAGGACGTCGCTCGGATCGGCGCATCCCTGCATTCCTGCTGCGTTCGCCGATCAGTCGCCTCGGCTACTGGTGGGGCACTTCGGTCGGCTGGGTGTGGGGGTCGCTCTGGAGCACCGGCCCTGTCGAACGTCGGGGCGGACTGTGGGTGTTCCGTGGTCTTCCGCAGTGGTCGTACGGTCGCGGGGGCGTGTGCGTGGGAGGCTGCTACCTGACCGGTGACATCGAACCGTCCGACGCGGTGCTCCGGCATGAGGCGGTGCACAAGCAGCAGTGGTTGCGATACGGCTTCCTGATGCCGTTCCTCTACCTGTTCGCAGGCCGCGACGCGCTGCGGAATCGCTTCGAGATCGAAGCCGGGCTCGAAGACGGCGGGTACGTCCGCCGCACGTCGCAGCGCTGACGAGGTCGCCGCGGGTCAGTGGACCGGCAGTCCGTATCGTGCAGGCGCGTGGATGGCCGTGGGAGCGACGCCGTGATGCTCGGTGAGGTGATCGACGATGTCGGCGGTGCTGATGAAGCAGCCGAGCAGCGTGGCCTCGGTGCGCAGGGTCGCCTCGGACCCGTCGCACAGCATCTCGTCGGCCCAGGCCGTGGCTGCGCGGGTGAGGATCTCACCGGTCGCGCGGCGGACTCCTCCACGCGTGCGCACCAGCCAGGTGACCGTCATCCGCGGCGGGACCTCGACGACTCCGACGGCGTCCGCGTCGGGCACCTCGATGAAGACCCGGCCGACGGCGCACAGCGGAAGGGTGGCGAGCACCAGCTCCAGCTCGGCGAGAGAATTCTCATCCGCGGTGACGAGGTGCTGCACCAGAGGTCGGCGGGACGCCCTGCGTGCGGCGCGTGTGCCGGCGGCGGTCTCGACGATGCTCATGATGCATCGATCATATCACCGAAGGAAGGGTTGCCTTACCTTCCCTGTCGGCTGAGAGCTCAGTCGATGAGGGCGTTCCGCAGCGCGTCCAGTTCGGCATCCGTCAGTCCGGCGCCCTGAAGATACGCAGCCGCCGAGCCGTGCCGCTGATCGATGTCCGCCAGCAGCGCCGCCATCACGGGCGCAGGCGATTCGGTCGCCAGCTGTATCGCATTGCGCGCGTCGGGCATGTTGGCCCGGAAGTAGGCGATGATCGCCCGATTCCGCTCCGCAGGCAGCTGCGATGCGGTCAATGCATAGTCGGCGATCACCGCATCGCGATCGGCCCCGATCGCGCTCAGCGCGAGAGCGACCGTGACGCCCGTGCGGTCCTTGCCCACCGTGCAGTGCACGAGCGTCGGCTCCCCCGACGCGATCACGCGCACCGCCTCCACCAGTCGCGAGGCGCTGTCGTCGACGAGATGCCGGTACATCCGCTCCAGATCCATGTCCTGCTCGAAGAAGGAGCCGACGGATCCCAGGAACAGCGGGATGTGCGTGGTCGCCACCGACCGCAGTGCGGACGGCTCAGCGCGTACTTCGGTCTCGTCGCGCAGATCCACGACCCGCTGCACGCGCTCTTCGAGCGCGGACGCGCCCGCAGGAGTCAACCGCGCGAGCTGACCCGATCGCAGCAGCGCACCGTGGCGCACGCGCGCGGTTCCGACGGGAATGCCGCCGACATCTCTCAGGTTGCTCACTCCGGGGATGTCGAGAATCGTCACCCCTCCAGCCTAGGACGAGAAGGCGACCGTGCCAGCCGAACAAGAAATGCAGATAGACAAGCGTTGGCAGAAACCGCCAGACCTTCTGCTCATTTAATACGCGGATTACTTCACTTAATGATCCGAGATTTCCTGTGAACCCCATCCGATAGCAGAATATGGCCGTGGCACAAGACACCAGCGAGTTCCGCTACCTGCCCGCGCAGGCCCAGAGGTTCGGCATCCCCGTCCCCTCCGCCCGACGCATCGCGCTGGCTCTTCCCGACGGACGCTCGCTCAGCGCCCTGCACTTCGGCGACGGCGCACCCGAGGTGACCCTGCTGCACGGTGCAGGTCTGAACGCCCACACGTGGGATTCCGTTGCCCTGCTGCTCGGTCGCCCGGCTCTGATGATCGACCTCGCCGGGCACGGCGACTCCTCCTGGCGTGCCGATCTCGACTACTCCCCTGCAGCTCTCGCCGGCGATGTCGTCGCCGCGATCGAGGAGTGGACGGACGAACCGCAGGTGCTGATCGGGCACTCGCTCGGCGGTCTCACCGCGACCGTGGTGGCGGCACGCCATCCGGAACTGGTCGCCGAACTGATCCTCGTCGACATCGTGCCCGGTCTGGACACCGACGCCGCGCCCGCCGTGCTGCGCGAGTTCTATCAGGTGACGGAGTTCGACTCCCGCGACGACGTCGTCGCCCGCGCCGAGAAGTTCGGCTTCGGCGGCGCGCGCGAGGACACCGAGCGCGGAGTCTTCTTCAACACACGCGTGCGCGAGGACGGCCGCATCGAGTGGAAGCACCACTTCGCCCAGATCATCGGCCACGCCTTCGACGCGTTGAACGCCGCGAAGCGAGCATCCACCGCTGCGGACCTGTGGTCGGACATCACCGGGGTGACCGCTCCCCTCACGCTCGTCCGCGGCTCGCACGGGTTCCTTCAGGATGCCGACGTCGCGGAGTTCTCCCGGCAGGTGCCCTCGGCGACCGTCACCACCGTCGACGCCGGCCACAACATCCAGGAGACCGACCCGGCCTCGCTGGCATCCCTCGCAGCCGATGCACTGAGCCGCACCTCCCGCTGACCGCAACTCGAACTGACCCCTCCACCGCTGACCCGAGTGGGATCCATCTCCGAGAGGACACGACGTGTCTACTTCAACAACCGCACGCCGATCAGCCCGTCTGGCCGCGATCGGGCTCCTCGCCGTCGGCGCTCTCGTGCTGAGCGCCTGCGGCGGCTCGCCGGAGCCTGTCTCGACGTCGCCCGGCAAAGCCGACCCGAACGCGGACCTCACGGTCGGCCTGGTACTCGAGCCGACCAACCTCGACATCCGCCACACCAGCGGTGCCGCGCTCGAGCAGGTCCTCGTCGACAACATCTATGAGGGTCTGGTCACGCGCACGCAGGACAACAAGGTCGAGGACCGCCTGGCCGCGTCTCACGAGATCTCCCCCGACGGGCTCACCTACACGTTCACGCTCAACGACGGCATCAGCTTCCACGACGGTACCGCGCTCACCTCGGCCGACGTCGTCGCCTCGTACCAGACCGTGAAGACGGATGCCAGCGTGCAGGGCAACACCGAGTTCGCCGGCGTCGCCGCCATCAGCGCACCCGACGCCGAGACCGTGCAGATCACGCTGACCAAGCCGGACCAGAACTTCCTGTTCAACCTGACCGGCCCGGCGGGACTCGTCTTCAAGACCGGCGACAAGACCGACCTGAAGACCGCCGAGAACGGCACAGGGCCGTTCACCCTGCAGCGCTGGGCCAAGGGCAGCTCGATCGCCTTCACCCGCTACGACGAGTACTGGGGCAAGAAGGCGCAGCTCGCGCAGGTGACCTTCCAGTACATCCCCGACTTCACCGCCGGGGTCAACGCCGCTCTCGACGGCTCGATCGACGTCCTCACCGCTGTGGACCCGAACCTCGTCTCGCAGCTGAAGGACTCCGGTGACTTCGCGATCACCACCGGGCGCACCACCGACAAGGCGACCCTCGCGTTCAACAACGCCAAGGCTCCGCTGAACGACGCGCGCGTGCGCAAGGCGCTGCGTCTGGCGATCGACCACGAGGCGCTGGTCGAGGCCGTGGGTGCGGGCGAGACGCTGTACGGACCGATCCCCTCGCTGGACCCCGGCTACGAGGATCTGTCCGAGCTCGTCCCCTTCGACCCGGCCGAGGCGAAGAAGCTGCTCAAGGAAGCCGGGCAGGAGAAGCTCGACCTGACCCTCACCATCCCGTCCTTCTACGGGACCACCGTGGCGCAGGTGCTGGTCTCGGACTTCGCGAAGGTCGGCGTCTCCCTCGAGGTGAACCGCGTCGAATTCGCGACCTGGCTCGAGGACGTCTACACCAACCACGACTACGAGCTCAGCTTCGTGCTGCACGTCGAGCCCCGCGACTTCGGCAACTGGGCGAACCCGGACTACTACTTCGGCTACGACAACCCCGAGGTGCAGGACCTGTATGCGCAGTCGCAGGCCGAGCTGGACCCCGCGAAGTCGGCGGACCTGCTCAAGCAGGCCGCACGCATCGTGTCCGAGGACGACGCCGCCGACTGGCTGTACAACGGCGCCACGCTGACCGCGCACATTCCGGGCGTCTCCGGGTTCCCGAAGGACTCGATCAACTCGCGCATCGACCTCTCCGGCGTCACCAAGACCGCCGACTGACGCATGCTCCGATACGCGCTCACACGGGGGGCCCTGCTGATCGCAGGGCTCCTCGTGTCGAGCGTGATCATCTTCCTCACACTGCGGGTCTTCCCCGGCGACGTCGCACAGCTGATCGCGGGCACCCAGGCCAGTCCGGAGACCGTCGCGGCGCTGCGGGAGTCACTCGGGCTGAACAAGCCTCTGCCCGTGCAGTACGGAGCCTGGATCGGGGGCATCCTGCACGGCGACCTCGGCACCTCCCAGCTCAGCGGCGCCTCGGTCGGCGCCGAGCTCGTCGAGAAGGCCCGGGTGACGGTGCCGCTGGGCATCATGGCTCTCACGATCGCCCTGCTCATCGCCGTGCCGTTCGGCATCCTGTCCGCGGTGATGCGCGGACGCTCCGGGGGCACGTCGCTGAACGTGGCCGCGCAGACCATCGCCGCGGTGCCGGTCATCTGGGCCGGGATGATGCTGGTGGTCGTCTTCGCCCAGTGGCTGGGCTGGCTGCCCGCCCAGGGCTTCCCGCGCACGGGCTGGACCACGCCCCTCAAGGCGTTCGAGTCGCTGCTGCTGCCCGCACTGACCATCGGGATCGTCGAGGGCGCGATGCTGCTGCGCTTCGTGCGCAGCGCCACGATGCAGGCGGCCGGTCAGGACTTCGTGCGCACGGCCGCGGCCAAGGGGCTGACCCGCCGTCAGGCACTCATCCGGCATGGCATCCCCGCCGTCGGACTCTCGATCGTGACGGTCCTGGGTCTGCAGGTGGCAGGCATCATCGTCGGCTCGGTCGTCATCGAACAGCTCTTCACGCTTCCCGGCATCGGGCGGATGCTGGTCGCCGACGTCGGCACGCGCGACCTGGTGAAGGTGCAGAGCGAGCTGCTCGTGCTCACCGGGTTCGTGCTGGTGATCGGATTCATCGTCGACCTGGTGCACCACACCGTCGACCCGAGACAGCGCGCGGAGGTCGACTGATGCCCCACTGGCTGCGCGCACTGCTCTCCTCCGGCCCGGGCCGATTCGGGGTCATCGTGGTGCTGCTGATCGCACTCACCGCGGTGGTGTCGCTGTTCTGGACGCCGTTCGACCCGATGCTCTCCGACATCCGCGGGCGCTGGGCCGAGCCCGGCTGGCCGCACCTCCTCGGCACCGACGGCACGGGCCGCGACATCCTCAGCCTCGTGATGGCGGGAGCCCGCACGACGGTGTTCGTCGCGGTGGGCGCCGGCATCGTCGCGACCCTCGTCGGCATCGCGCTGGCCGCGCTCGGCGCGCTGACGGCGCGATGGATGCGCGAGACGGTGGCCGTGCTCGTCGACATCCTGATCGCGTTCCCCGTGCTGATGATCGCCATGATGATCTCGGCTGTGTGGGGCGGGTCGCTCTGGGTCGTGGTGTTCTCGGTGGGGATCGGCTTCGGCGTCAGCATCGCGCGCGTCACACGCCCCGAGCTGCGCCGCGTTCAGCAGAGCGATTTCGTCGTCGCCGGACGCGCGAACGGACTGACGACAGGACAGAACCTCGTGCGGCACCTGCTGCCGAACGTCGCACCGGTCTTCATCGTGCAGCTGTCCTGGTCGATGGCGGTCGCGGTGCTCGCCGAGGCCGGCCTGTCCTACCTCGGCTTCGGCGCCACCCTCACGGAGGCCTCCTGGGGAACGCTGCTCGCCGACCTGCAGCGCTACATCGGCGTGCACCCGCTGACCGTCGTCTGGCCCGGTCTGGCGATCACCATCACCGTGCTCGGTCTGAACCTGCTCGGCGACGCGCTGCGCGAGGCGACCGACCCCACTCTGTCCCGCCACGGCACGGCGGAGATCCACGAGCCGGTGGTGGTCGCATGAGTCTCGAGGTGCAGGATCTGGTCGTCGAGATCGACGGCAGGCGCGTGATCGACGGCATCTCGTTCAGGGTCGAGGACGGTCAGCGATTCGGCCTGATCGGCGAGTCCGGCTCGGGAAAATCGCTGACGGCCCTCGCGGTGCTCGGGCTGCTGCCCGAGGGCGCCACGGCAAGCGGCAGCATCCGCTGGCACGGCACCGAACTGATCGGCATGCCCGACCGGGAACTGGCGAAGCTGCGCGGCGACGACATCGGCATGGTCTTCCAGGAGCCGCGCACGGCACTGAACCCGATCCGCACCGTGGGCCGTCAGATCGCCGAATCAGTGCGCATCCACGAGCGAATCAGTCGACGCGAAGCACGCGAACGGGCGATCGTCGAGGCCGCACGGGTGAACCTGCCCGATCCCGAGACCATCATCGACCGCTACCCGCATCAGCTCTCCGGCGGGCAGCGGCAGCGCGTCGCGATCGCGATGGCGCTCGCGTGCCGGCCCAAGCTGCTGATCGCCGACGAGCCCACCACGGCGCTGGATGTCACCATCCAGGCCGAGATCCTGGGGCTCCTGCTGGGGCTCGTCGAGGAGCAGGGCATGTCACTGGTGTTCATCACCCATGACCTCGCCGTGCTGTCGCAGATCGCCACCCATGCGGCAGTGCTCGAGCACGGACGCGTCATCGAGCAGGCGCCCGTGCCGACGCTGCTCAGCACACCGTCCTCTCCCGTGACGCAGGCGCTGCTGCGCGATGCGACGGCGACCCTGTGGCGGCCGTCCGGACACGACGGAGGTGCGGCATGAGCCTGATCGAGGCGGAGAACCTCAGTCGCTCCTTCACCCTGCCCCGCCGCACGATGTTCGAGCGCCGTCGCTTCAGCACGGCCCTGCACCCGACGGACCTCACGATCGAGGCGGGCGAGTCGCTCGGCCTGATCGGCGAGTCCGGCTCGGGCAAGTCGACTCTGGTGCGGCTGCTGCTGGGCCTGGATCGCCCCACCACCGGGCGCGTCAGCGTGGATGGCAAGGAAGTGGATGCCGCAGCATCCGCCCGGTCGCTGCACTGGCTGCGCCGCCAGACGGGGCTCGTCTTCCAGGACCCGTACGCGTCGCTGGATCCGCGCATGACGGCCGGACAGATCATCGCCGAGCCGCTCTGGGCGCTCGACATCCCGGGTGACCGCAGAGCGCGGGTGCGCGAGGTCCTGAGCCAGGTCGGCCTCGACGCAGACATGGCGGACCGGCATCCGCACGAGTTCTCCGGCGGCCAGCGTCAGCGGGTGGCGATCGCCCGCGCGATCGCCCACCGTCCCCGGATCCTCGTCGGCGACGAGCCGCTGTCCGCGCTGGACGTGACCGTGCGGGCGCAGATCCTGGAGCTCCTGCAGCAGCTGCGGCGGGATGAAGGGCTCACGCTGATCCTCGTCTCGCACGACATCGGCGTGGTGCAGAACCTCGCCGACACCGTTGCGGTGATGAAGGACGGCGCGATCGTCGAGCGCGGCAGGACGGATGCCGTGCTGCAGAACCCCACGAAGGACTACACGAAGGCGCTGCTCGCCGCGATCCCGGTGATCACGCCCCCGACCCTTTGATCGCCGGGTCCCTGAGCCGGTCGAAGGGCAGGCTCTTCTGCAGGAAGAACACGCCCTGCGACTCGCCGAACTTCTCACCGACGTCGGTGAGCCGGCCCACATCGACGAATCCGGCTTTGCGGTGCAGAGCGATCGACGCATCGGCACCGCGATCGGCGATCACCGCGATCACCTGCCGCAGACCCGCGCTGCGGCAGGCGTCGAGGAACTCGGCGAGCAGCGCCCGGCCGATCCCGCGCCCCGCTGCCGACGGTGCCAGATAGATCGAGTTCTCGATCGTGAAGCGGTACGCCGACTTCGGCGACCAGGGCTGGCCGAGGGCGTAGCCCAGCACGTCACCGGCATCCGTCTCGGCGACGAGGAACGGGATGCCGGCAGCGGCGATCTTCGCCGACTTCTGCGCCCAGTCCTCCTCCGTCGATTCGATCTCGTCGTAGGTGACCGTCGAGGTGCGCACGTAATGGTTGTAGATGTCGCGGATGGCGGGCAGGTCGGCGTCCGCGACCGGGCGCACGCGCAGCGCGCTCACTCCTCCCCCTCCACACGCCAGTCGACGGCGGTGCCGCCCGACGACTCGAGCAGGGCGTTCGCGCGGGAGAACGGACGGGAGCCGAAGAAACCGCGCCGGGCGGACAGCGGCGACGGATGCGCGGACTCGATCACCGGCGTGCTGCCGAGCAGGGGCTTCAGCCCTCGAGCATCCGCCCCCCACAGGATCGCGACCAGCGGCCGGTCCCTGGCCACGAGCGTGCGGATCGCCAGTTCCGTCACCTGCTCCCACCCCCAGCCGCGGTGCGAGGCCGGAACGCCGGGGCGCACGGTGAGGACCCTGTTCAGGAGCAGCACGCCCTGATCGCTCCACGCGGTCAGGTCGCCGTGCGGTGCTGGCGGGATGCCGAGATCATCCTGGCGCTCGCGGTAGATGTTGCCCAGGCTCCTCGGCAGCGGACGCACATCGCGCTCGACCGCGAAGGAGAGCCCGATCGGATGACCCGGTGTCGGATACGGATCCTGGCCGGTGATGAGCACGCGCACGTCGTCCAGCGGCCGCTGGAAGGCGCGGAGCACGTTCGCACCTTCCGGGAGGTAGCCGTGGCCGGACGCCTGCTCGGCGCGCAGGCGGTCTCCGAGTTCGGTGATCAGCGGCTGCAGCGGCGCGAGCGCGGCAGCCCACCCGTGATCGATCTGCCCCGCATCGGCGAGCTGGGCGAGGGTGTGCGGCGGCATCAGTCCACGTCGGTGCGCACGTGCAGCGGCCCGCGGGCCAGCAGGTGCTGCGCGGACTGCGCGACCGGGCGCATCGTGACGAGGTCGAGGTTGACTCGCCGCGGCGCGTTCAGCGCGTAGGCGATGACATCCGCCACGTCCTCCGCGAGCAGCGGCTCGTCGACTCCGGCGTAGGTGGCCTCGGCGGCGATGCGGTCGCCGCCCAGACGGTTCAGCGTGAACTCTTCGGTGTGCACCATGCCCGGTGCGACCTCGACGACGCGGATCGGCTCGCCGTTGAGTTCCTGCCGCAGCACCTTCACGAGCATCGACTCCGCCGCCTTCGCGGCGTTGTAGCCGGCGCCGCCCGGGTACGCGATCTGCGCGGCGGTCGAGGTGACGAACACCGTGTCCGCGTGACCGGTCTGCGCCGCGCCGTCGCGCAGCAGCGGGAGGATGCCGGACACCAGCCGCTGCGTCGACAGCACGTTCGCGTCGTACATCCACTGCCAGTCATCGATCGAACCGCCCTCGACGCTGTCGGTGCCCCTGGCGCCGCCGGCAACCTGCACGAGAGCGTGCACGGGCCCGGTGCGTTCAAGCTCCTCGAGCAGGGCCGCGACGGCATCCGCATCCGTCAGATCGCACGCGATCGCCGACGAGCCGGTCTCGGCGGCGAGCGCCGCCAGCCGGTCGGCGCGTCTCGCGACTCCGACGACATCCCAGCCCTGTGCACGCAGCGCGCGCACAGTCGCCTCCCCGATACCGGTACTGGCCCCGGTCACCACGGCACGTCTGTTCACCATGCGTCCACCGTACGGCTTTTTCCGTTTCCTGCCGTGATCCGGCCGCGCCCTGCCGCGATCTGAAGTGTTACGTAACATTTCCCGGCGGTTGTCGATGAATGCCGGCGGACCCTACTGTCGCTACAAGGCATCCGCCGCACGACCTCTTACCCGTACCCTGACCTCCGGGAGAACCTCATGTCCGCAGCAGACGACTGGCGCTTCGAGACCAAGCAGATCCACTCCGGCGCCGCCCCCGACCCGGTGACGAAGGCGCGGGCGACGCCGATCTACCAGACCACGTCGTACGTGTTCGACAACGCCGACCACGCCGCGAACCTGTTCGCTCTGGCGGAGTTCGGCAACATCTACACCCGCATCCAGAACCCGACGCAGGATGTGCTCGAGCAGCGCCTCGCGGCTCTCGAAGGCGGCACGGGCGCATTGGTGCTCTCCAGCGGCCAGGCCGCATCCACCTTCGCGATCCTGAACATCGCGCAGGCCGGCGACCACTTCGTGGCCTCCAGCTCGATCTACGGCGGCACCTACAACCTCTTCAAGTACACCCTCGCCAAGCTCGGCATCGAGGTCACGTTCGTCGAGAACCAGGACGACATCGAAGAGTGGCGCGCCGCGATCCGTCCGAACACGAAGCTGCTGTTCGCCGAGACCATCGGCAACCCGAAGATCAACGTGCTCGACATCCGCGCCGTCGCCGACGTCGCACACGGCAATGACCTGCCGTTGATCGTCGACAACACGATCGCGACCCCGTTCCTGATCCGGCCGTTCGAGCATGGAGCCGACATCGTGATCCACTCGGTCACCAAGTTCCTCGGCGGCCACGGCACCACCATCGGCGGCGCGATCATCGACGGTGGCAGCTTCGAGTGGTCCAAGCACGTCGATAAGTTCCCCGGCCTCACCGAGCCCGACCCCTCCTACCACGGCGCCAGCTACACCACTGCTGTCGGCGACGGTCTCGCGTACATCATCAAGGCCCGCGTGCAGCTGCTGCGCGACCTCGGCTCGGCCATCGCCCCGCAGAGCGCCTGGAACCTCATCCAGGGCGTGGAGACCCTGTCGCTGCGCATCGAGCGCCACGTGCAGAACGCCCAGGAGATCGCCGAGTGGCTCGACGACCACAGCGACGTCGCCTCGGTGAACTACTCGGGTCTGCCCTCGTCGCCCTGGTACGCCAAGGCCAACGAGTACGCGCCCAAGGGTGTCGGAGCGGTGCTGTCGTTCGAGCTCAAGGGCGGTGTCGAGGCCGGTCGCGAGTTCGTGAACAGCCTGTCGCTGTTCAGCCACCTCGCCAACATCGGCGACGTGCGCTCGCTCGTCATCCACCCGGCATCCACCACGCACTCGCAGTTGACCCCCGAGCAGCAGCTGACCGCCGGCGTCACGCCGGGCCTGGTTCGTCTGTCGGTGGGCCTGGAGAACGTCGAGGACCTCAAGGCCGACCTCGAGCAGGCGCTCTCCGCCGCTCGTGCCGTCGCCGAGGCCGCACGGGCCTGACCCCTCCTCCTCAGACACGCACGATGCCCCGGACCTCCTGGTCCGGGGCATCGTGCGTCCTGCGTCCGGTGCCGTCGGCCGGAGACTCTGGCCGGCATTCGGCGTGCCGTCGCGCAACACGCCGTGCCCACAGCATCCGCTCCGGATGATGAAACGGATGCCGCGCGGCGCTCCACCCGTAACCTGCGGTCCTCACCCACAAGGGCAGGACACAATGGGAGGCATGGACTGGCAGACGACATCTGAGGACACGGTGCCGTCGGCGCCCGTGACCGAAGCCGATGAGCGTCTGCTGCGTGCGCGGCCGCCGGCGACGGGCGCCTGGCGCGACGGGGATCCCGCCGGGGGCCGCCGCTTCACGTTCCTCGGCGACTTCCGCACCGAGAACGGCCAGCACCTGCCCATGACACGGCTGGCATGGGAGTCCTGGGGAGAGTTGAACGAAGCCGGCGACAACGCCGTGCTGATACTGCATGCCCTCACCGGCGACAGCCACGTGCGCGGACCCGCGGGTGCCGGACATCCGACCGCCGGCTGGTGGGAGCAGATCGTCGGCCCCGGGGCGGCCGTCGACACCGACCGCTGGTTCGTGATCGCGCCGAACATGCTGGGCGGATGCCAGGGATCGACCGGCCCCGCCAGCATCGCTCCCGACGGCCGTGAGTGGGCCTCCCGGTTCCCCTACCTCACGATCCGCGATCAGGTCTCCGCGCAGGTCCGCCTGGCCGACGAGCTCGGCATCCGGCGCTGGGCCGCCGTGATCGGCGGGTCGATGGGCGGAATGCACGCCCTGGAGTGGGCGGTGATGGAGCCGGAGCGCGTCGAGCGTCTGGCGGTGCTGTCCTCTCCCCCGGTCACGACCGCCGACCAGCTGGCACTGAACTTCGTGCAGTTGGAGACGGTGCGCATGGACCCGCGCTTCTCAGGCGGCGAGTACTACGACGCCGCGCTCGGCGAGGGACCCCACCGCGGGCTCGCTCTGGCACGGCGCATGGCGCTGCTGAACTACCGCAGTCCGATCGAACTCAACCAGCGCTTCCAGCGCTCCTGGCAGTCCGGAGTCTCGCCGCTCGGACGCGGGGGCCGGTTCGCCGTGGAGTCGTATCTCGACTTCCACGGCAACAAGTTCACCCGCCGCTTCGACGCGAACAGCTACCTCACCGTCGTCGAGGCGATGAACTCGCACGACGTCGGCCGCGACCGCGGCGGCGTCGAAGAGGCGCTGCACGCCATCACGGCGAAGACCCTCGTGCTGGGCATCGACACCGACAGGCTGTTCCCTGCCGACGGGCAGCAGCGCATCGCACGCAGCGTGCCGAACCTCATCGACGACGAGGCGGTCGTGCTGACCAGCGACTTCGGCCACGACGGATTCCTCATCGAGACAGACCCGGTCGGCGTGCACCTGCAGCGGCTGCTCGACGCCTGATCGAGGCGCGGTCAGCCGCGCTCGTACACCCAGGGCAGCGGCCCCATCCGCAGCCGATGCCGCGCACCGAGAACGCCGGGTTCGTCCGGATGCGCATCGTCGCCGGGCCAGATGGCGAGCCCGCCCTCCGCGGTCTCCTCCATGCGGGTGGTGAAATGCGCGGGCTCGGCGGCCGACCGCACGGCTTCGAACACCGCGTCGACGCTGCGGTGAGCAAGCAGCCCGTGCAGCGTGACCCACGTCGGCGGGAAGAGCACGATCTCGCCCGCTGCGTGCCTGGCGAAGACGCGCTCGACGGTGACCCAGGCGGCTTCCTCGATCTCTCCCGGGTTCGTGCGGACGTCCTCGCCCTGCTCCCGGCCGAGGAAGAACCACGTGCGGAACCTCACCGGCATCTCGGCCGGCGGAGTCCAGCACGACAGCACGGTGAGGTCGTGGACGCGGATCCCGGCCTCCTCGTGGGTCTCCCTCCGGGCCGCATTGCGCGCAGCATCCACCTCGGTCGCCGCACCCACCCGGTCGGGCGGGTCCACACGGCCACCGGGGAACACCCACGCGCCCGGGAACGATCCGGACTGCGGTCGCCTCAGCAGCAGAGTCTCCGGGCCGTCCGGACCGTCGCGCAGCACCACGGCGGTCCCGGCGAGCCGCATCGGCACCGGATCGGTCATGGCTGCGTCAGCTCTCGTCGGCGGCGTCGATGGCGGCTTCGAGGCGCTCGATCTTGGCATCCAGCTCACCGCTGTACCCGGGACGGATGTCGGCCTTCAGCACCAGCGACACGCGCGATCCGAAAGGCATGACGGCTTCGGTCGCGCGCTTCACGACATCCATCACCGTGTCCCAGTCCGGACCCTCGATCTCGGTGAACATGCTGGTCGTGCGGTGCGCGAGACCGGATTCGCGCACGACGCGCACGGCGGCCGCGACGGCGTCATGGACAGAGTCTCCTTCACGGCCGCTTCCGGACGGGGCCACTGAGAATGCGACGAGCATGATTCCTCCTGATGTTCACGGGGTGGGGCGGGTGGATGCGGAAGCCTTCGGCACGCGCGTCACGGCACGCACGGAATGGACGAGCAGGACGACCAGCAGCAGATTGCGCACGGTGACGACGAGCACCGCCGCGGGCTCGGCGCGCAGCAGACCGTCGTAGACGAGCGGGTAGATCGTGAAGGTCAGCGCGCACAGCAGGAGGACCAGCACCGTCGCCGTCCGCGCGCGCGGACGGTCGAAGACCAGCCACAGGATCGCGGGAGCGATGAGCCAGGTCCCGAACTGGGGCGAGCCGACCTTGTTGGTGACGATCAGCGCCACGACCAGGGCGAGTGCCAGCGGGGGCAGCAGGCGCTGCCAGGCGGCACCGTCACGGGCGCGCACGATGCCGAGGACCACGATCCCCACGAGCACGACGACCATCACCGCGGTGAGCACGGTCGAGACGGCATCGGCTCCCGGCGCGACGATCTGGAACGTCAGGATGTCGAAGCTGTACTCGATCCGAACGGCCCCGACGACGGCGAGCCAGAGGAAGGGCGTCGCGGCGACCGCCTCGATCTGCAGCCCGCGCCCGGTCTGGGTGAGGAGGAAGCCGAACGCGTGCTCGCCCGCCCCCAGCAGGAGCAGCACCACGACGATCGCCGCGCTGACGGATGCCGCGGTGAACGCCACCTGCCATGAGCGCCTGCCCGCGGCGACCACAGCGAGGATGATGGCTCCCGGCCAGATCTTCACCCATGCGCCGATGGTCAGCAGTGCGGCGCCGACCCGAGGCCGCTGGGCGAGCCACAGGCCGCCCGCGATCGCGATCGGCACGGTGATCGCGTCGATGCGGTACATCGCGATGGGCCCGAGAAGGACCAGGGCACCGATCCAGAACCAGGCCGCACGACGACGGCGTCGGGTTCCGCCGCTCCCGACGAGGGCTCCGAACGCCAGCATGTCGCACAGGGTGACCAGGACCGCCCAGCCGATCAGATAGCCGCCGGCGACGCCGAACGCCGTGGTGAACGGCACGGCGAGCACCTGCGCCAGCAGCATCGGCACCAGGGCGAGCTGCGGGTACACCCACGTCTCGGTGATCCCCACCACCGGTCCACCGCCGAGCGCGGCAGCCGACCAGGGCTGATAGACGAGCGTGACATCGCCCATCGGCTGGCTGGGCAGCACCCAGCCGAGCCAGGCGACGAGCACGTGCGCTGCGAGGAATGCACCCCACAACGTGGCGGAGCGGGTCTTCTTGCGTGTCATGCGATCGGCACCGCGCTCATGCGATCAGCTCCCCGATGGCCGCGGGCAGCGCCTGGGCGAGGTCCAGTGCGACGATCGGGTGCCCTGCTGCGCCGTCGACGGCTCCGGATGCCAGGGCTCCGGCGTGGCCGTGCAGCCAGACGGCTGCCGCGGCGACCTCGTGACGGGGCTGTTCGGGGTTCGCGGCCAGGAGGGCCGCGATGACCCCGGCGAGAACGTCTCCGGTGCCGGCCGTGGACAGCCAGGCCGGTCCGTTCGAGACGGTGATCGGCAGCGTGCCGGGGGCGGCGATGATCGTCTGCGCGCCCTTGCGCACCACCACGTTCCCCAGCGTCTCGGCGGTCTCGACCACCTCGGCGATGCGCTGCTCCGCGGTCGAGTCCCGCACGGCGGTCAGCCCCAGGCGTTCGCGCAGTCGGGCGAGCTCGCCCGCGTGCGGGGTCAGCACGAGTGGTGCGGTCGCGCCGTGCGCGAGATCCAGTGCACCGGCATCCACCACGACCGGCTCCTCACGATGCAGGATCTCCTGCATCGCGGCGAGTTCCTCGCCGTCGCGGTGGGCGGGATCCGTCCCCGAGCCGATCACCCACGCACCCACGCGCGTGCGGCCGATGTCCGTGCCCGCCACGGTCTCCGGGCGCCGGGCGAGCACGGCATCCGCCGCCCCGCCCAGGTAGCGCACATACCCGGCACCGGCGCGCCAGGCGGCTTCCACGCCCAGCACCGCGGCGCCCGGATAGGCGCGCGATCCGGTGCGCAGCGCGACCACGCCGCGCGAATACTTGTCGTCATCCGCAGTCGGCGCTCGCAGGAATGGGACGGTGTCGTCCCTCGTCCATTCGCGGATCATGTGTCCACGCTAGCGCGCCCGGCGCTCTCGGCAGGCGGTAGCGTCGAGGAGTGAGTCTGCTCTTCTCCCCGCTCTTCCTGCGTGATCGCACCTTCCGCAACCGTCTCTGGGTCTCCCCCATGTGCATGTACAGCGCCGTGGACGGCGTGCCGCAGAACTGGCATCGCACCCACCTGGCGCAATTCGCCTCGGGCGGCGCCGGGCTGGTGATGGCCGAGGCCACCTCCGTGGTCTCCGAGGGCCGCATCTCGCCGCGCGACACCGGCCTGTGGACGGACGAGCAGCGCGACGTCTGGGCGCAGATCGTCGCCGATGTGCACGAGCGGGGTGCCCTGATCGGTGTGCAGCTCGCCCACGCGGGCCGCAAGGCCTCCACCTGGTGGCCGTGGGCGGACACCCGCGGCTCGGTGCCGGCGGATGAGGGCGGCTGGCAGACTCTTGCGCCGTCCGACGTCGCGTTCGAGGGGTATGCCGCGCCTGCGGCACTGGACGCCGACGGTATCGAGCGCGTCGTGACCGGTTTCGCCGACGCCGCACGTCGCGCCGTCGACGCCGGATTCGACGTTCTCGAGGTGCACGGCGCACACGGGTATCTGCTGCATCAGTTCCTCTCGCCCCTGTCGAACGTCCGCGACGACGAGTACGGCGGCTCGCTGGAGAATCGCGCGCGGCTGCTGCTGCGCACTCTGGATGCCGTGCGCGATGCCGCCGGCGAGGGCCTGCCCGTGTTCGTGCGCCTTTCGGCCACCGACTACGCCGAGGGCGGCTTCACCCCCGAGGAGGCCGCGCAGGTGGGTCTGTGGGCGCGCGAGCACGGCGCCGACCTGGCCGATGTCTCCAGCGGCGGCACCATCGCCCACCCGGCCATCGACTACAGTCCCGGCTACCAGGTGCCGTTCGCGGCGACCGTGCGCGCAGGCGGACGGGTACCCACGGCGGCCGTCGGGGTCATCACGTCTGGCCGGCAGGCCGAGGAGATCCTCACCTCGGGCGCCGCGGATGCCGTCTTCGCCGGTCGTGAATGGCTGCGCGACCCGCACTTCGCGCTGCGTGCGGCGAGGGAGCTGGGCGCCGAGGTGGACTGGCCGCCGCAGTACCTGCGCGCCCGCTGACGCGCGGGGCGAGCACTGCGGCGGCGTGTCCGCCGCTGTGAGGGGCGGTCAGCGACCGCGTCCCCGGCGCGTGGCGTCCTGAACCTCGCCGACCAGCTCCTCGAGGATGTCCTCCAGGAACAGCACGGCGGTCGTCTCTCCGCGCATGTCGCGCACCTTCGCCAGGTGGCGTCCGCCGCGGCGCATGGCCGCGAGAGCATCCTCCAGGTCGGTGTCCTCCTGCACGGGGATCATGTGGTGGATGCGCTTGGCCGGCAGCGGGACATCCGCCTTGTCGTCCGCCCCGTCCTCCTCGAACGAGCGCAGCACGTCCTTCAGGTGCACGTAGCCGATCGGCGCGTCCTCGGCATCCACGATCACATAGCGGGAGAAGCCGTAGCGGGCGACCGCCTTCTCGACGTCGGCCGGTGTGGCACTCGCCGGCAGGGTGATGAGCTCTGCCAGAGGCACGGCCACATCACGGGCCTTCTTGTCGGTGAACTCCACGGCCGCGGCCACGGCCCCCGAGGTGTCGCTGAGCACGCCCTCGCGACGCGAGCGATCCACGATCGTCGCGACCTCGTCGATCGTGAACGTCGAGGCGGCCTCGGTCTTCGGCTCCACCCGGAACAGCCTCAGCACCGCGTTCGCGGAGCCGTTCAGCGCCCAGATGACGTGGCGGAACACCCGTGAGACCCACACCAGCGGCGGCGCGAGGATGAGCACGGCACGGTCGGGCACCGAGAACGCGAGGTTCTTCGGCACCATCTCCCCGAACACGACGTGCAGGAACGACACGAGCGCGAGCGTGATCACGAACGCCGCGACCGAGATCACGGTGGGATCCCAGCCGATCGCGTGCATCGGGATCTCGAGCAGGTGATGGATCGCCGGCTCGGACACGTTCAGGATCAGCAGCGAGCAGATCGTGATTCCCAGCTGCGAGGTCGCCAGCATCAGCGTGGCGTGCTCCATGGCGTACAGCGCGGTCTTCGCGGAGCGCGAGCCCCGTTCCGCGAGCGGTTCGATCTGCGAGCGGCGCGCGGAGATCACCGCGAACTCGCCGCCGACGAAGAAGGCGTTGGCCAGCAGCAGCACGACCAGCCAGACCAGTCCGGCCCAATCGCTCATCGGCTGACCTCCTGGTCGTCGTCGCCGGAACCGGCGGGGCCTGCGGGATCTGCGGGATCTGCGATGTAGCGGATGCGGTCGACACGGCGTCCGTCCATCCGGGCGACCATGAGCCTGCCGGAGGGGATGCGCACCTCATCGCCGAGCACGGGGACGCGCTCGAGAAGACTCATCACGTATCCGCCGATCGTGTCGTAGACCTCGCCCTCCGGCACGTCGATGCCGGTGCGGGCGAGCAGCTCGTCCGGCCGCAGCTCGCCGGGGAAGGTGATGGAGTCCGCGCGTCGGACGATGCCCGCGCGCGAACGGTCGTGCTCGTCGAAGACCTCGCCGACGATCTCCTCGATGAGGTCCTCCAGCGTGACGATGCCGGCGGTGCCGCCGTACTCGTCGATCACGATGGCCATCTGATAGCCCTTGGAGCGCAGCTCCGCGACCAGCACGTCCAGGTGCATGGTCTCGGGCACCCGCAGCGGGTCGGTGCTGAGTGCTCCGACGGGCACCTCCATGCGCTTCCCGCGCGGCACGGAGACCGCGGCCTTGACGTGCACGACGCCGGTGATGTCATCCAGGTCGTCGTCGTAGACCGGGAACCTGCTGTGTCCGGTGCTGCGGGCCAGTCGGATGACGTCGTCGGCCGAGTCGCCCACCGAGATGGCGTGCATGCTCGGACGCGCGGTCATGATGTCATCCGCGGTCAGGCGCGCGAAGGTGAGGCTGCGGTCGAGCAGTGTCGCGGTGTCCTCCTCGAGCACGCCCTGGCTGGCCGAGCGGCGCACGAGCGAGGACAGCGTCCTCGGCGCTGCGAGCGCCGCTGAGCTCCTCCTTCGGCTCGATGCCCATGCCGCGCAGCACGGCGTTCGCACTGCCGTTGAGCAGCACCACGGCAGGCTTGAACACCAGCGTGAAGGCCGTCTGGAACGGCATCACCACCTTGGCGGTCGCCAGCGGCAGCGCGAGGGCGAAGTTCTTCGGCACGAGCTCGCCGATGATCATCGACAGGATCGTGGCGACCAGCATCGCGACCGTCACCGAGACCGGTGTCGCAGCGGCCTCGGGCACGCCCCAGACCTCCAGCAGCGGCTCGAGGAGCTTCGAGATCGCCGGCTCCATCGTGTATCCGGTCAGCAGCGTGGTGAGCGTGATGCCCAGCTGCGCCGAGGACAGATGCGTCGAGGTGATCTTCAGAGCCCGAATCGTCATCGAGAGGCGGGACTCTCCCCGCGCCTCCCGCGCTTCCAGTTCGGCACGATCGAGGTTGACGAGCGCGAACTCGCTGGCGACGAACAGACCCCGTGCCCACTATGAGAAGCAGCCCCACGCCCAGCAGCACGAATTCCATCAGCTGGCTCCCTCGCTTTCAGCGAGAGACGGGCGGTGGGGCGATGTACTGCAAGAGGGAGGGTCGTCCATGGTGCCGACGATATTACCGAATCGGACTGTGAGGCGAAGCGCGCGTCCGCGATCGGCGAACACGCGAGCGGGAGCCGATCGGATGCCGTCCGGATCACCTACCAGCTGACGGGGAGCGCCTTGCCCTCTTCGTATCCCGACGCGGACTGCAGACCGACCAGGGCGCGCTCGTGGAACTGCGCGACGGTCGCGGCGCCGGCGTAGGTGAACGAGGAGCGCACGCCCGAGGTGATCATGTCGAGCAGGTCCTCCAGCCCTGGGCGCAGCGGGTCGAGGTAGATCATCGACGACGAGATGCCCTCGGCGAACAGCTCCTTGCGGGCCAGCTCGTAGGGGTCGAGTCGCTCGAAGCGCGCCTGCACGGCCTTGGTGGATGCCATGCCCCAGGACTCCTTGTACGCCCGTCCGCGCTCGTCGTGCATCACCTCGCCCGGAGACTCGATGGTGCCGGCGAACCAGGAGCCGACCATGACGGATGCGGCCCCGGCGGCGAGCGCGAGGGCCACGTCGCGCGGATAGCGCACTCCCCCGTCGGCCCAGACGTGCGCTCCGAGGGAACGGGCGGCCTCCGCGGTCTCGAGCACGGCCGAGAACTGCGGGCGCCCCACGGCGGTCATCATCCGTGTGGTGCACATCGCACCGGGCCCGACGCCGACCTTGAGGATGGTCGCACCGGCACGCACGAGGTCGTGCACGCCGTCGGCGGTGACGATGTTGCCCGCCACGATCGGCAGGCCGAGATCCAGCTGCGCGACGGTCTCCAGTGCACGCAGCATCCCCTCCTGATGCCCGTGCGCGGTGTCGAGGACCAGCACGTCGACACCGGCGGATGCCAGTGCCCGTGCCTTCCCTGCGACGTCGCCGTTGATGCCGACGGCCGCGGCCACCGCCAGACGCCTCGAGGCGTCGACGGCCGGACGGTACAGGCTCGAGCGCAGGGCGCTGCGGGGTGAGAGCGTGCCGACGACCTTTCCTCGGTCGAGCACGAGGACCATCTCGGCATCCACGGCCCCGATCGTGTCGAACGCCTCGCGGCCCTCCCCGATGTCCTCCGCGGCGACCGCGACCGGCTCGGAGTGGACCAGATCGCCGAGTGCGGCATCCGTCAGCGCCGTCGCCAGCCGCGGTGCGGGCAGGATGCCGAGCACGTCGCCGCGCTCGAGCGGCTCGTCTCCGCGTCGTTCGGCGACCACGATGCCGTGTCCGTTCGTGGCGGGAAGCAGACGCAGCGCATCGGCGACCGTGGCGCGCGGCGACAGCACCAGCGGGGTGTCCCAGCGAACCGGCTGCCGCTTGACCCAGCGGATCGCCTCGTCCAGCTGCTGCAGCGGCAGATCCTGAGGGAGCACGCCGAGTCCGCCGCGCCTGGCGAGGGTGGCCGCGAGACGCGGTCCGGTGACCGAGTTCATGTTCGATGCGACCAGCGGAATCGTCGCGGGGGTCCCGTCCCCCGGGGCCAGATCCACTTGGAGCCGGCTCGTCACGTCGGAGTGACGAGGCACCAGGAAGACGTCCGAATAGGTCAGATCCACTGCAGGTCGCTCACCGGAGAACTTCATATCGCCAAGCTACCCCGGCGGGCCGCCCGAAACAGCCTGACTGCAGAGCATTCCGACAGGCAGATGGCATTAGGCTTGATGACTGTTACATGTGCGACCCGACGCACTCTCGCTGTCGAGTCGCATTCACAGCTTCAGTGACGAAAGAGGGCGGTAGAGCGTGTCGAACCAGGTGACCGGCGTCGGCGGCGACGGGGGGTTCGGAGCCAATTCCTGGCTCGTGGACGAGCTGTACGTGCAGTTCAAGCAGGATCGCAACTCCGTCGACAAGGAGTGGTGGCCGATCCTGGAGAACTACACCCCGGATTCCACCGCGCAGACGACATCGCCGCAGGCTGCTTCCGCACAGGTGATCAGCCCCGTCACCGCACCGATTCCGGTGATCGGCGCGCAGCCGGTCGCCCGCACCACCGCCAAGCCCGCCAAGCAGGCGCCGATCCCCGCCCAGGCGCCGAAGCCGCAGGCGAAGGAGGAGGCCGCTCCCACTGACGAGGAGAAGGTCACCCCGCTGCGCGGCATGCCCAAGACCCTCGCGGCGAACATGGACCAGTCGCTGAGCGTGCCCACCGCGACCAGCGTGCGCACGATCCCGGCGAAGCTGATGATCGACAACCGCATCGTCATCAACAACCACATGTCGCGCACGCGCGGCGGCAAGGTGAGCTTCACGCACCTGATCGGCTGGGCGCTGATCCAGACGCTCAAGGAGTTCCCCAGCCAGAACGTCTTCTACGCCGAGATCGACGGCAAGCCGTCGGTGGTGGCGCCCGCGCACGTGAACCTCGGCATCGCCGTCGACATCCCCAAGCCCGACGGCACCCGCGCCCTGCTGGTCCCCAGCATCAAGCGCGCCGACACGATGTCGTTCAGCGAATACCTCATCGCGTACGAGGACCTGATCTCCCGCGCCCGGAGCAACAAGCTGACCGCCGCCGACTTCGCCGGCACCACGGTCTCGCTGACCAACCCCGGCGGCATCGGCACCGTGCACTCGGTGCCCCGCCTCATGAAGGGCCAGGGCTGCATCATCGGCGCCGGCGCCCTGGACTACCCGGCCGAGTTCCAGGGTTCGAGCGCCAAGACGCTCACCGAGCTGGGCATCGGCAAGACGATCACGCTGACCAGCACCTACGACCACCGCGTCATCCAGGGTGCAGGCTCCGGCGAGTTCCTCAAGAAGGTGCACGAGCTGCTGATCGGCGAGCGCGGCTTCTACGACGACATCTTCGCCGCCCTGCGCATCCCGTACCAGCCGATCCGCTGGAACGCGGACATCGCGGTCGACCTCGCCGAGCGCGTGGACAAGCAGGCGCGCGTGCAGGAGCTCATCAACTCCTACCGCGTGCGCGGTCACCTGATGGCCGACATCGACCCGCTGGAGTACGTGCAGCGCTCGCACCCCGATCTCGAGATCGAGAGCCACGGCCTGACCTTCTGGGACCTGGACCGCGAGTTCGTGACCGGCGGCTTCGGCGGCAAGCGCGTGATGAAGCTGCGCGACATCCTCGGCGTCCTGCGCGACTCGTACTGCCGCACGCTCGGCATCGAGTACATGCACATCCAGGACCCCGCCCAGCGTCGCTGGTTCCAGGAGAAGGTCGAGGTCAAGTACGTCAAGCCCGGCCACGACGAGCAGCTGCGCGTGCTGAGCAAGCTGAACGAGGCCGAGGCCTTCGAGACGTTCCTGCAGACGAAGTTCGTCGGTCAGAAGCGCTTCTCCCTGGAGGGCGGCGAGTCGCTGATCCCGCTGCTGGACGAGATCCTGCAGGGCGCCGCGGGCGCAGGCCTGGACGGCGCCGCGATCGGCATGGCCCACCGCGGTCGCCTCAACGTGCTCACCAACATCGCCGGCAAGACGTACGGTCAGGTGTTCCGCGAGTTCGAGGGTTCGCTGACGCCGGGCAACCAGCGCGGCTCCGGCGATGTGAAGTACCACCTGGGCACCGAGGGCACCTTCATCGCCGAGGACGGCGCCGAATTGCCCGTGCACCTGGCCGCCAATCCCTCGCACCTCGAGACCGTCGACGGCGTGCTCGAGGGCATCGTCCGCGCCAAGCAGGACCGCAAGCCCATCGGCACCTTCGCCTGGCTGCCGATCCTCGTGCACGGCGACGCGGCCTTCGCAGGGCAGGGCGTGGTCGTCGAGACGCTGCAGATGTCGCAGCTGCGCGGTTATCGCACCGGCGGCACGGTGCACGTGGTGGTCAACAACCAGGTCGGCTTCACCACGCTGCCGACCGATTCGCGCACCTCGGTGTACTCCACCGATGTCGCCAAGACCATCCAGGCGCCGATCTTCCACGTGAACGGCGACGACCCGGAGTCGGTCATCCACGTCGCACAGCTCGCGTTCGAATACCGCGAGCGCTTCCACAGCGATGTCGTGATCGACCTGGTCTGCTACCGCCGCCGCGGTCACAACGAGGGCGATGACCCGTCGATGACCCAGCCGCTGATGACCGACCTCATCCAGGCCAAGCGCTCGGTCCGCAAGCTCTACACCGAGGCTCTCGTCGGACGCGGTGACATCACCGAAGAGGAGTACGAGCAGGCGAAGGACGACTTCCAGCGACGTCTGGAGGTCGCGTTCGCCGAGACACACGCCGCCGAGACCGGCGCGACGCCGATCGCTCCTGAGCTGACCCCGGTCGACGACCAGATCGGCTCCCCGGATGTGACGGGCGTCCCGCTCGAGGTGATCCACCTCATCGGCGACGCGCACGCGAACAAGCCCGACGGGTTCACCGTGCACTCCAAGCTGCAGCAGCAGCTCGACAAGCGCCAGACGATGAGCCGCGAGGGCGGCATCGACTGGGGCTTCGGTGAGCTGCTCGCCTTCGGCTCGCTGCTCGTCGAGGGCACGCCGGTGCGCCTGGCCGGACAGGACTCGCGCCGAGGCACCTTCGTGCAGCGTCACGCCGTGCTGCACGATCGCAGCAACGGCCAGGAATGGCTCCCGCTGGCCAACCTCTCCGACAGTCAGGGTCGCTTCTTCGTCTACGACTCGCTGCTCAGCGAATACGCGGCGCTCGGTTTCGAGTACGGCTACTCGGTCGAGAACACCGAGTCGCTCGTGCTCTGGGAGGCGCAGTTCGGCGACTTCGTCAACGGCGCGCAGTCGGTGATCGACGAGTACGTCTCCGCCGCCGAGCAGAAATGGGGTCAGCAGTCCGGCGTCGTGATGCTGCTGCCGCACGGCTACGAGGGTCAGGGGCCCGACCACTCCTCCGCCCGCATGGAGCGCTTCCTGCAGCTGTGCGCACAGGAGAACATGATCGTGGCGCGTCCGTCGACGCCCGCATCGTACTTCCATCTGCTGCGTCGTCAGGCGTATGCCCGGCCGCGCAAGCCGCTGATCGTGTTCACGCCGAAGGCCATGCTGCGTCTGCGTGGTGCGACCAGTCAGGTCGAGGACTTCACGCAGGGACGCTTCGAACCGGTGATCGACGATGACCGTGGTCTGGACCGCGCTGCCGTCAAGCGCGTGCTCGTGCACGCCGGCAAGATCCACTGGGATCTGCGCAGCGAGCTGGACAAGAACCCGAACCCCGAGGTCGCCCTCGTGCGTCTCGAGCAGTTCTACCCGACCCCGATCGACGCGCTGAAGGCGATCACGGACTCGTACCCGAACGCCGAGCTCGTGTGGGTGCAGGATGAGCCCGAGAATCAGGGCGCATGGCCGTTCCTGGCACTCGCGTTCAAGGATGTGCCCGGCGATCGTCAGTTCCGCGCTGTCTCGCGTCCGGCCGCGGCGTCGCCCGCCACCGGTTCGTCGAAGGTGCACGCGACCGAGCAGGTCGAGCTGCTGAAGACCGCGCTGACGCTGGGCTGAGCCCGAGTCTCACCGAAAGGATGCCGTCCCTCGCTTGGAGGGGCGGCATCCTTCGTCTCCGGCGGAGGCCACCTCGCCTCCCTGCGCTGCTGTCCGACGGACGCTCAGTACCAGATGCTGACGAAGGGTGCGGGATCGGTGTGCAGTGCATGGCTCAGCGCCGACACCGCATCCGCTTCCCCGTTGACGCGTCCCGCGGCCGCGAGCTGACTCAACGGCACTCCCCCGGCGTACACGGTCGACAACTCCGCCACGCCCAGAGTCACATCCGCGGCAGCGGTCGTCTCCTCGACGGATGCCGCGCCCGAGGCGTCCACGCGGACGCGCCAGGCGCCGTCGGCGAACCCGTAGGGGTCGGTGACGCGCAGGACCACGTCCGCTGGTCCCGCGAAACGACGTCCCCGCAGGGCGGCCGGCACGTCCAGCAGCCGCAGCCAGCCGTGATCGTGCAGGGCGACCTCGACCGAGCGCTGGTCTGCCACGAGGTGCAGGATGGGATCGTCTGTGGGGCGCAATGCGGACTCCACCCGGTCGACCAGGTCATGGTTCACGGCGAAGCCCCACAGCGCGCGCTGCGCCTCGTCCGTCTCCGCCACCAGGTGGCGGATCGTCATCGTGCTGTGGTGGGAGTTCGGAGGCTCCTGCAAGCTGAAGGACATCGCACCGCGCAGCCTGCCGTCGGCATCCAGGTAGCGGATGCCGCGCACGGCCGCGTCCGTCTTGGCGCCGTCCGCGGTGATCCCCGCCAGGCCGAGCCAGCGGCGACTCCATCCGGGGATCTGCCCGGTGCGCGCGGATCGCGCCCTCTCATGCACGGCGTCGAGGTCGATCGCGAGCAGCGCCTTGTCCACGTACTCCAGCCGACCGGGAGCGGCGGGCGCCGCCCATCCGGCCGTCCGGGTGTCGACGACGACTCGAGCGGCCTGGATCGCCGGGCCGAAGCCGTAGCGTCCGTAGATGGTCGCCTCGGTGACCGTGAGCCCCGCCATCGGGATCCCGGCCGAAGCCGCCGCGCGCAGCTCGCCCTCGAGCAGTCCGCGGGCGATCCCGCGGCGTCGGTGGGTCGCCGAGACGGTGACCATGCTGATGGCCCACATGGGGATGCTGCCGCCGGGCACGGTCATGTCCGCCACCCAGGAGTTCACGGTGCCGACGGGAAGCTCGTCGGCCTCCGCGCCCTGCGGATACACACCGACATTGCGTCGTTCGGCCCAGGTGGCCCGCATCTCGGTGATCTCCGCGAACGTGGGCTCGGCACCGAGGAAGCCGCGCTGGGTGGCGCGGGCGAATCGGGCCGACTCGTCCTCGTCCGAGATGTCGACGACGCGGTACTCGTACCCGCCGTCCTTCAGCCTCTCCGCGGAGGTCGCGTCTGCGGGTACTGTGCGCGCGTCTGTCGAAGTCACCCGCCCAGACTACTCAGGGCGGGACGAGCGGGCGGTCAGTGGGACGAGGCCTGTGCGACCTTCAGTCGTGCGAAGACCTGCTCGCGCAGCTCTTCGGGTGCGGTCTCGCGGCACGCGCGCGCGATGACCTCGGTCAGTGTCGTGGCGACGAGCGCCTCGTCCTTGCAGGACTGGCAGTTCTCGAGGTGCTCGCGGATCTCGGTGTGCTCGGTGTTGCACACCTCGTTGCGGAGGTACTCCTCCAGGTCACGACGGGCCTTGTCACAGCCGCAGTCACTCATTTCTCGCTCCTCGATCTGGCGCCGGCGATCCCTCGCTCGGCGGCATAGTCCGCCAGCAGCTCCCGCAGCATCCGCCTGCCCCTGTGCAGACGGCTCATGACGGTGCCGATGGGTGTCTTCATGATGTCGGCGATCTCCTGGTAGGAGAATCCCTCGACGTCGGCGAGGTACACGGCCAGACGGAAGTCCTCCGGCACCTCCTGCAGTGCATCCTTGACGACGGATGCGGGCATGCGATCGATCGCCTCGGCCTCGGCCGAGCGGCTGTGCGTGGCGGTGGTGGATTCCGCCCCGCCCATCTGCCAGTCCTCGAGCTCGTCGATCGTGCCCTGGTACGGCTCGCGCTGCCGCTTGCGATAGATGTTGATGTATGTGTTGGTGAGGATGCGGTACAGCCACGCCTTGAGGTTGGTGCCCTGCGAGAACGACGACCATGCCGCGAACGCCTTCACGAAGGTCTCCTGCACCAGGTCAGCGGCGTCGGCCGGGTTGCGCGTCATGCGCATGGCCGCCGCGTAGAGCTGATCCATGAAGGGGATCGCCTGCTCCTCGAAATCGCGTCGAGGATCGCCGGATACTGTGTCGTCCATCACCGGCCAGTCTAGGCGGGCGAGTGGGTCGGCACTGGATATGTCTCTCTCACGGCGTATCAGCGTCGCCTGCATCGGTCACCTCCCTCTCCGCGTGTCGCGGGCTTCACTAGGCTAAGAACCGATGAGCACTCAACGGTATTCCCCTTCCCCGCCTCGGGGTGCGTACATCGCACCGGGCAGCGACCTGCCCGTGCACGCCTCCGTGAGCATTCCGGGCTCGAAATCCCTCACGAATCGCGAGCTGATGATCGCCGCGATCGCAGACGGCCCTGGTCTCCTCGTGCGACCGCTGCACTCCGATGACTCCCGCCGCATGGTCGAGGCGCTTCGTCAGCTCGGCGTCGGCATCGAGGAGGTGCCGTCCGATGGCGAGTTCGGTCCCGACCTACGGGTCACGCCCGCTCCCCTGCACGGCGGGGTGACGATCCACTGCGGTCAGGCCGGCACGGTGATGCGCTTCATCGCCCCTCTGGCCGGTCTCGCCTCCGACGACGTGCACGTGACGGCGGACGCGAACGCGCTGCACCGCCCCATGGGTGCGCTGATCACCGGACTGCGCGATCTGGGCGTCGACGTCGACGACGAGGGCACCTGGTCGCTGCCGTTCACCATCCGCGGTCACGGCCGCATCCGCGGCGGACGTCTCGAGATCGACGCGTCCGACTCCAGTCAGTTCGTCTCGGGACTGCTGCTGGCGGCTCCCCGCTTCGACGTCGGCCTGCACCTGGTGCACACCGGCGACCACCTGCCGAGCCTGCCGCACATCGACATGACCATCGAGTCGCTCAGCCGTCGTGGCATCCGCATCGAGCGCCCCGCGGTCGGCGAGTGGCTCGTCGAGGCCGGCGTCCCGCGCGCCAAGGACGTCGCCATCGAGCCGGATCTGTCCAATGCCGCGCCGTTCGTGGCGGCGGCGCTGGTCACCGGCGGTGAGGTAACCGTCGGCGGCTGGCCGCTGCACTCCACCCAGCCAGGCGCCCTGCTGCCCGACATCCTGCATGCCATGGGTGCGCACACGACTCGACACGGCGGTGCACTGACCGTCCGCGCCGGCGACGGCATCCGCGGTCTGGATCTCGATCTGTCGGCCGCGAGCGAGTTGACCCCGACGATCGTCGGCCTGGCGGCGTTCGCCGACGCCCCGACCACGATCCGCGGCGTCGGCCACATCCGCACGCACGAGACCGATCGCATCGCCGCTCTGATCGGAAACCTGCGGGCCCTCGGCGGCGAGGCCGAGGAGCTGCCGGACGGACTGCGCGTCATCCCGCGCACGCTGCACGGCGGCACGTGGCCCGCGCATCACGATCACCGCATGGCGACCACGGGGGCTCTGATCGGCCTGCGCGTGCCCGGAGTCGAGATCGACGACATCGGCACGACGACCAAGACGCTGCCCGAGTTCACGATGCTGTGGGAGCGGATGCTGAGGGGCACCCGCGCGTGAGCTGGCTGGGCGACGACGATGAGCTCGACGACTTCGAGGAGTTCGACGAGGGCAGCATCCGCACGCGTCCCAACCCGAAGGCCAACCGACCGCGCACCAAGCGCCGCCCGGCCCATGAGGACGCCCGCATCGGCCGGATCCTCGGCGTCGACCGCGGGCGCTACAGCGTCCTGATCGACGAGGGCCGGACCGACGAGCGCATGGTGACGTCGACGAGGGCACGCGAGTTGCGGCGCACCCCGATCGTCACCGGCGATCTCGCGCGCGTGGTCGGCGACACCTCCGGAGACGAGGGCACGCTCTCCCGCATCGTCGGACTCGTGGATCGCACCTCGCTGCTGCGCCGCAGCGCCGATGACACCGACCAGGTCGAGCGGGTGATCGTCGCCAACGCCGATCAGATGCTCATCGTCGTCGCGGCGGCCGACCCCGAGCCGCGCACACGTCTCGTGGACCGCTACCTGGTCGCTGCGCTGGATGCCGGCATCCGCCCGCTCCTGGTCGTCACCAAGACCGATCTGGCCGATCCGGCGGCCTTCCTCTCGCACTTCGACGGTCTCGACCTCACGGTGTTCACGAGCGCTCGCGGGCAGATGCCGGTGGACGAGATCGGCGCAGAGCTGATCGGACGCTCGACGGTCTTCGTGGGACACTCCGGCGTGGGCAAGTCGACCCTGGTGAATGCTCTCGTCCCGGGCGCAGGGCGCGCCACAGGCCACGTCAACGAGGTCACCGGGCGCGGACGTCACACCTCCTCCTCCACGGTCTCCCTGCGCTACACGACGCCGAACGGCAGCGGCTGGGTCATCGACACACCCGGGGTGCGGTCGTTCGGTCTCGGACACGTCGATCCCGCCAACATCCTCGCCGCCTACACGGAACTCGCAGAGATCGCCGAGGAATGTCCGCGCGGGTGCACGCACTTGCCGGATGCCGAGGACTGCGCCCTCAACGAGGCCGCCGCCGCAGGGCGGCTGAGCGACACCGGGAAGGACCGTCTTGAGTCGCTGCAGCGCCTGCTCACGACCTTCGGAGACTCGCCGCGATCCGGCGGATAGGCTGAGCGAGTGACCACCATGCGCCTGGAACCCGGTACCCCTGCTCCCGACTTCACCCTCTCCGATCAGGACGGCTCCCGCGTCTCGCTGGCGGATCTGCGCGGCCGGAAGGTCATCCTGTACTTCTATCCCGCCGCGATGACCCCGGGCTGCACCACGCAGGCCTGCGACTTCCGCGACAGCATCTCCTCGCTGCAGGGCGCCGGCTACACCGTGATCGGCGTCTCCCGCGACGAGCCGGCCAAGCTGCGCGAGTTCCGCGAGCGCGACGCACTGACCTTCGAGCTGCTCAGCGATCCCGATCACGCCGTGCACACGGCCTACGGCGTCTGGGGCGAGAAGATGAACTACGGCAAGGTCATCGAGGGTGTGATCCGCTCGACTTTCGTCATCGACGAGCAGGGCGTGATCGAGCTCGCCCAGTACAACGTCAAGGCCACCGGCCATGTGGCGCGACTGCGCAAGACCCTCGGCATCGACGCCTGACGCGCGTCGTCAGTCGTCGTCGCGCTCGGGCCTGTGAAGACGGGGGTCCGATGCACCGTCGCGGCGGGTGGCAGCGATCAGCAGCGCCAGTCCGACGACGCCTGCGCCGCCGACCACCAGCGCGAACAGCCACGGCGTGGGCTGGATGCTGAGGGACGCCAATGCGAGGGCGATGGCGAGCACCTGGAAGAGGATGCCGCCTGAGCGGGCCCAGGACGCACGGCGCAGCGTTCCGAAGGCGAAGGCGAACAGGGCCGCCGCGCCGATCAGCGTCAGCACGATCAGCGCCACCCCACTGGCCGGCGACGACGCGTCTCCGGAGCCGAGAGCGAACAGTTCGACGAGGGTGATCACCGCCAGTGCCGCGCCTTCGAGAGCAAGGACTCCGGCCGCGAAAGCGGCAGGTCCGGAACGGCGCATGCGCGCACTCCTCCCAAGAGTTGTCAGAAAACCCTTGATTTCAGATTGTTTCTGTAACAAACTAGTAAAAGCCATGTGCTCCCACATCGGAGTGGGGCGGGTCAATCGCCCGCAAGACCAGGGTAGCGGAATCCCGATCCGTCCCCGAACTCGAGTGCCGCATCTGCGGCCGCCCACACCGAACACATCACTCTGAGGAGCCTCAATGGACTGGCGCGATAAAGCGGCCTGCCTGACCGTCGACCCCGAACTGTTCTTCCCCGTCGGGAACACCGGTCCGGCCGTCGATCAGATCGAGAAGGCGAAGGCCGTCTGCGCCACCTGCACCGTCACGGAGATCTGCCTGCAGTACGCCCTGGAGTCCGGCCAGGACTCGGGCGTGTGGGGCGGGCTCTCGGAGGACGAGCGCCGCGCTCTCAAGCGTCGTGCGGCTCGCGCGCGCCGCGCCGGCTGACACCGACCTGAACGAAGAGGCGCCGGCGGGGATCTCCCCGCCGGCGCCTCTTCGCATCCGTGTCAGGCCGTGATCCACCGCATCGGGATGTCGATGGTCACCTCGGTGCCCTCGCCTTCGCGGCCCTTCCATTCGATGGTGCCGCTGAGCTCGCCTTGGATCAGGGTCCGCACGATCTGGGTGCCCAGTCCCTGGCCCACCCTGCCGTCGACGAGACCGTGGCCGGTGTCGATCACCTTCACCCGCAGCTGCTCCGACGTGCGGACGGCTTCGATGCGCACGATGCCCTCCCGGCCCGCCAGGCCGTGCTCGACCGCATTGGTCACCACTTCGGTGAGCGCGAGGGCGAGCGGAGTCGCGTACTCGCTCGGGAGAACCCCGAAGCGTCCCTCCAACTGCGTGCGTGCTCGCGTGTTGGGCGCTGCGGCGACCTCGGCGACGAGCTTGAGCACCCGATCGAAGACCTCGTCGAAGTCGACGGTCTGCGACAGTCCGCTGGCGAGCGTGTCGTGCACGACCGCGATGGCCTCCACCCGACGCATCGCCTGGGTCAGTGCCTCGCGCGCCTCATCGGAGTGGGTGCGGCGCGCCTGGATGCGCAGCAGCGACCCGACGGTCTGCAGGTTGTTCTTGACGCGGTGGTGGATCTCGCGGATCGTGGCGTCCTTGGTGATCAGCTCCTGCTCCTGATGCCGGAGCTCGGACACGTCCCGGCAGAGGACGATCGCACCGATCCGGGTGCCATGGTCCTTCAGCGGGATGGCGCGCAGAGACACGGTCACGCCGCGCGCCTCCATATCGGTGCGCCAAGGAGCACGTCCGGTCACGACGACCGGCAGCGACTCGTCCACCTGCCGCGAGGGCGGGATGATCCTGGTGGTCACTTCGGCGAGGGACTCCCCCTCCAGCTCGTCATCGAAGCCCATCCGGTTGAAGGCGGACAGCGCGTTCGGGCTGGCGAAGGTGGTGATACCGTCGACGTCCAGTCGAATCAGTCCGTCCGATGCGCGGGGAGCGCCACGACGAGGTGCGGTGGGAGCTGCGAGGTCGGGGAACTCGCCCGAGGTGATCATGCGGAACAGGTCGCTCGCGCACTCGTCGAAGCTGATCTGCTGGCGCGACGGCATCCGCGCCTCGCCGAGGTTCGTGTGCCGGGTCAGGACGCCCAGGATGACCCGGTCCCCCTGGTTGCGCATGATCGGCACCGCACGGACCCTGGTCGGTATCTCCTCGAACCAGTCCGGTGAGGAGGAATCGACGATCGCGCCGGACTCGAACGCGGACTGCACCTGCGTGCGCCACTGGGGCCGCACCTTCTCGCCGACGATGTCGCGGTAGAAGAGCGTGGCCGCACCGCTGGGTCGGGAATGCGTCACGGCGACGAACGAGCCGTCGGAGGTCTGGATCCACATCACGATGTCTGCCGAGGCGAGGTCGGCGAGCAGCTGACCGTCACCGGCGAGTCGGTGGAGCCATTCCACGTCGGCGTCGGTCAGGATGCCTTGGGCGTGGACGAGATCACTGAGCGTTGACACTCGTTCAGCCTACTGGGGTCGATCGTGTGGTCGCGGAGACCCGTCGCCCTCAGAGAACCGCGAACGAGCTGGCCCGCCACCTGCTGTCGAGCCCTTCCAGGCGGATCGCGACGGCCCGTGTGCGGCCCGGTCCCGCCACGACGACGACCGCCTCGACGATGCCGTCGGCGGGTGCGCTCTCCCGGATCGAGAGGATCTCGAATGTCGGCCTGGTGGGAGCGACGCCGCGCGCACTGCGGGCACGGGCGGAGAGGTTGGCCCGTGCGGCAAGCGCGCGGAAGGCGTCCTCGCTGAGCCAGCGCGCCAGCTGCTCGACGTCACGGACGCCCGCGAGCACCTCGAGAGCTCCTTGCGTGAGACTCCGCAGCAGCGGGATCGGGTCGGGCAGCTGCGCAGCCGAGGTGGGCTGCGGCTCGAAGTACTCACTCGACGTCGTCGTCATCATCCGCGTTCCCCCCGGCCCGTGGCAGTTCATAGATAAAAGTGCGCGTAACGATTTCCCTTGCAGTGAACCATGGCTCGGCGCGCGGAGAAACCCCCTTTTTCGGATCTGTGGATAACTTCCCCGCCGGATGCCGCCCCTCGCCTACCCTCGGAAAGGTGGAATGGGAGCACCTCTTCGAAGACCTCGAGGGTCAGCTCGCTGCGGAGTGGGAGTCCGAGCGAGCGGCGCTGGATGCCGAGTCCGAGCGCCTGCGCATCTCGAAGCTGACCCTGCATGAGCGCTTGCGCACCATGGCGGCCGACACCCCTCGACTGCTGCTCGAGCTCGTCGGCGGGGAGCGCTGGGACACGACGCTGCGCGCCATCGGGCGCCGACTGGGTCGGCGTTCAGGCGGACGGGGACGCGCGGATGCGGGTGGTGCCCCTGACGGCGGTGGAGGCGATCGGCGCCGACCACGGCACCCTTCTCGCCGGGCTCGCATCGGATGCCGCCCCGGCGGGGCTGCGTGAGCGGATGACGTTCGGCTTCGTGCTGCGCGATCTCGCCCGCCGGCGCACGCCTGTGACGATCGCCCGGCACGGCTCGGATCCTCAGCACGGCACGATCGACCGGGCCGGCGCCGATCACCTGGATCTCGCCCTGCACGATCCGCACGAGCCCCGTCGGGCGCGGGCGGTGCGCGGCTTCCGCCTCGTCTCCTTCACGGCCGTCACCTGGGTGCGCATCGAGGACGGCACGTCCAGCGCGCTCTGAGAGAGATGACGAGTGCCCAGCGGGGGTCTCAGTCCCGTCGATACGGTGTGGTGCCCCACAGCTCTGGGAAGCTGGCCTCGTTCGCCTGCCGCCACAGTGCCATGCGCCTGGCCTCCTCGGACTGCTCCGAGAGGTACTCGGCGAGGCTGGACTCCTCGACGCGCCAGCGCGCCGGCGACCCGAGCTGCGACCCGCGCAGGCGTCCGTGCTGCACGAGGTCGATGACTTCATCGACTTCGATGCAGAGAAGCTCGGCGACCTGCGCGGGTGCGAGGAAGCGCGGAGCCGACTCGGATGGTTCGGGCATGTCCTCATTGTCCCCTGCCGGAGGCTTCGTTTCCGCTGAGAATCAGCCCTGTGGATAACTTTCTCGGGACATCCTCGGAATCTGTGACCATTGCAGCATGATGCACGCACGTGCCCGCCGTCCCTTCTTCGGCGATCTCCGCTTCCTGGTCGGCCTCGCGCTGGTCGTCGTCTCGATCGCCGGCGTCTGGCTGCTGGTCTCCTCTTCGCGTCAGACGACCCCGCTCCTTCAGGCGACGCGCACGATCCTTCCCGGCGAGGTCATCGATTCGGCGGACTTCCAGATCGTCGAGGTGGGGCTCGGAACTCTCACCGGTGCGTACCTGGCGCCGCAGGATGTCGACCCGCACTCGATCGCCACGAGGACGCTCCCGAAGGGCGAGCTCGTGCCGCTGTCGGCCATCGGCGATCAGGACGACTCCCGCACCACGACGGTCGTGGTCAGCAGCACCGTCCTGCCCGAGGGGGTGCGGGCGGGGACGGTCGTCGAACTGTGGCATTCGCCGCTGCTCGAGGACGGGAAGACCCTCGATGCGCCACGGGTCCTGGTCGGCGACGCGGTCGTGGCCGCCGTGGCCGAAGCAGACGGCATGCTCAGCCAGAGCCGCACGGACGTGGAGGTCGTCATCGACCGCTCCGAGGTCGCGGACGTGCTCGCCGCGATCGCGAGCGGTTCGGTCGTCTCGATCATCCCCGCAGGGGCGGGCTCATGACCTCCGTCGTGATCGTCGCCCCTGGCGAGGACGCCGCGATGATGGCATCCGATCTCGAACTCGAAGGCGTCGACGTCCGCCGAATCGATCCTTCCGGGCTGCGCGATGTCGCGCTGGCGGAGGTGGATGCGCTTCTGATCGCAATGACTCGCGGAGCGCTCACCCCCGATCTGGTGAGCTCGTGCGATCGTGCCGGGGTGCGGATCCTCCCCATCGGGGATGCCGATTCCCGGATCGTCTCGCGATTCGGGCTGGGTGCGCCCCTCCCCTACGACACTCCCGCGTGGCGGATCGTCCAGCTGCTGGCATCGGCGCCCGAGATCTCGGATGCCGCCCCGCAGCGGCCCTCCCGTGTGCTCGCCGTCTGGGGAGCGCACGGGGCGCCCGGCCGCTCCACCGTGGCGATCCAGCTGGCCGTGGAGCTGTCCCGGGCGGGCCGACGCACGGCGCTGGTGGATGCCGACAGCGTGGCCCCGTCCATCGCCCTGCAGCTCGGCCTGGGCGACGACGCACCCGGGCTCGCCGCCGCCTGCCGGCGCGCGGAGCTCGGCACCCTGGACGCTGCCGAACTGTCGCGTCTGTCCTCACCGGTGGAGACGTCCGGCGGGACCCTCGAGGTCCTCGGCGGCTTGAACCGACCCGGCAGATGGCCCGAGCTCGGTGCAGCACGAGTGCGCACGACGCTCGCCGCATGCCGCACCTGGGTCGACGAGACCGTCGTGGACGTGTCCGCCGAGTTCGAGGAGGACGACGACCCCCTCGACCCGGGAGCGCCGGCCAGGCACGCGGCGACCGCGTCAGCCCTGATGGAAGCGGATGCCGTGGTGGCGGTGCTCTCCGCCGATCCTCTGGGTGTCAGCCGCTTCGTCCGCGGTTACGCCGAGCTGAAGCACCTCGTGAGCGGCACGCCGATCACCGTGGTCGCGAATCGCGTGCGTCCCGGACCGCTCGGCATCGATGCACGCGGCCAGGTCCGCCGCACACTCGACCGGTTCGCGGGGATCGAGGACGTGTCGTTCCTGCCCGAGGACCAGCGCGCCGCGGATGCAGCGGCGCTGCATGCCAGGGCGATCGCCGATGTGTCGCCGCGATCGCCGCTGGTGTCGGCCGTGCGTCGCGTGGCCTCAGGTCTGCGGCCACGCGACGAAGTCACTGCCGGTAACTCGCGAGGAAGTTCCCGAGCCGCTCGACGGCTTCGCTGAGGACTCGGGGCTCGGGCAGGGTGACGACGCGCAGATGGTCGGGGTTCGGCCAGTTGAAGCCGGTGCCCTGCACCATCAGGATCTTCTCGGACACCAGGAGGTCGTAGACGAGCTTCGCGTCGTCGCGGATCTCGTGCACGTTCGGGTCCAGCCTCGGGAACGCGTACAGCGCGCCTTCCGGCTTCACGCAGCTCACCCCGGGAATCGCCTCCAGCCCGCGCCACGCGATGTCACGCTGCTCGTGGAGACGTCCGGACGGCGCGATGAGCGCATCGATCGACTGCACCCCGCCGAGGGCCGCCTGCACGGCGTGCTGGGCGGGGACGTTCGGGCACAGCCGTGTCGAGGCGAGCAGGGTGATGCCCTCCAGGAAGCCGTGCGCATGGGACTTCGGCCCGGTGATCACGACCCAGCCCGAGCGGAATCCGGCGACGCGGTAGGTCTTGGACAGGCCGTTGAAGGTCAGACACAGCAGATCGGGCGCAAGCGTCGCGGTGGGGATGTGCTTCGCATCGTCGAAGAGGATCCGGTCGTAGATCTCATCCGAGAGCAGCAGCAGCTGATTCTCTCGCGCGATCTGCACCAGCCCTTCCAGCACCTCGCGCGAGTACACCGCGCCGGTGGGATTGTTCGGGTTGATGATGACGATCGCCTTCGTCTGGGGCGTCACCTTCGCGCGGATGTCCTCGAGGTCCGGCTGCCAGCCGTTGTCCTCGTCGCACAGGTAGTGCACCGGGGTGCCACCGGCGAGGGAGGTCATCGCCGTCCACAGCGGGTAGTCCGGCGCGGGGATCAGGACCTCGTCGCCCTCGTCGAGCAGCGCCTGCATGACCATCGTGATCAGCTCCGACACGCCGTTGCCGAGATAGACGTCATCGGGGTCGAAGCGGGGGAAATCCGGGATCTCCTCGTAACGGCTCACCACGGCGCGACGCGCGGAGATGATGCCCTTGCTGTCGCTGTAGCCGTGCGCGGTCGGCAGCGCGGCGAGCATGTCGCGCACGATCTGGTGCGGTGCTTCGAAGCCGAAGGTGGCGGGATTGCCGGTGTTCAGCTTGAGGATCTGATGTCCTTCGGCCTCCAGGCGCGCGGCCTCGACCAGTGCCTTGCCCCTGATCTCGTAGAGAACGTTCTTGAGCTTGGACGACTGGTCCAGTGTGCGCCTGGTCATCCGCCCAGGATACCGGGGCACGGGCAGCGCACGACGACGCCGCGGGCAGGAGCTCAGGTCGCGGCGGCCCGCGATGCCACCGGTCGCAGACTCACGGCGTGCGCAAGGCGCTCCTGACGACTGCTCTCGACATGCGCCCGTGCCAACGCGCTCGCCCGATCGCCGTCGCGATCGCGAACGGCCTCGTAAAGCGCGACGTGCTCGTCAGCGATGTGCTCCAGGTCGTCGTGCTGGACCAGCGACCAGCGCAGTCGACTGCGAATGCTGCCCATCAGGTCACCGAGCAGACGATTGTCGGCCAGCTGCACCGCGACCTCGTGGAAGTCGGCCGCCGCGCGGCGCGAGGTCACGCTGTCCTCGAGGCGTGCGCTCGCCTGCTCGGCATCCAGGACGTCCTTGAGCCGCTGGAGATCCTCGCGCCGATGACGCTCCGCGGCAAGTCGGAAGGCCATCGGTTCGAGGACCTCCCTGACCTCGTCGAGATCGGCGAGGTCGGCTGCGGTGAACTCGCGGACGATCGCCCAGGTACGCGGGCGCAGCTCGACGAGGCCTTCGCCGTCGAGGAGCTTCAGCGCGTCGCGGACCGGCACACGGCTGACGCCGAACTCGGTGGCGAGATCGCGCTCGGTGAGCTTGCTGCCGGGCGGGCGCTCGCCGTCGAGGATCGAGTCGCGCAGCCATGTGGCGACCCGACTCGATTCCAGTTCGCGTTCTTCTGCTCCGGTCACAGGATCATCTTCGCATCTCGGCCGTGCTCGCCGGTCACGCCTTCTTGGCGAGCGCCTTCTCCGCCGGTGCCTTCTCGGCCGGAGCCTTCTCGACCGGAGCCTTCTCCACCCAGCGGATGCCCTCCGCCAGCGTCGGCACGATCTCGGTGCCGATCTTGCGGGCGAGCAGGTCGTCGAGCCGGTCCAGCGGTCCGATGAGCGTGCGCCCTCCTGCGCGTGCCACGCGGATCGCCGCGTCGATCTTGGGCTGCATGGACCCCTCGGCGAACTTCATCGCGGCGACGGCGTCCGCCGAGGCCGTGTGGATGTCGCGCTGCTCGGGCGTGCCCCAGTTCTCGCTGACGTAGTCGCCGTCGGTGAGCATGATCAGCGTGTCGGCGCCGATGTCAGCGGCGAGCGCTGCGGAGGCGAGGTCCTTGTCGACGACGGCCTGGACGCCGATGTGGCGGCCCTGCGAGTCGGCGCGCACGGGCACGCCGCCGCCGCCGACGCAGACTGCGAGGCTGCCCGCTTCGAGCAGGCGGCGGATCAGCGGCGCCTGGACGATGGCGACGGGGTTCGGCGAGGGCACGACGCGGCGGAACGCCTCGCCATCCTTCGCGATGGTCCATCGGTACTCGGCGGCGGCCTCGGCTGCGTCGTGCGCGGAGTACTGGGGCCCGATGAGCTTGGTGGGGCGGTCGAAGGCCGGGTCGGACTCGTCGACGACCGTGGTGGTGATGATCCCGGCCACCTCGCGCTCGCCGCCCAGGGCGTTCGAGAGCTCCTGCTGCACGACGTAGCCGATCATTCCCTGCGTCTCGGCACCGAGGATGTCGAGGGGGTAGGCCGCGACGTCCTGGTAGGCGAGGTTCTGCAGTGCGAGCAGGCCGACCTGCGGCCCGTTGCCGTGCGTGATGACCATCTCGTTGTCGCGTGCGAGCGATGCCAGCGCGATACAGGCCGAGCGGACGTTGCTCCGCAGGTACTCGGCGGTCATCGGCTCGCCACGACGTGCGAGGGCGTTGCCTCCCAGTGCCACTACGACGCGCATGTTCTCTCCCTTGTTGAAACCGTTCTGGTATGCCAGATTAGTAAATGGTATTCCATTTCTTTAAATGGTATACCTAGATGCAACACATTCACAGCATCCGCATCTCGGCCACCACACCGGGTGCGCGGATGCCACGGAGAGAAGACGATGACCCCCGTCGCACCCCTCGTCGCGTTTCGCGCGACCACCTGGGATGCTGCGCTTGAGGAGACGCTCTCACGCGCCGCTGAGCACAGGCGGGTGTCCGGCGTTCCCGCGATCGTGCATTCGGTCCACCAGCGCGTCCTCAACATCCTGGTCGACGGTGCACTGATCGCCGTCGCGCATGACGACCTCGACGACGCCCCGTCGACGATCCGCACCGAAGTCTCGAACTGGGCCGCTCGGGGCGTCGCGCAGGGCGCCCCGGTGCACATCGACGCCACGGGCATCCGGATCCCCGCGGCCGACGGCACGACCATCGCGATCGACCTCTCCCCCGACGCGGCATGGACGCCGGCACCGGTCGACCTCTCCGCACTCACCGTCGACGACATCGACGCAGCGCTGCACATCCTCTCCGACTTCACGGCCCCCCAGGCGATGACCGACTTCGGCCGCGCCGCGGCCGCGCCGATCGCCGAGCGGCTCGACGCCCTCCGCCATGCGCTGCTGGCCGGTCCGCCCGCCCCCATCACCGCGGCGAGCGAACGGCTGATCGGACTCGGCGAGGGACTCACCCCGACCGGTGACGACATCCTCACCGGATTCGCCTTCCTCGCCGCCCAGCCGGGCATGCATGGCGCGGGACGCCTCACCGCGATCGAGGACGCCGTGCGCGGGGCTGACGATCTGACCGGCCTGCTCAGCCTCACCACCATGCGCCACGCGCTGCGGGGCCGCGGGCGGCAGTGCCTGCACGATCTCGCGGCGGCCGTCGAAGCCGGCGACGCGCAGTGGCTGCGCACCGCGGCAGCGCTCATCCAGAACATCGGGCACACCTCGGGCGCCGACATCCTCACCGGTGTGCGCATCGCCCTCGAAATCGAGTGCGCGCTGCGCGCGGCTCCGGACACGACCACCCCCCATCTCATCGACGAGAAGGAAAACTGATGACCACGACGACCGTCGCCGAAACCACCGCCGCCTCCGAGTTCGAGCACGAACCCGTGCCGTTGAGTCACCGCAAGTCGCTGTTCAGCGTCTCGGCGGTGTGGTTCGGGTTCCCGATGATCATCACCAACGCCATCCCTGGCGGCATGATGGTCGCCTCTCTCGGCTTCTGGCGCGGCGTCGCAGCGATCCTCGTCGCCAACGTGCTGATGATGGTCTACGTCAGCCTGCTCAGCTGGCGCGCCGGCCGCACCGGCAAGAGCTTCGCTCTGCAGGCCATCGAGACCTTCGGCACTGCGGGCTACATCATCGCCTCCGGCTTCCTGTCCACGGTGGTCATCGGCTGGTTCGCGTTCAACACAGGCAACACCGGCGCGACCCTGCACCTGGCGTTCGGCTGGAACGAAACTCTCATGGCCGCACTCGCCGGTCTGGTGTTCATCGGCGTCACGTATCTGGGCATCCGCGCCCTGTCGGTGCTCGGCGCCATAGCCGCGCCGCTGTTCGTGGTGGCCGTCGTCATCGCCATCGTGATCGCCTCCACCAAATACGACTTCGCTGCGATCTGGTCGTTCCAGGGCAGCACCGACCCGGCCGTCACCGCCATCTCCTTCGGCGCGGCCGTGACCGCCATCATGGCGACCTTCCTCGACTCCGGCACTATGACCGCCGACTTCACACGGTGGTCGAAGAACGGCCGTGAAGCGGTGCTCGCAACCCTGACCGCCTTCCCGATCGCCAGCGTCGTCTCCCAGGTCTCGGGTGGGATCTTCGTCGCCGCCGGCGCGCTGATCGTCGACGGCAACTTCTCCACGATCCTCACCAGCACCGGCTCACCGTGGCTGAACGTGTTCCTGCTGATCTTCGTCGCGATCAACCTGGGCTCCGTCGCCACGCACTGCCTGTACAACGGCGCGCTGGGCTGGTCGCATATCGCGAAGTCGACCATGCGCGTCTTCACGCTCGTGCTCGGCGTCATCGGCGTCATCGCCGCCATGCTCGGCGTCTGGTACTACTTCGCCCCCTGGCTTGCGCTGCTCGGGGTGATCGTGCCGCCGATGGGCGCCGTGCTCATCGTCGACCAGATCTTCATGGCTCGCCGCAACGAGGGCCGGGCGGAGCGGAGGTTCCGCAGCAGCGCCTTCATCGCCTGGGCGATCGGCGCCGCGTTCGCGCTGCTCTCCCACAACCTGGCCCCGGAGTTCTCGGACGCCGTCGTCGGCCTCGTCGTCGGCGGCCTGGCGTACTGGGCGATCGAAAACCTCTCACGAAAGAAGGAGCTCACCAGATGACAGACAACGGCGCGGACCAGCGCTATCTGGACGCGGCAGCGGCCGGCGACCTGGAGGCCGTCAAGGCCGCCCTGGCCGACGGCGCGGACAAGGACGCCGTCGATCACGAGGAGGCGAGCGCCATCCTGCTCGCGACCCGCGGCCGGTACCTGGACGTCGTGCGGGCGCTGATCGCGGAGGGCGTCGACATCGACGCCCAGGATCAGACCTGCTTCAACCCCTTCATCCATGGCTGCATCTTCGACGACCTCGAGATCGTGCAGCTCATGGTCGAGGCCGGCACCGATCTCAAGCGACTCACCCGCATGGGCGGCAACGGTCTGACCCCGGCTGCGGAGAAGGGGCACCTCGAGGTGGTGCGCTACCTGCTCGAGAACACCCGCATCAACGTCAATCTGACCAACAACCTGGGCTGGACCGCCCTGATCGAGACGATCATCCTCGGCGACGGCGGACCGGTGCGCCAGCAGACCGTCGAACTGCTGCTCGCGCACGGCGCGAAGCCCGGCATGACCGACGAGTGGGGCGTCTCCCCCGTCGAGCTGGCTCGCAAGCGCGGCTTCGACGAGATCGTCGCCATCCTCGAGCGCCACCAGGCCTGACACCTCTCCCGAAAGGATCACGATGACCAGACACATCGAAATCAGGAAGAACACCTACGTCGACTCCGTCTCGCTCATGTCCATGAGCACGAAGGCGAACGCCGTCGAAGGCGTCACCCAGGCGCTGCTGGGCATGGCGACCCCGATGAACAAGGAGGTGCTCCTCAACGTCGGCGTCTCCGACCCCGCGGTCGACGCGGCCAAGCCGAGCGATCTGATGATCGTCATCGACGCGTCCGACGACACCATCGAGGCGGCGATCCAGGCGGTCGACGACATCCTCGCCCGCAAGAACAAGGGATCGGCGGATGCCGCCGAGGTGCGCTACCGCACGCTCGACGGCGCCTTCACCGAGGTGACGGATGCCAACCTCGTGCTCATCTCGGTCAACGGCGCGTTCGCGGCCCGTGAGGCGCGCAAGGCCCTCAACGCCGGAAAGCACGTCATGATCTTCTCGGACAACGTGTCGTTGGAGGACGAGCTCGCACTGAAGACGCTGGCACATGACAAGGGTCTGCTCGTGATGGGCCCGGACTGCGGCACCGCCATCATCAACGGAGTCGGACTCGCGTTCGCGAACGCGGTCCGCCGTGGGAGCATCGGCATCGTCGGCGCCTCCGGCACCGGCAGCCAGGAGCTCTCCGTGCGCATCCACGACTTCGGCGGCGGCGTGTCGCAGCTGCTCGGCACGGGCGGTCGCGACCTTTCCGCCGAGATCGGCGGCATCTCCATGATCGACGGCATCCGCGCACTCGACGCCGACCCCGAGACCTCGGTCATCGTCGTCGTGTCCAAGCCCCCGGCAGAAGAGGTCGCCGACAAGGTCCTCGCCGTCGCGGGCGCCGCCTCCAAGCCGGTGATCGTCAACTTCCTCGGCTCGAAGCGCACCGAGTCCGGCCACGCGAACGTGACGATGACTTCCGGGACCAAGCCCGCAGCCCTCGCCGCGGTGCTGGCCACAGGCGTCGACGAGTCGACGCTGGACCTGCACGCGCTGAACATCCCGCTGATCGAGGAGGTGCGCGCCAAGCTCGCCCCCGAACAGAAGTACGTGCGCGGTCTGTTCTGCGGCGGCACGCTGTGCGACGAGGCGATGTTCGCCGCACTCGACAAGTACGAGAACGTGTACTCCAACATCCAGAAGGACCCGGCGTACACGATCGGCGCGACCGAGCCGTCTCGCGAGCACACCTTCCTCGACATGGGCGACGACGACTTCACCAACGGGCGTCCGCACCCCATGATCGACCCGAGCATGCGCCTTCAGCGCCTCGCCCAGGAGGCCGAGGACCCCGAGGTGGGCGTCATCGCGATGGACTTCATCGTGGGCTTCGGCTCGCATGAGGACCCCGTCGGCGTGACCATCCCCGCCATCACCGCAGCCAAGGAGAAGGCCGCCGCGCGCGGTCAGCACCTGGAGATCCTCGGCTACGTGCTCGGCACCGACCTGGACACCCCGGCCGTGACCGAGCAGGTCGCCATGCTCGAGGCCGCCGGTGTGACCATCTCCTCCTCCTCCACCAACCTCGGGCTGCTGGCCCGCGAATTCGTCGCGAAGGGTGACAACCGATGAGTGTCAACGATCTTTTCCAGACCGATCTGAGGCCGGTGAACCTGGGCCTCGACATGTTCGCCGACGACATGAAGGCGCAGGGCGTCGATCCTGTGCTGATGGACTGGACCCCGCCGGGTGGTGGCGATCCCGAGGTCATCGCCGCGCTCAGCCGCCTCGAGGATCCCGCCGTGGCGGAGCGCATCGACGCGGCCAACCAGGTCGCGCTCGATCGCATCCTGACCGCTCAGCCGTTCCTGGAGGGCTTCGGCCAGGCGATCGACGTCGTCCCCGGGATGACGGCGAAGACGATCCTGCACGCCGGTCCCCCGATCGAGTTCCCCCGCATGTCCGGTCCGATGAAGGGCGCCGTCACCGGTGCGCTGGTCTTCGAAGGCCTCGCGAAGGACGTCGACGAGGCGTTCGAACTCGCGGCATCCGGCGAGATCACCTTCTCGCCGTGCCACGAGCACCAGTCGGTCGGCTCCATGGCCGGTGTGACCAGTGCCAGCATGTGGATGCATCAGGTGACCAACCGCACCCACGGCAACACCGCGTACACCAACCTGTCCGAGCAGCTCTCGAAGATCCTGCGCTTCGGAGCCAACGACCAGTCGGTCATCGACCGCCTGAACTGGATGCGCGACGTGTTCGGACCTGTGCTCTCCGGCGCCATGGCGCTGAACACCGACGGACTCGACCTGCGGCTCATGCTGTCGCAGGCGCTGCACATGGGAGACGAGGCGCACAACCGCAACGTCGCCGGCACCACGCTGCTCATCCAGGCGCTCGCGCCGTACATCCTCGAGACCGACTTCACCACGAAGGAGAAGCGCGAGGTGTTCGACTTCGTCGCCTCCTCGGACTACTTCTCCGGCCCGACCTGGATGGTCGCGGCTAAGGCGGCGATGGATGCGGCCAACGGAGTCGAGGACTCCACGATCGTCACCACCATGGCCCGCAACGGCGTCGATTTCGGCATCCGCGTCTCCGGCACCGGCTCGCAGTGGTTCACCGGTCCCGCCCAGCAGGTCATCGGTCCCATGTTCGCCGGGTACACCCCCGAGGACTCGGGTCTGGACATGGGCGACTCGGCCATCACCGAGACGTTCGGCATCGGCGGCTTCGCGATGGCGGCAGCGCCCGCGATCGTCGCCCTCGTAGGCGGCACGGTCGATGACGCGATGGGCTACTCGCGGACGATGAACGCGATCACCACGGGCAACAACCCGAACATCACCATCCCCGCCCTGGACTTCATGGGCGTGCCCAGCGGCATCGACGTGCGCAAGGTGATGGAGACCGGCATCCTGCCGATCATCAACACCGCGATCGCGCACAAGGATCCCGGAATCGGCATGATCGGCGCCGGCATCACGCATCCGCCCGTCGAGGCGTTCCAGCAGGCGCTGCGCGCCCTTTCCGACGGGATCGCAGCATGACCGCGGTCGCGCCCGCAGCGGCATCGACACAATTGCACTGGTGGAGGCGCGGTGACATCGCGGCCTTCTTCGCGCTGTTCACCAACAACCTCACCAACCTCATCACCTTCACGGCGCTGCTGACGATGGCAGGGCTGCCCATCTCGATCGTCGTCGGGCGGATCGCCCCGGCGTTCGGCCTGGCGATCCTGATCACGTCATCGATGTACGTCTGGTTCGCCCGGCGTCTGGCGGCGAAGGAGGGCCGCGGTGATGTCGTGGCGCTCCCCTCGGGTCCGAGTGCGCCCTCGATCTTCACTGTCACGTTCCTCGTGATCCTGCCGGTGTACTCGTCGACGCAGAATGCCGAACTGGCCATCGCCATTGCACTGGTCTGGGGCTTCCTCGAGGGACTGATCCTGTTCGTCGGATCTTTCTTCGGCGATCTGCTGCGCCGTGCCGTGCCGCGCTCGGTGCTGCTGGCCTGCCTTGCCGGCCTCGGACTGCTGCTGCTGGCGATGAACCCGATGCTGCAGGCGTTCCAGTTCCCCGTGGTCGCCTTCATCGTTCTGGTGATCGTGTTCATGAACTGGTTCGGCCGCTCGCCGTTCCTGGGCAAGGTCCCCACCGGTCTGCTGCTGCTGATCGTGGGTACTGCGTCCGCATGGGCGTTCGGACTGCAGAGCCCCGAGGCTGTGCAGACGGCACTGACGAATGCCGGCTTCCACCCGCCGCAGGTGGCCATCGGCAGCTTCGTCGAGGGTCTTGCGCACGCAGGTCCGTACCTCGCATCCGCCGTGCCGCTCGCGCTCGCGAACTACGTCTTCGACCTGGAGAACATCGAGGCCGCCGAGGCCGCCGGCGACCACTACAAGGCGCGCCCGGTGATGCTTGTCAACGGCGGCGCGACGATGATCGGCGCGCTGCTCGGCAACCCCTACCCCGTCACCGTGTACATCGGCCACACCGCGTACAAGGAGATGGGTGCGGGGATCGGCTACACCCTCGCCAACGGCATCACGATGTTCGTCGTCGGACTGCTCGGCCTGAGCTCGCTGCTGCTCTCGATCGTCCCGATGGCGGCGATCGCCCCGATCCTCATCTACATCGGCGTCGTCACCGCCAACCAGGCGGTGCGCGAGACGCCGAAGGTCGAGATCCCGGTGATCTTCATCGCCCTGTTCCCCTGGATCGCCAACTGGGCGAACAGTCTGGTGGGCAACGTACTGAAGTCCGTGGGCACGAACGCCGGCGAGGTCGGAGCGGACGCACTGAACGCCGCCGGCACGTACTATTCCGGAATCGCCAACCTCGGCAACGGCGCCCCGCTGTCGTCGCTGCTGTGGGGGATGATCGCGATCTTCGCGATCCGGAACAAGCCCATCAACGGCATCATCGTCAGCGTCCTTGCGGCGATCGTCGCCTTCTTCGGCATCATCCACGCTCCGGTTCCCGCCGTCGGCGGGGAGACGCAGACGATGTTCATGGTCGCCTACCTGATGGTGGCCGCGCTGTTCCTGGCGAAGTGGATCCAGGACCGGGTGACGAAGGAGACTGTTTCCTTCGCCGCCCATGAAGAACTCACGATGTCGGCGCTCCGCTGAGCGTCGGCGACTGAGACACCACCGTCGCGCCCGGGGAGACGCACCGCTCCCCGGGCGCGACGTATACCCTCAATCTCGGTGCTGAGAGAAAGCGGATGCCATGTCCGAGACCACCGTCAGAGATCTGATCGATCCCGGCGAGGAAGCCGTCGACAGGTACCGCGCTCGCGGCTACGCCGACGACGTCCTGCCGATCCGCCCGAAGGATCGCACCTGGAAGGTCCCCCAGTTCGTGACTGTGTGGATGGGGCCGATCCACAACATCCTGTCCTACTTCACCGTGATGACGTTCTTCGCACTGGGCTTGAACGCCTGGCAGGTCGTCGGCGCGATCATGACGGCCGCGGCGATCGTGTCCATCGGATACGTGCTCAACGGCCAGGCCGCCGCGAAGTACGGCGTTCCCTTCGCCATGCAGCTGCGTGAGGCCTTCGGCCACAAGGGCGCCCTGGTGCCCACCTGGATCCGCGGCATCATCGCCGGCTTCGTGTTCTTCGGCATCACCAGCGTCTCCTCGGCGCAGGCCTTCGACGTCGTCTTCGAGACGATCTTCCCCGGGTTCATGGACATCGGCGGCGGCGCCGACATCCTGGGCCTGCCGATTCCGACCGCCATCTCGTATCTCGTCACCTGGGTGCTCACCGTCGGACTGTTCCTGGGTGGACAGGCGTTCCTCGGCAGGTTCAGCACCTGGGCGAACCCGGCCGTCTTCATCCTCGTGGTGATCGCCGTCGTCATCGCCGTGACCAATGCCGGCGGCTTCGGCGAGGTCATGTCCGTGCGTCCCGTCGACAGCATCGTGACCCCGCTGGTGTTCATCACCTGCGTGTCGATGCTGGTGTCCAACTGGGCCGGTCCCATCGTCAACACCGGCGATTACACGCGCAACGCCAAGGCGATGAAGGACCCGGCGGTCGGCTTCCCGATCGGCGTGATCGGCTCCTACATCCTGTTCGCGCTCGTCACGGTCTCGTTCGTCGCGTCGCTGCAGGTCGCCACCGGCGGCGACTTCGACATCAACCGCCCGGGCGTGTTCGTCGAGGCGATCAACTCGATCGGCAACCCGTTCGTGGTGGTGCTGCTCATCATCGCGATGAACGTCGGCGCCGTCGCCTTCGTGGTGTTCGGCAACATGCTGCCGGCAGGTCTCCAGCTCACGGCGCAGCTGCCGAAGCTGTTCACGGTGAAGCGCGGCGCGATCCTCGCGGCCCTCATCGGCACGTTCATCCTGCCCTGGCAGTTCGTCGAGAACACCGACATGCTGTTCCTGTTCTACTCGTTCATCGGCTCCCTGTTCGGCCCCATCGTCGGCATCATGCTCGCCTCCTACTTCGTCGAGCGCGGTCGCACATTGGATCTGGACGGCATCTATGCCGACTACCGCGGCGGTGAGAAGGGATCACTGCCGGCATACAACTGGCGGGCACTGGGCGTGATGTTCCTGAGCTTCGTGATCACCATGGCCGGACGCATCCCCGGCATCTCCTCGGTCGACTTCCTCGCCCAGGTGAACAACCTCGCGTTCTTCTCGGGGCTGATCATCGGGTTCGTCGGCTACACGCTCACCATCCTCGCCAACCGCCGTCGTGCCTGACGGCTCCCATCGCAGCAGTGAAACGGAGAACACCATGAGTCATCCCACCCCTTCCCCGCAGACCCTGGACTCGTACTTCGCCCCGGCGGTCGAGGCCACCATCGCGGGGATGCGCGCCAGCAACGGCGGCCCGTTCGGCGCGACCCTGGTCGACAGCGACGGCAAGATCGTCGTCGCCGTCGGAAACACGGTCGTACGCGAAACGGATCCGTCCGGCCACGCGGAGATGGTTGCCGTTCGCGAGGCGTGCAAGAGGCTGAACACGCTCGATCTGTCGACGTACACCATGTATGCGACCTGCGAACCGTGCCCGATGTGCGTCGGCGTGATGATGCTGGCCGGCATCAAGACCTGCTACTACGCATCCACGCACGACGACGCGGCTGCGAACGACTTCAGCGTCCAGCACATCATCGACTACCTCGATGGCAGTGACAAGTCTGCGCTCGACATGGTGCACCTCGACGAGGGCCGCGACGACTGCGCGAGCATCTGGACGGAGTACCAGGCGCTGAAGGGCTGAGCAGCGCAATACATGAAGAAGGCCGGTCCCGTCGGGGCCGGCCTTCTTCATCTGTTCTGGTGCTTACTTCTTCTTGCGGTTCTGCGCGCGACGCTGCTCTCGGTTGCCGGCAGTCGACTCCTCGGCATCCGTCTTCTGGCCGAACGCACCGCGTGCGGCGGGAGCTTCGGGCTGCTCGGCACCCTCGGCGGCCTTGCGCAGTCGGGCGGTGGCCGCCTGCTGCACCTGTCCGCGCTCGTTGCGCACCTCGATGTCGCCGGAGTCGTTCGGCGCGGAGTACTCGAGCTTCTGCTCGGGCTGCGAGTCGACCAGGCCCTTGGCCTCGACCTCGGCCTGGTCCGTGCCGGCGCGGCGCACCTCGACCTCGAGGTTGTAGAGGTAGCCGACCGACTCCTCCTTGATCTGACCCATCATCGCCTGGAACATGCCGTAGCCCTCGCGCTGGTACTCGATCAGCGGGTCGCGCTGCGCCATGGCGCGCAGACCGATGCCGTCCTTGAGGTAGTCCATCTCGTAGAGGTGGTCGCGCCAGCGCCGGTCGAGCACCTGCAGCACGACGCGGCGCTCGAGCTCACGGGTGGCCGCCTCGCCGAGTGACTCCTCGCGCTTCTCGTAGGCGATCAGGGCGTCGGAGAGCAGCTCTCGCTTGAGCCCCTCGGCGCTGATGCCGCCCTTGCGTCCGCCTGCCTCCGCGACGACCTCGTCGATGGTCACATCCATCGGGTACAGGGTCTTCAGCTCGGTCCACAGCGCGTCGAAGTCCCAGCTCTCGGTGTGCCCCTCCGAGGTGTGGTCGTCGACCACGCCGCTGATGGCGTCCTCGATGAAGTGCCGCACGCGGTCGGCGATGTCGTCGCCGTGCAGGATCTGGCGGCGGTCGGCGTAGATCGCCTCGCGCTGACGGTTGAGGACGTCGTCGTACTTGAGCACGTTCTTGCGCATCTCGGCGTTGCGCGCCTCGACCTGCGACTGGGCGCTGCGGATCGCGCGGCTGACCAGCCCGGACTCGATCGGCACGTCGTCAGGGAAGTTCGTGCGAGCCAGGATCGCCTCGGCCGCGCCCGACTGGAACAGACGCATGAGGTCGTCGGTGAGGCTCAGGTAGAAGCGGCTCTCACCGGGGTCGCCCTGGCGACCCGAGCGTCCGCGCAACTGGTTGTCGATGCGGCGCGACTCATGGCGCTCGGTGCCGAGCACGTACAGCCCGCCGGCCTCGGTGACCTTGACGCTGTCCTCGGCCACCTTCTTCTTCATGGCCTCGTAGGTCTCATCCCACGCGGCCTCGTACTCCTCCGGGGTCTCCTCGGGGTCCAGGCCCTTGGCCTTCAGCTCCTGGACGGCGAGGAACTCGGCGTTGCCGCCGAGCATGATGTCGGTACCGCGACCGGCCATGTTGGTGGCGACGGTGACCGCACCGAGCTTTCCGGCGAGTGCGACGATCTCGGCCTCGCGCGCGTGGTTCTTCGCGTTGAGGACCTCGTGCTTGACGCCCTTCTTCGCGAGCAGACGCGAGAGGTACTCGCTCTTCTCGACGCTGACGGTGCCGACCAGCACGGGCTGACCGCTGGCGTGGCGCTCGGCGATGTCCTCGACGACCTGCACGAACTTGGCCTGCTCGTTCTTGTAGACCAGGTCCGGCTGATCCTTGCGGATCATCGGCCTGTTGGTCGGGATCGGCACGACGCCCAGCTCGTAGGTGGACATGAACTCGGCGGCCTCGGTCTCGGCCGTACCCGTCATGCCTGCGAGCTTGTCGTAGAGGCGGAAGTAGTTCTGCAGGGTCACCGTGGCGAGGGTCTGGTTCTCGGCCTTGACCGGAACGCCCTCCTTGGCCTCGATGGCCTGGTGGATTCCCTCGTTGTAGCGACGCCCGACCAGGATGCGGCCGGTGTGCTCGTCGACGATCATGACCTCGTCGTTCATCACGACGTAGTCGGTGTCCTTCTTGAACAGCGAGATGGCCTTGATCGAGTTGTTCAGGAACGAGATGAGCGGGGTGTTGGCCGACTCGTAGAGGTTGTCGATGCCGAGGTGGTCCTCGACCTTCTCGATGCCCGGCTCGAGCACCCCCACGGTGCGCTTCTTCTCGTCGACCTCGTAGTCCACGCCGACCTCGAGGGAGCGCGCGATCTTGGCGAACTCGGTGAACCAGCGGTTGGCCTCGCCCGAGGACGGGCCGGAGATGATCAGCGGCGTGCGGGCCTCGTCGATGAGGATCGAGTCGACCTCGTCGACGATCGCGTAGAAGTGCTCGCGCTGGACGAGATCCTCCTTGCGCCACGCCATGTTGTCGCGCAGGTAGTCGAAGCCGAACTCGTTGTTCGTGCCGTAGGTGATGTCGGCGGCGTACTGCGCGCGGCGCACCTCGGGGGTCTGCCCCGACACGATCGTGCCCGTCGTCATGCCGAGGGCGCGGTGCACGCGCCCCATGAGCTCGGACTGGTAGCTGGCGAGGAAGTCGTTGACCGTGATGATGTGCACGCCCTTGCCGGCGATCGCATTCAGGTACGACGGGAACGCGGCGACGAGGGTCTTGCCCTCACCGGTCTTCATCTCGGCGATGTTGCCGTTGTGGAGGGCTGCGCCTCCCATGATCTGCACGTCGTAGGCGCGCATGCCGAGGGTGCGACGCGCTGCTTCACGCACGGCGGCGAACGCCTCGGGCATCAGCTGGTCGAGAGTCTCGCCCTTCTCGTAGCGTGCACGCAGTTCGGCGGTCTCGCCGCGCAGCTCCTCGTCGGTGAGCTTCTCGAAGTCGTCTTCCAGCGCGTTGACGGCCTTGACGACCTGCTTGAGCCGGCGAAGGATGCGTCCTTCTCCGGCGCGCAGCAGCTTCTCGAGAGGATTGGCCACGGATTTCTCCCTTGGATTTCGGGTTCCGACGGGGGTGGTCGCCGGACATATCGTGCCATGTTACCGGCCCGTGACATGCACGCGCTGTACGCGGCGCGCGTTCCGACACGCTGAGCGCGAACGGACACGCGGATGCCGAATGCCTAGGTTTCATTTCCCGGCATGCATATACTCGGAAACGCAATACTCGGAAATCCGACAGGAGATCACATGTCCGTCCGCCAAAGCCTGCTCGCCATCCTGGATCAGGGCCCCTGCTACGGGTATCAGCTGCGCTCCGAGTTCGACCGGCGCACCGGCTCCACCTGGCCGCTCAACGTCGGCCAGATCTACAACACCCTGGAGCGCCTGGAGCGGGACGGCCTGGTCGAGAAGGGCGAGGTCAACGAGCAGGGCCATGTCTACTACGAGATCACGGATGTCGGCAGCGCGGAGGTGCGGGACTGGCTGGACTCCCCCGTGCAGCGCGGCGGCGGCACCCGGGACGAGCTGGCGATCAAACTGGCCGTCGCGGCCACCCTGCCTGGCGTGGACGTCTCCGCCGTCATCCAGAACCAGCGCCGCGCCTCGCTGGCACAGCTTCAGGAGCTGAACCGCGCCAAGTACGCCGGAGCCGACCCCGACGGCCCCGAGGAACTGGCATGGAGCCTTGTCATCGATTCGATGATCTTCGCCGCCGAAGCCGAGGTGCGCTGGCTCGATCACACCGAGCAGCGGCTGAGCATGCACCCGCAGCGCGCGCTGGAGCTCGAACTGTCCACCGAGCGTCCCAAGCGCGGTCGCCCGACGAAGGCACGGGCATGAGCGGCGAGGCGGTGCTGCGGCTGGTGGGAGTCTCGCAGCAGTACGGCACAGGAGAACTCGCCGTGTCGGCGCTCAGCGGCATCGACCTGGAGGTGCTGCCCGGTGAGCTCGTCGCCGTGATGGGCACATCGGGCTCGGGCAAGTCCACACTGCTGTCGATCGCGGGCGGATTGCAGACGCCGACGGTCGGCGAGGTGGTGATCGACGGCGAGCATCTCAGCACCGCGAAGCCGGACCAGCTCGCGGCCCTTCGTCGCCGGGCGGTCGGATTCATCTTCCAGGACTACAACCTCATCCCCACGCTGACCGCGATGGAGAATGTCACGCTGCCGATGGAGTTGAACGGCGTCAGCCGGCGCACCGTGCGCCGCGCGGGCCGGGATGCTCTGGGGCTGGTCGGCCTCGCCGATCGCGGCGACGCCTACCCGGATGACCTCTCCGGCGGTCAGCAGCAGCGCGTCGCGATCGCGCGCGCCATCATCGGCGGGCGCCGGCTGATCCTCGCCGACGAGCCGACCGGCGCGCTGGACTCCGTCACCGGGGAGCAGGTCATGAAGACCATCCGCGGGCGCATCGATGCCGGTGCCGCCGGCATCCTGGTGACACACGACCCGCGGCACGCGGCCTGGGCGGATCGGATCGTCTACCTGCGCGACGGGCGCGTCGTCGACGAGTCGCGACGCGATACTGCGGAGTCGATCCTGGCGGCGCGCACATGAGCAGGCGGGCCCGGCCGGGTGTGACGTTCACGCTCGCCTGGCGGCAGCTGCTGCGCACGGCGGGGTCGTCCGTGCTGATCACGGGACTGATCGCCGTACCGGTGGCCGCTGCTGCCGGCGTGCTGACCTTCGCCGAGAGCCGCACTCCGACCATCGCTCAGACGGTGGACCTCGAACTCGGCGAGACCCAGTCCTGGATCAGGATCGAAGGCGGAGCGGACCCCTCGAGGATGCAGGCGATCGACTCCCCCCGCATGACGCAGACGGAACCCGCGGACGACGGTTCGCCGAAGCACCCCGAACTCCCGGCGCCGACCGATCTGAGCGATGCGGGTCTGCCTGCGGGCACCGAGGCGATCCCCCTCGCCGCGGGGTACGAGCGAGTGACCACGCCGACCGGGATCGCGGGCTTCTCCGTCATCTATGGCAAGACGTGGGATCCTCGCCTGACTGGCAGGTTCGACCTGATCTCAGGTCGAGCTCCGCAGTCGTCGCACGAGGCCATGGCGTCTCCCGACCTGCTGGAGCGCCTGGGCGCGACAGTGGGTGACGACATCGAGTTGCCCGACCGCGAGTCCACCGTGCGGGTGGTGGGGACAATGCGTGCGATGGACGGCGGCACCTACCGCATGCCGCTGTTCCTTCCGACGAGCGCGCAGCCTGAGGGTCAGGGCGATCCGCCGCAGCGTCCGGACACGACCTGGTTCCTGCCGGGCTGGCAGCCCGACATGGCCCAGCTCGCCGAGCTGAACCACACCGGCTACGTCGCCTACGCCCGTGATCTCGTACTGGATCCGCCTCCCGGGGCATTCATGGCGACGAACGTGAGCTCGATGTGGGCGACGCTCATGGTGGTCTCGCTCGGTCTGGTGTTCGGCGGGCTGCTCGTCGGACTGCTGGCCGCCGCGGCGATGGCGGTGAGTGCGCGCCGCCAGCAGCGCTCCCTGGCCGTGCTCAGCACGGTCGGCGCACGCCGCGGCGATGTCTTCCGCACCGTTCTGATCCAGGGAGGCGTGCTGGGGCTCGCGGGTGGGCTGATCGGCGCGGCGATCGGCGTCGGCGGAGTCGCCCTGGTGAATGCCCTGCTTGATCCGGGCGTGAAGAACACCTTCTGGTCGTCGTGGGGGCTGACAGTGCCGTGGTCAGCGGTGGGAGTCGTCGTCTTCGCGGTTCTGGTGGGACTTGCAGCATCCGTCATCCCCGCCCGCGCCGCCACGCGCGGCGATGCCCTCGCGGCCCTGCGCGGCGCACGTCGCCCGGTACGGATGTCGCTGCGTCGACCTGTCGTGGGAATCGTGATCGCCCTGATCGGCGGCGCGCTGGTCGCGGGCGGAGGCGTGCTCTTCGGTGTGCTCGCCGGACGGGATGACTGGAACGCACCACTGCAGACGACGGCGCTGTGGGCGTCGATCATCGGGGTGCTGCTGCTTCTGCTCAGTGTCACGCTCAGCGGTCAGGGCATCCTCGCACTGCTGACGAAGCTGCTGGCGCGCTTCGGTTCGGCAGCCCGGCTGGCGTCGAGGGACGCGGTGGCCAACTCCCCGCGCACCGTGCCCGCCTTCGTGTCCATCGCCGCCAGCACGGCTGTCGCGGTCTTCGTGCTGTGCGCGATCGCCATTCCGAACGCGCAGTCGGAGCGCATCTGGGCATGGGCTGCGCCGAAGGGCAGTGTCATCGTCTCCAACTGGGGCGAGGCATCGTCGTCGCAGGCTCCGGCCTTTCTCGCCGACACCCGACCTGAGCGGCTCCTTCCGGTGTCCGCCCCCGTCGAGCCCGTCGTCGACACGACGGACACGACGGGCCCCTCACCCGAGGTCGTATATCCGTCGCTCTGGGCGGGCGAAGCCGGTGGGTGGATCGACTCACCGGGTGAAGTGCTGCGGATCATCGGAGTGGACGACGTCGAGGCGATCACCGGCGTCGCGCTGAGCGACACCGAGCGTCAGGAGTTCGCGGATGGCGGTGCGATCGCACTGCTGGCGCAGCGCCCGGTGCCGCAGGGGTACGGCACCTACGTCAGCGAAGACGACACCGCTCGGCTCGCGTTCTGGGATGCCGAGGAGATGTACACGGAGGAGGCGCCGCGGCCGGTGCGCACCGTGGCCCTGCCCGTCCAGGTGCACGTCGGCGTCAGCTCGGCGAGTCCGATCATCCTCTCCCCCGCCGCCGCCGAGCAGTACGGCGTGCAGACGCGCGTGAGCAACTGGGTCGCACTGTTCGACGATCCACCGACCGACGCCCTGCTGGATCGGCTGCGCGCGGACGCCGAGACCGCGAGCACCGCCGGCGCGATGTACGACGTGCGCGTGGAGACCGGACCGGACTCGCCGATGCCGTGGCTGGCGCTGGTGCTCGGCATCCTCAGCATCATCGTCATCGCCGCCGCGACGATCAGCCTGGGCCTGGCGCGCATCGAACGGCGGGAGGACGATGCGACTCTCGCCGCCGTGGGCGCCACCACGGCGCTGCGACGTCGGGTCTCGGCCTGGCAGGCGGTCATCATCGCCGGTGTGGGGTGCCTGATCGGCGTGCTGCTGGGGCTGGCCGGCACGTGGGCCCTGACCCAGGCCATGCCGGGATCCCGCCTCGGTGACGCGCCTGTGCTGTGGCTGCTGGGCATCGCCATCGGTCTGCCCGCGGTGATCGCACTGGTCTCCCTGATGATCCGTCCCCCGCAGGCCGATCTCACCCACCGCACCGCGATCGCCTGACCCGGAAGCTCCCTCGCCGAGACCCCGTGCTGCTGTCGACACCCCGTGCTGTGGACGTCGACAGCACGGGGTGTGGGTGAGAGCCCGGGGTCTCGGCGGGGCGGTGTTCGCGCAAGGCGCATCCGATGCACAGCACCCGCATGGCGGGCGACCGTAGGATCGAGGACATGGCCGGATTCTGGGGCAGACGCAAACGTGAAGAGGAAGCGCTCGCGGCGCAGGACGCGGATCTCGCGCGCCGTGCCGAGCAGGCACTCGTGGCCGCGGATGAGCGCATCCGCACCACCGCCGATGAGTTGGCTTTCGCGCAGGCGGAGCTCGGCGAGTCGCTGACCGCCGACCTCAAGGCCGCGCTCGCATCCGTGCGCACGCACCTGCGCGAAGCGTTCCAGCTGCACCAGCTCAACCACGACGAGATCCCCGACACCGTCGAGGAGCTTCGTACCCGCAACGCGCGCATCGCGCAGCTGTGCGACTGGGCCGAGGACCTGCTCGACGAGAAGACCGCCGTGCTGGCCGAGAACGTCGCGAAGGTCCGCCGCGCGCCCGAGGTGACCGCTCAGGTGCTCCGGGATGCCGAGGAGCTGACCACACGCATTGCACCGGCCCGGGCCACCATCGAGCGTCTCAGCGCCCGCTACGCCGAGAGCGCCATGCGCCGCATCGCCTCCTCGGCCGACGAAGCCGAGCAGCTCATCGCCTTCGCACGACATGGCGCCGACGTGTCCGGGCGCCGACGCGACGCGCACCGGAACGAAGAGGCGAACCTCGCCCTGGAGACCGCCACCGAGGCCGTGCGGCGTACGGGCACGATCCTCGACACCGTCGACGACTTCGAGATCGAGGCGCTCCGCGCGGAATCGACTCTCGCCGATGTGGTCGCCGACTCGCGCGGTGACATCGTCGCCGCGCGCAGCGCGCCGCAGACGCCGGAGGTCGTCGCGGCCGCCGCGAACCTGGAGGCGGCACTGAGGGCGCTCTCCCCTGCAGGCACGCTCAACGACCCGTTCGCCGAGCTCACGCAGCTGCGCAACGCCAACAGTGCGCTGGACGCCGCGATCGACAAGGCGCAGTACCGCGCGCAGCATCCGCTCCCCTCTCTCGACCAGGTGCAGCACGCCCTCGACGACGCAGACCGGCAGCTGGGCGTCGCCCGCAGCCTGATCTCGGGCCACCGCGGCTGGATCGGCGCCGACGCCCGCACCCGCCTCGCCGAAGCCGAGCGACTGCGCGTCGATGTGCCCACGCTCCTGCCCGCCGAGGACACCCGCGAGCAGGCGCTGTCGTCCGCCCGCAGGGTGGCTCAGCTGGCCTCGGAGTCGCTGCAGCTCGCACAGCGCGACATCGACTCCTCCCGCCCGCAGGATCAGAACTGGGGCAACGGCGGCTGGGGCGGCGGACGCCGCAGCGGCGGAGGCAGCGACCTCATGGGCGGCGTGCTCGGCGGCCTGGTGATCGGCAGCATCCTGGACGGCATCTTCGACTGACCCTTCGACAGGCTCAGGGCCCTTCGACAGGCTCAGGGACCCAGGTCACGCGAGAGGCGCCCTCCCCCGAACGGGAGAGGGCGCCTCTGTCACGCTCAGGACGCCAGCGCCTCCTCAGCAGGCGGCGCCTGCGTGGTCAGTGAGATGACACCGTAGTCCCAGCCCTTGCGGCGGTAGACGACGCTGGGGTGGTCGCTGCGCGCGTCGACGAACAGGAAGAAGTCGTGGCCGACCAGCTCCATCCGGTCGACGGCCTCCTCGACGGTCATCCACTCCGCATCGAAGTTCTTCGTGCGGATGACGACGGGCGAGTACGCCTCCTCCTCGTCCTCCACGACCGGGATCGCACCGGTGGCGACGGCCCGCAGCACGTCAGCGGACGCCGGCTGCACGTCGATTCCCTCCAGGGAGCCGCTGCCCTTCTCGAAATGGGCACCGCGGCCCTGGTTGCGGCCGTCGATGCGCTTCTCCTTCGCGCGGCGCAGCTGTTCGGCGAGCTTGTCGAGTGCCATGTCCATCGCGGCGAACTTGTCGCCATCGACTGCCTCGGCGCGCACGACGGGTCCCTTCCCGAGGAGCGTGAGCTCCACCGTCTCGTCAGGGATCCGACCGTTGCGATACGCACGGTGCGTCACCTTGACCTCGAGCCGGAGCGCTCGCGGCGCGAGCGTCTGGATACGTGCTGTCTTCTCTTCGACAACCGTCCGGAACCGGTCGGAGATACTCACTCCGACACCGACGATGCTCGTTTCCATCACTGCCTCCTTGTCCCGGTCCTCCCGGCCAAGGGCGGACCGCGGTCGCCTTGTGACCCCCTACGCTAGTCGCCGCGACCGAACATGTCACTACCCGTTCACCGAGAGTTTCCGCGTGTCGTGCCTGTCGGGCGTGGCAGCCAGTGCGACCGCGCAGATCGGGCGCAGACCGACGGCTCTCAGCGCCCGCGCGGCCTCGTCGATGGTCGCCCCTGTGGTCACCACATCATCGACGATGACGACCTCCCTGCCCGTATGCAGCGCACCGATCGCGCGCATGCTGCCGGCGACGTTGCGTGCGCGCTCGTCACGGTCCAGCTCGCGCTGATCCCGGGTGCGGCGGGTCTGGCGCAGCACCCGCTCGGCGCGGAACCCTGCTCGTCGGATCAGCAGCTCCGGCACCCGATAGCCGCGCCTGCGATACGCCCCGCGACCGGTGGGAACGGGGACGAGGACGGCGCCGGCGGGAACTCGGGCGGCGAGCACGTCGGACAGCGCCCTGCCGAGCGGTCGCGCGAGCATGGTCGCGCCCTCCTCCTTGACCCTGCGGATGCTGCGCGCGGGAACCCCCTCATAGACCAGGGCGGCATGCACAGGCAGCCCGCCCGGGGTGCGCACCTCGATCGGGTCGGCGATCAGCCTCCCGCGGCACTCCTCGCACAGCAGGGTGCCTGCGCGGTCGCAGCCTGGGCAGACGGATGCCAGCAGCAGCGCGAGCGCCTCCAGCGCGACCAGCACTGCCCATCGCCATCCCATACCCTGATCCTGACCTGCGCAGCTGACGCACGCGAGTGAATATCACGGCATCCGTGCACAACTCGTCGCTCGGCGCCGCCTGTGCAGGAGGTTCAGTAGCCGGCCCGCGTGCCGAGCACGAGGACGTTCTGCAACGACCGCTGCCAGGATGAGCCGCGCTGCGCGTACACCGCACCGTCGGAGGAGAGCACCCGCAGACCAGTGGAGGTCTTCGCCCCTGACAGCGCATCCGCTCCGTCCGGTGCGGACGAGGACGAGAACGGCCCGCCGACGACGAACGTGGTGAGCTCCAGGTCCGGGGCGCTTCCCAGCACTGCCAGGGAATCGTCGCCCACCCAGGCGAGCCCGCGCGACGGCCCGGACAGCCGGCCGACCTCGTGCACCTCGCCGAGCTCCGTGGGCTGGGAGTCCTTGCCGCGCACCACCGCCGCCACGACCACGCGACGCTGTCCGCCCCTCGTCACCACGGCGGCGACGCGCGCACCATCGGCGGAGACCCGCAGCTGGCTGATGTTCTCTGCGCCGGGCCAGGCCTGGGCGATCGGCTGCAGCACCCTCTGCGCGCTCCAGGCGTGCAGGCTCGCTGGCGCGTCGCGCTGCACAGTCCAGGTGAAGCCGAACGGGTCCAGCGATGGCTCGATGAGTCCTGGCGCGTCATCGAGCTCCACGGTGTTGCCCGCGGTGACCGCGAACACGCGTCCGTCACGCAGCTGCATGGCCGCCAGCCTCGCATCCGACGACACATCCACGGCCCGGATGGGATCCGTGATCTTCGCGATCTGGGCCGTAAGCTCTCCTACGGGCTCGAGCGAATCGCCGGTGACCGCGCGACCGAAGGTCTCATCGTTCAGCACGAGCACGCCGGGGTCGACGATCTCGGCGTCGACGGGGGTCGTGCCGGCATCGAGTGCGACGCCATCGACGGTGAAGTTCACCTCCGTCACCCCGACTCCGGCGAGACTCGCCTCGAGCTGGGTGCGCATCCGCGACAGGTCGGCCGACGAGGCGGCGAGCGCCGTGCGCGTCAGAGCCACGGATGCCACCTGCGAGGTGTCCACCTGGATGGCATCGCCGGCGAGTTCGACATCATCCGAGAACGCGGTGCGCACGGCCGGCGCGAGCCAGTCGCTCGGCTCGCCCGAGATGAGGGCGCGGGCGATGGAGGTCGCCATCGCCGGCCGGCGAGGGAACCACCGCACATCCGGGACGAGGTGCGTCCAACTGGGGTCGAAGTACTTCAGCGCGTACTTCTGGTACACCCGGAGGAAGGTCTCCGCATCCAGCACGATGCCGTCATCGGCCTTGGCGATCCGCCACTCGCCGTCGTCGTTGCGCTTCAGCTGGTAGGTCGCCTTGCCCGGGCCCGTCTGGGCACTGTAGGCCCCGTCTGCGTCCAAGCTGGCGACCTGGTCGAAGTTCGCGTGCACCTCGGCCGTCTTCGCGGACTTGTCGTCGGCGCCTGCGGATGCATCGAACTCGCGCGTGACCGCCGACGCGTCAATGGTCACCCCCGCTCCGGGCTTCCATTTCTGCCCGAAGTCGTCGGTGAGGAACTCCTGCGCCGTCTCCCAGTTGCGCGCGGGTGAGATCGCGGCTTCCAGGAAGCCCGCCACGATCCTCTCCGGATCGTCGCCGGGCCTGGGCCCCTGGGCGTAGAAGACGAACGGGTCAGCCTGCCCTTCATCGCCGATGGTGAGGCCGGCGTTCGGCGCACCAGAGGTGGGCAGGCCGGCGCATCCGGCGAGAAGCAGCGCCGCGACTGCGACCGCCAGCGCACGGATGCCGCGCAGACGCCTCATGAGTGCTCCCCCTGACCGGATGCCGCGGGCCTCAGCACGATGGGCTGCGTGACGCCGCCCAGATCGGCGACGGACTCCTGCGGCTCGAGCGGGATCGGGCTCGGTCCGTCCATCTGGTCATCGGAACGGGGAATGGTGAGCACGAAGTTGCTGCCCACCCCCAGCTCCGACCAGACCTGCAGCGTGCCGCCGTGCAGAGTCGCATCGCCGAGGGCGATGGACAGGCCGAGGCCGGTGCCCCCGATCGTGCGCTTGCGCGAGGGATCGGCGCGCCAGAACCGGTCGAAGACGTGCTCCACGTCCGCGGGACGCATTCCCATGCCGTAGTCGCGCACGCCGACGGCGACCGCGTACTGATTGCTGTCGACCGTGACCACGACGGGCCGGCCCTCGCCGTGCTCGATCGCGTTGCCGACGAGGTTGCGCAGCACGCGCCGCACGCGCCTCGGGTCCATGTCCACCGGCGAGTAGCCGCCCGGCGCGACCATGCGCAGCTCGGTGTGGTGCGTCTCGGCGAGCGGGCGCATCTGGTCGATGATCTCCTCGGCCAGCTGAGCGAGGCTGGTGGCCTCGATCTCGAGCTGCACGGATCCGGCGTCGTAGCGGCTGATCTCCAGGAGGTCGGCGAGCAGCGTCTCGAAGCGCTGCACCTGGGTGTGCAGCAGCTCGGCCGTGCGAGCCGTGGTCGGGTCGAACTCTTCCTTCTGATCGTTGAGCATCTCGGCCGCCAGCCGGATCGTGGTCAGCGGCGTGCGCAGCTCGTGCGAGACGTCGGACACGAAGCGCTGCTGCACCAGCGAGAGCTCGGCGAGCTCCTTGATCTGCCGTTCCAGGCTGTCCGCCATGGCGTTGAACGACGTTCCCAGGCTCGCCAGCTCGTCCTCGCCGTGCACGGGCAGGCGCACCCCCAGTTCGCCGGATGCCAATCGCGCACTGGTCTCGGCGGCTTCGATGATCGGGGACGACACCGATCTCAGCACGAGCCAGGAGATCGCGGCGATCAGGGCGACGAGGGTGAGACCTGCGAACCAGAGTGTGCGCTGCACGAACAGCAGCGTCTCATCGGCATCCGCCAGGTCGTACGCGATGTACACGTCGTAGGTGGCGACGCCGGGGATCTTCAGGAGCTGCCCGACGACGATGCCGGCGGACTCGCCTTCATCGCCATGAGGCAGGGCGATGGACTGCCAGGCCTGGCGTCCCGGGACCTTCTGCACCCGGGTGCGCAGCTCGTTGCTGAGCTGTGCGGAGGTGAGCTGCAGGCTGCCGAAGCCCGGCGGCGTGTATCCGTCAGCGGCACTCTCGGCGAGCAGGCCCACGATGCGGTTCGAGGACGCCGTCCGGCTGAGCTCGCCCTGAGCCTCGCGCCACAGCGTGGACAGGGTGGCGCGATCATCGCCTGCCACTCCGGAGTCGAGCACGTTCTGCGCCTGCGCCACGGCGGAGCGCGCGTTGTGCAGCGACTCCTCCTTGCGCGCCTCGAACAGGTCGTTGCGGATGACGAGCCCCATGATGGTGCAGATGATGAGAATGGCCAGCGACGTCGCCGCCAGCGTGATGGCGGTGGCGCGGAAACGCATGGACCGGTGCCAGTCGGCGACCAGCGCACCCGGCCAGCTGCGCGGCGACCGCCAGAGCATCGCATTCACGCGCGTCGCGGTAGTCGCGATCACAGCAGTCCCCTAGCCGACGCTCCCGGCACGGTAGCCGACGCCGCGCACCGTCATGACGATCCGGGGATTGTCCGGGTCGAGCTCGACCTTGGCGCGCAGCCGCTGCACATGCACGTTGACCAGACGGGTGTCGGCCTTGTAGTGGTAGCCCCAGACCTGCTCCAGCAGCATCTCCCGCGAGAATACCTGCTGAGGCTTCGAAGACAGCGCGACCAGCAGCTGGAACTCCAGCGGCGTCAGCGCGATCGGCGCGGTGCCGCGGCGCACCTCGTGCGCATCGACGTCGATGGTCAGGTCGCCGACGCGCAGCACCTCCGCCGTGGCCTGCGGAGTGGGGCGAAGCCTGGTGCGGATGCGGGCGACGAGCTCCTTCGGGTTGAAGGGCTTGACGATGTAATCGTCCGCGCCGACCTCGAGGCCGCGGACCACGTCGGCGGTGTCGGTTCGAGCCGTGAGCATGATCACCGGAACACCGGATTCGGCGCGGATGCGGGTGCAGATCTCGATGCCGTCCATGCCCGGAAGCATGAGATCCAGCAGGACGAGGTCGGGGCGCGTGGAGCGCCATTCCTCGACGGCCTGTGCGCCATCGGCGCAGAAGAGCACGTCGAATCCCTCCGTGCGCAGCACGATGCCGATCATCTCGGCCAGAGCCGTGTCGTCGTCGACCACGAGGATTCGAGAGGTCATCTTGTGCCCAGCCTCAGCTTTCTCTCCGATGCGGACGCGAAGTCCCCGGGCGCCCGCAACTCGGATCAGCCTACTTGACATTGGCCGACTCGAGCCGGAGATCGCCGCGTGCCGTTGCGGGGCGGCCTTTATGACACGATGGGAGAGCACAGCGGAGGGAGTGCCGAGATGAGCGGACAGACATGGACGCCCGCCCCGAAGAAGGGGGTGTTCCCCCTGCATCCGATGACCTTCGGGACCATCCTCGGACGCGCCTTCGCCGCGCTGCGCCACAACCCGAAGGTGCTGTTCGGGTTCGCCGTCCTGGTGCAGTTCGCAGCCGGGACCGTGACCGCGGGCGTGCTGCTGCTGGTGGGCTGGTTCATCGCGGCGCGGATCGCTTCGGTGCCCACATACTCACCCGACTACGAAGCCATCGTCGCCGGGTCGGTCGCGCTCGGAATCGTCGCGGCGATTCTCGTCGCCCTCGCCACCGTCGCGTTCGTCTCGGTCATCCAGGGGCTCGTGGCCGCCGACGTGTCCTACGCGGCCCTCTCGCAGAAGGCGCCGCTGAAGCTGCTGTGGCGGCGCGTGAAGCCCGCTTTCTGGCGGCTTTTCGCCTACTCGCTGCTGCAGAGCCTGGCCGCCCTGCTCTGGATCGCTCTGATGTTCGGTGTGGTCTTCGGGATCCTGTCGACGGGCGGGTTCGACTCGGCCTCATCCATCGCACTCGCCGTGGGCATCGGCCTGCTGCTGGTCCTCGGCAGCATTCCGCTCTACATCTGGCTGACCACCAAGCTGCTCATCGTGCCGTCTGTCCTCGTCCTGGAGCACGCGCCGCTGCGCACTGCTCTGGTGCGCTCGTGGCGGCTGATCCGCGGTCGGTTCTGGGTCGCGTTCGGCGTGACCGTCGTCATCGGACTCGTCATGGGCTTCGCCGTGCAGGTCGTCGCCTTCCCGGCGTCGATCGTCTCGTCGCTGCTGACCGGGGTGATCGCACCCACCGGCGGCGAGGACGTGTCGGCGTGGATCGGCGTGATCATCGCGAACATCGCCCCGCAGGTGCTGGTGCTGGCCGTGCAGGCCATCGCCATCGTCGTGCAGGGCACCGGTGCCACGCTCATCTACCTCGACAGCCGGATGCGGTACGAGGGGCTCGATCAGGCTCTGGTCAAGCACGTCGAACTCGTGTCGCAGGGCGCGTCTTCGGATCAGCTCGACGATCCCTACAGCGTCGATCCCGCACGTGCGGTCTCGAAACAGCCGCCGATCGTGCAGACGCCGGTGCAGCCCGCGTACCCGGCCTACGGATATCCGATGCAGCCCGGCTACCCGGCACAGCCGGGATACCCGCCGCAACCCGGATACCCGACCTCGGGCGGCTACGCCGCACCCACCGCACAGCCCGGGTACACCGCACAGCCCGGCTACCCCGCACAACCCGGGTACCCGCCGCAACCCGGGTACCCGCCGCAACCCGGCTACCCGGCACAGCCCGCAACGAACGGCTATACCGCTCCCCCGCCGCCCGCCGCGCCCCAGGCCGCGACGCCCCCGTCGAACCCTGAGCAGAACTCCGCAAGCCCGTCCGATCAGTCGCAGGCTCCCGCGGTCATGCCGCCATCGTCCACGAGCCCGTGGGCGGCCCCCGGCTCCGACGCATGATCGCCTTGCCCCTCGACGTCCTCATCCCCGAAGGGGATGAGGCCAGACGCTGGGCGGAGCAGGAGCTCGCCAAGCAGGAGTATCAGGCCGCGAAGCCCACCTGGTTCGACGATCTCATCTCGGGAATCGTGACCTGGTTCTTCGGTCTGTTCACGGAGCGCGGGGCGGGTGGCCTGGCCCCCGTGGCCGTGACGGTGATCGTCATCGTCATCGTCGCCGCGCTGATGGTCGCCCTGCTGGTGTGGGGCCGGCCGCGCGCATCGCAGACCGTGCGCCGTCGTCGTGATCTGCTCGGCGAGCGCGATGACCGCACCGCAGCGCAGCTGAGGGCCGAGGCCGAGCGCCGGGCGCGCGAGCAGGACTGGGACGAAGCCGTCGTGTTGAGGTACCGCGCTCTCGCGCGCGACCTGATGGAACGCGACCTCATCGACCCTGCCCCCGGGGCCACCGCCCAGGGCATCGCCCGCGAGGCATCCACTCCCTTCCCCGCGTTCGGCGAGCACCTGCACAGCGCAGCCACGGCCTTCGACGCGGTCAGGTACCTGCGCACTGCGGCGAGCGAGGCGGACTACCGCACGCTGGCGGCGACGGATGACGATGTGCGTGCCGCCCAGCCGGCGGTCCCGGCCGTCGAGGCGGTGCCGGCATGAGCATCGTCGACGCCCCGGTCTCCGCAGCCGTCGTCCCCGACGGCGACTCCGCGGTCCCCTCCACCGCCGCGCCGCACCTGCCGGGCCGCGGCCGACGGGTGCTGGGCTGGGTCTTCGTCATCGCACTGCTGCTGGGAATCGGACTGCTGTCGATGCGCTTCGTCGCCGCCTCTCCCGATCTGACCGGCACGCTGAATCCGGAGAGCCCGGGTCCCGGTGGCGCGAAGGCGCTCGCCGAACTGGTGCGCGATCAGGGCGTGGACATCGAGGTGACGCGCAGCCGTCTCTCCGCGGCCGACGCTCTGGACGCCGATGCCACGCTCGTGCTGACCGATCCCTACGCGCTGACCGATGAGGCCGCCACAACCCTGATGGAGAGCGCCGATCGAGTCGTGCTGCTCACCAGCAGCGCCCGGATGCTGCGGCTCCTCGACCTCGGCGAGGATGCACCGGCCGAGAGCGGAGCCGTCGACGCGCAATGCGCGCTGCCCGAGTTCGCCCGAGTCGGGAGCATCGACGCCGAGCGGATGTTCATGTCCGCCACGGGCGTCGAGGGCTGCTTCCGGGAGCCCTCCGGCGCGTCCGCCGTGTTGCGCGCGGATGTCGACGGCCGCACGATCACTCTCGTCGAAGGCGCGCATCTGCTCGCCAACGACGCTCTTGCCGAGAACGGGAACGCGGCGCTCGGGCTCGCGCTGCTCGCTCAGCAGGACCGCGTGGTCTGGTACGTGCCGACCTTCGCCGACAGCGACATCTCCTCCGGTGGCGGTGCGAGCATCGCGGATCTCACCCCCGGGTGGATCAGCCCCGCCATTCTGCTGCTCCTGATCGCCGCGATCGCCGCGATCGTGTGGCGCGGACGCCGCTTCGGCCCGCTCGTCGCCGAGTCCCTTCCGGTGACCGTACGTGCGGCAGAGACCATGCAGGGCCGCGCACGGCTGACGGCGAAGGCCGCAGATGCCCCGCATGCCGCGGCCGTCATCCGCACGGGCACTCTCACCCGCCTCGCCGCACGCCTCGCCCTCAGCCCGCGCGCATCCGTGCCGGAGATCGCGGATGCGGCATCCGATCGACTCCGGGTGCCACGAACCTCCCTGTACGACCTGCTCGGCGGCCCGCCGCCGCAGAGCGACAACGAGCTGATCGAGCTCGCACGCCGTCTCGCCGAACTGGAGACGGCCGTCGATGACGCCGTCCGCACCGAAAGGAACCGCCCGTGAGCGACGAGCCCACTGCCCCCACCGCGCCCGACGACGACGCGCTGCGTCAGGCGATGCACCGCGTCCGCACCGAGGTCGACAAGGCGGTGATCGGGCAGGCCGGTACCGTCACCGGACTGCTGGTCGCTCTGCTCGCCCGCGGCCACGTGCTGCTGGAGGGCGTGCCCGGCGTCGCCAAGACGCTGGTGGTGCGCAGCTTCGCCCGGGCGATCGGTCTGGACACCAAGCGGGTGCAGTTCACCCCCGACCTGATGCCAGGTGACGTGACCGGCTCGCTCGTCTACGACGCGCGCACCGGCGAGTTCGAGTTCCGCGCGGGCCCCGTGTTCACCAACATCCTGCTCGCCGACGAGATCAACCGCACGCCCCCGAAGACCCAGGCGGCACTGCTGGAGGCCATGGAGGAGCGTCAGGTGTCGGCCGACGGTCTGAGTCGTCCGCTGCCGGATCCCTTCCTCGTGGCCGCCACGCAGAACCCCGTCGAGCACGAGGGCACCTACACGCTGCCCGAGGCGCAGCTGGACCGCTTCCTCATGAAGCTCGTGGTCGGCATGCCCGAGCGCGACGCCGAGGTCGCCGTTCTGAGGCTGCACGCCGGAGGATTCTCGCCGCGTCTGCTGACCGGTGTGCAGGCTGTGGTCAGCGCGGACGAGATCCGCGCCGCGCAGGATGCCGCGGCGCGGGTGCAGGTGACCGACGATGTTCTGGGCTATGTCGTCGACCTCGCCCGCGCCACCCGCCTGTCGCCGTCGGTGGAGCTGGGAGCGAGCCCCCGCGCATCGACCGCGCTGCTGGCCGCCGCCAAGGCATGGGCCTGGCTGAACGCGTCCTCTGCCGTCACCCCCGATCACGTGCAGACCATGCTCATGCCCGTCTGGCGGCACCGGCTGTCCCTGCGCCCCGACGCGCAGATGGAGGGCGTGTCGCCGGATGCCGTGCTGCAGTCGGTCGTGCAGCAGACCCGAGTTCCCATCTGAGATGAGTTCGATCTGACATGTTCCTGACCGCTCTGCCTGCCCTGCTGCTCGCGCTGGGCGTCGTGCCGATCGCGCTGCTCGGCGCGCTCGGCTGGTCGGCGTGGGCGGTGCTGGCCGGATGGCTGCTGCTGTGCGCGCTCCTCGTTGCGCTCGACGTGCTTCTCGCGGCGAGCCCCCGGCACGTCGTCGTGACGCGTCGGGTGCCCGCGCGGGCACGTCTGGGCGAGCCCGTGATGACGAGCGTCGCCGTGCAGAACACCGGTTCGCGCGCACTGCGCGGCTGGCTGCGCGACGCCTGGCAGCCCACTGCCGGCGCGCCGCTGGCGCGCGAGCAGATCAGCATCCCTCCCGGCGAGCGCCGTCGTCTGCAGGTGCCTCTGCTCCCCCGCCGCCGCGGCGAGCTCTCCAGCGACTTCGTCGTGATCCGCTCCCGTGGCCCGCTCGGGCTCGCCGGCCGCCAGGGGCGCCATGATGTGCGCGGTGCGCTGCGGGTGCTGCCGGCATTCACCTCCCGCAAGCATCTGCCGTCCCGCCTGGCCACGGCTGCGCGAGCTGGATGGGAACACCTCCATCCAGGTCCGCGGGCAGGGCACGGAGTTCGACTCGCTGCGCGAGTACGTGCGCGGCGACGACATCCGCTCGATCGACTGGCGCGCCACCGCGCGCGCCGGAACGACCATGCTGCGCACCTGGCGTCCCGAGCGCGACAGGCAGGTCGTGATCATCGTCGATACGGGCCGCACCTCGGCGGCGCGCGTGGGCGACAGCACGCGTCTGGACGCGTCGCTGGAGGCCGCGCTGCTGCTGGCCGCCCTCGCCTCGCGCGCCGGCGACCACGTGCACCTGCTGATGTACGACCGCGTCACCCGCGCCCGGGTCAGTGGCGTCGACGGTGCGGCGCTTCTTCCCGCGCTGACGGATGCCATGGCCCCCGTGCACGCCAGGCTGGTCGACACCGACTGGGCGGGAGCCTTCGCCGCCGTGCGCACACTGACGACGCGCCCCTCGCTGATCGTCGTGCTGACGGCGCAGGACGCCGCGGAGTCCGCACGGGGCTTTCTGGGTGCGTTCCCCGATGCCTCCCGCGCGACGACGCTGCTGGTGGGCTCCGCCACCGATGACTCGATCGTGCAGCTCGCCCGTCGCCGCGACTCCCGTATCGACGTCTATCTGGCGGCCGCAGCCGAGCAGACCATCAGCGACGCGCAGGTGGTGGCGGATGCGGTGCGCCGTGCCGGCGGCGAGGCGATCGCCACGGATCCCGACTCTCTTCCTCCGCGCATCGCAGACCGCTATCTGGAGCTCAAGGCGGCCGGGCGTCTGTGAACGGGGTCCGATCCTCCGGAACCGATCCTTATTATGAATCATTCAGAACAACGGCTAGACTGAGGGCATGTCCACGACCGCGACTCCTGAGCGCCTCCGCGCGGCAGGACTGCGTGTGACGCTGCAGCGGGTGGCCGTGCTCGAGGCCCTGCAGACCCGGCCGCACGCCTCCGCCGAGACGGTCCATTCGCTGCTGCGCGAGCACCGCAGCAGTGTCGCACTGCCCACCGTGCACGGCATCCTGGGCGACCTGACCGGTGCGGGCATCGTCCGCCGCGTGAGCCTGCCGGATGCCGGCAGCGCCCTCTACGAGGTGCAGCAGGAGTTCGACAACCACCACCACCTGCAGTGCGTGGACTGCGGGCGGGTCGAGGATGTCGCCTGCGCCGTCGGCTCGGCACCCTGTCTGCATCCGGACCAAGACCATGGCATGCGCATCCTCGAAGCCACTGTGACCTACCGAGCCATCTGTTCCGATTGTGAAAGGAAGAAGTGAATGACTGACAAGAGCTTCACGACCACCCAGACCGGCACGCCCGTCGCCAGCGACGCGCACTCGCTGACCGGCGGTCCCGACGGCACCACAGCTCTGCACGACCGCTATCTGGTCGAGAAGCTCGCCTCGTTCAACCGCGAGCGCGTGCCGGAGCGCAACCCGCACGCCAAGGGAGGCGGCGCATTCGGCGAGTTCGTCGTCACCGAGGACGTCTCGCAGTACACCCGCGCGGCCGCCTTCCAGCCCGGCGCCAGGAGCGAGACGCTGCTGCGTTTCTCGTCCGTCGCCGGCGAGCAGGGCTCCCCCGACACGTGGCGTGACGTGCGCGGCTTCTCGCTGCGCTTCTACACGACCGAGGGCAACCTCGACATCGTCGGCAACAACACCCCGACGTTCTTCCTGCGCGACGGCATCAAGTTCCCCGACTTCATCCATTCGCAGAAGCGTCTGACCGGCTCCGCGCTGCGCGACGCCGACATGCAGTGGGACTTCTGGACGCTCTCGCCCGAGTCCGCCCACCAGGTCACCTATGTGATGGGCGACCGCGGCCTGCCGCGCTCGTGGCGCCACATGAACGGGTACGGCTCGCACACCTACCAGTGGGTCAACGCCGCGGGTGAGCGCTTCTGGGTGCAGTACCACTTCCTCACCCAGCAGGGTGTGGAGCCGATGTTCGCCGACGAGGCCGAGCGCATCGCCGGTCAGGATGCCGACTACTACCGTCGCGACCTGTACGAGTCGATCGACAAGGGCGAGTTCCCGGCATGGGACGTCTACGTGCAGGTCATGCCGTACGACGAGGCCAAGGACTACCGCTTCAACCCGTTCGACCTGACCAAGATCTGGTCGAAGAAGGACTACCCGCGGATCAAGGTCGGCACGTTCACGCTGAACCGCAACCCGCAGAACTTCTTCGCCGAGATCGAGCAGGCCGCGTTCTCGCCGGGGAACCAGGTTCCAGGCACGGGCATCTCGCCGGACAAGATGCTCATGGCGCGCGTCTTCTCGTACCCGGACGCCCAGCGCTACCGCATCGGCACGAACTACAACCAGCTGCCGGTCAACCAGCCGCACGCCGCCCACACGAGCAACTACATGCACGAGGGCAACATGCAGTACCACTACAACACCGCCGAGCACCGGGTGTACACGCCCAACTCGTACGGTGTCGCCGGTGGGCCGCAGGCCGACCCGCAGCGCGGTGTCGAGGCGAGCTGGGAGTCGGACGGCGCACTGATCCGCAGCGCTGCCACCCTGCACTCCGAGGACGATGACTTCGGTCAGGCGCGCACACTCATCAACGACGTGTTCACCGCCGAGGAGCGCCAGCGCTTCATCGAGACCCTCGCCGGTCAGTACGATGCGCTGACCGTCCCCGCCATCCAGGAGCGCTTCTTCTGGTACTGGGGCCAGGTGGACCCGAAGGTCGCGGAGGACGTCCGCGATGCGGTCGCCACGGGCGCCGCGAACGACGAGGAGCCGGTGGGCGTCGGCGAGTGATCGACTGATTCCCTGCGCGGCGTCGGATGCTTCGGCATCCGACGCCGCTATCGTTCGCAGTGAATTCGATCGCCCCGATCGAACGGACGAGAGGGAATCTCATGAGCGATTCAGCCACAACAGCACCTCCGACTTTGGGCGCGAAGCTCGCCGCCGAGGGGTTCGGAACGTTTCTGCTGGTCTTCGGCGGCGTCGGCACCGCAGTGTTCGCCTCCAACCATTTCACCGACCCGGGCGCGGGCTCGGCCGTCTACGTCGCCGTCGCCCTCGCGTTCGGCCTGACCGTGCTGGTGGGCGTGTACGCGTTCGGCCCGCTGTCCGGCGGCCATTTCAACCCGGCGGTGACGCTGGGTGCCGCGGCGGCGGGGCGCATCGCGTGGCGCGACGTCCTGCCGTACATCATCGCGCAGGTCGTCGGCGGTGTCGTCGCCTCCACCGCGCTGACCCTGATCGGGCTGTTCGGTCCGGAAGGCTGGCTGACCACGGCGCAGGACGCCGGCTTCGCCTCGAACGGCTGGGGCTCGCACTCCCCAGGCGGGTTCGGGATGATGGCGGCGATCATCATCGAGGTCATCCTGACCGGGTTCTTCCTGCTGGTCATCCTCGGCTCGACGCATCCGACTCGCGGCGGCGCGCACGCCGGCATCGCCATCGGCCTGTCGCTGACGCTGATCCACCTGATCGCCATCCCGGTCGACAACACCTCCGTGAACCCCGCGCGCTCGCTCGCGGCCGCGATCTACGGCGGGTCCGAGGCGCTGGGACAGCTGTGGGTGTTCATCGTCTTCCCCGCCGTAGGCGCGCTGCTGGCCGGCTACGCCTACCGGGCGCTCTTCGACGGCACGGCGAAGAGCCCCTCGAAGGCCTGATCGAGATCAGCCGACGCTCACCGCAGGATCATCCTCATCCGGCGGTGAGCGTCGGCGTTCCGGCCTCGTACTCCAGGAGGTCGCCGGTCTCCCCGCGTCGCGCCGCGCGGCGGCCGATCACGAGCATGTAGAACAGGAAGACGCCCAGCGCGAGGGCGCCGATGCCGATCTTCACGGCCCACGGCAGCCCGGAGCCGGTGACGAACCCCTCCACCAGCCCCGAGAGCAGCAGCGCGAAGACGAGGCCGATCGCGACGGTCGCCAACGCCCGCCCGCCCGCGGCCAGGGATTCTCCTCGCGTGCGCCGTCCGGGCACCGCCCAGGCCCAGAAGATGTGCAGCCCGGCCGCAGCGGCGACGAAGACCGAGGTCAGCTCGAGCAGGCCGTGCGGCAGGATGTGCAGGATCATCACATCGAGGCTGTCGTGGGCGGCCATCACGGCGGTCGACACACCCAGGCTGACGGAGTTCTGAACGAGCATCCAGACCGGCCACAGACCGGTGACGCCGAACAGCACGCACTGCAGGGCGATCCAGGCATTGTTCGACCAGACCAGCCCCGCGAACGACGCCATCGGCCCGTAGTAGTCGACGAAGTCCTCCTCCGCGTACTGCTTGAGCACCTCCGGCGTGCCCAGGGCGGCGATGCGCGCGGGCTCGGCCGTGATCCACGCCGCGGTGATCACCATGACGAGGACGAAGGCGACCGCGATCACCGCTGTGGTCCAGCGGATGCGGTACAGCGCGGCCGGCAGCTGCAGCGTGAAGAAGCGCGCGGTCTGAGCGAGGATGTTGTCCCCCGCGCCCGTGAAACGCAGGCGCGCGGCCGCGAGGATCGTGGACAGATACGCGCCCTGCGGCGAATCGCCGACCGAGGTCTTCAACTCGGCGAGATCGGCGGATGCCGCCCGGTACCGGACGATGAGCTCATCCACCTCGGATCCGCTCAGGCGGCGCTGACGGCTCAGGGCGTCGAGCCGCTCCCACTCGGGGCGGCGTGCGTCGGTGAGGGCATCGGCATCCACCTGAAACACTGTACGGGCAACCTCCCGCGGCTGCGAGTCGCGTCAGGAGGTCCCGCTGCCGGGCCCATCGCCGGGCTCGGCCCCGGACGGGCCGCGCGTGCGCTGCGGATGCTCCCGCGCCGCGCGGGCGTCCGCCAGGGCCCGCTCGGCGCCGTCCACCCGATCCGCGGCGGCCGCCAGCCGCTCCGGCAGGTCACCGAGGGCGGCGGCGGCCCGTTCGGCGTCAGCACGCACGCGGGCGAGCTCTGCCTCCAGGTCGACGATCTGCTCGCCGAGGCGATCGGCGCGGCTCGTGGCGTCGCGCTGATCTCGCGCGAGCTCGTCGTGCTCGCGCTGGGCGCGGGCCAGCTCCTGCTCGGCGGCACGCACTGCGCGCTCGGCATCCCGTCGCTCGCGGCGCTCCGTGACCTCATCGACCCTGCGCGGGGCGGGACTCGGGCTCGCCGGAGGACCGCCGGCGACGGTCGCCTCGAGATCGAGCGGGGACTGCCCGGCCGGCTCGAGTTCACGGATGAGACGCCCGGAGGCGACGGCCGCCGCAGCATCGGGATCGAAGAACGCGGCCGACAGTGTCTGCCGCACGGCTTCAACGGTGGACTCGGTCACCCGCTCGCCCCGGTCCTCGGCCAGGGATGCCGCCTCGCGGGCCAGCTGGCTCGTCAGTGCGCGCCGCTGCTGACCGAGCTTCGCCAGCGCCGGCGCGTCCAGGTCGGCCTGCGCCTCGCGCAGCTCCTCGGCCAGCTGCAGCGCCTGCGCCAGCCGATCGGCCCGCTCCTGCGCGAAGACATTCACGACCCAGGCGGCGACGGACGGTCTGCGCAGCACCCGGACCCGCTCCGCCAGTCCGCGATCCGCGAGTCCCTTCGCGCGCGCAGTGCGCTCGGCGATGAACTCGCTCGGCTTCGCCGTGTACAGCTCGGCGGCGATCCGGGTCAGCTCGTCGGCCATCATGCCGCCGGTTCGATCACCGACGGATCTGCGGGGTCCACGGTCCGGGAGTTGTTGACCTTCCGGTCCACGACATGCTGCGTCACGGTGGCTGCGACGTCGGCGGATGCGGCGTCCAGGAGAGCCAGCATCCCCTCACGTCCACCCCGGTCGAGCTTCGCCGGCTCGAGCCATTCGTCCGCGGCATCGGGCGTGAGGAACGCGGGCATCCTGTCGTGCACCTCACCGCCGGCGTCGCGCGCCTCCCTGGTGACGACCACGAAGCAGCGCGTGTGCTCGCCGGTCGGCAGATCCATCGACCAGGTGAGCCCGGCCGCGGCGAGCAGCCCGCCGCCGTGCAGGAAGTGCGGCGTCTTGTCGCCCTTCTGGCCTGTCCACTCGAAGTACCCGCGCATCGGGACGACGCAGCGGGCGGCGGTGAACGGCGGGGCCCAGAATCCGGTGTCGAGCTTTTCGATCCGCGCGTTGATGATCGGCGGGCCCTTGGGTCGGCTGACCGGCTTCTGCCAATCCCACCGGGCGAGCTCGAGGAACCGGCCCTCGCCGCGGTCGCGGACGATCACCGCATCATCCGTGGGCGCGATCGAATAGGAGCCGTGGAACTCGCGCCACCAGTCCTCGGGCCTGCCGCCGTCGATGACGAACTGCCGGATCAGATCATCGGTCGTGGCATCCATCGCGAATCGTCCGCACATGCCCGTGAGCATACGCGGGGACACCGACGTCCACCGCGACCCCTGATCCGCTCCGGCACCTGATTTACTGGAGTCATGTCGAGCGCGATCACCGATGAACAGGAGATCCTCTCCGGCGAGGCCGTCGCGATCGACGTGCAGCCGGTGGGGTTCATCCTCCGGGCCGCGGGCGCCTTCATCGACATGCTGATCGGCTTCGCCGTCTTCGTCGCGTTCATCCTGCTGCAGATCTGGCTGCTGAGTCAGGGGCTGCTCGACGCGCACACGATGCCGATGCTCAGCATCTGGGCTTCCGTGCTGAGCTTCCTCGTGCTGCCGATCACCATCGAGACCGCGATGCGCGGCCGCAGCGTCGGCAAGCTCGCCGTGGGCGGACGGGTCGTGCGCATCGACGGCGGGGCGATCACGTTCCGGCACACCTTCATCCGCGCGCTCATCGGTGTCCTGGAGATCTACATGACCTTCGGCGGCGGCGCCGTCATCACCGGCGCCCTCACCGCGCGGTCGCAGCGTCTGGGAGACCTCGTCGCCGGCACCTACTCGCAGCGGGTGCGCACTCCCGCCCTTCCGCGGCACACACCGTATCTGCCGCCGTCGCTGGCCGAGTGGGCCCGGGTGGCCGATGTGGCGCGCCTGCCCGACCGGCTCGCGCGCCGGGTCTCGCAGTTCCTGTCGTCCGCCGAGCAGCTCTCCCCCGCGGCACGTGTCCGCATCGCGCACGAGCTCGCCGGTGAGGTGGGCGAGTTCGTGTCCCCGCTGCCGCAGGTGGCCCCGGAGGACCTGCTGCGCGGGGTGACGGCCCTGCGCCGTCAGCGCGAGCAGCGCGCGCTCGTCCTCGCCGACGACCGCGCGGAGCGGCTCACCGGCCGGCGCGTGCGCATCTGATCCTCGATGCGTCGCGTCAGAACCTGATCGCGTCGATCACCTTCACCCGCAGCGCCACCAGCGCCGGCACGAAGCCGGACAGCGCGCCCACGACGACAGCGGCGACGAGGCCGGTGACGGCCGCACGCATCGGGAACGGGGGCACGTCCTGCAGCTGCATGTTCAGCAGGTCCCCCGCCATCACCCAGCGCAGCGCGGCGACCGTCAGCGCGATGCCGATGATGCCCGCCACCGTGGTGGCGACCAGACTCTCCAGGAGGACGGTGGTGAACACGCGCCCGGCCGTGGCGCCGAACGCCCGCCGCACACCGATCTCACGCACTCGCTGGCGCATCGCCACCAGCTGGATGTTGATCAGGCTCAGAGCGCCGAGTCCCAGGATCAGGGCCGCGATGCCGGTCATGATCAGCTCTTGGATCCGCATGCCCTCGGCGTACCCGGGCTGCGCCGCGAAGTCCGCGCGTGAGACGTTCACGACCTGTCCGGCGGGGAGCCCCGCGCGCAGGTCCATCGCGAGCACAGGTCCGATCTCGGCTGCGCTGTGCTCGGAGACCCAGACGTCCCAGTGCACGGAGGTCTCGTCGGGAAGTCGGTCGACGCGCGCCGCGTACGCATCGAAGAGCAGGTCGATGCGCACCTCCTCGTCGTGCTGCCACTGCTTGGGCCTCACTCCGACGATCTGGTAGGTGCCGCCGGCCTCGCCTCGCAGCCGGAGTGTCGGATGCTGTGCCACCGGTACGCGTCCCAGCCGGTCCCACAGCGGTTCGCTGATGATCACCGGCGGGGCCAGCGCCTCGACATCCGTCGGGAGGAACTCGCGGCCCTCGATGAGCTTCTCCCGATGGATCAGCGCGAAGGACGGATCCAGAAGCCGCGCCGAGGTCTGACGTGCGCCGTCGGGCGCATCGACCAGGACCTGCAGTCCATCCGCGACACGGGAGACCTGCGTGAAGCCGTATCGTTCGGCGACTCTGTCGAACCGCTCCTGGAACTGCGCGGCGTCGACAGGCCCGCCGTCCGCGGCGCTCGCGTACACCTGGATCGTCGCCGCGCGCCCGCCGTAGCGGTCGGACTGCTCGATCTGGTTCTGGAACTGATACTCCGATAGGGCGACCACCGCAGTCAGCGCCCCGACCGACACAGCGATGCCGATCAGGCTGAGCAGCACGCGCATCCTGTGCACGCGGATCTCCGCCCACGCATCTGCGAGCGCCCCGAGGATGGCGGTCATCGTGTCTCCTCCGGAACGGATGCGGAGAGCGAGGCATCCTGCAGGGTGGACGCCTCGAAGGCGCGCTGCAGGTTCGCGGGGGTCAGCACGCCGGCATCCAGCCGATAGTGCCGCCGAGCGCGCGCCGCCACATGCAGGTCGTGGGTGATCGTCACCAGCGCGGCATCCGTCTCGGTCGCCACCTCATCCAGCAGCGCCATCACGGTCGCTCCCGTGTCGATGTCCAGCGCTCCGGTCGGCTCGTCGGCGAGGATCAGCACCGGCCGGCGCACCAGCGCGCGGGCGATCGCCACACGCTGCTGCTCGCCGCCCGAGAGCCGGTCCGCGACCTGCTCGACGCGATGCCCGAGCCCGACCCGCTCCAGCATGTCCGCGGCGATGCTGCGGCGCTTCCAGAACAGCCGCCCTTTCGCATGCCCCAGCGGCATCATCACGTTGTCGAGCGCCGTGCGTCCCGGCAGCAGGTTGAACTGCTGGAACACGAACCCGACGTTCGCACCGCGCAGCCGATCCAGCGCGCCCGCGCGCATCTTCCGCACCTCACGACCCTCGAAGGCGACGGAGCCCGCGCTCGGGGTGTCGAGCATGCCGAGGATGTTCAGCAGCGTGGATTTGCCCGATCCGGAACGGCCCACGATGGAGACGTGGTCGCCGGCGCTCACCTCGAGATCGACATCCCTCAGGATCTCGAGCATCGAGTCGTCGGGCAGCCGCACGCTCTTGGCCACGCCCTGCAGGGCGACCAGACTCACCAGCTCGTCCCCGTCTCGCACATCTGGCCACCGCTGCCGTCGTCCCAGCAGTTCTCCTCCACGGGGGCGGCGAATCCGGGCACGTACTGCCGGATCTGATCGCCTTCCGCCAGCCCCTCCAGGATCTCCACGGTCTCACCGTCGTTCACGCCGAGCTTCACGGTGCGCTTCTCGGGCTCCGCACCGTCACCGGCATCCGCCCACACCACCCCGCTGCCGGCGCCGCCCTGCACGGCGGTCACCGGGATCACCAGCGCATCGTCGACCTTGCCGAGAGCGAGATCCAGCTTCGCGGGGAGCCCGGCGAAAACGGTCTGGTCGATGGGGACGCCACAGCGCACACTGGCCGTGCCTTCATCCGAGACCTGCACGCGCACTCCGGTGCACACGAACGGTGCCGGGCCTCCGGTGATCGTCACGGTCGCCTCATCCGGTGCATTCACCAGTCGGTAGAGCTGTGCCGGCTGCACCGTGGCCCGCACGTGATAGCGCGACGGCAGGAGCGTGAGCACCTCGCCGCCGACGCTGGACTGCTGCCCTTTCACGAGCGCGAGCGCACTGACGTCGCCCGCCTCGGGCGCGACGATGTCGATGCTCTTGACGGGCTGATCCTGCTTGACGGTGAAGAGCACCTGTCCCTTCGTGACGCTCGCGCCCTCGGCGACATGCACCTTCGTGACGACACCATTGATCTCACTGCGAACCGCATAGCTCTCATCACGGGCGATGGTGCCTTCCAGTGACAGCTCGTTGACCACGGTTCCCCGTTCGACGGGGACCACCGGATCGGAGACGCTCGCGCCCGGTACCGGGGGCGCGGCCTCGGCGACATCCGGGAAGAACGCGAGTTTCACCAGCGCGGCGGCGGCCGCAGCGAGCACGAGGACGAAGACCACAGGGAGGATCACACGGCGCCAGACGAGCACGGTTGCCTTTCCGAGGACAGCCGCCCTGGCTCCCCCGCACTCAGGCTAGGGGAGAGTCATCCCGGAGCGGATCAGGGGTTCCCCCGATCCGTCGGTGTGTTTCCCTGATGCGCCGGCGCGGTTCAGTGGCGCAGCGCCTCGTGCCGGATGACCAGCCAGCCCGCCGGGACCGACAGTCGCTCCGAGTGCTGCGCGCAGAGGTCGTGGGCGTGCGGATCCCCGCCGGGACCGAGCGGGCCGAGGGCCGCCATCTGGTCGCCGTAGTCGAACGTGAGGGTGGCGACGGCCTCGCGGGCGCACGCCACCTTCGAGCAGAGCCGTTCGTCGGTGCGGAGTGAGTCATCCATCCCCTTCAGAGTAGGACGCCGGCACCCGGATGCCGGGCAGCCGCGCGGCGAGGATCCGGCCTAGACTTTCGTCATGCCCCGTCGCCGCACCGCCCGCACCGCTGTCACCCGCGGCGCGCGTCATGGCCGCCATGGGCGGCTCGGGCGCAGTGAAGTCGTGCGTCCGCCGCTGCCGCCGCTGGACGGGCGACTGGATCGCTTCGAAGTGACGGTGGGCAGCGCGGTGGAGTACCTGCGCACCTCGTGGGAGGAGCTGCGGGATGTGAGCTTCGAGATCGCGGCCATGCCGCTGCATGACCGCGAGGACGGCATCCCCCGCTGGCGTGTGGATCACGCCGCGCGACGGGTCGCCCTGTTCCGTGTGCCGATCGAGCGACTTCTGCCCAAGGGCCACGACGATGCGCTGCACCGCCGCGTCGCGATCGAGAGCGCCGTGTTCCACGCCGCGGCCGAGTACGTGGGTCGTGAGCCCTGGGAGCTGGGCTCCGAGGGTCGGGACTACTGACCTCCGCGGCCGGTCATCGCGCGACGGGTCCGCCCACGGCTCAGGGCCGCACGAGGATCGGCTGTCCGGTGGCGGTGCCCGCCCACAGGGGCCAGCTCGCGATCGCGGACGACCCCTTCTCGCCGCCCATGCCGATCGCGGCATGGACCCGCCCGTTCGGCAGCAGCGTGTGCGCTCCCGCCTTCACGGGCACGGCGGCGACACCTCCCGGAGCCAGCCGCACGCTGCGCTCGTCGGCGCCGCTCAACGCGACCGTGACCTCGGTGTCCCCCGCATTGCGCAGGAAGAGCGTGGCTGCCGGCCCTCCGGGGACGGAGAACATCGTCTCCGTGTCCGGCGTCAGCTCTGGCGCGGGAAGCATCCAGGCGAAGTCCTCCTGCGACCCCGCTCGAGCGGTCTGACGCACTCCCGCAACCACAGGAGTGCTGGCTTCGATCTCGATGTCGTACGCCCCGTCGGGGAGTCCGGCCAGGGCGATCTCGGTGGGTACGGCGGTGACCAGGTCGACCGGGTACTCGTCGACGAGCTCACCGGACGAGGCGGAGCGCACGCGCACAGTGGCGCCGCCGTCCTCGCCGGGCGCGAGGATCCGCACCACCAGGCCGTTCGCATCGTCGCCCTCGGCGACGGGTGCCGATCGGACACCCAGCAGCTGCAGATCCGTCTGTGCACCGCTGACGCCGTCCTGAACGTCGATGCCCACGGCATCCAGCGTGCGCACCAGCGTGGACTGCAGCGACGCGCGAACCGGTGCACCGGAGGATGAGACCCGGATGACCGGGCTGCGCTCACCCGCAGCGACCGATGCGAGCGGCACACCCAGCTGAGTCGCGGGCGGCACCACCACCGTCGATGCCTTGCGGGTCTCGCCGTACACGTCGAGCGCGACGGTCGCGGTGACGGCCCCCGGGTTGGAGAGCACGATGACGTCGGATGCTCCGGTCGAGACGTCTCCGCCCACGAGCCACGAGGTGAGCGAGGGCTCACGGCAGGGTGCCGCCGCGAAGCCGCTGACGTCGTCGGCGGTGATCCTCAGGGACTCGGATGCCGCGACCTGCGGCACGATGCGGTCCTTCACCTGTGCGGTGATGGACTGCGCTCCCGCACCGCCGGTCACGTCGGACATGTCCAGCTGCGCGGTCTTCGCCTCGTCGGCCGCACCGTCGAGGCGCATCCGCGGTGTGCCCGCCGAGACCATCAGGTCGGCCTGACCGGCGTCGCGTCCGAGGGCCCGGAAGGATCCGTTGCACACCAGGAGTGCGTCCGAGGGTACCGGAGTCACGGTCGTCCCGACCTGTTCGCTGTGCACGCCGGGCCAGGGCGCCGCGGTCGCCGCGATGACGCCGAAGACACAGGCGGCCGCGACGACCGCGCCGGTGGCGACTCGGGCTCCGGTCGCGGCGAGCCTGATCGTCTGCTGCTTCATCGCGCCTCCTCCGGCTCTGCATCCGTCTCGCCCGTGCTCTCGCCCGCCGAAGGAGCGTTCGCTTCCTCCGTGGACGGCGTGTCCGCGACGGCGGGGTTCGCTGCCTGCTCCGGACGGGATGCCGTGACGGTCTTCCGCGGCGTGGGCCTCGGGTCGTCCGAGGCCCGGCCGACGATGCGGAAGCGTGCACGTGCCGCCCGACGCGACGCCCGGGTCGGGATCGCGAGGAGGAGCGCGGCGAGCAGGATGATCAACTGCGCCAGTGTGATCACGCGACCGATCGCCTGATCGGCTTCGGGGACCCGGTCGCGGGACGCGATGTCGGTGTCGACGCGCCACAGCATGCCCCGGGCGGTCTCCCCCGCCTTGACGAATCCCGCCCGCTGATCGATCGCCGTGGTCGCCTCCTCGCGCATGGTTCGCGCGCGGTCCTTCTCGTGCGCGGTCCGCGCCACCAGCACGAAGCTGATCGATTCGTCGCCGAGTGCCGCGGCGGCGTCGAAGTCACGGCCCGACAGCAGATCCACTGCCGTCGAGGAGATGTCATCCCCCTGAGCCCGCGTAGCGGTGCTGAGCAGTGTGCTCTGGGCTCCGAGCGTCGCGCTCGCGCCCCACACCGCTTCGGCGGACAGCGAGCCGTCGTTGAGAGGCGTCAGCACGAGGGTCCCCCGATCGGCATCACCGCCGGCCTGTGCGGCGACGAGCGCGGGAAGAGTGCTCGTCGGTCCGTTCTGCAGCTGCGCGTGACCGGTGTGGACAGCCAGGAGCGCGGGGAAGCCGACTGCCGCGACCGTCAACCCCGCCACCAGGGCCGCACTCGCCCGCAGGGGGGCGTGCGCGACAACCGTGTCGAGTGTGACGAGGGCGGCGCCGACGATGCCGATCCAGGCGAGGCTGAGCCCCGTTCCCGGCCACACGGCGATGCCGACGCCGTCCGCGAACGACACCACGACCCCGACCGCGAACAGGGCGGTGGCAAGTCCTGCGGCGGCCGTCAGCAGCAGCGCGAATCCGGCCCGCCAGCGCGGCGACAGTGCCGACAGCAGCGCCAGCAGCACGACCGGCGCCAGCAGCAACGGCACCCAGTCGGCCACGGGGGCGCCCGCGAACCAGTCCCAGCCGGCGCGTCCGGGGGCGGGGAAGCCCATCGCGATGTCCGCGCGTCCCACGGCATCCGCAGCGACCTGCTCGAGCGGGACGACGGAACCAGGGTCCGCGAGCAGCGCCCACGGCTCCCCGGTGCGCATGCGCCTGATCACCAGCGGCGCGAACATGACCACGCTGGGGATCAGCAGCCAGAGCAGCCGGCTCGCGCCGCGCAGGCGTCCGGTGGCGGTCATGAGGACGAGCGAGAGCACCCACAGCAGCACGAAGGCCGGTGCGAGCGTCGGAGCGCAGGCCAGGGCGGCGGCGGTCAGGACGGATGCTGCTCCCGCAGCTCCCCAGGATCGATGCGCGACGACCGCGGTGTGCACCACCCAGGGCAGCAGCAGGTGCAGCAGCACAGCGGCGGGCCGCCCCTGCACGAGAGCGGTGAGGAAGGTCGGCGCGAGCGCCCAGAGCACGCCGCCCAGGATGCGCAGGCCCGCGCGGTCGGTCACGCGGGTCGCCGCGAACCATCCGCCCAGGACGGCGAGCGGAAGTGCGCCCAGCCAGAGCAGCACCAGCGCGAACGAAGGTGCGGCGGGCCACAGCGTGCCGAGTACGGCGACGACGCCCGCGAACGGGTCGGCCGGTCCGATGACGTCGAGGCCGACATCGCGCAGTCCCCAGGTGGTGTCGCCCCAGAGCGCGGTGACCGTCTGCCGAAGCGGGAGCAGCGCGCCGCCGCCGAGGGCGGGCCAGGCCAGCATCTTGCCGAACACGGCGATGCTGACGACCAGCGCAGCGAGGACCGCCCATGCTCCCCCGCCGCTGAAGAAGTTCAATTCGCTCACGGCGCCGCGCTCGCTGCCGTGGCCGTCATCGAGCCGCTGCTTCAGCTGCGTGCGCGTCACGCGCAGCGGGGTGATGTCGGACCAGGAGGCGGAGCGGAAAGCGCGGATGGCCCCGCGCGATCGCGCCAGTGCACCCAGGCTGAGCATGCTCGCGAGCGCCGCGCCCCATTCGGGCGCCACCTCCGCGGGGCGCTTGGCGATGAGATGGGTGATGGAGCGCCACAGCGCGAGCGGCAGGAGCGACAGCCAGTGCAGCGGCACGGCCGCCGCGGGAGCGTATGTCAGTCGGCGGTGCAGCTGTGCACGACGCGTGGCCCAGGCTCGTGCGACGGGGCTGCGCGGCAGGGTGGCAGGCCCGGTGGGCAGCACGGCGACGCGCGCCTTCGGCACGAGCACCATCCGGGCTCCCCCGAGCCTGGCCCTGATCCCGAGGTCGAGTCCCACATCGGCGCTTGACAACGCGATGTCCGGGCGCAGCACCCGGGGCGCCTCGCCGCGGATGAGCATGCCGCGCACGTCCGCTCCGAGGGCGTCCTCGGCGTCGTCGTGCTGGCCCTGATCCAATTCGTCCGCGGCCAGCTCGATCGAGCGGCCCCAGCGGGTCATGCTGACGCCGAGGGAGACGATCTCGCGGGCGTCGTCGTTGCGCACCAGCTTGGGCGCGGCGATCGCGGCCGACGGCGAGCGCTCCAGTGCCCCGGCCAGCAACTGCAGCGTGTTCGGTTCAGGGGCGGTGTCGTCCGCCAGGAGCCACACCGTGCTGCCCGCGGCCACCCGCGGCTGCGCGAGCGCGATCGCCTCCGCGAAGCTCGTGCCGGTGCGCGCCTCGATGATCCCCTCGACCAGATGCCCGATGCCCGGCATCCGTCTCACCCGTTCGCCGTCGCCCTGCACGATGACGGTCACCGCAGCCGGTGGCGGACTCTGCGCGCCCAGCGCCTCGAGGGTTCGGCTGAGCGGGGCGCTTCCGGATTCACCGGAGCGCGCGACGATGAGGGCGTGAACGCGTGCTGGCATGGCACCAGTCAGCCTATGCAGGCGCGTGCGCAGGGCAGGTCGCCACACCGGCGCGCCCACGAGAAACCGGCGGGGCACGGCATCCGGGAGGATGCGATGCCCCGCCGGGTCGATTCTTCGCTGTGGCTGCGGTCAGCTCGCGCGGCGCTTGAGCTTTCGTCGCTCGCGCTCGCTGAGCCCACCCCAGATCCCGAAGCGCTCGTCGTTGTTCAGCGCGTACTCGAGGCACTCGCCCCGTACATCGCAGGACGTGCAGATGCGCTTGGCATCGCGCGTCGAGCCGCCCTTCTCGGGGAAGAACGCCTCCGGGTCGGTCTGTGCACACAGTGCATCGACCTGCCACGCGAGTGCGCCATCATCCTCTGCGTCCACCCGGCGTACACCCGGTACGCCGAGATTCACCGGATCGACGAACCAATTCTCGGGAACGTCTGAGCGGTAACCCGTCATCTCGATCTCCCAACCCTGCTTGTGCCCCCCACGGGCCGTTCTTTCCCTAATTACACCCGTGTCATTCGCTCTGGTCAAGTCGCGGATGGTAAACCCTCAACACGGTATTTAAAGTTCATTGGATGCTTTCCGGCGTGTCGCCGGCACCCGGTTCCGCGATGAATACCTCGCCGACGCCCGAGAGCACCAGCTCATCGACGTCGATCGGCGCGAAGACGGCCGAGCCGACCTCCACGTCGATGGCCTCGCCGGACCTGGTCCCCACACGGATCGCACCCGCCGTGCTGAGCGCCATGCTCGGCCCGGAGACGGCGATCGAGCGCTCCCCGTCCAGCTGGATGCGGCGCAGCGCGAAGTCCGGAACCGGGATGCCGTAGGCGGTGATCTCGCCGGTCGCCGCCTGCACGGGGACCTCGCCGGGACGCGTGTCCACGATCGAGAGCAGCTCGTCGACGTCGATGTGCTTCGGGGTGAGTCCGCCGCGCAGCACGTTGTCACTGGCAGCCATGATCTCCACGCCCAGGCCCGACACATAGGCGTGCAGCAGGCCGGCGCGCAGGAAGACGGCCTCCCCCGGGCGCAGCACGACGAAGTTCATCAGCAGCGCCACCACGACGCCGGGGTCGCCTGGATTGCGCTCGGCGATGGTGCGGATGGCGGTCAGCGCCTCGGTGAAGCCATCGGCCTCGGCGCCGGCGAGGGCTCCGATCACATCGTCGACGGCATCCTGGGCGGTCCCGGAGAGCAGCCAGCCGATGGTGGCGCGCAGCGCCTCCTCCTCAGCTCCCGAAGCGAGGTGCTCACGCAGTTCCACCACGCCGGCCGCGTCCGGGAAGGCGGACAGCATCCGCAGCGTGTCGGCGACCGGTCGCAGGCCGCTGAGCGCCTCGAAGCGGTCGCTCAGCGCCACGATGAGCTCGGGCTTGTGGTTGGCGTCGCGGTAGTTGCGGGTCGGGTCTGCGGCATCCATCCCCGCTTCCCGCGCGAAGCCCTGCTGCGCCTGTTCCCTGGTGGGGTGCACCTGGATGGACAGGGGATCCGCGGCGGCGAGCAGCTTCAGCAGGTACGGCAGCGAACCGCCGGTGACCGCGTCGAGAGTTCCTCCCCCGACGACATCCGCCGGGTCGCTCGGGTGGTCCCCGAACCACACTTCGGCCTCGGGCGATGCGGACGGCCGACGACCTTCGAGCGCCGCAATCAGTGACGTCGAGCCCCACGCATAGTCCCGCGGCTCGTTGGTGATGGTGAGAAGCATGCATCAAGGCTAGCCGCGGCCGTGGACCGGCCGAGTGTCGTGCCGCCCCTCATCGGTGCGAGGGGTGCGGCGCGGTAGCCTGAACGCGATGGCCGTGTACACCAGACACCCCGTGGCGGCGCCGCCCGCCGCCCCCGCCCGCGAGACGACCGGGCATCTGATGGTGCGCGCGTACAGCGCCCTGTGCCTGTTCGCCGTCTTCGCGCACACCGCGGTGTACAACCTGGTGGGGTCCGTCGGATCCGTGGTCGTGATGGCCGCTCTGACTCTCGGAGCGCTCGGCATCTGGGTTCCCGCAATCGCAAGGAAACGTCCCACCCGGTTCCCGTGGCGGCGCCTGCCCTGGGTCGCGCTCGGGTACGGAACTCTCGCCGCCGTCTCCGCGCTGTGGTCGCGCTGGCCGAGTGCGACGGCGCTGACCTGGACGCTGATGGCGGCCGTGACCGTGGTGGCACTGCTGGTGGGCACCATGCTCTCGTGGCAGGAGATCGCGCGAGCACTTTCGACGATGCTGAAATTCATCCTCGGGACCTCCCTGCTCATGGAACTGTGGGTGGCTCTGGTGGTGCGGCATCCGATCCTGCCGAATTTCGCCGAGGTCCCCGCGGGAGAGATCGACCCGGTCAGCTACTGGGTGCGCGGCAACCTCTTCAACGGCGGCCGGATCCAGGGCGTCGTCGGGAACGCGCACGCGCTGGCGATGATGTGCCTGTTCGCCCTGATCGTCTTCGCGGTGCTGTACGCGGCGCACGTGCGACGGCGCGGGATCCTGATCGGCTGGGCTGCGCTGGCCGTCATCCTGCTGGTCAAGGCGGCTTCCACCACCGTCTACCTGGGCGTCGTGGTGATCCTGGCCGTGCTGATCGCGGCCCTCGTCGCCCGTGCGGCGCGCACCCCCTCCGCCCGGCGGAACGCCTATCTCGCGTTCATCGGCATCGGCGCCGTCGGCGCCGCCATCGCGGTCCTCCTGCGCGACCAGGTGCTTGCGCTGTTCGGCAAGGGATCCGACCTGACCGGACGGGTCGAGATCTGGCAGGCGGTGTGGGATCGGGCCATCACCCGGCCGGTCCTCGGCAACGGGTTCTCCTCGCCCTGGGTGCCCTGGGATCCTGCGTTCCAGGGTTGGATCCTCAACCACGGGATCACCGTGTTCCACGCCCACGACATGTGGCTGGACGTCTTCCTGCAGCTCGGCATCGTGGGCGTGGTGCTCATGGCGATCGCCTGGCTCGCGCTGCTCTGGCGCGCCTGGTTCTTCGCCATCGACCGGCCCCGCTGGGATCTGGATGCCGAGCGGCCCTACTCGCCGATCGCCCTGCTGCCGCTGCTGCTGACAGTCTCCCTGCTGTTCGAGGGCCTGGCCGAGTCGGCACCCATCATGCTCTGGGGCTGGCTGCTGCTGATCCTGCTGTCGTTCAAGATGAAGGCGGTCCCCCTGATCGGAGTGGGCGTCGGCGAGCGCACACCTGTCATCTCGCACGGCCCCCGGACGCGGCAGGTGCCATGAGCCCGCAGCGGTACGTGGTCTCGCTGCTGGCTTCGGCCGGGTTCGCCCGCGCGTACACGCTCGCGGGGCTGGGCGCGGTGTTCGGCACTTTCCTCATCGAACGGATGACCTCCGCGGTCACCCTGGCCACGATCGTCATCGTGCTCGCGGCGATCGGCGCAGCCGTGCTGGTCACCCGCCGCGAGGAGCTGTCGCTGCTGCGCTTCGCACCCACCTCGCTGATCGGCTTCATCGCGCTGGCGCTGGTCAGCCTGCTGTGGACGACCAGCCGCTCGGGCACGATGACCGGCTGGCTGACCCTGTTGGGCTTCACGATCATCGCGGTGACCGTCGGGCACGTGCGGGACACGCTGCAGACCGTGCGCGCCCTGGGTGACACGCTGCGCTGGCTGCTGACGATCTCGCTGGGGCTGGAACTGCTGTCGGGGGTGCTGCTGGACCTGCCGCTCACGGCGTTCGGCATCGAGGGGAACCTCGCGCTCGGCGGCCCGATCCAGGGCATCTTCGGCACACGCAACATGCTGGGGTTCGTCGCCGTCGTCGGCCTGATCACCTTCGTGATCGAATGGCGCACGCAATCGATCGACCGCGTCCTGGGGATGTACTCGGTCGCTCTGGGTGGCTTCCTGGCGCTGCTCTCCGCGTCTCCCTCAGTCGTCGTCCTGGCTGCGGCGGTCGGCGTCGCGACCACCGCACTCACGATCGTCCGCCACGCGCCTGCGCACCGCAGGGTGGCGGTGCAGTGGATCCTCGGTGCCCTGGTCGCCGTCGCGCTGGGGGTGGCGTTCGCGTTGCGCCATCTCATCATCCGGCTTCTGGATGCCGGCTCGGACTTCTCGACGCGCGCCGATCTGTGGAATGTGATCCTGGACTACGTCGCTCAGCGGTCGGCCACCGGGTACGGCTGGTTCGGCTCCTGGGCCGGCGGCCAGTACCCGGTTCCTTACATCAACTATCAGCTCTCCGATCATCACCAGTCGGCGCTGAACGCGTACTTCGACGTGCTGCTGCAGCTCGGCTGGTTGGGACTCGCCCTGTTCCTGCTGCTCGGCGGCGTCGCGACCGTGCGCTCCTGGCTGGTCGCGAGCGTCCGGCGATCGGTCGTCTACGCCTGGACTCCGCTGCTGCTGGTCACGCTAGCGGTGGAGTCGATGTTCGAGAGCTTCACGCTCACCGGCGCCGGGTGGGTGCTGCTGGTGCTGTGCGCTCTGCGCGCCGGGCAGACACGATCGTGGCGCCAGAACATCGACGACGCGCAGACCGGGACGATCCCGACGCTGGGGCCGCAGGGGTAGTTCTTCCCAGGCTCTTCCATGACCTCACGGTAGGCTTGTCCTCCGTGACCCACGTGCTACAGAACGTCGTCTTCCCGCTCGAGAGAGACCCAGACCTGCTTCCGCTGTACGCCGACCCTGAAACGTGGTCGGTTATCGATGAGCAGCCCGTTCGCGTTTCAAATCGTGCTCATCTGGGGAACATTCTCGACCGGCATCGCGCGCGCATAGCCCCTGGCCGCAGGGTGTCGTTCGGCGCCTATTTCAATGCGTTTCCCGCCTCGTACTGGCAGCACTGGACAGACGTCCGAGCCATCGATCTCGCAGTGCGGACCGAGGGGACGGCTACTGTCCTCGTATACCGTTCCAACGGTGGCGGCGTCAAACAGCGGATCGCGACACGCGAGGTGAGTGGCGAGTCTGAGATATCCTTCGCCTTGGCACTGGACCAATACAACGATGGTGGTTGGATTTGGTTTGACATCGTGGCCGACGAACGGGCCGTGACGTTCCTTGGGGCGGAATGGACCACTGATCAGGCCCCCGTCCGTTCGGGCAAGGCGTCGCTTGGCATAACCACATACAACAAACCTGACTACTGCGTCGATACGCTTCAGGCGCTCGCGAATGCTCCCGAAGCGCTTGAGTTGGTCGATAAGATCTTTATTGTCGACCAAGGAACACAGCTCGTTTCTGAGCAAGACGGCTATGAAGAGGTCTCGACCGCGCTTGGAGAAATGCTCCAGGTGATTCGTCAGCCAAACCTCGGTGGCTCTGGCGGATTCGCCAGAGCCATGGTGGAGACACTCTCGAGCCCGGAGAGTGATTTCGTTCAACTGCTGGATGACGACATTCGGCTGGAGCCCGAATCGCTGCGGCGCTCGATCACGTTCGGAAGATATGCGACCACGCCCACGCTGGTGGGCGCCCATATGTTTGACCTGCTCGACCGGACCAAGCTCCATGCCTGGGCTGAAGTCGTCGACGAGGAACCATTCATGTGGCGAAACCTCTTCCAGGAGCACATGCCACATGACTTCTCGGTAATAAATCTGCGGCAGGACCCGACTTTGCACATCCGCATGGACGCAGACTATAACGGCTGGTGGATGTGTCTAATACCCGTCGAAGTTATACGCGAGGTCGGTCTTTCATTGCCTGCGTTCATTAAATGGGACGATGCAGAATTCTGCTTGCGCGCCGGGCGAGCCGGGTTCCCTACCGTCTCGCTACCAGGTGCGGCACTTTGGCACGTGTCCTGGGTAGGCAAAGATGATGCAATCGATTGGCAGGCCTATTTCCACGCTCGAAACCGAATAGTCGCTGCATTGCTTCACTCCGACGCTAGGCATGGCGGGACGCTCATTAGACACAGTCGGCGTGTAGATCTGAAACATCTCATGATGATGCAGTATTACCCTGCTGCATTGCGCATTCAGGCGTTGAAGGATGTGCTCTCGGGCCCGCAGCACATGAGTTCCAACATCGGTACAGCAATGCCGCGAGCTCGCGCGATGGCTTCCGGCTTCCCAGAGACAGTGATCCACAAGGACACCGGTGCGCCCGTCCGCTCATGGCGCGGGCGACAGGTCTTCAAACGACTTAAAGCTCACACATACGACAGCCCGACCGGGCTCGCACTGCGGTGGTTTACTGCGTCGACTTTGTTCAACCATTGGTTCCACTCTCCGCTTCCCGCCAATGTCGAACGACCCGAGGTCGAATTCGGCAAGGGCGACGCGAACTGGTGGCGAGTGCCCCTCTACGACAGCGCGCTGGTCAGCGCCGCAGATGGATCAGGAAAGAATGTGTTCGTCCGGGACCGCGTCAAGTTCCGGTCGTTGCTCACGCAGTCGGTGCGCTTGCACGCACGTCTACGAAGGAACTGGAGAAGCTTGCAGGCGCAGTATCGGGCTGCTCTGCCCGAGATGGTGTCAGAGGAGAACTGGCGTCAGATTATCCAGGGTGACAAATGAAGTCCGCTGATTTCGACCCCGCCTCGGCGGCGATCGTGATCGTCACCTTCAACCGCTCGCATCTGCTGAGCGGACTGCTCACCAGCATCCGCTCCATGGATCCGAAGCCCGGACGCGTCGTCGTGATCGACAACGCCTCCGCCGATGACACCACCGCGGTCGTCGAGTCGTTCCGTGCGGACATCGGCACCGAGATCGTGTACCGGCGATTGGAGACGAACACCGGCGGCTCCGGTGGATTCAGCGAGGGGATGCGGACGGCGTACGACCTGGGTGCGGAGTGGATCTGGATGATGGACGACGACGTCGAGGTGCTCCCCGACGGTCTCGCCAGGATGGGCAGCTGGTCGCACCGCTTCAAGAGCATCCAGGGCCGCCGCTACGACTACGACGGCAGCGAGTTCTACTGGCAGTACCGCGTCGCCGACCGCATGGGTATCCCGATCCCGTTCGCGCCGTCGAAGTTCGACGCGTCCGGCTTCAAGGAGATGAACAGCGGATGCTTCGAGGGCATGTTCATCCACCGTTCGATCGTGCAGCAGATCGGCCTGCCCGACCCGCGGTTCTTCATCTACTGGGATGACCAGATGTACGGATGGCTGGCCTCGCGCCTGACCACCGCCGTGATCGTCGACGAGTTCGTGCTGCGACGCACCCGCGAGATCAAGCAGTGGGACATGGGCATCCGGCATATGAACGCCTCCAGCAACGCGTACCGCTACTACATCATGCGCAATCGCGGGTTCATCAAGCAGTACTACCGCGTGCACGATGCGTACAGTCCTGTGCTGTTCGGGCTCGGAACGACCGCCACGTTCTTCAAGGAGCTCATCCGGCTGGTCTTCGTCGAGCGCACCGCGCGCGGCACCAGCAACCTGTTCCGTGGTCTCCGCGACGGCGGGAAGATCGGACGCGACCGCAGCTGGCAGCCTATGCCGGCGCTCGAGGCATGATGAGCGAGCCGCAGCCCGAATACGTCTGGGCCTATTCGGACGAGAAGCCCAAGCGCGGCCGGGTATGGCTGATCGTCATCCTCGCCGTGGCGGCGGTGGCGATCGCCGCGGTTCTGTTCTGGATCTTCATCCGACCCGCGCTTCCCGCTGCGGTGGAGACGCCCGTTCCGACCGCCTCGGCATCTGACGGCACGTCACCATCGGCCACTCCGTCCCCGACTCCCACCGCCACTCCGACCCCCACGGCGACGCCGACTTCCGTCCCGACGACGCAGCCGACGGCAACCGCACCGCCGAAGCCGGTGGATCCGAGCGTGGCGACTTTCCGCCAGAAGGTCACGCCGGTGCTGAACGATGCTCAGCGGGGCCTCCAGTACGCCGGCGACTCCGACCCGCAGGAAGCCGCGCAGAACGTGGGCTTCCTGCAGGAGGATGCCGGTCGCATGGCGGACTACGTCGCACCGAGTTCGATCTCCGCCACGTGGAACTCGAGGCTGGATGATTACGCTCGTTCGCTGCAGACTCTGCGAACCGCGTACGACAACGGCGGTTCGGCTGACAGCGAGCTCGCCGCGGCCAACTCGGCACTCGCAGCGTTGACCAAGGTCGTCGGCTGAGCCGACGATCACTCAGGGAGTGTTGTAGTCGGCGTTGTAGCGGTCGAGCACGTCTTTGATGGGCGCGTCCAGTACGAGCGCCCCCTTGTCGAGGTACAGCCCGCGAGTGCAGAAGCGACGCAGGTCGCGCTCGTTGTGGCTGACGAAGAACAGCGTGCGTCCGTCCGCCAGCAGCTCGTCGATGCGCTTGTAGCACTTGTCGCGGAAAGCCTTGTCACCGACGGCCAGCACCTCGTCCACGAGCAGGATCGGCTCGTCGAGCTGCGAGACGACCGAGAACGCCAGCCGCACCTTCATGCCGTTCGAGAGGTGCTTGTAGGGGGTGTCCTCGAAGCCTGCGAGCTCCGCGAACGCGATGATGTCGTCGTAACGCGCCGCGACCTCGGCGCGTGACATCCCGTGCAGCCCGGCCGTCATCTTGACGTTCTCCCGCACCGTGAGATCTCCGACGAAGCCGCCCGTCAGCTCGATGAGGGGCGCCACCCCACCGTGCACCTCGACGTCGCCCTCGTCGGCGAGCAGGACTCCTGCGACGAGCCTGAGCAGCGTGGACTTGCCCTGGCCGTTGCGGCCGACCACGCCGATGGACTCCCCCGGCTGCACCGAGAAGCTCACGTCTCGAAGCGCCCAGAACTCTCCCGGCCGCGACCTACGGGATGCACCGGCGAACAGGTCCTTGAAGCTGCGGCTTCCGCGCCGGTTGCGGCGGAAGTGCACGCCCAGACCCTTCACCTCGATCGCTGTCGGCATCACAGCTCCTTCAGGACGGGTCGTTCGAGTTTCCGGAAGACCCAGACGCCGAGAGCCAGGATCAGCAGGCTCATGACGGCGCTGATGACGACCGTCCAGGTGTGCCATTGGTCGGGGAAGAACGCCATCCGATACAGCGTGAAGATTCCCGCCAGCGGGTTGAAGGCTCCGAGCGTCTCGAACACGCCGGGCAGATTCGAGACGTTGTAGATGATCGGGGTGGCGTAGAACAGCGCGCGCAGGATGAGACCGGTGGTGCGCTCGAGGTCGGCGTACAGCGCGCACAGTGGCGCGACCAGCAGACCCAGGCCGACCAGCAGGATGGTCTGCAGAAGGATCGCCACCGGGAGCCAGAGGATTCCCCAGCCGATCTGAGCACGCTGGGCGGCGTCCGTCTCGGTCAACAGGTTGATGACGACGAAGATGACCAGCACCGGCATCGAGAACAGGAACTCGATACCCTTGCTCAGCACGATGCGCGTCACCCAGATGGACCTCGGGATGGCCGTGGATCGCACCAGCCGGGAATCGCGTTTGAAGGCCTTCGTGAAGTCCGAGACCGCGGAGTTGAACCACACCCAGGGCAGCAGACCACTGATGAGGAAGACGATGTAGGGATCCTCGCCCACATCGCGGTGGAACACCCGGGTGAACACGAACCAGTAGATCGCACTCATCACCAGTGGATCGAGCACCGACCACAGATAGCCGAGCATGCTCGTGGAGTAGCGCACCTTCAGATCCCGCGCCGACAGCAGCCACAGCGAATGCGCGTAGCGCTGAGGCGTGCCGGGCTCACCGACTGAAGTCCTGCTCATGTGCGTGTCAGTCGTCCTGGCCGGCGAGGTCGTTGCGCCACATGGACAGCGCCGAGCCGATGGCCATGTGCATGTCCAGGTACTGGTACGTGCCCAGGCGTCCGCCGAAGTGCACGTCCTGCTCGCCCTTCGCGAGCTCCCGGTAGGCCAGCAGGCCGTCGCGGTCAGCCGAGGTGTTCACCGGGTAGTAGGGCTCGTCGTCCCGGTTCGCGAAACGCGAGAACTCCCGCATGATGACGGTCTTGTCCTGAGCGAAGATCTCCTTGCGCTCGGGATGGAAGTGCTTGAACTCGTGGATGCGGGTGAACGGCACGTCCAGGTCGGGGTAGTTCATGACGCTGGTGCCCTGGAAGTCGGAGGTGTCGAGCACCTCCTGCTCGAAGTCGAGCGTGCGCCAGCTGAGCGCGCCTTCCGCATAGTCGAAGTAGCGATCGACGGGACCCGTGTAGATGATCGGCAGCTGCCCGACCGTCGCCTGCCTGTTCAGCGGCTGCGACTCGTCGAAGTAGTCGACGCCGAGCTTCACCTCGATGTTCGGGTGGTCGGCCATCCGCTCCAGCCACGCGGTGTAGCCGTCGGTGGGCAGGCCCTCCCAGGTGTCGTTGAAGTAGCGGTTGTCGTACGTGTACCGCACGGGAAGGCGGCTGACGATGTCGCCGGAGAGCTTGTGCGGGTCGGTCTGCCACTGCTTGGCCGTGTAGTCGCGGAAGAACGCCTCGAACAGCGGGCGTCCGACCAGGGCGATGCCCTTCTCCTCGAAGTTCTGGGCGGTCTTGACGTCGAACTCGCCCGCCTGCTCCTTGATGAGCGCGCGCGCTTCGCTCGGCGAGTACGCAGCCTGGAAGAACTGGTTGATCGTGCCGAGGTTCACCGGCATCGGGTACACGACATCCTTGTGATGCGTGTAGACCCGGTGCACGTAGCTCGTGAACGTCGTGAACCGGTTCACGTACTCCCACACCGTCGGGTTGGACGTGTGGAACAGGTGCGCACCGTAGCGGTGCACCTCGATCCCGGTCTCGGGCTCCGCTTCGCTGTAGGCGTTGCCTCCGATGTGCGAGCGACGGTCGATGACTGTCACCTTGCGCCCGGCTGCTGCCGCGCGCTCGGCGATGGTGAGGCCGAAGAAGCCCGACCCGACTACGAGAAGATCCATGACTCAATCGTATCGGCGAGAAGCTGTGAGACTCGGCCGCCCATGCCGGACGACTGCCTCTCACCTCAGGCTGCGGTGCCGACGACGATGCGGGGGGTTCCTGCCCACAGGGACGCGTCGGTGGCGTTGCGGCCGTCGACGAGGAGCTTCACGCCGGGCACGTCGGTCGGGGCGAGGGTCTTGTAGTCGGCGTGGTCCGTCTGCAGCACGGCGAGGTCCGCCGAGTCGCCGATCGTGTATGGCTCGAAACCGAGACCGCGCAGCTCGTCGTCCGTGTACAGCGGGTCGTGCACCACGACCTGCGCACCGCGCTGCGTCAGCGCGGTCACGGTCGGGAACACACCGGAGAACGCGGTCTCCTTCACCCCGCCCCGGTACGCCGCACCCAACACCACGGCCGTCAGACCGGTCAGGTCCCCGAGGATCCCCTCGGCCTGCGCGACGAGCCGTTCCGGCATCGACGCGTTCAACTGCCGTGCCACACGCACGATATCCGCATCCGGGTCGGTCGACAGATACAGGCGCGGGTACACAGGGATGCAGTGCCCGCCGACGGCGATGCCGGGACGGTGGATGTGGCTGTACGGCTGCGAGTTGCACGCGTCGATCACCTTGTACACGTCGATGCCGTGCGAGGCGGCGAACAGTCCGAACTGGTTCGCGAGGCCGATGTTCACATCCCGGTAGGTCGTCTCGGCGAGCTTGGCCATCTCGGACGCCTCGGTCGAGCCCAGATCCCACACACCGTTGGGCTGAGCGAGATCCGGCCGCTCGTCGAACTGCAGCACCGCCTCGTAGAACTCCCGTGCCCGACGGTTGCCCTCATCCGAGAGCGCGCCGATCAGCTTCGGATACTTCCGCAGGTCCGCGAACACGCGCCCCGTCAGCACCCGCTCCGGCGAATAGACGACGTGGAAGTCGACGCCCTCGGTCAGGCCGGAGCCCTCCTCCAGCATCGGCTTCCACCGGTCACGGGTCGTGCCCACCGGAAGGGTGGTCTCGTACGACACCAGCGTGCCCGGGGTCAGATGCTCCGCGAGCGAACGGGTCGCCGCGTCCATGTACTTGAAGTCCGGCTCCCAGGTCTCGTCATTCACGAAGACGGGAGCGACCAGCACCACGGCATCCGCGTCCGGGATCGCCTCGGCGTAGTCGGTCGTCGCACGCAGGCGACCGGCCGGGATCAGCTCCTCGAGCCGCTGCTGCAGCTCCGCCTCACCCGGAAACGGCTCCACCGCCGCATTGATCGAATCGACCGCCTTCTGATTGACGTCGACACCGATCACATCGTGACCGGACGAAGCGAACTGGACAGCAAGAGGAAGCCCGATCTTACCCAGGGCCACGACGGCAATACGCATGGACACCAGTCTACTTTCCTGATCGCGCTGACCCCGAGCAGATCGCTCAGATCGGGTGCGAGCAGCGGAGCCAGGTACTCAACGAACTCCGGCGTGAGGTGGTTCACGTCACGGTAGACGAGCAGATTCCCGACGACCACGGGGCACGACCGGGAATCGCAGATGTAGTCAGACAAGTCCGCGTATCTGCCCCCCGCTGCTTCGACGGCCAACCGCTCCGCTGCCGCGAGCTTCGGATCCAGCGCGGTGGAGCGGTCTCCCGCACACCGGTCGAGCGCCGACGGATTCGCGGACACACAAGTCGGCGGCGGCGCGACGAATCGCGGAGTGTCGGCGATGACCAGAACTTGACTTCCGGCATCGACAAGTCGTTTGACCGTGCGGCTCACGCCTTCCGACCACGCGCGTTCACGGGCGTCGCCGTCTGCGCTCGGCAGCGCATAGCCTGAGTAGCTTGAGATGACGACGGTATCCGGCGCCTGTTGCACGAGGTGATCCAGCACTGCGGCCCGCCAGCGATCGCACGACGAGTACGGGACGTCCTTGTCGAGCACGGTAGTGTCCACCGCAGGACAGGAAGACTTGGTGTAGGTGTCGATCGCGGTGCCGCCTGTTTGCGCAGCGTAGGCGTCAAGGGCGGGGAACCACTGGGCGGAGTGGGAATCCCCGAAGAGCGCGATGGTTGCCGCGTCTGCCCCGAGGTCACCGTACCGGCAACTCTGCACCTCTTCCTGCAGTACATCGTGATGGCAGCCGTCCGAATACATCGGAGGGAGATCATTCGCCACTTCGCCGAGCGTGGGAGTCATGTTCGAGGGAACAACCTCCGTCCCGCGCGGCGGATTCTCCGGTGCGGCGGGTGCCGCGATCGCGGGCCCGGAGACCACTGTGTCGCGCCCCTGCGCCCACGACGTGGTCCACACGAATGCGAGCGCGAGCACGAGCGTCACCGTCAGCGTCCCGAACAGCGTCAGGCGCGGACGTCGCTCCGTCAACACGCGGGGAGATCGGAACGGCGACTCGACGAACCGGAACAGGAGCCAGGCGAGAGGCACGGCGAGCACGATCCCGAGCAGTACCCTGACCGAAAGACGTAAGGGGTTCTGCTCCCCGATGGCAGCCTGCGTCACTATGAGCAGGGGCCAGTGCACGAGGTAGAGCGAATACGAGATCAGTCCGACGAACTGCATCGGGCGGATCGACAGGAATGTTGACGGCCCGCCCTTGACCGCAGAACTGCCGAAGTAGATGACGGCGGCCGTTCCCACAGTCGGCAGTATCGCCGCCGTGCCGGGGAACACCGTGCTGTCATCGTAGAAGACCGCACACCCGAGGACGAGCGCCAGCCCCATCCAGCCCCCCGCGATCTCCACCGCGCGGGGCAGACGCTGTCCGCCCCTCAGAAGCAACGCACCGACAAGGCCGCCGATGATCAGCTCCCAGGCTCGTGTGGGAAGCAGAAAGAAAGCGGCAGGCTGGTTGATAGACGTGAGGGCGACCCCGAGAATGAGGCTGATGATGCCCAGGACCGCGATCGCGACGACGACGCGTCGCCTGTTCCGCAGCATAAGCGTCAGCCCCATGAGGATGAGGGGCCAGAACAGATAAAACTGCTCCTCGACTCCCAGCGACCAGTAATGCTGGAAGGGCGATGGTGAATGGTCGGCCAGGTAGTCCGTGTTCTGGATGGCGAACCACACGTTCGGCACGTAGAGGATCGTGGCGAGTCCGTCCTTGAGGACCCTTTCCAGGCCGAGCGGCGGGTACAGGATGACCGCAGCCAGCGCAGTCATCAGAGCCACAGTCAGCGATGCGGGCAAGATGCGCCGGATCCGGCGTGCGTAGAACTCGCCGAAATCGACTCTCCCGTTTCGCTCTATCGCCTCAAGCAGGTGGCTCGATATCAGGAAGCCCGAGATCACGAAGAAGACATCGACACCGATGTATCCGCCGCCGACGAACGGCACGCCGGCATGGTAGAGCAGGACAAGCCCCACCGCGATGGCGCGGAGACCCTGGACGTCGGTGCGGAACCCCCGTTTCTTTGCAACGGGTGTCGCCGCCTCGGAAGTGGCCGTCGACCTCACTTGCCTACGGCCGGCATTCGCGCCGAGAGCTCGGCGATCACTCGCGATGCTGCATTGCCGTCGCCGTAGGGTGCTTCTTCTGTCGGGAGTGGAACGGGACGCGTCACTCCCGCAAGGATCTCTTCAGCGGTGTCGGCCAGGACGTTCCAGCCCAGCGTCACCGTCTCAACCCATTCGGTCTCTGAACGCACTGTCGTACAGGGCACGCGCAAGAGGAACGCCTCCTTCTGGAGGCCGCCGGAATCGGTCACGACGCCAGCGCTAGAGAGCGCAGCCGCGATCAGCTGAGGATACGGAAGCGGCGCATGGGCGATCAGACTCCCCTGCGTGAGAGAAATGCCATGGGCGGCGGCCTTGGCGACGACGCGCGGATGGGCGAGAAGGACGACGGACTTGTCCAGACGAGACAGGCTGCCTACGACGGCCGCAAGCCTGGCGGGGTCGTCCGTATTCTCGGCACGATGAATGGTAGCCAGATAGTATCCCTGCGGCTCCAGTCCGAGTTCCTGAGCCAGCGCGGGTGCGCTGCTGCCCACCTCGTTCCGAACCTCGAAGAGCACGTCCGTCATCACGTCACCGACGAGGACCGTCCGCTCCGCCAGTCCTTCCGTGGCCAGGTGCCCTACCGCGACCTCCGTTGGGGCGAGCAGCAGATCGGACGCATGATCGGTCAGAACTCGATTGTGTTCTTCCGGCATGCGTCTGTTGAAGCTGCGCAGACCGGCCTCGAGGTGCGCCACGGGAATGTGCATCTTGACCGCGCTGAGCGCGGCGGCGATCGTCGAATTGGTGTCACCGTAAACCAGGACCCAGTCCGGTCGATGCTCGTCGAAGACTGCGTCCAGAGCCGAGAGCATGGCTCCAGTCTGCGACCCGTGGGAGCCACTGCCCACGCCGAGATGAACGTCGGGAGCCGCGATACCGAGATCTTCGAAAAAGACATCTGAGAGCATCGGGTCATAGTGCTGACCGGTATGCACGATGACGTGGTCGACCCCAGCGGCGAGTGCGGCCTTATGAATCGGAGCGAGCTTGACGAACTGCGGGCGAGCACCCACGACACTGACGATCTTCACAGGAGTCGAGTCTACGCAACGTTCCTGGGACGCCCCCCCAGCGGGCTCCGCTGCCTAGCCGCTCCGAGCATCATGATGCGCGAGGACCACGCCGAGAACGATCTGAAAACCCAGCAGAACGGCGGTGAGGACACTGACCATGGTGACCGCGTGGAGGACATCGCCTCGAAGCAGCAGGAAGGTACCGACGGCACCGCCGAGATACAGCGTCGAGATCACCAGCGGGATCCACTGTCGCTCGGTCACCAGGTAGAAGGGCGCCATGGCCACAGCTAAGAATGAGAGGTAAACCCATGGCACGAGCGCCTGTGCATATCCCGCCGACTCGGCATACTGCGCACCGAGGAACCACGGGATGAGCCACGGAGCGAGCAGGTAGATGAGGCCGAACGGGATGATGCCCACCGCCGCACAGCCCAGCGTCGCGCTGACCATGAAGCGGTACCTAGCGACCCGGTCAGTGCCAGCCAGCCGTTGCAGTACCAGCTGGGACATCGCATTTCCGAGCAAAAAGGACGGGATCTCGAGCAGCTTCCACGCCATGCCGAAGAGACCCAGTGCTGACACGGACACCAACCCGATGGTGAAATTAACTGCGCTGATCCTCAATGCATCGATCAGTGCCGTCGGCCCGTTCAACAGGGGCATTCGACGGTACAGATTCATGAGTCGGAGCGCTTGGGCCCAGTGGTCGCGCGGGGATCGCCTGACCTGGCGCGCGAGTACACGGATACCCCTGCGAAGCGGCAGCGACAACGAAGCGACCGCCGCCGACTGCCCGATGAGCCCTCCGCCGACAAGGCCGACTGCGCCTACCGCGGTGAGGCCAAGGCCGACCTGTCCCCCGGCGGTTCCAATCATCATCGTCACGCGTCCCCCGCTGATGCGGCCGTATCGCCCTCGCCTGTTGAACCAGAACGAGAAGATCGAAACGAGCGCGAGCAGGAAACCGCCGAGCGCAGCGAACGGAAGAAGCCATCTGAGGTCGGCTGCTCCGGTCGCCTCCGCGATTCCTGGTGCGATCACCAGGAGGATCAGTGCAGCGATGACGCTGATGATCAGCGCGATCGCGCAAGAGAGCAGTCCCAGCAGCCTGGCGTCGGAGTCCTTCTCGGGCAGCACGATGGCAACGTCGTACCGGAGCGCGACGACGACTGCCAGGACTCCCGCGACGGACGAGTATATCGTGAACGCCCCGAACTGCTCGGCCGTGAAGAGTCGCGCCAGGATGGGCATGGCCATAAGCATCGCGAGCTGCCCGATGGCGGTGCCGCTGATCAGCGTCACCGCATTGCGGACGACCTCAGCGCGCGCGAGATTCGTGATGATCCGTCGCATCGCGCCCGTTCACCACGCGATCGTCTGACCGGTACGCGCCGACTCGAGCGCCGCCTCGACGACCACCAGCGTGCGCTGGCCCTGTTCCATGGTGACGACGTCGGTCGGCTTGCCGAGGACGGCGTCGCGGAAGGCTTCGTGTTCGACACGGAGGGGTTCGCGTTTCGCGAACGCGTACCGGGTGACGTCGCCCTCGGACACGCCGCGGAACGAGGACACGGATTCCCATTCCAACGGGATGGTGCCGTTGGCGTAGAAGGTGAGATCGCCCGTGGACGTGTCCGCCACGAAGGCGCCCTTCTCGCCCGTGACGACCGTGAGACGCTCCTTCATCGGAGAGAGCCAGTTGACGATGTTGTTCACGATCACCCCGGACTTGGTGCGCCCGGTGATGGTGATCATGTCCTCGAACTCACGCCCGGACTTGAACGCCGTCTGCGCGAACACGACGTCGTAATCGGACTGCACCACCCACGCGGTCAGATCCACATCATGCGAGGCGAGATCCTTCGCGACACCGACATCCGCGATCCGCGACGGGAACGGGCCCTGCCTGCGGGTGACGACCTGATACACCGCACCCAGATCTCCCGCCTCGATCCGCCGCCGCAGCTCCTGCAACGCCGGGTTGAAACGCTCGATGTGCCCGACAGCACCCACCAGCCCCGCATCCCGGAACGCGTCGACCATCCGCTCGCCGGCTTCCAGGGTGTGCGCGATCGGCTTCTCGACCAGGGTGTGCACCCCGGCGGCTGCGAGCTTGAGCGCCGCGTCCTCATGGAACCGGGTCGGGACCGCGACGACAGCGATGTCGATGCCGGCGGCGATCAGCGCCTCGATGTCCGGCAGGACCTGCAGGTTCCCGGCGACCCCGTGCGGGTCCCCACCGGGGTCGGCGATCGCGACGAGTTCCACCCCGTCGAGTTCGCGCAGCACCCTGGCATGATGGCGACCCATCATGCCCACACCCAGCAGACCCGCCCGCAACACGTCGGCCATCAGGCGCCCGCCCCGGCCACCGCGTTCACTGCGGTCACGATCCGCTCCAGATCATCCTGCGACAGCGACGGGTGCACCGGCAGGGACACCACCTCACCGGCCGCACGCTCCGTCTCCGGCAACTCCAGACCCGGCGCGAACGGCGCCAGCGACGGCAGCCGGTGGTTCGGGATCGGGTAATACACGCCCGCGCCGACCTGATGCTCGTCCTTGAGCGCCCGCACGAACCCGTCCCGGTCCTCCGTGATACGCACCGTGTACTGGTGATACACGTGCACCGCACCCTCCGCGACCGGCGGCACGACCACACCGCGCAGGTTCGCATCCAGGAACGCCGCATTCGCCTGGCGTGTCTTCGTCCACGCGTCGACCTTCGTGAGCTGGACGCGGCCGATCGCGGCGTGAATGTCGGTCATCCGGGCGTTGAACCCGATCACCTCGTTCTCGTACTGCCGCTCCATACCCTGATTGCGCAGCAACTTCACCCGACGGGCGATCTCCGCCGTCGCCGTGGTCACCATGCCACCCTCACCACTGGTCATGTTCTTCGTCGGATACAGGCTGAACATCGCGAACTCACCGAACGAACCCACCGGACGCCCATCCAACGACGCCCCATGCGCCTGCGCCGCATCCTCATACAACGCCACACCACGCTCCGCGGCCAGCGCCGAAAGCTCCCGCATCCGCGCCGGGTGCCCATACAAGTGCACCGGCAGGATGCCCTTCGTCCGCGGCGTGATCGCCGCAGCGACCGCCGCAGGATCCAACGAGAACGTCTCGGGCTCGATATCCACGAACACCGGCGTCGCACCCGTCAACGCCACCGAATTCCCCGTCGCCGCGAACGTGAACGACGGCACGATGACCTCATCACCCGCACCCACACCCACCGCAAGCAGACCCAGATGCAGACCCGCAGTCCCGGAATTCACAGCCACCGCAGGACGACCGGGCACGAAATGCTCGGCGAACTCCTCCTCGAACGCCGCCACCTCCGGCCCCTGCGCCACCATGCCGCTACGCATCACACGATCAACCGCCGCACGCTCCTCATCACCGATGATCGGCTTCGCCGGGGGAATGAACTCGCTCACGCGGCCTCCTTGGTCAGGGTTCCATTGGTTTCGAAGTAGCGACTGCCCGTTAAAGGGCAGACCCAGACGTCGGCATGGTCGCCGGCGACCAAGGGCACACCTGACTCGCCCACCCAGCCGATCCGCTTCGCGGGCACGCCTGCCATGAGTGCATATGCGGGAACATCCTTCACGACGACCGCGCCCGCGGCGACGGTGGCCCACGCGCCGATGGTCACGGGAGCGACACACGTGGCGCGCGCGCCGATCGCCGCACCCGTCTCGATGGTCACCCCGACAGGCTCCCAGTCATGGGCGCTCTTGAGCGTGCCGTCAGCATTGATCGCGCGAGGGTACGTGTCGTTGGTCAGGACGACGGCGGGGCCGATAAACACGCCATCGGCGAGCTTCGCAGGCTCGTAGACGAGCGCGTAGTTCTGCACCTTGCAGTTGTCGCCCATCTCGACGCCGGTGCCGATGTACGCACCACGGCCGACGATGCAGTTCTCCCCCATGCGGACGCCTTCGCGCACCTGAGCCAGGTGCCAGATCGAGGAACCGTCTCCGATGGAAGCGTCGGGCGAGACATCAGCGGAGCCGACGATCCGCACGCGTTCAGAATGACTCACTTTTCGAGTCTACTCGGCGCAGACATGGTCTCCTGAAGCACGTTGAGGGTGGCATCGGCTGCGCGCTCGCCCGCAGCGACCAGTGAGACGTTGTCGGCCGCCCATCGACCGCGCGTCATCCTCAGTTGCTCGGTCAAGCCACTCCTGCGTTGATCCAGCAGTTCGCGCATTGCGTCCGCGATCGCCGTTGCGGTGAAGTCGACGCCGAGGCCCAGGCGGTTCTCCCGGACGAGCGCGCCACCGGTCGAGGCGCCAGCGAACAGCACAGGAGTGCCACAGGCTGCAGCCGCGTACGTCTTGGTCGGTCGCGCGAAGTCGTAACCGATTCCGGGCACGATGGAGACGAGAGCCCCGACCGCTCCCCGGATCCACCGTGCTGATTCGGCGGGACTCACCACGCCACCGAAGACGATACGTCCCGGTACGAGTTCCTCAGCTAGCTGTTTTGTGCGTTCCAGCAGCGCTCCTTGTCCGTAGAAGCGAATACCGACGGTCGGCTCGTCGTCCGCGATTAGCGCGAGCGCTTCGACGAAGCGCTCGGGCCGCTGCCACTCGGAAAGCGTTCCGGTATAGACGAAGTAATCCTCGGTGGACGCCCCGTCGACATCCGGACGGAACACCTCCGTATCGATTCCATTACCGATGGTGGAGATACGATCCGACGCGGCATCCAGGAGTTCCAATCGCTGGGTCACTTCGTCTGAGACGGACAGTATCCGCGCCGCTCTACGAAGGACCGACCGCTCCAGCCAGCGCATGACCGCGACGACCGGTTTGGGAGCACCCATGGAGATCACCCCATCCGTCCAGACATCAGCCGCGTAGTACACGAAAGGACGCCGTTTGAGTGCACACACGGCGGCTACCACCATCCCGGTCGTGGGAGGCGACTCGGCGATGGCCAGATCGAACCGGCGCCGTAACAGGCGGAAGAAGAGAGGCACATCAAAACTCATGTACTGGATGTACCCGCGCACATTTCCGCCGGGATCACGAAGCACGCGCGCCCGAGAGATCGAAATCGCCGACGGATCCGGGGTCTGCGGCGCGTGCGCTGGCGGAATGGAGGTGACGACCTCGACATCAGCAGTGCTGGAGAGCGCGAGCGACAACGACCGGAGTCGGAACGCGGCGGCGCTCACCTCCGGCGAGAAGAGTCGGCTCGCAAGAACCACATGAGGTCTCGCGACCTTCTTCATTCGTCCTCCTTCAGTTCATCGACCCGTGAGGCGTCTCGTTCCTCGAGTGCTCTGATGCGCTCCTCATGGAACGCACTCTGTTCCGCCAGAGTTCTCATCCGCTCCTCAGTACGCGTGAGTTCGGCGCCGTACTGCAGGCTCACCAGGAACAGAAGCGCGATGGCTACGAAGAAGACGAGATTGAGAGGAATTGCGATCCCCAGAACCGAGGCGGCCCAGATCAGAGTCTGCGGGAACACGGCGATGACTAGAGCCAGCACACCGCCGATGAGCCACCAGATCGCGTGGCGCTCTCGAAGTGTGGACCTTCGCATCAGCTCCACGATCGCGACGAACGCAAGAACTGCCGCGACGATGCCGATGACATACGGACCCAGGGGCATCATCCCTGTCCCCCTGTGAACATCTCGTTTCGCGGTCTGAGCAGAGCCAAGAGCATAGCCATCCCCGCACGGAACAGGTACACCGCCGCCTTCATGGGGTTGTGGGACGGCTCGCCGGCCTGTCGTACACGCATCTCTACCGGCTCCTGTCCCAGACGGAGCCCAGCGCGGGCGGCGATGACCAAGGCCTCCAGCGTGTCGCCCAGATACTCTGCTGGGAACGTATGCGCGAACAGGCGCACCGCCCTCGGCCCCGCGACTTTGAATCCGCTCGTGACATCGGTCAAGTGCACGCCCGACAGATGGCTGATCACGCTCGCGAAGGTCTTCATCGCCCACCGCCGAGGACCGCTCACCGAATAGTCTCCGACGCCGGCGAATCGGGCACCGATGACGAGATCGCACTCGGCGAGACGGTCGAGCATACGGGGGACGAACGCCGGGTCATGCTGTCCATCGGCATCCACCTGAACGACGACGTCGAAGCCGTTGCTCTCCGCATACCGGAAACCGGCTCTCATAGCACCGCCGACACCCAGGTTATAAGGGAGAGCGAGCGTGGTGGCACCAGCGGCTCGTGCGCGCTCGACCGTCCTATCGGTTGAGCCGTCGCTGACGACCAGCACTTCGGCCGTCGGATTCGTTCTGCGCACATCGTCTACGACATCGTGCACCGAAGCTTCCTCGTTCAACGCGGGGATTACGATCAGGACTCTCAGTTCATCCTTCATCTGCACTCCGTGATCCTCCACAACGATGCGTCTCCGGATCGCGCCACCAGCTCGAAACCGCTACTGTTCTCGAAGCCTGACAGGCCCGGCATGAGCCACCTTCCTGGCGTCTGATCTCCGGGGCCGAAGTCGAGGACATAGTCGTATCCTCGATCCGCGACGATCCTACAGGCGCGCGAATCCGTCGACAGGTCTTTCAGGTGCTCCGCCAAGTAGAGGAAGTCCGAATCGTCGGGGCGTGACCACGTACGCGGATAGGCATCCAAGCCTGTCAGCCCATATGTGAACGCCCCGCCCGTGGACGGGTTGACGAGAATCTGCTCGTCCGCGGAGACCTCTGCCGGCAACGCGTCGATGACCTCCATCTCGTCTTCGGAGAGGTACGACGAGTCCGTGGTCGCGTAGCCCTGCGCACGTGAAGGCGACGCTGCCGCTACAAAGCCCTGCGCCACGGCGGCGAGAACCAGGGCCGTCGCCGCGATGCCTCCGCCGACGCGCCTAAGCCTCGGGCCGCCCAGACTTGTCAAACTGCTGGCGCCGACCGCTGCCAGCGGGATTGTCGCCACGGGCAGCAGCGCCCCGAACCGAGGTATGTCACCATAGAACGCACCTAAGAGCAGGCTGCGCAGGAACGGGTTATGGACGGATGCCGCCACGACAAACAGCAGCACGAGGACGGCCCAGAAGGCGACCAGCCATCGGTGCCCGCGGATCAGACAGAAGACGACACCGACGAGCGCCAAGATGCTAACGGCGATCGAGGGCGCGAGACCGATGGGTGCGTTAAATAACGCGTTAAGTGCAGCATCGAGCAAGGACCGATTTGGGGCCCACTGCACGCCCGAAGTCGCTCGCGAGAGCAGCAGCCACCCGAGAGCGGAAGCGATCACTGCGCCGCCCACACCGATCACCAGCGACATGCGCCGCGCACCGGAAGAGTTCCAGCGGGAGGCCAGAACGGCGAGACCCGCCAGCGCGACGCCCGCCAGCACGATCTGGATCGTGGCGGGCTGTGCCAGCCCGATGCCGATGATGCCGACCAGCCCCAGGGTGCTACCTGCGAGATAAAGTCCTGGGCTGCCTGTCCGACCCGAAAGCGCGCGCGCCAGGATCACGATGACCGCCAGCAGCGTCGGCAGCAGCGCCACCGAAAGCGCGTACGGGAACAGGACGCCCCACTGAAGCGGCAAATATGGGAAGGCCAGCATCAACGGGGCCAGTGTTGCGGCGAAGGCCACCGATCGTGCATGCCACGAGCTCACTGCCCCCGTGAAGGCGACGACTCCGACGGTCCACACCGGCCCGGCGATCAAGACCGACATCGCATTCGTCGCAAACGTCAGCGGTGCTCCGCTTGTCGTAGAAAGGGACACGATCGCGTGCCATCCGGCCGGATAGAACTGATGCGCCCCGAGCATCCCAGCGACCTCGAGAGACGACGCGGAGCCGGTCTCATCGATGAAGCGGAGCGCGTTCAGATGGAACACCGCGTCATTGGACTGCGAGATCGCGGAGGGATCGCCGATACTCGCGGCCATCGCCATTCCTCCGATGATGGCGCCGAGGACGACAGCCCAGAGCGCGTATCGCGGTAATCGTGGGCGTGCGGCCTCGATGGGAGGAACGAATCGGCGAACCACGGCGGCGCCACCCAGCATCACAAGAATGCACAGCGCCGCTGATGCGAGACTCCAGCGCAGTCCGATGAATCCGAGGATGATCGCAGCGGTTCCTCCGAGGGCAACACTCGCAATCGGCGCGCACGCGAGAAGCAGCACTCCCTTGAGACGCAGGATCGCCCCGAATGCCAGACCGGGAAGGTACAGAATCGCGGCGACGAAAGCGAGGACACCGACGAAGATCAACCAGTCGGTCATTCAGTGAGCCTTTCCAGGGCTGCATCGATCACTCCGTCGAAGACGACGTTCCCGCGGTTGAGGACTACTCCACGCGTGCAAAGCTCACGGACCATCGCTGCGTCATGGCTCACGACGACCAGGGTCTTTCCAGCGTCAATCAGCTCTTCAAACTTGCCCCGGCACTTCTCTCGGAACGGAGCGTCGCCAACAGAGAGAATCTCATCGACGAGGAGCACATCGAGCTCGACATGGATCGCCACCGAGAAGGCAAGTCGCATAAACATTCCGGAGGAGTAGTGCTTGACCTCTTGGTCGATGAACTCCTCAATCTCGCTGAACGCGACGATCTCGTCGTATCGCGCTTCGATCTCGTGACGTTTCATACCCAGGATCGCCGCGTTGAGGAAGACGTTCTCACGGCCGGACAGGTCAGGGTGAAAACCAGCGCCGACCTCGATGAGTCCTGCGACGCGCCCCCGAGTGAGTACCTCTCCGGTGTCAGGTTGCATCACTCCTGAGATGAGCTTCAACAGCGTCGACTTGCCGGATCCGTTCAGCCCGAGCAGAGCCACCGACTCGCCCTTATTGATCACGATGTCGACGTCCTTCAACGCTTCGAATGTGGAGCTCGTCTTGCGACGACGAATCCAGGAGACGACGGTGTCCTTGAACGAGAAGGCGTGATTGAGCGTGAACATCTTATGAACGCCTGAAACGATGACGCTCGGTGCGAGGACTGTGGCATTCATAGGTACTGCGCGAACTTTCCTTCGAGACGACGGAACACCAACTGTCCCAACAGCAGGGTGACCACTGCGATCAGAAACGCCCAAAGCGTGTTCCACCCCAGTGCGGGTGGAACACGGATCATCCCATCGAGCCCGAGGGACACCGGACGCCAGAACGCATAGTGGAACAGTTCGACGGCCTGAGTGATTGGATTGAGCATGTAAATCTCGACGAGCCAGGCCGGCCAGCGCAGCTTGTCCGTTGCCGCGGTCTCGACCATAGTCCACGCATACAGCACCGGAGATGCCCAGGTAGCAAGCAGAATCATCAGCTCAACGATGTTCTCAGCGTCCCGGAAGCGGACATTGATCGCGCCGAAGAACAGTCCCAGTCCCAACGCGAACAACATGATGATCAGCAACCCGGCCAGGACGGCTCCGAGCGTGAGGAGCGAGATGTGAGCACCCCATCCCATCAGGAGGCACACGAGGAGGAGCAGAGCGATCTGTGGCAGGAAATGCACGAACGCGACCATGACCGCGGAGACGGCGAACAGCTGGCGTGGAAGGAACACCTTCCGTACGAGCGGCGCGTTCCCCACGATCGAGGTGGTCGCATTCTTAAATGCTTCCGAGAAGAGATTGATCACCACGATGCCGGAGAACAGATACACGGCATAGTTCGGTATGCCCTTGTTCATATTCAGGAACAGCCCAAGGACCACCCAGAAGACGAGGAACTGGGTCGCAGGTCGAACGTACGACCATGTCCACCCGAGCACCGAATTTCGGTATCGCGTCGTGACACCAGTGCGCACCAGTAGCTGAAGCAGGTAGCGCCAACGGATAACGTCTTGCAAGCCGCGGCTCTGCCCTGGACGCGTGAACGCGGCACGGGGGACTGCCTGGAATATATTTCGTGTGTCGATCACTGCCTACTCGTTTCGCGGGCGCCACGACACGACGCACGACGTCAACATCCTACGCGGGAGTTGCTGAAAAACTGGGTCACAGGGTCCGCGTCACGGGTCAGCGGATCGTGACCGTCCCAGTGACTGTGTTCAAAACGATCTGTCCGCCCTCGAATCGCTGACTGCGCAGTCCGTTGCTTGTCACTGCCTCCGCAATCGGGTAACCGAGGGTACTTGATGTGCCGCCCCGCTTCATCCATTCAATCAAGATCGCACCGGATGGAATGAGGTGCGACGCCGTCCCCGACGAATAGGCGACCACTCCGGTCTGAAAAGCCATCGTGCATCCGCCGTTGGCCAGTCGGCAAGTCGCCTCTCCCGCGGGCCAACCCCACCGTCCCGCTGCACCGCCTGACGCCACGTAGTTCGTGCGATACGGCCCGAAACCCATGGCAAACGCGCCCGCCGACGAGGACCACACCGTTCCCGCAGTGAACTCCTGCACAAAACCGCCACCATTCGCCGAAACAGACGACTGCGCCTTCGCCGGATACCCGAGGACCCCGGCACCGCCAAAGGCGGTCCAGGCCTTGGCGACCTCCGCTGACACAAGATCGGAACCCGTGGACGGCGAATAGAGCGCTACACCCTTCTGGAACGACATCGAGCATCCACGCCCGGCGAGAGTGCAGTCCGCATCCCCAGTCGGCCAACCCCACCGACCCGCTGCACCGCCTGACGCCACGTAGTTCGTGCGATACGGCCCGAAACCCATGGCAAACGCGCCCGCCGACGAGGACCACACCGTTCCCGCAGTGAACTCCTGCACAAAACCGCCACCATTCGCCGAAACAGACGACTGCGCCTTCGCCGGATACCCGAGGACCCCGGCACCGCCAAAGGCGGTCCAGGCCTTGGCGACCTCCGCTGACACAAGATCGGAACCCGTGGACGGCGAATAGAGCGCTACACCCTTCTGGAACGACATCGAGCATCCACGCCCGGCGAGAGTGCAGTCCGCATCCCCAGTCGGCCAACCCCACCGACCCGCTGCACCGCCTGACGCCACGTAGTTCGTGCGATACGGCCCGAAACCCATGGCAAACGCGCCCGCCGACGACGACCACACCGTTCCCGCAGTGAACTCCTGCACAAAACCGCCACCATTCGCCAAAACAGATTTCATCGCGGTCATCGGATACCCATAACGGCTGTTCACGCCACCAGCCGCTCGCCACGTGGCGAGCGTGTCGCCTGACACTTCTACCAACCGCGTGGCCGGCGAGTACGCGATGGTTCCACCCTGAAAATCCTGAACGTAACCCTGTGACGGACCTGCGACTGCAACCGTCTTCGGATACCCGAATCGGCTCCGCTCAGAACCTAAGAGCTCATACAGTTCATCGAAGCCCCGAGGGACGAGATTCGATGCGACCTCGGGCGAGTAGAAGCCAGTTCCGTTTTGGAATGGCATCTTGCAGCCGCCGTCCCGCAGCCGACACTCGGCTTCACCGATCGGCCAGCCCCACGCTCCCGATTCCGCACCTGCAGCGCGGTAGTTCGTCAGATAGGGTCCGAGCCCCATCGAGTACGCCCGAGTCGCTGAGGACGGCTTCCAGATCACACCCGCTTTGAACTGTTGCACGTAGCCTCCACCGTTCGCTGCGACGTACACAGCCGTCGCAGTCGGAAGCCCATAGGACCCCGACTCGCCACCGTTGCGCTGCCATTCGGTCGCGATAGCCCCGGTGACTGCAGGTGACGTCGACGCAGGCACCTGCGTCGACCCGAACCAGTCGGTGAAGTAGTTGTAGAAGTTCCTGTTGCCGTAGCTCGAGCAGGAGTCGCCCGTGCCGTACCCGGCCCTCAGCGCAGCCGCATTGGGCTGGTACGGGGTGTAGTAGTAAAGCGCCGAGGTCGCCTTGTTGGCGACGTAGACGGGCGCGGTTCCGCAGGCCTTGTTCGGGTGGTACTGGATGTTCCAGGTCTTGCCCGGCGCGTACCAGGTGAAGTACCTGCCCTTCCATATAGGTCTGCATCTGCCGCGCTGCACCGTAGATCTGGTAGAAGAACCCGACGTACTTCGGATTGCACCCGGCATCGTCAGGGCATCCCTGTCCCAGGGCCTTGTCGTACCGCCAGGCGCTGGGCCAGGTGTGGGTGACCAGGCTCTGCTCCTTCTGGAGCATGACGATCAGCACCTGCGGGTTGATGTTGCAGGACTGCGAGACGCGGTAGATGATGCGCGCAGCGCTCTCGCCAGTGGCGCCGGTGTATCCCTTGCAGTAGGTATCCGCCGGTCGGTTCACCGTGTCGGTCTTGTAGTCCTTCAGGCAGACGATCGGCCGACCGTCCTCGTCGATGCCCCCACGGCACGTCTTCACCTTCGAGTTGAAGAACGTCTGGATCTGCGCCTCGGTCATGGTCAGCTCGTTCGTGAACACGGCGTCGCTGATGATGTTTCCGGCGTTGAATCCGGCGAGCGAGGTCTTGACCGGACCACCCGCCACGGTCTGAGCAGTGGCGGGGACAGCCGGCGCAGAGGCCGCGAAAGACGGTGCCGCCGTGCCGAAGATCAGGGCGAGGACCGCCACGAGTGTCGTCGTCCAACGCGTCGTTCGAGACGCTCCCAAAGCCCGGGTGCCACGTGAATGCATGTGAATAGTGTGACTGAAGTTGACGGATGATGCCAGTGGGGCGGAATATCGGCTGATTCCGCGCGGCGTTTCGCGATCCTCGAAGCGGACTTTCAGAGTTCCGCGTGCAGCGCCCACACCCGCTCGGCGCTGCTCGCCCAGGAGAATGCCCTGGCGCGGTCGGATGCCAGCACGCGCAGACGCTTCTCCCCCGCGCCGAGGGCGTCGCCGACCGCATCCGACACCTCCGCGGCGTCCACCACGGCTCCCCCATCGGCGATCACGTCACGGTGCACACCAGAGTCGACGGCGACCACCGGAACCGACAGCGCCATGGCCTCGATGGCGCGCCAGGGCCATGCGGACCGCTCCGAGGTCGCGACCAGAGCAGCAGCACCGCCGATCACCGCCGCCCGATCCGCGTCATCCAGGTGTCCACGGATGTGCGCCCGCCCCTCCGGCAGCCCGGCCGCCGCCGCGGCATCCGCCAGAGCGGGCTCGCTGCCGTCCACAGCATCCAGCACCACGGCATCCACTCCCGCCCGAGCCGCAGCGCGGAACCCCGCGGTCAGCGAGTCGCCTTCTCCGGAGATCACGATGTACTGCCCGGCGATCTGCAGGGCCTCACGTCGCGACCGGGCGTTCTCCGGCACCCGGAAGCCATCGGGAACCGCTCCCGCGATGACCCGGATCCGATCGCCCAACCGGGCGATCTCGCCGAGTCTCTGACCTATGGAGTGCGCGGGAACCACCACCGCATCGGCATGCTTCACCGCGCGCTTGAGCATCGCGCGCTGCCAGACCACCTGCGTCTTCGACAGCGACTCCGGCGCCTCCCAAGCGCACAGATCCCACAGTGTGACCGTGATCTGGTCGTTGTCGTGCGCGCGGTCGTGCTTCACCAAAGGCGCCATCAGGCTCGGTGCGTGGATCAGGCCCCCGCCGACACCGGGAGCGAATCCCATCTGCCAGGTGGTCGCCAGTTCTGCCCGAGCAAGACCCAGCGTCCGCACGTTCTGCACGCCGCTGACCGACACGTCCGCGCCCCTCGGAAGGAGCGCCGAGACGACGCATCCACGCGGTGCTGTGGCGACCAGTCCTGCCGTCAGCGACAGCGCCGCGCGAGCCTGATCGGCATCCACGACCTGAGACGCCTGATCCAGCACGACCCGCAACTGCACACTCATGAAAACAGCCTAGGCGCGTCGTGCAGGTATGCCCCGAGGCGTGGCCGTCACACGACGCGAATCAGCGCCCCAGCATCCCCATCAGCTCGCCGGCGTCTCCGTCTTCGGCGGATGCAGCGCCTCCTTCACCATCTCTCGGATCAGGGCATACTCGGGGTTCTTCTCCGCGATGCCGTTCGCCGGGGTGAGCTCGATGCGGGTCACCGGCTGCTTCTTGGCCTTCATCATCAGGTCGAAGAACTCCGGCAGCTTGTCCTGCGGCAGATCGGTCGACGCGAGATCCGCACCGGCATCAGCGACCGAACTGAACCGCGAGAGCACGTTCTGCGGCGTGGACTGCGCGAGGATCGCCTCCTGCAGCTCGCGTTGCCGCCTCATCCGGTCGTAGTCGCTCGTCGTATACCGCGAGCGCGCGTACCACTGCGCGGTGTCACCGTTCATATGCTGCTGGCCGGCTTCGATCCAGCCGGTCGCCCAGTCCTTCGCGGGCTCATCCTTGTAACTCGGGCCGCCGCCCTTCGGCAGACGCTTCTTGACGTTGATGTCCACCCCTCCCAGCGCATCCACGAGCGCCGCGAAGCCGTTCATGTCGAGGAAGACGTAGTAGGGGATCTCGATGCCCAGCACGCCCTCCGCGGCATCCTTGGTGGCCTCGATCCCGGGCGCGGAGCCGTGGGCCTTCGCATCGGGATACAGCGCCTTGCCCTGGTCCTCGCGGCAGACCTCGGCTGCGTTGCGGATCTGGTTCATCCACGGGTTCCATCCGCACGTGGAGTCGCTGTGCCCCTCGAAGCCCTCGGGGTACAGCTCGTGCATCGGGCTGTCCTCGCTGAACGGCGGGTGCGGCAGTTCGCGCGGGATGCCGGTGATCGTCATCGCACCGGTGTCGGCGTTCACCGACACCACCGAGATGCTGTCGAATCGCAGCGAGTCGCGTCCGTCGCCGCTGTCCGCACCCAGCAGCAGGATGTTGTAGTAGCCGTCGCTGGGCGGCAGGCTGGGGCCGCTGTTTCCGAAGACCGCGCTGATCGCTCCGCGGCCGGAGGCGACGGCGTTCGACGCGTACACGGCGCCGGAGGCGGCCAGCGCGAACACCAGCACGGATGCGATGGGCGCCGCCCACCGGGTGATCGTCGGCACCTTCACCAGGCGAACCAGCCGCAGCGTGTCGATCGTGAGGATCAGCCACAGCACCACGTAGCCGATCAGCAGCACCTGCGCCAGCGTGAGCACGAACCAGGAGAGCGGGCCCGTGGCGAACCAGATCATCACCCCCTGAGCGAACAGGGCGAGACCTGCGGCGATCACCAGCAGGAACCAGCCGAGCAGGGTCGCACCGAGACCGAAGCGGCCCAGTCGCCGACTTCCGGCGAGCGCCTGCGCGGAACCGGGCACGAGCACGTTCATCACGATGAGCCACCAGGCCCGCCGCCCCATACCCGCAGCATCCTGCGTGTCGGGATACCGGAGCGGCTGGGACTCGATCAGCGGCCGCGCGCCTCGTTCCGAGGAGCGCGGAGCCGCAAGAGTCACAGCGAGTCCTTCAACCGCTGATTCTTCTGCTCGACCTGACCCTCGAGGTCGCGCGCGTACGCCTCGACGCGGTCGGCGAGATCGGCATCCGCTGTTCCGAGGATGCGTGCGGCGAGGATGCCGGCGTTGCGTGCACCGCCGATCGAGACCGTGGCGACGGGGATGCCGGCGGGCATCTGCACGATCGAGAGAAGCGAGTCCATGCCGTCGAGATAGGCGAGTGGCACGGGCACGCCGATCACCGGCAGCGCGGTCATGGATGCGAGCATGCCCGGCAGGTGGGCTGCTCCCCCGGCTCCGGCGATGATCACGCGGACGCCGCGACCGCGGGCCTCGCGGGCATAGCTCATCAGCTTGTCCGGCGTGCGGTGCGCCGAGACCACTTCGACCTCGTGGGCGACGCCGAAGTCGGTGAGCGCCTGAGAGGCGTCGCTCATCACGCGCCAGTCGGAGTCGGAACCCATCACGACGCCGACCAGGGGCGAACTCGAGGAATGCAGCGGCTCAGTCACCATGACAGGCTACGGGGCGCCCCTGTGAGATTCTCGCAACGGCACGCGCGCGGCCCAGACGGAACCGGCTCAGGAAGAGCGGCCCAGACGGAACCGGCTCAGAGGAAATGCGCGGCCGCGGCCCGGGCGACGTACGCGACGTCGTCGAGGTCGTCGCCCGTGACGTTCACGTGTCCCACCTTGCGGCCGGGGCGCGGAGCCTTGCCGTACGTGTGGATCTTGGCCTCGGGATGCTCGTTCATCGCCTGTGCGAAGCGGTCCTCGAGCGCTCCCTCCGCGGGTCCGCCGAGGATGTTCACCATGACGGTCCATGGCGAGCGCGGCTCGGGGCGCCCGAGAGGGAGGTCGGCGACCGCCCGCAGGTGCTGTTCGAACTGGCCGGTCACGGCGCCGTCCTGGCTCCAATGCCCGCTGTTGTGCGGACGCATGGCGAGTTCGTTCACGAGGATCCGCTCATCGTCGGTCTCGAACAGCTCGACCGCGAGCATGCCGGTCACGCCGACGCCCTCGGCGATCGTGCGGCCGATCTGCTCGGCGACCTCGACGAGCCGCGCGCCCGCCTCCGGCGCCGGTGCGATGACCTCGGCGCACACGCCATCGCGCTGCACGGTCTCCACCACGGGGTAGGCGACGATCTCGCCACTGGGGCGTCGGGCGACCTGCTGCGCCAGCTCACGGGTGAAGGAGACCAGCTCTTCGACGAGCAGCGCGTCGCCCTCGTCGAGGCCGGCGAACCAGTCCTCGGCCTCGACGCCGGCGTGGACCACGCGCACGCCCTTGCCGTCGTAGCCGCCGCGTGGGGTCTTCACGACCGCGCCGCCGCCGTGGTCGTCGATGAAGCGCTGCAGCTCGTCGATGCCGCGCACGGCCGCCCAGTCCGGTTGCGGCACGCCGAGTTCGGTCAGACGCGCGCGCATGACCAGCTTGTCCTGTGCGAACTGCAGCGCATCCGGTCCCGGGTGCACCTGCACGCCGTCGGCGACGAGTGCGCGCAGCACCTCCTGGGGGACGTGCTCATGATCGAAGGTGACGACGTCGACGTCCTTCACGAAGGCCCGCACGGTCTCCAGGTCGCGATAGTCCCCGACCGCGGTGGCCGCGAGCTGCGCGGACATGCCCTCGGCCTCGGCGAGGACGCGCAGATCGATCCCGAGCTCCACCGCCGGCGCGATCATCATCCTCGCCAGCTGTCCCCCGCCGATCACTCCCACGCGCACAGTCATCCGCGAATCCTCTCGTCAGGGACCATTCTTCCGCATCCGATGACGTCGAAGTCACCAGCATCGAGGTCGCCGGCGTCGAGGTCGCCGGCGTCGACGCTCAGCCGTCGGAGAGCGGGCCCGGGTACGAACCGGACTGGGCGTCACGATGCGCGAGGATCTGATTGACCTCGACCTGGTCGGCCAGAACCTCGTGCACGAGGTTGACGCTGGGCACGTTCACGAGCCGCAGCGGGGCGTCCACGCCATTGCTCAGGGTGATGGTGCCCGCACCCCACATGCGCTGGATGAGCCCTCGTCGCACGGCGATCGAGTATCCGCGCGCGTGCGAGAGTTCGCGACGGTTGCGTGCCCCGATTCCGCTCTGCACGATGACCCGTCGGGTGGTGATCGTGTACGAGGTGGCGAACCAGACCAGGAACGGCACGAGCACGAGCAGCACGACCGCTGCGGCGGCCACGGCCGGCACCATCCAGGTCTCGAACCCGGACGGGACGTTTCCGTAGAAGTAGACGCCGGCACCGCACACCGCGATCAGCACCAGAGCGGACCAGAACAGCCGCCGCGCATGGCCGCGGAATCGCGCGACGACCAGCTCTTCGGCGGGTGCGCCGGGCGGCGGCATCATCGGCCGTCCTCCGAGAGTCACGGGCTGGGTCACCCCTCCATTGTGCCTTCGACCGGGGACAATGGAGGATGCCGCGCCGGGCCCGTCCTCCGGCCCCGGCTCCGGCCCCTGGACGGGCTGTCGATGCCCGCGCGTGTCAGGCGAGCCGCACGTGCACGACGTCGCCGGAGAGCACCTCGTGCTCCGCGGATCCGTCATCGATGACCAGTCGGCCGTCAGCGGCCAATCGGGTGGCCACACCGTTCAGCGTGCTGCCGTCCGGCATCGACACGTCCACGGTCTGCCCGAGGGTGAGGCAGCGCGCGGTGACCTCGGCGTGCAGGCCCACCGCATCCCCGGACCGACTCAACCCGGAGATCGCGGCGTCGAGCCCGACGAGATAGTCCGCGACGAGCCTGTCGGCGTCCACGTCGACGCCCAGCGCTGCGAACGACGTCGCCGTGGGCACGGGCAGCTGCTCCGCACTCATCGCCGTGTTGATCCCCGTCCCGACGATCACGGCCCCACCGGAGACCTCGGCGAGGATCCCGCAGATCTTGCGCCCGTCGACGAGCACGTCATTGGGCCACTTGAGCCCGACCCGGTGCCCCGGCAGCTGGGCGGCGACGGCATCCGTCATCGCGACCCCCGCGGCCAGCGGGATCCAGCCCCAGGCTGCCGCGTCGGCGGGCAGGTCTCGCAGCAGCACCGATACGGCCAGCGCCGAACCTGGCGGAGTGCTCCAGGTGCGATCCAGCCGGCCGCGGCCGGCGGTCTGCGAATCGGTGAGAAGCACCGACAGGTGCGGCCAGGCCGCGGCATCCGCAGCCCGCTCGCGCAACTCGGCATTGGTCGATGCGCACTCCGGCAGCACCACGAGCGACGAGGCGACGTGAGATGAGCGGGTCAGGTCCATTCAGTCCTCGTCGTCGTCATCGTCATCGTCTTCGTCGTCCGGTGCGGTCGCCGTGGCATCGAGCGCGTGCCACTGGTCCCACTTCTGCATGAGCTGCTCGATCGCACCGTGGAACTTCGCGGTCGCCGCTCCCGGCGTCGTGTCGCCGAAGTAGTGCTGCACCCAGGTGTGCAGCCGGGCGACGGCATCCTGATCGGCGCTGACCCGATCTACCTCCGAGACGATGTCTCGGGCACCGGCGACGCTCAGCCACTCGCAGTCCGACAGGTATCCGGTGGTGTCGATGGATGCGCGCTCGTCGGCAGGACGCGTGATCAGCAGCGGCTTGCCCGCGGCGAGACGGTCGTAGACCATCGCCGAGATGTCGACGATCGCGACGTCGGCCGCGGCGAGCTGCCAGCCCAGGTCCGGGCCGTTGTCATAGACGTGGTGCGCGGCGGGGTCGGCGGCGTTGGCATCGGAGATCGCGGAGAGGATGCGGCGGTGCGCGGAACCGTACTCCTCGTCCACCACCCCGCTGCGCGGATGCGGCCGGTAGACGACGCGGTGGCGAGGGCTGGCCAGCAGCTCGCGCATGAGCGCCTCGCCGTGCGTGGCGATCGACCCGTAGTGCGCGGAGGGGCGGTCGCCCTCCCACGTCGGCGCGTACAGCACCACCATCCGATCGTCGGGGGTGTACGGCAGGATGCCGGAGTAGTGATCGGCCTGGGGTCGGCCGATCTCGATCGCCCGGCGGTCGATGTCGTAGTCCCACAGCGTGCGCGTCAGCCGGTCGCGAGCGGCCTGACCGGCGATGAAGGCGTAGTCGTAGGCCTTGTACTGGTTCGTGGTCATGTACATCTTGTCGGACTCGCCGTGGTTGATGAACACGTGCCAGCGGCGCCCGTAGCGGAACATCTGGAAGTTGCGCGTGTTCTGGTTCACGTAGAGCACGATGCGGATGTCCTGCTTGGCGAGGAACCGCTCCAGGTTGCGCACCGTCGGCACGAACGCGACCGGCGGAGCATCCTCCTGGATCAGCAGCTCGGCTCCACCCGCGCTGCGCGAGAGGACCACGACCGGCCACAGCTTCGCGAGCTCCTCGAGCGGGCGGTACCACTGACGCATCTGATACATGTTCACCGCGCCGTCGGCGAAGTACACCGCAACCTTGTACCGGTTCTCGGGGTGCGGTCCCTGCGCCTTCAGCGCACGGCGCACCCGCTGCACGGCGCTGCGGGACGCGAGCGCCTTGCGCAGAAGCCGATACGCCTTCTTTCCGTCTCTGACCACGCCCATCGTTCCAGAATACGGGGTGCCGCCGCACCGACCCGGGCGTGTGGCGGTTCGCGGACGCCAACCTCCGAGTATCCCGCGTATGTCGACGAAACCGCATGACATGATCGACGGGTGCACGAGAACGAACGGAACACGGCGGAGGGCGTCTCCTTCGTCATGCCCGTGCTGAACGAGATCGACTACCTCGAGCACGCGGTGCGCTCTGTTCTCGAGCAGGACGTCGACGGTCCGACCGAGCTCGTGCTCGCCCTGGGGCCGTCATCCGACGGAACCACGCCCCTCGCCGAGCGCCTCGCGGCCGAGGACGACCGCATCCGCCTCGTCCCGAACCCGCAGGCCGACATCCCCGTCGGGCTGAACGCCGCGATCCGCGCCAGCCGGCACCCGACGGTGATCCGCGTCGACGCGCACTCGGAGCTCTCGCCCGGATACGCCCGGCGTGCACTGCAGACACTGCAGCGCACCGGTGCCGCCAACGTCGGCGGCGTCATGCGCGCCGACGGCCGCACGCCGTTCCAGCGTGCGGTGGCGCGCCTGTACAACTCCCCCGTGGGCCTCGGAGGCGGCGCTTATCACGGCGGTGCGCGCGAGGGCGAGGCGGAGTCCGCCTACCTCGGCGTGATGCGTCGCGCGGTGCTCGACGAGGTCGGACTGTTCGATGAGACCATCCGCCGGGGCGAGGACTGGGAGCTGAACCTGCGCATCCGCCAGGCCGGTCACCTCGTCTGGTTCGATCCCGAGCTGTCGGTCACGTACTGGCCCCGGGAGAGCTGGTCGCGCCTGGCGCGTCAGTTCCGCGCGACCGGCGCGTGGCGCGGAGAGCTGGTTCGCCGCTACGGCCGCCGCAACGGGCTGCGCTTCTTCGCCCCGCCCGCGCTGGTGATCATCACCGTGTTCGCGGTGATCACCGGCATCCTGCAGCTGACCGGTGTGCTGCGCGGGATCGGCGCCCTGCTGGCATCCGTGATCTACCTGCCGATCGCGGCCTACGCGCTGCTCGTGATCGCCGTCGGGCTGTTCGGCATGGGCATCGAACGCGCCCCGCGGAGCCTGCGAGAGCGGCTGTGGACCGTGATGGTGCTGCCGACCATGCACATCTCCTGGGGGCTCGGATTCCTCGCCGGAGTGCTGCGCGGGGCGCGCGACACGGTCGACGCGTCGCGCCTCGGGTCGCGCAACACCCCCCTCCCCTGACAGAGCCCGTCTATGTGGCGCATTCCGCCCTGTTTCGCACGAATCGGGGGCGGTTTGCGCCATATAGACGGGCTCTGAGCGTCAGGCGGTCAGCCAGCCCTGGTCGAGGATGCGGGAGACGACGCGATCGGCGGCCCCGCCGTCGTCGAGGCGGTTGAACTGCGTCTTCCAGGCCTCGTAGCGGTCGGCGTACGCGGTGGCGCCATCGGCATCCGCCAGTGCCTGCACAAGCTCGTCCTGACTGCGCACGAGCGGACCAGGGGCGCGTTCGGCGAGGTCGAAGTAGAAGCCGCGCAGCTCACCCCGGTAGTGCTCGAGGTCCGGCACGAGGAAGTACATCGGGCGGCCCGTGACGCTGAAGTCGAACATGACCGAGGAGTAGTCGGTGATCAGCGCGTCGGCGATCAGCAGCAGCCGTGCCGTCTCCGGATATCCGGTCACGTCGATGACGCGCGCGCCGGATCGGTCGCGACCGGAGCTGAGCGTTCGCGAGTGCCCGCGCACCAGCACGACCGAGTCGGTGCGCGTGGCCAGGTCTTCCGGGTCGACGAAGTCGACCATCTCGGAGCGATCATCGCGCCACGTGGGCGCATACAGCAGCACGCGCTCCTCGGGTCCGATGCCGAGGGCCTCGCGGATGGGGGCGGGGTCGCCCTGCGCGAACAGGTCGTTGCGCGGGTAGCCGTCCACCCAGATCGGCTTGCCGAAGAACGCGTAGGCCTTCTTCAGCACGCGTGCGGCGTACACGTTCTGCGCGAGCAGCGCGTCCCAGCGTCGGGACTCCTTGACCACGGCGGCCATCCGGCGCGGGTCGAAGCCGGGCCGGTGCAGCGCGAGGCGCTTGAGGGGCGTGCCGTGCCAGGTCTGCAGCACACGCTGGCCGGGTTTGCGCACGAATCGTCGTCGCAGCCAGTCGTTGACGATCAGCATCCGCGACTCGGCCCGCGCACGCCACCACTCCGGGCTGCTCTCGACCACAGCGATCGCGCCCTCGGGCACCTCCACGGAGAGATCCGACACGGCCCAGTAGCGCTTCACCGAGGGAGCGCGCTCGGCGAGCACCCGGTCGATCGCACGAGGATTGCAGCCCGAGGTCTGCCCGTAGAAGCTCTCGAAGAACACGGCGTTCTCGCCGGCGCCCACCTGCGACACGTAGCGCTCCTCGAGCGTGCTCTGCCCTTCGGCGGTCTCGTAGACCGGATCGAGCGGGGCCGCGACCTGCACCTGCGGCCCGTGCGCCTCGATGCGCAGGATGGGCAGCAGTGTCGACGCGAGCTCGAGGTCCGAGAGATCGGCATCCGGGATGTCGAGCACGTACTCCCCCGCGGGCAGCGGCAGCTTCGCCCCGCCCCACCGCGACACACGCAGCGGGAAGGTCGCCTTCCATGTCTTCCCCCCGCCGGTGATCTTCCCGGCCACGCGCGCACGCGCACCGGACAGGACCGCGGATGCCGGTCGGGTTCCGGTCCCCGCGATGATCAGCGTCTGCGCCTGCTCATCGATCCGGGCAGTCGTCATCGTGCTCCCTTCGGCGCGGGAATCCCCCGCGCGCGGATGGCCTGGTACACGCGTCGGGCGTTGTGCCCGTCACGGAACGCGTGCATGTTCGCGCTGAGCGCGCCCGATCGCGCCGCCCGCTCGGCGCGCACGGCGTCGTCGGAGAGGACCTCGTCGATCTGCTCGATCGCGCCGTCCCAGTCGCTCGCGTAGTCGTCGCCCGCGATGTCCTCGTAGCGGCCGTAGAAGCCGCGCTCACGGCCGTAGTCGGCCACGTCCGGCGCCAGGTACACGACCGGCATCGACAGCAGCCCCACGTCGTAGGCCATCGACGAGTAGTCGGTGATCAGCGCGTCGATGCGCGCCAGCGCAGGCGTGACATCCGCGAGCAGCTCCGAGTTCAGCATCCGCACCCGACCGCTGGACCACGGCGGCGAGTACGAGCCCTCGCCCAGCGGGTGCGAGCGGATGAACAGGATCGCGTCGCGCTGCTCCAGCATCCGCACGATCCGCACCCACTGCTCCGCGTCAGGGACCGCGGGGTCAGCCGCCCCGTCGCGCCAGGTCGGCGCGTACAGCAGGGCGCGCTGATGCGTCAGCAGCGGACCTGTGCGGGTGAGCAGAGCGGATGCCGCGGCCCGCCGCTCCTGGTCGGTGCCGGCGGAGAGCACATCGACACGCGGCTCGCCGGTGACCACCACCCGATCCTCGCCGAGCCCGAATGCCGATTCGAGCCGCCCGCGGGAGCGATGCGACGCAGCGGGCAGCACGCGGATGCGCTGTGCTGCGCTGCGGTAGCCGACCGTCAGCAGGCGGCGCAGTGCGCGTGCACCGGGCAGGCGCGCGGGGACCTGCACGGTGACCGGAGAGTCCAGACCGATGCGCTTGAGCGGGATGCCGTGCCAGAGCTGCACGACGAAGCCGTCCGTGCTCCCGTAGCGGTTGACGTCGCCGAGCCCGTGGGTGACGACCAGCACACCGGCGCGCGCCGTCGCCCACCAGCCGCGCACCCCGTCACGACGACGGGTGCGGATGCCGAGTGCCTTCGCCTCCGCGTCCTCCTGCGCCGACCTGGTGAGCCAGAGCGTGCGATGTCCGGCCGACTGCGCCTCGCGCTGCATGGCAAGCGCACCGTCGCCGATGCCGGCTCCGCAGCCGAACACCCAGACGTCGCCCCGAGGGACGAGAAGCGTGCCTATGCGTCCAGCGGCATACATCGGCAGACGGAGCAGCTTGGCCGCGTTGCCGGTTCCGAAGGAGAAGGACGCCACCCCGCGAGCCTATCGCGGGGTGGCGTCCTTCTCCTGACCATCAGGGGCTGTCAGAGCTTGAGGGTTCCCAGCGTCGCCTCGGCCGTGTACGTCTTGCCGGAGCGGACGTAGACGACCTTCGCGGTGCTGCCTGCCGCGGCCGCGCGCACCTGCGCGGTGAGGTCGTTGGCGCTCGCGATCGGCACGCCGTTGAACTCGGTGACGATGTCGCCCTGCTGCAGGCCCGCCTTCGCAGCTCCACCACCGGGGGTCGGCGTCTCGATGACCGCACCGGCGACGGTCGCATCCTGCAGCGAGGAGGCGTCGCGCACCGTGGCACCGAGCAGACCGTGCGTGGCGGATCCGTCCTGCATGATCTCCTTCGCGACGCGCTGGGCGATGTCGGAGGGGATCGCGAAGCCGACGCCGATGGAGCCGGGCTCGCCGGAGGACGACGAGGACTGTCCGGCCGTCGCGATCGCGACGTTGACACCGATCAGGCCGCCCTTGCTGTCGACCAGTGCACCACCGGAGTTTCCGGGGTTGATGGCGGCATCCGTCTGGATCACGGCGATCGAGATGGACTGCTTGGCCTGCTGGGCGCCCATGCCGGGGATGTCGAACTGGAACGGACCGCCCTCCCCGTTGCCCTGCTCGTCGGGCTGGTCCTGCTGGGTGCTGTTGTCCGGAAGCGCCGACGAGGCGACCTGAATGCTGCGGTTCAGTGCACTGACGATGCCGGTGGTGACCGAGTTGGACAGGCCCAGCGGGGCGCCGACGGCCACCGCGGTGTCGCCGACGTTGAGCTTGGACGAGTCCGCGAACGTCATCGGCGTCAGGTTCGTCGCATCCTTGAGCTTGATGACGGCGAGGTCGTAGATCGGGTCAGTGCCGACGACGGTCGCCGAGTAGATGTGGCCGTCGGAGGTGGTGACGCGGATCGTCGGGTCTGCGACGGCGCCGCCGAGGGTCGCCACGTGCGTGTTGGTGAGGACGTAGCCCTCCTTGTTGAGCACGATTCCGGAGCCGCTGCCCGACGCCTGACTGCCGGCGACCTCGATCGTCACGACCGAGGGCAGCACCTTCGAAGCGATCGCAGTGGTCTCGTTGACGGAGCCGGGATTGTTGACCGTGACCGTCTGCGGTCCGTCGGCCGACTGCGAGGTGGGCTGGTCGAACACTACGCCGCCCAGTGCGCTGCCGCCGAAGCCGGCGACACCGCCCACGAGGGCTGCGGCGAGGAGGAGACCGGCGACCTTCGTCGTCGTGCCGCTGCCCTTGCGCGGCGAGTTCGTGTTCTCGGCGCCCGCCGGAGCGGTGAGCAGCGCGGGGTCGAGCGGCAGGGTCTGGGACTGCTGCGCCGTCTGAGGCTGCTGGGCTGCGGCACCGAACGCCGTGCCGGTGACGTGCGGAGCATTGTGCGCGTACGCGGGGGCACCGTACCCGGCGGGCTGCTGGGGTGCGCCCTGTGCGGGGCCGGGCTGGGCCTGCTGGGGCTGGCTCTGCTGGGGCTGAGCAGGTGCGCCGTACGGCGGCTGCCACGTCTGCTGGGGCGCTCCGTACGAGCCGGGAGCGCTCTGGGTGCCCTGGGCGGGTGCCGCTGCGGCACCGGGCACAGGAGCCTGAGGCGTCGTCGGCGTGGAACCGGCGCTCGGAACCTCGGGGGTGGTGGGGGTCTCACCGTGGGTGTTGTCGTCATTCATGATCTGCTCCTTCCAGGCGCACCATCAGACTGACAAGTGAGTCTGTGCTTTTCATATGGTGGGGATGGATGTCCCCTATGGTCTTAGCCTGTTCTGCATGGATGTCATTCCCGGCGCGTGGCGCCGCACCGCCGCAGGAGCCGGACTTCTCTCCCCGCAGGGCGATGTCGCGCCCACCATTTTCGCAGAGATGTCGGCCGCAGCGGTACGATTCGACGCGATCAATCTCGGGCAGGGCTTTCCCGACGAGGACGGTCCCGCCGAAGTCCTGGAGGCGGCTCGGGATGCCATCGCGCAGGGCGCGAACCAGTACCCGCCCGGACGCGGCATCCCGGATCTTCGTCAGGCGATCAGCGAGCATCAGCGTCGCTTCTACGACCTGACCGTCGATCCCGACACCGAGGTGCTCGTCACCGCCGGCGCGACCGAGGCGCTGACCGCGACTCTGCTGGCCCTGATCGACTCCCCCGACGACGAGGTCGTCGTCTTCGAGCCGTACTACGACTCCTATGCAGCCGTGGTCGCGCTCGCGGGCGCGCGCCTGCGCACGGTGCGACTGCGCCGCCCGGACTTCCAGCCCGACCTGGATGAGCTCGCGGATGTCGTGAACGATCGCACACGCATCATCCTCGTGAACGACCCGCACAACCCCACCGGCGCGGTGTTCTCCTCTGAGGTGCAGTCCGTGCTCGTACGCCTGGCGCAGAAGCACGACGCCGTGATCGTCACCGACGAGGTGTACGAGCACCTGTCCTTCGACTCGCCGCACGTGCCGATCGCGACCCTGCCGGGAGCCGCGGAGCGCACGCTGACGATCTCCTCCGCCGGCAAGACGTTCTCGGCGACGGGCTGGAAGATCGGCTGGGTGCACGGGCCGGCAGAGCTCATCACCGCTGTGCTGACGGTGAAGCAGTTCCTCACCTACGTGAACGGATCGCCCTTCCAGCCCGCGATCGCTGTGGGCCTCCGGCTTCCTGACGCGTACTTCGACGACGCGCGCGCAGCGCTGCAGCACAAGCACGTACTGCTCGGCGATGCGCTGCGCACGGCCGGGTTCGAGGTGCACGCCCCGCAGGGCGGCTACTTCACCGTCGCGGACGCCACGGCCCTCGGCGGCGCGGATGCTGCCGCATTCTGCCGTGCGCTGCCCGAGCGGGCGGGCGTCGTGGCGATCCCGATCACGGCGTTCGTCGCTCCGGAGCACCACGACGAGTTCGCAGGATTGGTGCGGTTCGCGGCGTGCAAGCGCGTCGAGGTGCTCGAAGAAGCCGCCCGCCGGCTTGCCGGGCTGCGCTGAGCGCGGTTCGCGGGGCGCGACACGCCGCATCCGCGCCGCTGATGCGACCACCTGCGCCCTGCGAAACGGCGCTCAGGCCTCGGGGATCACCCGGTAGCGGCGCAGCCGCAGCACCGGGTTGACCTCGCGCGTGCGTGCGATGAGTGCGGCGTCGAGGGATGCCACGGCGACGCCCTCCCCCGAGCTGACACCGGCGACGACGACACCCTGTGGGTCGATCACCTGCGACAGGCCGATCCCGATCGGCGCCGGATGGTCGGCCGCGATCACGTATGTGGTGTTCTCGATCGCCCGGGCGGTGAGCAGGGTGCTCCAGTGGTGCTCCTTGAGCGGGCCGCGCACCCATTCGGCGGGTACCACCAACGCATCCGCTCCGGCATCCACCAGCGTGCGGGCCACCTCGGGGAAGCGCAGGTCGTAGCAGGTCATGAGTCCGAAGCGGATGCCGTCGACGTCGAACACTGCGCTCTGCCCGAGTTCTCCGGCCGCGATCCAGTCGGACTCGGTCTGCCCGAATGCGTCGTACAGGTGCTGCTTGCGATAGACGGCCTGCACTCCGGCATCCGTGACCGCGACCAGGGTGTTGTGCACTCGACCGGCATCCGCCTGCTCGACCATGCCCGCGATGATCGCCGCGCCGTGCGTGCGCGCCAGCTCCTGCAGGGCGCGCACGAAGTCGCCGTCCAGCGTCTCCGCGTTCGCTGCGAGGGATTCGTCCATCGGGTCGGTGAAGAAACTGCTGTACTCCGGGAGCACCATGACCCGTGCGCCGCGGGCGGTCGCCTCGGCGACGAGTTCCGCGACACGGGCGCGGTTCGACTCCCGGGATGCCGTGGGGGCGAACTGGCAGACGGCGACGAGCGGAGCGGATGCGGCCATGCATCCATCCTGGCACTCGCACGGGTGACATGCAGAAGGCCCGGAATCCGTGAGGATTCCGGGCCTTCTTGTGTCGCATTCTCGTTGCGGGGACAGGATTTGAACCTGCGACCTCCGGGTTATGAGCCCGGCGAGCTACCGAACTGCTCCACCCCGCGGCACGTCTTAAAGCCTAACACGGCTCCAGGGAGAGGGCGAATCGAGGGCCCCTTTGCGCCGATTCAGGGACTCCCGGGCGTGTCGTCGCGGTGCTCGACCTCGCAGTCGACCCCGGGGAAGATCAGAGATTCATGCCCGTCCTCGAACTTCACCAGATAGGGCGGTCCGTCGCCCTCACCATGCGTCTCGAGCACCGTTCCATGACGCTCCGCGCTGCCGACCCGCGCTCCGTGGATCACGATCCGCGATCCTGCTGCGATCTGCATGCCGTCCACCTCCAGCTCAGAAGCCGATGAGACCATCATCCGCGCTGCGCGCCCTCTGCACCAGAGCCCCTTCATCGGATGCGCCGAGGGCCGGACCTGGTCGAACCAGGGCCGGCCCTCGGCGTCTCGACGACGACGACTCACTCGGAGGCAGCATCCTCCAGCGCGAGCAGCTTCTCGATCGCAGCGGTGAGCTTCTTGTCCTGCACCGCGAACTCGGACAGGTCACCCGACTTCAGGGCTGCTTCGCGAGCGGTGAGGGCGTCCTTGGCATCCGACAGCGCCTGAGCGACCGCATCCGACGGCGGCGTGGTGCCGCCCTGGTCGGGAGGAGTGCTTCCCTCATCCGGCGGTGTCGTCCCCGGGTCCGTGGGCGTCACGCCCTCGTCACCGCCGACTGCACCGGCGTCGCCGCCGAACAGCGTGTCCAGCGCCAGGGTGAGAGTGTCCTCGAACGCGACCCGATCACCGAAGGCGACAAGGATCTTGCGCAGGTTGGGCAGCTTGGTGCCCTCGGAGGACTGCACGAACACGGGCTGCACGTACAGCAGGCCGCCACCGACCGGCAGGGTCAGCAGGTTGCCATACTTCACCTCGGACTTGCCGATAGTCAGCACGTTGAGCTTCTCGGCGACCGTGGCATCCGAGTCGAATGTGTTCTGCACCTGACCGGGACCGGGCACCGTGGTGGCGGTGTCGATCTCCAGCATCCGCAGCTTGCCGTAGTCCGGAGACTTCACGCCCTTCTTCGACCCGGCATCCGAATCGACCGCCAGGTAGCCCATCAGCACCTCGCGGCTCTCACCCTGGGCATCCGCGGGGATGAAGGTCGAGAACATCGAGAAGCGCGGCTCGTCCTGGCCCGGCATCTTCATCGACAGGTAGTACGGCGGCTGCAGCTCGGTCTTCACGCGAGGGTCGGCCGGCGTCTGCCAGCGGTTGTCCTCCTGCGCGAAGGAGCCGGCGTCATCGATGTGGTAGACCCCGAGCATCGCCCGCTGCACCTTGAACAGGTCAGTCGGGTAGCGCACGTGACTCATCAGGTCGCTGGACATGTCGCTGATCGGCTTGACCGTCGACGGGTAGATCTTCTGCCACGCCTTCAGGATCGGGTCCTCCTCGTCCCAGGCATACAGCTTCACTGAGCCGTCGTAGGCGTCGACCGTGGCCTTGACCGAGTTGCGGATGTAGTTGATGTTGTCGAACGCGACGGCCGAGGCCGGAGTGTTCGCATCGGCGATGGCGTCCCGCATGCTCACCGTCTTGGAGTACGGGTAGCTCGCGCTGGTGGTGAAGCCGTCGACGATCCAGACGATCCGGCCGTCCACGACGCTCGGGTACGGGTCGTGGTCCAGCGTCAGGTACGGCGCCACCTTCTTGATGCGGTCCAGCGGCTTGCGGTCGTACAGGATCTGGGAGTCGGAGTTGACCAGGTTCGAGAACAGGATCTGCTCGGACTGGAACTTCAGCGCATACAGCAGCTTGGTGAAGGTGTTCCCGATGCGGGGCCCGCCGTTTCCGGTGAACGTCGTCTTCGTGTCGCTGGTCTCGCTGTCCTGACCGCGCGGGTAGTCGATCTCGACCGGATTCGTGCCCTCGGGCGCGCCGACGATCGAGTACTCCGGCGAGGACTCGCCGAAGTAGACCCGGGGCTCGAACTTCTCGCTTTCGCTGAGGAAGCCCGCGGTGGGGATGCCCTGCTCGAGGAACACCGGCTCGCCGTCGGAGGTGCGCTCGTTGCCGGCCAGGGCGACGAGCCCGTAGCCGTGCGTGTACACCGCGGTGCGGTTGTTCCAGCTGTCGCCGCCGCCGAGCTTGCCCATGTCGAGGTCGCGGACCGAGACGACGGTGTCCTGCGACTCGCCGTCGATCGTGTAGCGGTCCACGTCCAGCTCATCGGCGAACTGGTAGTACGAGCGGTACTGCTGCAGCTGGCGCACGGTCGGTCCGATGACGGCGGGGTCCATGATGCGCACGGACGCCGTGGTGGCGGCATCCGCCCGCAGCTGGCCCGCCTCGGTGTCGGTCGTCGCCTTGAAGGGCGTGACCTCCATGTCGGCGACGCCGAACGCCTCCTTGGTGGCGGCGATGTTGCGGTCGTAGAACTGCGCCTGGTAGTCGTTCTCGTTCGGCTTCACCTGGAAGGTGGTGACCACCCAGGGGTAGCCGATCCCGACGACGAGCGAGGCGACGATCAGAAGCGCGGTGGCCGCGAGGGGGAAGCGCCAGCGGCCGATCACGGCGGTCACGAGGAACAGCACGGCGACCACCGCGGCGATGATCGAGAGGATCGCGAGGCCCGGGATGGTGGCGTTGACGCCGGTGTAGCCGGCACCGGTGATGCGGCCCTCCGGCTGCACGAGGGTGAGGTAGCGATCCAGCCACAGGCTCACTGCCTGCACGGCGATGTAGAGGCCGGCGAGGATCGCCAGCTGGATGCGCGCGGGCTTGGAGATGCGCAGCTCGCGCTGGCCGATCCGCACGGAGCCGTACAGGTACGACACCAGCGCCGTGATCAGCAGGCTCAGCAGCAGCACGGCCGAGACGAACGCCAGCAGCATCGAGTAGAACGGCATGGCGAACAGGTAGAAGCCGGTGTCGAGGCCGAACTCGGGGTCGAGCGTGCCGGTGGTGACGCCATTGGCCCACAGCAGGACGGTCTTCCAGTTGCCTGCGGCGGCGAAGCCCGCGAAGAGGCCGAAGAACACCGGCATCCCCCACATGGCCAGGCGGCGCAGCGGCTCGATGACCTCCTGATAGCGGTCGAGCTGCGAGCTCAACCGCACGTAGACCGGCCGAAGCCGGTAGGCGAGCTGGATGCACAGGAAGATCGGCAGCGCCATGCCCAGGAAGCCGATCGCGAACATCGACACCGTCGCGATCCACTGGGTGGTCAGCACGGTGGTGAAGTCGAGCTGATCGAACCAGAGATATTCGGTGAAGAGCGACGCGAAGATGAAGAACGCGGCGATCAGGGCGGCGATGATCCCCACCGAGACGGCGAGGATACGACGGGAGGCGCTGGGTGTGGCCGGCGGACGGGCTGAGGTGGTGGTCACCGTCCCATACTATGCAGGCGACCTATGCTCCGGCCCCGGGTTCCGCTCTGCGCGGACTCGGCGAGGATGCCGCCGCCGGATTCAGGATCAGGCCGTCACTTCGCGGATGCCGTGCAGACCGGCAGCTTCGAAGTGTCGCCGTGCGTCGAGATGACGTCGAGGATGTGCAGGGAATCCTCCAGCGTCGCGGTGCGGAACACGTCCAGGCCGTCCGGCACGTGTCCCACGACCTCGTCGCAGTTGCTGGCCGGGGCGAGGAAGACCGTCGCACCGGCATCCCGTGCGCCGTACAGCTTCTGCCGGATGCCGCCGATCGGCCCGACCGTGCCCGCGGCGTCGATCGTGCCCGTGCCGGCGATCTTCTCGCCGCCGTTGAGCTCGCCGGGGGTGAGCGTGTCGATGATCCCGAGGGCGAACATCATGCCTGCGCTGGGGCCTCCGACGTTGTCGAGCTGCAGCTTCACGTCGATCGGGAAGTCGTAGTCCGTGGTCAGGGTGATGCCGATCAGCCAGACCGTCTCGCCGGCGGCGTCCGTGGTCTTCTCCGGGGTGATCGATACGGTCGTGCGCTCGCTCCCCCGCAGTACGGTCAGCTCGATCTCGGATCCCTTCGCCTTCTGGATCCTGTCGCGCAGCAGCGTCGCGGATTCGACCTCGACGCCGTCGATCGCGAGGATCCGGTCGCCGTCCTTCAGGTGTCCCTGCGCGGCCGAGCCGTCGACCACGCTGACGACCTCGACCTGCGCGCCGACGTCGTAGCCGAGTTCGGTGAGCGCCGCGGCCGTCGCCTCGTGCTGCGAGTCGACCATGAGGGCGGCGTTGCGCTCGTCGCGCTGCTCGCTGGTGACGCCCTCGGGGAACACCGTGTCGATGGGCACGACTGCGCGCGTGCGGTCGAACCAGGCCAGCGCCAGCTCGAACCAGCTGGGCGTGCGATCCCGGTTGCCCACCACCTGCACGGTGGTGAGATCGAGGTTCCCGCCCGTGGGATAGGTCTTCGCATCCGGCACCTCGATCAGCGGCACCTCGGTGCCGTCGGTGCCGCGCGCGGTGCCCAGAGTGTCGAACACCGGGCCCGGACGCTGGATCACGTACTGGGTGGGGACGAAGGTCAGTGCGACCAGGGCCACGAGCGAGACGCTCAGCGCGATCACCCCTGCGACCGTGCCGTTGATGCGGCGTGATGACACGTGTCCTCCGGGGCGTTCGCGAGCGGCGTACAAGGATCCGGGGCAGGCAGGGCACGAGCACAGGATCGTGTGACTAGCGTAGAGCGCACACGCTACGGGCATGCTGAGAGGGCGATTCGCATGGCAGACGACGAACAGGATCCTTCCGACTTCGAGGAGATGCTGCGACGCATGATGTCCGGTGGTCAGATCGACCCCGAGGCCCTGCGCGACGCGCTCTCGAACATGGACGAGGGATCATTCGACCCCAGCCGGATGTCGGGACTGATGGCGCAGATGCAGGGCATGTTCGCCCAGGATCCGTGGCAGAACGCAGAGCGTCAGGCGCTGCACATCGCCAATCGCGACGGACTGGGTATCACCGCAGGCTCCCAGACCTCCCTGGTGGATGCGTTCGGGCTGGCGAACCTGTGGCTGAGCGAGGCCACCACCATCTCGGAGCTGGCGACCGCACCGCAGGCGATGACTCGCGGCGACTGGGTGCAGAAGACCCTGCCGGTGTGGAAGGAGATCGCCTCGCCGGTCTCGACGTCCATCGCGGACGCCCTGACCGGTGCACTCGAGGGCCAGGTGCCCGAGGAGATGCAGGGGATGGTGCAGGGTGCGGGTGAACTGATGCGGGGCCTGGGCGGATCCCTCTTCGCCGCGCAGTTCGGCCAGGTGCTCGGTCGGCTCTCGCTCGAGGTCGTCTCCGGCGGCGACGTCGGCATTCCCGTGCTGCCCGCAGGGACGGCCGCCGTCATCCCGCAGAACATCGCCGCCTTCGGCGAGGGTCTGGAGATCCCCGAGGATCAGATCGCCCTGTACCTGGCGGTCCGCGAGCTCGCCTACGCGCGGCTGTACCGTCACGCCAAGTGGCTGCATCTGCACGTGCTCTCCCAGATCACCGACTTCGCCCGCGGCGTGACCGTGGACATCGAAGCGCTCGAGGATCTGGCATCACGCCTTGACCCGAGCGACCCCGAGGAGCTCCGCGCCGCCATCGAGGGCGGCGCGCTGCTGCCGACGCAGACGGATGCGCAGCGCGAGGCGCTGACCCGACTGGAGAACCTGATCGCCACGATCGACGGCTGGGTCGACGTCGTCACCGGTCAGGCCATCGCACGCCTGCCCGACGGCGCACGGCTGGCAGAGGCGGCCCGGCGCCGCCGTGCGGTCGGCGGTCCCGCCGAGGATGCGCTCGGCGCCCTGGTCGGGCTGAAGCTGCGTCCGCGACGACTGCGCGAGGCCTCGGCGATGTGGCAGGCGGTCACGGATGCCGTCGGCGTCGCCGCCCGCGATGCGCTGTGGGACTACCCCGATCTCATGCCGGGTCCGGCCGACATCGACGACCCCTCCGCTCTGATCGCCCGCCTGCAGGCCACGCAGCGCGGTGAGGCTCCTGCCGCCGACGAGTTCGACGAGGCGCTGACCCGCCTGCTGGACGGCGAGGACTTCGGCGACGCACCCGGCGAGGACGGCACGGACGCCTCGGCTGACGGCGACTCGGATGCCTCCGGCGAGAACGACTCGGATGCCCCTGGCGATGACCGTCCGGAAGGCGATCGCCCCGTCTGATCGATTGTCCCTGCACAGGCAGGGGCTTCCGAGAAGTTGTCCACGGATCGTGCATGCGCTCCCCGCGCCCGACGGGGAGCGCCCACAATCGGGGGCATGAGCCCTCGGACCGCCACGACGATCACCCGCCTCGACCCGCGGTATCCGCTGCTGTGGCGCGATGAGCACACGGTGCAGTTCGGGCTGGAGGCGGCGGCGTCCCTCGACGTCTCCGAACCGTGGGTCGAGCCGCTGCTGCGACGGCTGCGCGGCGGCATCCGACTCAGCACGTTCGATGTCGTCGCGCACGGCGTGGGCGCACCGCGGGAGGCGGCTCGAGAACTGCTCGCCCGGCTGAAGCCCCTGCTCGTCGGGGAGCAGCCCGCCGCCCCACCGGTCTGGGTCGACGGCGTGAACGTGGCGAACGGCCGCGCCCAGGAGCGGATGCGGCAGGCGCTCGCCGACGAGGGCATCGCGGATGCCGGGGACAGGGAGCCCGGCTCCGTCGCCGTCGTCGTCGTGGAGGGAGCCGCCGCCGCACTGCAGTTCGCCCCTTACCTTCGCGATGACCTGCCGCATCTTCCGGTCGCCTTCGAGCGTCAGGCCGCGGTGATCGGCCCGCTGGTCTTCCCGGGGCGCACGCCCTGCCTGTCCTGCCGCGACGCGCACGAGCAGCAGCGCGATCCCGCCTGGCCGATGCTGCACGCGCAGCTGGTGGCGCGCCCGATCGAGATCACCTCGGCGCGGATCGCGCACGCGGCGGGCCTGGCCGCACGCGTGCTGCGCACGCCGGCCCGGACGACCGGCGTGATGGTGCGGGTCAGCCCTGACGGACGGATCGCCTGGCGCTCGGTGCCGCATCACGAAGGATGCCCGTGCCTCGAGCTGTCGTCCCGATCTCAGCCAGGAATCTTGAGGGACTCCGCTCCCCTCGCCCCGCGCTTCGAGACCACGAGATCGCCAGCGTACGCGCGGCCCGCGTGACTCCCACGTATGCCAGCCGCCGCTCCTCGTCGATCTGGGTGAAGGTCGACGCGTAGGAGATGGGCAGCGCGCCCTCGGCCCAGCCCGCCAGCAGCACGTGCGGCCATTCCAGGCCCTTCGCCGCGTGCAGGGTCGACAGTGTGACCGTGCGCAGCGTGGGCTCGTGCTGGTCCTTGGCGCGTGCCATCAGGTCATCCGCGAACACCCGCAGGGTCGTCCCGTCCGGCGCCTCCTCGGCCAGACGCAGGATCGCGCGGCGCGCCTCCCAGCCGTCGCGCTGCGCCCCTCCGGCCTCGGGCGGCTCGTCGGTGAGCCCGAGACTGCGCAGCACGTCGCGCACCGTGGGCAGGAAGCCGACGACCGACGGTGCGACGGCGGCGCCGCGCAGACCGAGCACCGCCTGTCGCACCTCGGGCATGTCGAAGAACCGCGTGCCGCCGAGCACACTGGTCGCGATCCCGCGAGCGGCCAGCGCCTGCTGCAGCACGGCCGATTGCGCATGGGCCCGGTACAGCACGGCGATGTCCGACGGCGACTCCCCCGCGCCGATGCGGGCGGCGATGGATGCGGCGATGCCGTCGGCCTCTTCGCGCTCGCTGTCGTAGGCGGTGACCGTCGGAGCCTCCGCGTCGGCATCCGGGTGCGCGGGCACGAGCGCCAGTGCCCCCGGCCGGCCCTTCATGAGGGCGTTGGCGACCGTGAGGATGGGCGCCTGCGAACGGTAGTTGGCCTCCAGGCGCACCACGGTGGCGTCGGCGTAGCGCTTCTCGAACTCCAGCAGGTAGCGCTGCTGGGCACCGGCGAAGGAGTAGATGGTCTGGCTGGCGTCGCCGACCACGCAGAGGTCGCGACGGTCTCCGAGCCAGAGCTCCAGCAGCCGGTTCTGCAGCGGAGACACGTCCTGGTACTCGTCGACGGTGAAGTGCCGGTACTGCTCGTGCACGGATGCGGCCACCCGGCTCTCGGTCTCGATCATGCCTGCGCAGGCGAGCAGCACGTCCTCGAAGTCCAGCTGGCGCCGCTCGTCCTTCAGCGCCTCGTAGGCGATCTGCAGTTCGATGAGTTGCTCGGGGCGGATGCCGCTGATCGGGCGGCCCTGCTCGGCGTACTGCTCGATGGACAGCATCGAGACCTTGCGCCATTCGATCTCGGAGGCGATGTCGCGCAGGGTGGCGGTGCTGGGCCGAAGGCGCATGCCGTCGGCGGCCTGCCCCAGCATCCGCACCTTGTTGTCGATGATCTTCGGCGCGGTGTCGCCCGCGAGGGTGGGCCAGAAGAAGTTCAGCTGGGCGAGCGCCGCGCTGTGGAACGTGCGCGCGGAGACGCCGCCGACGCCCAGTGCGCGCAGGCGCCCGCGCAGCTCCCCCGCGGCCTTGGCCGTGAAGGTGACGGCCATCACCCGAGACGGCGAGTACGCCCCGGTGTCCACCCCGTGCGCGATGCGATGGGTGATCACCCGTGTCTTTCCCGTGCCGGCACCGGCCAGTACCGCGACCGGTCCGCGGAGCACGGATGCCGCCTCGCGCTGGCGCTCGTCCAGGGCGTCGAGCGCGCTCACCTCGACTCGCTCCGCTCGCTCAGCACAGGCACTTCCGCTCGCTCACTGACCATCCCGGTACCACTGCTCGATGAGCCGACGCGCGATGGACGCCGGGCCGGGCAGCCCGACCGGGCCCTCGCCCGCCAGCGACGTGCCGATCTCGGCGCGCGTCAGCCAGCGCACCTCGATGATCTCCTCGCCGTCGGCTCGGGTCTGCTCGTCGACGGTCACCGCCTGGAAACCCAGCATCAGCGAACGGGGGTACGGCCACGCCTGGGAGGCGACGTAGCGGATGTCGCGCACCCGCACCCCCGCCTCTTCGAAGAGCTCGCGGTGCACGGTGTCCTCGAGGGACTCGCCGGCCTCGACGAACCCGGCGAAACAGGAGAACATCCGTCCTCGCCAGTTCGCGTTCGCGCCCAGCAGCAGCCGCTCGCCGTCCGGACTCACGACCGCGACGATGACGGCCGGATCGGTGCGCGGGAAGTGCTCGGCGTCGCAATTCGCACAATGCCGCGACCATCCGGCGTTCTGCACCTCCAGTGCGGAACCGCACACCGAGCAGTAGCGGGCATCCCGCAGCCAGGCTGCGAGCGCGATCGCGGTGACGAACAGATCGGTCTCGTGCTCGTCGAGCCGCCCGCCGACATCCCGCAGTCCCAGCCAGGTCTCCTCCGGGGCGCTGTCGATGCTGTCCGTCGGTGCGGGGACGGCTGCCAGCAGCAGGGCGGCTCCGTCCCGATCGCGTCCCAACAGCGCCCACTCGGCCTCGCCCGCCGTGTCGACGTCGGCCCGCAGCAGCGCGTCGTCGGTCACCCGGAGACGACCTTCGCGGACGAGGATCGCCCGTGTGCTCGGGTCGGCGCGCAGGCGCTCGAGAAGGCCGGGCTCGGTACGCGTGTCCGCGGCCCGATCGAGGATGTCCGGCGATGAGGTCATGTGCTCCTCCTGATCTCGTGTCATGTGCTCACCTGCTCCGCACGATCGTAAACGGGAGCAAGGGCGTGGCGTGGGCGCACCGGCCGGGGTGCGCACCTAACCTGGAGGACATGGCACGCTCACCTTTCACTCTAGTGGCGGCGGTCACGGCCGCACTGCCCGGGGCTGAGGTCGTCGGCGCTCGCGCCCTGACCTCGGATGGAGACGGGAGGTTCGACTCCGCGATCGCCACGCTCGCCGACGGACGCGAACTCGTCATCCGCGTGGCGGAGGACGATGCTGCCGAGCGCGAACTGGCCGAGGAGTCGTTCGCGCTGCGCGCGCTCACGCCCGGCGCCAGGGAGATGCTGCCGTTCCAGGTGCCGACCTGCGTCGGCGAGACCCGCGTGGGCGAGGCGAGGGCGCTGGTCACCGACCTCATGCCCGGCTTCCAGATCGAGGCCACCCACGTGCCGGGAGGGCGAGGGGCGGCGACATCGATCGGCGAGGCGATCGCCGCCGTGCACGCTCTGCCCGCCTCGGTGGTGCGGGCTGCGGGCCTGACGATCCGGGATGCCGCGGGCGTGCGCTCCGAGATCCAGCAGCTCGTCGACCGTGCGGCGTCCACCGGACGCGTGCCGGCCAGACTCACTGCGCGCTGGCGCGATGCCACCGGAGACGGTGACCTGTGGCGGTTCGAGACCGCGGTCACACTGGCCGGGTTGCAGGCGCAGTCGTTCCTCTTCGAGGACGACCCCCAGGACGGCCCGCAGGTGATCGGCGTGCTCGGCTGGCGCGGACTGAACGTCGGCGATCCCGCCGAAGACCTCGGTTGGCTGTCGGGGGCACCGGATGCCGCCGAGGACGTGCACGCCGCCTATGTGGCCGCTTCGTCCCGCGCCACCGACGATGCCCTGCGCGTGCGTGCCCGTCTGCACGCCGAGCTCGAGTTCGCACGCTGGCTGGTGCACGGCGATGAGCAGCGGCGGCCCGACATCGTCGACGACGCCGCCGCGCTGCTGGAATCGCTCGCCGACGGTCTGCGCAGCGACGACCTGCGCGTCATCGCCGCCTACACGGGCGGCGTCGATTCCGCGCTGGACGTGCTGGATCGCACGCCGGACACGGCCGCGACGGTCGTGGACACCTCGATGCAGACCGATGCTTATCGCCGTGAGGATCTCTGGCACGACGACGCGGACGCGGAGACGCCCGAGCAGCCGGCCGACGGTGCGGACGCCGATTCCGATGACGCGCCCGACCCCGGTGACACGCACGAGGCACTCGGCGCGCGCGACTCGTCCGGCGTCGTCGGCGACGATCGCGCGGAGGGCTCGTCTGAGGAGGTCACGCAGGATCTGACCGGGATCAGCGGCGTGCGCGGTTCGGACCATGACGGCGCCGACCGGCAGGACGCTCCGGCTCCCGAGCATCAGCCCAGTGACATCGACTCGGCCGAAGAGGCTCAGCGCGCAGCCCGTGCGGCGCTCCAGCGCTGGACCAACTCCTCCTCCGAGTAGACCCGGTCTCCGCGGATGACGAGATCGTCCGCCACGTAGAACAGCACGACGTCGATCTGCTCGAGCGGCACGCCGAACCGGCGGTGGTAGGCCACCCGGTAGAGGGCGAGCTGCAGCATCCGCTCCTCCCGCTCCTGCGCGGTGCGCGGTGCGCGGCCGGTCTTCCAGTCGACGATCTCGATTCGGCCGTCGTGGTCCTCACGTCGGTAGACAGCGTCGAGCTTGCAGATCACGATGTGCCCGTCGGCGGCGTTTCCGGCCGTGCTGTCCGATGACCCGAAGGCGAAGTCGATCTCGATCTCCACCGCGATCGGCTGCAGATCCGCCCATTCACTGCGCTCGAAGATCGCGCGCAGCCCGGCGAGCGCCTGCTCGTCGTCACCGGTCGTGGGAGCCATCGCGCCGGCATCCGGCGTGTCCTCGTCGAGCTCCCACAGGGCGCTCTCGGCGGACGGCCCTGCACCGACTAGTCCGGAGCGGTGCTCGACCCAGGCATGGAACAGCGTGCCGATCCGGGTCTGCGTGTACGGGCGCTCGGGCATGGGGCGGCCGAGATCGCGGAGCGTGCCGCGGTAGTCGGTCACCCAGTCCTTGAACCGTGAGGCGGGTACGCGGGTGGGGGCCTCTCCCCCCGTGCCGCGCAGACGCTCGGCACGCTCGGCGAGCAGCCGCTCCAGCTGCACGGTCGGCGCAGGGGCTTCGTCGGCGGCCATCGCCGTGCGCACGTGCTCAACGGCGGTCGTCACCACGGCGCGGCGCGCGCCGAGCGGGTCCATCGGCCAGGAGGTGGTCAGCCCCGGTCCTGCGTATGGATTCTCGTCGGGGTCGACCTCGCCGATCGGGTCCAGACCGAGCACGTCGATGGCATCGAGCAGGAAGGGGCTCGCCTTGCGGGGCTTGACCTGTCCCGCCCAGTGCGCGCCGGACAGCAGCAGGTCACGGCGTGCACGGGTGACGGCCACGTAGGCCAGTCGGCGCTCCTCCTGCTGCTGGTAGTCGCGGTAGGCGTTCTTGAAGCGGCGCAGTGCTCCCCCGTGCGGGAACGCCTTGGTCACCCCGGCCGCGAGGGCGTCCAGCGCGGCCTTGTGCCGCTTCGCGGGGTCGTCGCCCACGGCATCCTTCTCGGACTGCGGGTCCCAGCGAAACACGGGCAGGGCGTCGCGGTCGCCACGCAGGGCGAACGGGACGACCCCGAAGCCGAACCAGCCGGACGTGTCGCTGACGCGGCCGGGCAGCTCGTCCTCGACGAGACGCACGACGGCGACGGCATCCCACTCCAGCCCCTTCGAGCCGTGGATCGTGAGCAGCTGAACGACCCCGGGCTCGGGCGGCTCGGGACGAGGCATCAGCTCGTCGGTGCTCTCGGCCTTGTCCAGCCAGGCCAGCAGGCTCGAGATCGTTCCGCGGTCGTCGGCGGTGAGGAAGGCGCGCACCTCGTCGACGAACGCGCGCAGCTGCGTCGCCGCGACGCGGGCCGGTCCGCGGGACTCGTTGGCCGCGAGTTCGATGTCCAGGCGCAGTTCCAGCTCGATCAGGCGGATGAGCTCGGGGATCGGGAGCCCGACCGAACGGCGCAGCCGCTCGAGGATCTCTCCGGCGCTCCGAAGTCGACTGCGTCCCTCAGGCGTGATCGCCTGGATCAGCCGGTAGTCGTCGGGCGCCGCACGCAGGAAGTCGACGGCGTCGATGATCGAGACGGCCTCGTCGGCGCCGCGGGAGGAGCGCAGTCGCTCCCGCACCTCGTCGGACAGCGGCGCCAGCGACGCGTCGCGTCGAGCGAGAGCGGATGCCAGGTCGTACAGCGCCGCCATGTCGGCCACCCCGATCGCGAACCGGGGGCCCACCAGCAGCCGGATCAGCGCGGAGCCGGCGGTGGGGTCGTGGATCACGCGGAGCATCGAGACCACGTCGACGACCTCGGGGGTGGACAGCAGTCCGCCCAGGCCCAGGATGCGGTGCGGGATGCCGCGGCGCGCCAGCACCCCGGCGAAGGTCTGCATGTGCCGTTTGGAGCGGAACAGGATCGCCCCTGTGTGCGCCCCGCGCTCGGCATCCGACGCATGTTCCGCGCGGCGCTGCTCGAACCATTCCGCGACGGCCTCGGCCTCGTCATCGACCGTGTGCGGGAACGACACCTGGACGTCGCCGAGGCCCGCGCCGGGGCGCGGCTCGAGCGCCGGCACCTCGAGACCGGGCCGCTTGAGCGGTTCGAGCACGCGGTTGGCGACGTCGAGGATGCTGCTGTCATTGCGCCAGCTGGTCATCAGGCTGTACGTGCGCGCGGGCTGCTCGTCGGCGAACGAGCGACCGAAGGCGTAGAGGTTGTCGGCGCTCGCGCCGCGCCAGCCGTAGATCGACTGGTGCGGGTCGCCGACCGCCATCACCGCGCTGTCACGGAACAGCGCGGCGAGGAAGCGCGTCTGGATGACGGAGGTGTCCTGGTACTCGTCCAGCAGCACGACCCGGTGCTGCTCGCGCAGCTCGGTGCGCACATCGGGTGCGGTCTCGACGATGTCGAACGCCCCGCCGACCTGGTCGGCGAAGTCGAGCACCCCTCGTCGCTCCTTCTCGGCGATGTACTCGCGCACGAGCCCGGCCAGCACCGGCATGCTCAGCAGGTTCAACGCGGCGGTGTCGACGTCGCGGTTGGTGCGGTACGGGCCGAAGGCCGCGGCCTGCTCGGCGGCGATGCGCTCGGCGGCATCGAGGTCGACCCGGTGATCCAGCGCCTCGCCGGCCAGCTTCTGCACCGCGTCGATGACGGTGCCAAGTGCGCGGTCGATGTCCTCCAGCCCCGGCAGGTCGGCGCGCAGCACCACCGCACGGGCGATCAGCCAGGAGGCCGACTGGCTCAGCATGGCCGCCTCGGGATCACGGCCGATGCGGGCGGCGTGCTCGCGGACGATCCCGTCGGCGAAGGCGTTGTAGGTGGAGACCCGAGGGCGGATCAGCAGGTCATCGGCCGAGCGCGGCGTGCGCGGATCCCAGCCCGTGCCGAGCCGCTCGGCAAGCGCATCCAGCACCTGGATGCGCACGACCTCGCGCTGGGCACCCGGTGCCGCGTCGTGCACCCGACGCAGAGCGTCCTCGGCGACGAGCTCGGGCAGATGCGGCAGCAGGCCGCGGCGCCCGAAGTGCCCGATGGTCTCCAGCCGGGTGCCGATGCGCTCGGCGAGCTCGCCGGCGGCCTTGCGAGTGAAGGTGAGCCCGAGCACCTCGTCGGGACGCACGTGCCCGTTGGCGACGAGCCAGACCACTCGGCCCGCCATGGTCTCGGTCTTGCCGCTGCCCGCACCGGCGACGACGAGTGCCGGAGTGGGCGGAGCCTGGATGACGGCCTGCTGCGCCTGCGTGGGCACGGGCAGTCCGAGAGCGAGTGCGATGATCTCTGCGGAGATCGTCGAGGGGGTCGTCCAGTCGGCTGAGGTCGTGGGGATCACGCACTCACCGCCGGTACCGTGTGGATGCGGCACGGGGTCACGCGCACCTGGGTGTCGGCGCAGTGCGATTCGACCTGGGCGGTGAAGCTGCTGGCCGCCATCCCCCGGCCCGCCTCGGTGATGCGGTGCAGGAAGGCCGTGCGCGCCTCGCCGTCGAGGGTGTGCTGGTGGGCGACGCGGTACTCCGCCTTGCCGACCGTCTTGGAGACGATCAGCAGGCGCGCGCCGGTGAGCGCCGCCGCGGGGGCGCCCTCGACGAGCCCCTCCTGCACGGCGATCTGGTACGCAGCGAGCTGGGCGTGCTCGCGCACGTTGGCCTCGGTGTCGGGCTCGTACTTGCCGGTCTTCAGATCCACGACGACGACCCGCTCTCCACCATCGCCTTCGCTCATCCGCTCCCACTTCTGGCCGCGGGCGGCCGCGTGTTCACCGGCTCCGGCCGGGTACACCTCCACCCGGTCGATCACACCGCCCACCACCGCACGCGGCGTGATCACGGCATCCGATTCGGCGTCCTCCGGCGTCGCCGGCAGCACGTGCTCATCGGCCAGGTCCACGGCGAAGCGGAACGCGGCCTCGGCACCGACCACACGCCCGCCGTCGGCGGCGCTCGCACCGATGTAGGAGTGCAGTCGCTCCACGTACAGCTCGGCGCGTCGGCGCTCCTTGCGTCCGATCCACTCGGTCTCGAAGTCCAGCTCGGGCCAGTGCTCGTCGACGATCGCGCGCATCGCATCCAGATCCCCGTCCGGGACCTTCTCCATGGCCTCGTGCACGATCGTTCCAATCCCCGCCGAAGGCGGGGCGACCGTGTCGCCGCCGAGCGAGGAGACCACCCAGTTCAGGCCGCACTCCTCGAACGCCTCCAGCCGCGAGGGCGAGACCTTCACCGGGGCCGCGGTCAGATCCCGCAACGGCGCCGCGCTCGAGGGCGGTGTCACGCCGTACCACTCGTCGGTGGCCGCTCCGGAGACACCCGCCTCCGCGAGAATGCTCAGCTGACCCGCCGATGCCATCCGCTCGGCCTCATCGACGGAGGTGGTCAGCACGCGCCGATGACGTGCCACGAGTCCGCGCAGCGTGATCGGATGCGCGAAGCGCAGCTCATCCTGCTCGGCAGGCGGGGCAGGAGGCAGGAAGGAGAAGAACGGGCTGGGCGTCTGATCGTCGTCGTCCACCGCCGAGACGACCAGGCTCGTGCGCGCCCTCGACAGAGCCCGCACGAACAGCCGCAGCTCGTCGTGCAGCGCGGCGCGTCGGCGGTCGAGCACGCCGGGGACGATCTCGGGCAGCCCGTCGCGCGAGGCTGCCAGCCAGTCGGCGAGGCGCCAGGTCTCCAGCATCCCGCCGCGCAGGCGCACGTTCGGCCAGACGCCGTCCTGCACGCCCGCCACGACGACCGCCTCGAACTCGGCACCGAGCGCGGTCGCGGGCGTCATCAGGGTGACCAGTCCCGGCCGGTCGGGTGCGGACAGGGTGTCCTCGGGCACCTCGCTGTCGAGGATGTCGCGGATGAACAGGGCCGGCTTCTCGTGCGGCGAGCGCTCGACGAAGCGCTTGGCCGCGTCGAACAGGGCCACCAGGCTGTCCAGCGAGCGCGCGATCTCCGCGCCCCCTGGCTGGTCGGCCGCCGTGCGCCAGGCAGTCTGCAGGGAGGCGCCGCCGATCGATCGGGCCCGGTCCCAGACCCGCCAGAGCAGCTCGTGGATCGTCTCCCCCGCCGCCCCCGCCTCGTGCACCTGGGCCAGTGTCTCGGCGAAGCGCTGTGCGACGCGCGCCTCGGGAGCATCCACCCTGTCGAAAAGATGCGGGAACTGCATCGCCTCGCGCAGCAGCTCGCGTGCGGGCGTCGATCCGCCGTCGCCCAGCTCGACGTGACGCAGGCGCGCGCGCAGCCGGCGCAGGCCCACGGCATCCAGCCCGCCGAAGGGCGAGGTGAGCGCCTCGGCGAGCAGATCGCTCGGGCGGTCCGCGGCATCTGCCAGCCCGAGCCGCACGATCTCGACGATCGAGCGGACGGCGCCCTCGCTGCCGAGCGGCCTCGGCACACCGGCGGCGCGGGTGGGCACCTCGCGGGCGGCGAGCTCGGCCTCGAGCATCACGATCTGGCGGGTGTCGTGGGCGATCACGGCGATCTCGCTCCACGGGATGCCGTCGCTGAGATGCCAGTCGCGCACGATCGCCGCGATGCGGTCGATCTCCTCGTGCGGCGAGGGGGCGATGAGCGCGCGCAGTCCGAGGTCGGACGCCTCGCCAGGCGCGCGGCGATGATCGACGCGTCCGGCGACGCCGATGGCCTGCGTGACCGTGCGGGTGAGGGCGGTCAGCGCGTCGCTCTGGCGGTGCGCCGCGTCGAGGACGTGCACGTCGCCCAGCACCTGCGCCAGCTCGGCGAACAGCTGCGGGCTCGCGCCGCGGAAGGCGCCGGACGAGATGTCCGGGTCGCCGAGCGCCAGCACGGCCACGCCGCGCCCGCGCAGAGCCCTGACGAGTCGGATGCCGCCGCGGGTGAGCTCCTGCGCGTCGTCGATGAGCACGGCGCGCAGCGCGGCGAGCGGGCCGAGGGACGCGGCATCCGCCGTCTGCAGGATTCCGGTGGCTTCGGCGAGCAATTCGGGGATGTCGCGATGCGAGACCCGCATGCCGCCCATGACCTCGCGGTACTCGTCGAGGAAATCGGCGGCGGCGCCCCATACGTCACGTCCGGACGACTCGAGCTCGCCGGGGACGATGCCGAGCTCGGTGCATTCGGCGAGGAAGGCGCGCAGTTCGGAGCGGAAGCCCTTGGACGCGCGCACTGCCGGGCTGAGGGTGTCGGGCCAGCTGCGGGTGCCGTCCTCGGCGTCGCCGGCGAGAAGGTCCGCGAAGATGCGATCCTGATCGGCGCCGGTCAGCAGCGCGGGCGGCTCGAGCCCCTGCTGCACGGTGGCTCCGCGCACGATCTGGAAGGCGAAGGAAGCCAGCGAGCGCACCAGCGGACCCGGAGTCGCCTGACTGATCCGCACGCCCACGCGGTCGCGCAGTGCCGTGGCCGCCTGCCGGCTGGGGGTGAGCACGAGCACCTGTTCAGGCAGCAGCCCATCCTCGAGAAGCCGCACGACGCGGTCGACGAGAGCCGTCGTCTTGCCCGTGCCCGGTGCCCCGATGATCACGCCGGATGCCGTCGCGTCGGCGTGCACGACGGCGTGCTGAGCGGCATCCTCTGTCATGCCCTCCACGCTAGCGGCGCGCACCGACACTTCGACTCGCTCCGCATCCGACTACCCGTGTGCGCCCAGGGCGAAATCGGACCCGCCCCCGGCTCCGCGTCGATGCCAGCCGGTAGAGTTGCCGGTGTTCGCAGACACTGAGGAGAACGCGTGGAAATTCGCATCGGCATCGTCAACACCGGTCGTGAGCTGAGCTTCGACACCTCCGCCAGCGCCGACGAGGTGCGGGAGCAGGTCACCTCCGCTCTCGAGCAGAACGCCAGCCACCTGAGCTTCAGCGACGCGAAGGGCAGCTCCTACATCGTCCCCACCGCGAACCTCGCCTACATCGAACTGGGCACCGAGGAGTCGCGCCGGGTCGGCTTCGTCGCCTGACATGTACATCCTGCTCGCGCTGATCGCCGCCTGCGCCCTGGGAGTCGCTCTGCACTATCTGCTGCCCAGGCGCGATCTGCGCGGGGTCGCCGTGGTCCCTGCCATCACGACGGCCGCCGCTGCGGCGATCTACACGATCCTGCAGTGGAGCGGCGTCGGCGAGAACGTCATCTGGCTGTGGGTGGCCAGCATCGGCGGCGGTCTGCTGATCGCCGTGCTGGCGACGCTCGCGCTCAGCGCGCTGCGCATCCGTCACGACGCCGCCGAGAAGCTGGCACTCGGGATCTGACCCGTCGCTCCGCCGCCCACCACGGATGTCGGGGCAATCGACGGATGTCGGCTCAGACCGGCCGATCCGTCCGACATCCGTCGTTCACGCCGACAAGTGTCGAGCGGATGCTACGAGGCGAGTCCCATGGCATCCATCCGACGAGCATGCGCGCCCATCAACTCGGTGTAGACCGGCTCGATGCGCTTGTCGTCGGCTTCCAGACGTCCCGGACGCAGCGCGCCCCGGCACACCAGCAGGGTGTCGCCGACGAGACGACGCCCCCACATCGACAGCAGTGAGCGCCACTCCTGGTCGATCTCGATGGTCTCCTGGATGATCGTGACGATGCCGCTGCCGGCGTCGTCCCGACGCAGGATCTCGGCGACCCGCGCCCCGGTCTCGCCGTAGCCGGAGGCCAGGGCGAGATAGAAGTCGTCCAGCATCCCGGCCGTCAGATAGACCGACAGCAGGGTCTCCTCCTGCCGCTCGCCAATGGTCTTGCGCCGGAACGCGTCGAGGTTCTCGCGGAACGGGAGCATCACCTGGGTGGGGTCCTCCCCCTGCTCGGCGATGAGCTCGACGATTCGGCGATGCTTGTCCAGAGCCGCGCCGGCGGCGCGGGAGAGCGCCTCCTTGCGTGCGAGCTCCTGGGTGCCGCGGATGCTGCGGCTCAGCGTCTCGAAGTAGCCGAGCTGCAGATAGGCGGCCTGTCCGAGGAAGCGGTTGAGCTCGGGTGCGAGCTCCGCGAAGTCGACGCGGGTGGCGTCGCCGCTCTCACCGCGGCTGCGCAGCGTCAGGGTGCGCCGCTGGGGCTTGCGCTTCCAGAACCAGTTGACCACCCGCCCAGACTACTGGTCAGACGGCGCGCCTCCGGTAGGCTAGTCCCGTCCTGCCATCGGAGCAGGACCCCGCGCCTGTGGCACACGTGACGGCGTGGATACATTTCGAGGCGCCCTTCTCGCGGCACGTTGCCGCGCACGCGCCGGACAGGCAGACGCATACTGTGACTTCATTCGCTGATCTGGGCATCGACCAGGACATCCTCGATGCCCTTGCCGCAAAGGGCATCGTCGATGCCTTCCCCATCCAGGAGCAGACCATCCCCCTGGGCCTGCCGGGCCAGGACATCATCGGCCAGGCCAAGACCGGAACCGGAAAGACCTTCGGTTTCGGCATCCCGCTCGTGCAGCGTCTCGGGCAGAATCCGGAGCCGGGCGTCAAGGCGCTCGTCGTCGTACCGACCCGTGAGCTCGCCGTGCAGGTGTTCGAGGACATCGACATGCTGACCTCGAACCGTCCCACCAGCGTCGTCGCCATCTACGGCGGCAAGGCGTACGAGGGTCAGATCGACCAGCTCAAGGCCGGCGCGCAGATCGTCGTGGGAACCCCGGGCCGTCTGATCGACCTCGCCAACCAGCGGCTGCTCGACCTGTCGAACGCGACCGAGGTCGTGCTCGACGAGGCCGACAAGATGCTCGACCTGGGCTTCCTCGCCGACATCGAGAAGATCTTCTCGAAGGTCGCGCCCGTGCGCCACACGCAGCTGTTCTCGGCGACCATGCCCGGCCCGATCGTGGCGCTCGCACGCCGGTTCATGACGAACCCGATCCACATCCGCGCGAACGACCCCGACGAGGGTCTGATGCAGGCGAACATCAAGCACGTCGTCTACCGGGCCCACTCGCTGGACAAGGACGAGATCATCGCCCGCATCCTGCAGGCCGAGGGTCGGGGCAAGACGGTCATCTTCACCCGCACCAAGCGGGCTGCGCAGCGGCTCGTCGACGAGCTGGGCGACCGCGGCTTCAACGTCGGCGGCGTTCACGGCGACATGGGCCAGGAGCAGCGTGAGCGCTCGATGGCCGCCTTCAAGGCCGGCAAGCGCGACGTGCTGGTCGCGACCGACGTCGCCGCCCGCGGCATCGACGTCGATGACGTCACGCACGTGATCAACCACACGATCCCCGACGAGGACAAGACGTACCTGCACCGCGCCGGCCGTACGGGACGCGCGGGCAAGACGGGCATCGCGGTCACCTTCGTGGACTGGGAGGACCTGCACAAGTGGGCCCTGATCAACCGCGCGCTGGACTTCGGTCAGCCCGAGCCCGTCGAGACGTACTCCTCGAGCCCGCACCTGTTCAGCGACCTCGACATCCCCGAGGGCACGAAGGGCCGGCTGCGCACCGCGCCGAAGGCCGAGAAGCCGGCATCCGAGCGCAAGCAGCGTCAGCCGCAGAAGGCCGCGGATGCTGCCGCTGAGGGCACGGACGAGGGCACCACTCGCCGTCGCCGTCGCCGCAACCGCGGCTCGAGTGGCGAGCAGGTCGGCTCGACGTTCATCGAGGGCGCCGAGAAGCCGGCATCCGACTCCGGTGCGGCGACCACGACCGTCGATCGCGACGCGGAGGGCGCCGGCACGCACGACGGCGACGCCACGCGCGAGCACCGCGACGGCAAGCCCGCCCCGCAGCGCCGTCGGCGCCGTCGCCGCTCGGGTGGCGCAGCGCCCACCGGCGCCTGACTCAGCCCTTCAGCCGCGCGATCCGTTCTTCGGGTCGCGCGGCTGTTCTGTGTGCGGGGGCAGCGGCCTACGGGTACCGCGGGGGCGTCCCCGTCGCGCGATCGATGATGCGGGCGACCATCTCATCGGAGGTGGTGTTCTCCCCCGGCAGGTTGGGCTTTCCCGCGCCGTGGTAGTCGCTGGAGCCGGTGACGATCAGGTCGTGCTCCGCGGCGATCCCGCGCAGCATCCGCTTGCCGTCCTCGGTGTTCTCGCGATGATCGATCTCGAGGCCGCCGAGGCCCTCGGCGATCAGCCGCTCCAGGTACGAGACGGGCATCATCCGATCGCGTCCCATGGTCACCGGATGCGCGATGACCGCCACTCCTCCGGCGCGCGTGATCAGACGCACGGCGGTGAGGGGATCGGGCGCGTAGTGGGGCTCGTAGTATCCCGTGCGCGGATGCAGGATGCCGTCGAACGCCTCGGTGCGGTCGCGGACGATTCCGCGCGCCACCAGCGCGTCCGCGATGTGCGGACGGCCGACCGTGGCATCCGGTGTCGTCTGCGCGAGGACGTCGATCCAGTCGAGCGCGTAGTCGCGTGCGATGTTGCGGACGATGCGCTCCGCACGCCCCAGCCGGTCCGTGCGGATGCGGTCGGTCTCGGCGACCAGGCCCGGGTCGGCGGGGTCGAAGAGATAGCCGAGCACGTGCACGCTGCGCCAGTCGTGCCGGGCGGAGAACTCGATGCCTGGCAGGAACGTCATGCCCAGGGCAACAGCGGCATCCCCTGCCTCGACCCAGCCGGTCGTGCGGTCGTGGTCGGTGAGTGCGAGCGTGCGGATGCCGTGGGCATGCGCCTGACGGACGACCTCAGCGGGTGGCTCGGTGCCGTCGGAGTGGTTGGAGTGCAGGTGCAGATCGCTGGGCCCGCTGAACGGTGAGTGCGCGCCCTGGGTCATCCTCAGAGCGTACCGCCAGGGCCATCACAGGAGCCTCCCCTAGGCTTTTCGGTGATGCTACGTCTGTTCGGAATCCTCCTCACCGTGCTCTTCGCGATCGCGACCGCCATCCTCGTCTGGCCGCAGTTCTTCCAGCTCGAGACGACGTTCCCGCTCGCGCAGATCATCGCTTCGCGCGCGCTCGTGTTCGCCGGGTTCGCGGTGATCGTGATCCTCGCCCTGCTGCTGATGCTCGCCCGGCCGATGCGCGGATTCGCCGCGTCCATCCTCATCGTCGCGCTGATCGGCGCTTCGGCGACGGGACTGGTCGGCGCGACCAGAGGGCTCGGCACCGGGTCGCTGCCCGCGAAGACGGATGCCGCTCTGCGCGTGCTCACCTGGAACACCAACGGCGCCGCCGTCTCTGCCGACCGGATCGCGAAGGTCATCACGGAGCAGCAGGTCGATATCGTCGCACTGCCCGAGACATCCGAGCAGGTCGGCGAGCAGATCGCGATCCGGATGCGGGATGCCGGGGACCCGATGTGGGTGCATCACGTGAACATCCGTCCCGATGTGGCGAACGGTCCGCAGGCCTGGCAGACCACGATCCTCATCTCGGCGAAGCTCGGCGAGTACTCGGTGATCGCGTCCTCGCGCGACGGCTCCAGCAACACGAGCTCGGTGCCGAGTGCGGTCGCGATGCCGGTGGACGGAACGGGGCCGACGATCGTCGCCGTGCACGCCGTCGCACCGCGGGAGGACGCCATGGATCGCTGGCGGTCGGACCTGGCGTGGATCGCCGACCAGTGCCCGGCGGGCGACTTCATCCTCGCCGGCGACTTCAACGCGACGCTCGACCACATGGCCTCCTTCGGCAGTGACGGCGGCACGATGGGCCGATGCCACGATGTCGCCAGTGCCACGGGCAACGGCACGGCCGGCACCTGGCCGGCATCCGTCCCCTCGCTGCTGGGCGCACCGATCGACCACGTCATGGCCAGCGACAACTGGCAGGCGACCGGTTCCCTCGTTCTGGACGACGCCGGCGGGAGCGATCACCGTGCGCTGGTCGCACAGTTGGAGCCCGTCGGCTGATCTGCATCGGGGGCGCGGTGCTTCTGCTCTCCCCACTGGACATGTGGCACACATGGCCGCATCTGGCGATCCGCAGCAGACCATGTGGCACACATGGCCGCACCGGCTCATCCGAGGCCAGCGTGGGGATGAGAGAATGGAACGCATGAGCACTGCAGAGAACGACACCGCCGTCGAAACCCCGACCGAGGCTGTCGAAGAGGCCAAGAACCCCCGCAAGCAGCCCTTCCCGCAGGGCTTCCTGGACACGATCTCGACAGGGTGGGCCGACCGCCCCGAGTCGATGCCGGCGCCGCGCGCTCAGGCCGAGTTCGCCGCCGCCCGCCGAGCGAAGGTCTCCGCGGCGTTCCCCGGCAAGCGCCTCGTCGTTCCCGCCGGCTCGTTCAAGCAGCGCAGCAACGACACCGACTACCCGTTCCGCGCTCACTCCGCGTTCCTGCACCTGACCGGGTGGGAGACCGACGCCCAGCCCGATTCGCTGCTGGTGTTCGAGCCGACCGACGCGGGACACGACGTGACGCTGTACTTCCGCGAGCGCGCCGACCGCAGCACCAGCGAGTTCTACTCGGATGCCACGATCGGCGAGTTCTGGATCGGCCCGCGCCCCTCGCTGGCCGGCGTCGCCGCCGACCTGACGGTGGAGACCGCTCACGTCGATGCGTTCGTCGCCGGTGACGCCGATGTCGTCGTCGACGAGGATGACGATCTCACGCGTTTCGTCTCCGAGATGCGTCTGGTCAAGGATGAGTTCGAGATCGCCGAGATGCGCACCGCGGTCGCGGTCACAGCATCCGGTTTCGACGACATCATCCGCGAGCTCGACCGCGCGGTCGCCCACCCCCGCGGCGAGCGCGTCGTGGAGGGCATCTTCCACCAGCGCGCCCGCAGCGACGGCAACTGGGAGGGCTACGACACGATCGCGGCCTCCGGCCCGCACGCCTGCTACCTGCACTGGACGCGCAACGACGGCACGGTCGTCCCCGGCGATCTGATCCTCATCGATGCGGGCGTCGAGGTCGACAGCCAGTACACCGCCGACATCACGCGCACCCTGCCTGTGAACGGAAAGTTCTCCGACGTGCAGCGTCGTGTGTACGAGGTCGTGCTCGAGGCAGCGGATGCCGCGTTCGCCGCGGCGAAGCCCGGTGTGCGGTTCCGCAGCGTGCACGAGGCCGCGATGGCGGTCATCGCCAAGCGCACTGCCGAGTGGGGTCTGCTGCCGGTCACGGCCGAGGAGGCGCTGGATGCCGACAAGGGTGGCCAGCAGCGTCGGTACATGGTGCACGGCACGTCGCATCACCTCGGGATCGATGTGCACGACTGCGCGCAGGCGCGGCGGGAGATGTACTACGACGGCATTCTCGAGGCGGGCATGGTGTTCACCATCGAACCGGGCCTGTACTTCCAGATCGACGACCTCACGGTTCCGGAGGAGCTGCGCGGCATCGGCGTGCGCATCGAGGACGACATCCTGATGACCGAGGACGGTCCGGTGAACCTCTCGGCCGACATCCCTCGGACCGCGGACGACGTCGAGGCGTGGATCGCGCGACTGCAGGGCTGATCAGCACAAGAGGCATGGACGGCCTGCGGGACCGCCCATAGGATGCCGAGGTGGATTCCCTTCTCGACTTCGACGGCACCCGAATCTTCGTCGACGAGCGCGGGCCGTCGGACGGCCATCCTCTGCTGTTCATCCACGGCGGGCCAGGAAACTCCTGCTGGGACTTCATGGCGTCGGTCGGCGACCTGTTCGCCGGCGCGGGGATGCGTGTGATCGGTGTGGATCAGCGCGGTGTGCTGCGCTCGGACGCGCTGCCGGAAGGCACGGAGCCGAGCATCGATCAGCTCATCGACGACTTCGAGACGATCCGCCGAACCCTGGGGATCGAGAGCTGGACGGTCACCGGGCACTCGGCGGGCGGCGCGTATGCGCTCGACTACGCGTTGACGCATCCCGAGCGCGTGTCCGGCCTGGTCCTCGATTGTCCGGCACTGGACGCCGACGCCACCGACCGGTTCCGCCTCCCCGTCGCCGCCGAGATGCTGGATGCCGCAGGGCTTGACGCCGAGGCGCAGGAGTGCCGGCGCCTGGCGCGGTTGGATCGGCGCCTCACCGCCGAGGATCGCACATGGGAGGCCATGCTCCCGCTCGGAGACCGCTACCTCGATCTGTTCCTGCACGATGCCGGATCCCGTTCGCGGTATGAGCGGCTGATGGGCTCCGCTTCGGACGGGCTGGACTGGTCCCGAGGGATGTCGCACCTGCCTCTGATGACGCAGATGTACCGGGATCGACGTCCGCTGCTGGATGGGCTGAGCGTGCCGTCGATGATGATCGTGGGCGAGTCCGACATGGTCGCTCCCCCGGTCGTGCGGGACGACTACCGTGCGGCGACGGGCAGCGAGGTGTGCGTGGTTCCCGATGCCGGGCACTTCGCTTTCATCGAGCAGCCCGAGACGTATGTCGCGCAGATGACCGGTTTCGTTCGGGAAGATTGACGTGGGCGCGTTGGCGGTCTTCGACCTGGACGGCACGCTCGTCGACCAGGTGTCGGCAGTGCGGACCTGGGCGCGGGAGTTCGCCGATGACCGCGGACTGGATGAGGCTGCGGTGCCGGGTCTCGTCGCAGCCCTGATCGCCCGCACACCGAAGGACCGGGTGTTCGCGCAGATCGTCGATGACCACGCCGGCACCGAGGATCCGATCGAGCTGTGGGCGTCGTATCGACGACGGATGCCGGAGCTGGTGGCCCCTTTCGCGGGGGTGCCGCGCGCCTTGACCGCCTTGCGTGCGGCGGGCTGGACGCTCGGCATCGCGACCAACGGCATGGCGGACAATCAGGAGGGGAAGATCCGCCGGACCGGTCTCGATGGCCTGATCGACGGTTGGGTCGTGTCATCCGTGGCGGGAGTGCGAAAGCCCGATCCGCGGATACTGCATATGCTCGCCGACCGTCTGGGATGCCCGCTGTACGGGTGGATGGTGGGCGATGGGCTGGAATCCGACATCGCATGCGGAGTTCGAGCGGGGATGCGAACGGCGTGGATCAGCGAGGACTCGGCCGCGCCGGCATCAGCCCGTCCGGATCTGATCGTCCCCTCGGTCGCGGCATTCGCCGATCACGTTCTTGGAGACGTCTGAGCAGCCGAGTCGCCGTCAGGCTCCGGCCAGGACACCCCGAGTCTTCAGGTCCACGCGCAGTGACGGAGCGTCACGGAAGTGATGGGTGCGGATGCCGAGTTCGGCAGCGCCTGCGACGTTCGCCTGCGTGTCATCGGCGAACAGCACGCTGGCCGGCTCGCATCCGAGCGCATCCAGCACATGGGTGAATGCTCTGGCATCCGGCTTCGCGAATCCGATCTCCGCAGTGTTGAAGATCGGGTCGAAGTGCTCGTTGAGGCCGAGGTCGGCGGTCTCCGCGGGGATCGTGTCGGTGCCGTTGGTGAGGATCGAGGTGCGGATGCCGGCGGCCGTGAGCTCGCCGGCGAGCACCAGCATCTCGGGGTCGACTCGCGCGCGCTGCGCTCCCCATTCGCGAGCGGCCTCGTGGTTGCCGAGCTCCGCGCCGATCGCCGTGATCCAGTCCGCGCGAAGGAGCCGCCCCGTGGTGAGCTGCTCGACCGACGAACTCGTGAAGGCGATCTGCGCGATCAAGCCGGGTGCGATGCCGTGCCGCCGCTCGATCGCTGCGGTGACCTCGGGTTCGAAGTGCCGGATCACGCCGTCGAGGTCGAAGAGGACGGTACTGATCATCGCTCCAGGATGTCATGTCTCCGGAACGGCTTCCTCTCGATAGCGTGGAGCGATGAACCTGGACGAGGTGGCCGCGGCAGTCACGCGATGCATGGCCGCGGCCGGGCATCCGATCGTCGTGGGAATCTCGGGCTACGCCGGGTCCGGCAAGAGCACGCTCGCCCGCGAGCTGGTCGCGCGGATCCCCGGCTCCGTGCGCATGCGCGGTGATGACTTCCTCGACCCGGTCCGCTCGCACCAGCGCTCGACGGACTGGGATGGGGTGGAGCGCGCCCGGCTGGTCACCGAGGTGCTGTCGCCGTTTCGCCGGGGCCGACCGGGAACTTTTCGGCGGTACGACTGGGCCGCACGGGCGTTGAGCGCGCCGGAGCCCGTCCCCTCCGGATCGGTGATGATCGTCGACCTCATCGGGCTGTTCCATCCCGAGACATCCGATTCCCTCGACCTCCGGATCTGGTGCGATGTCGACATCCTCACCGCTATGCAGCGCGGCATGGCACGGGATGCCGCTGCCGGACGCGACCACGCCGCACTCTGGGAAGACGTCTGGACGCCCAACGAGCGCGACTTCGCGCAGCAGTTCTCGCCACGGGATGCTGCGGATCTCGTCTACACGGGCTGATCAGAGGTCGACGGAGTACTTGAATCCGACATGGGAGTCCACGAACCCGAGACGCGTGTAGAAGCGGTGCGCGTCCGCACGGGCGGCATCTGAGGTGAGCTGCACCAGCGGCGCATCCAGCTCGATCGCGGCGTGATCCATCACCCAGCGCATCAGGGCGCCGCCGATTCCCGAGGACCGCTCTGCACTTGAGACGCGGACGGCCTCGACCAGCAGCCTGGTGCTTCCCCGACGCGCCATGCCGGGGATGACCGTCAGCTGCAGCGTCCCGACGACAGCACCGGCCTGGTCCTGCACCACGACGATCTCGTTGCTCGGATCGTCGATGATCCGATCCAGCGCTGCGGCGTACGCGTCGGCATCCTCAGCGCTCGCGACGTCTCCACGACCGGCGCTGATCGGGTCGTCCGAGAGGAGCCGGATGATCGGATCCAGGTCATCGCGCGTCGCCCTGCGGATGACGATCTGCGCCCCGCGCGCGCTTGCGGTGAACGGGAGATTCAGGCGGTCGATCACAGGTCACTCGATTCTCAGATGTCGGGTCCGGCGGCCTCCGAGCATACGGGAGGTCCGCTTGCTCTGACGCCAACGTCCGCACTATCGGCACGGCCGATCGACCCATTCGGCAGTTCTCCACCTCGATTAACCGTTACCTTTTCGTGATATGAGTTCGTCGAATCCACCCCGAACAGACGTTCGAATGTCGGAGGTCATCGGCATCATGGAATCATGGCAATCGCATCGGAGCTTCGGGAGCAGGTCACCACATTGGTCGACCTGCTCGGCGCCGAAGTGTGCGTCGACGAGCTGCCCAGCGTCGTGAGAGAGTTCGGCGACGAGCAGGTGCTGAATCTGCTGCGGCGAGCCGACGCCCTGATGCGCGGCGCCGAGCGAGTGCGCATCATTGCCTCCGGCGTCGTGGCCGAACGCTCGACCCGGCCCGCCGGGCACGACGGGCTCGCGCAGAAGCTCGGCCACCGCAACTCGACATCACTCATTCAGGAGATGACCGGGTCATCGCGCTCGGAGGCGGCGAAGGAGATCCGCGTCGGCGAGGCGCTGCTCGGCGACACCGGCGATGACTCCCCAGACGACGCGCTGCGGGACTCTGAAGCCCCACCCGCCCCGCCGCGTGCGTGGCACGCTCCCCTGTCCGATGCGCTGATGACCGGACGACTCTCCAAGGATCAGCACGCCGCGATCCTGCGGGGCCTCGGGGAGCCTCCCGTCCCCGAGGCGGGCACAACGCCAGAGGAGAGTGCGGATGCTGTCGCAGCAGCCATCCGCGAGGCCTGGAGCCTCGCTGCCGAACAGCTCGCCGAGGAAGCGTCCGCACGCACGGTCGAAGAGCTCGCGCAGCAGTCCCGCACGATTCGTGATCGACTCGACCCGGCAGACGCCACACGTCGATTCATGGAGCGGTATGAACAGCGAACGTTCCGCACCTGGTGCGATGCCGACGGCGCGAAGCACGCCCGCATCGACTTCGACGATGAATCCTACGAGTGGGTGCGCAGCATCGTGGATGCCGCGATGCGCCCACGCCGCGGAGGCCCGCGATTCGTCGACCCGGATGAGAAGAAGGACGCCGAAGCCCTCGTCGACGACCCCCGCAGCAACGAGCAGCTCACCTACGACCTGATAATCGACCTGCTTCGTGCCGGCTCGCTGGCCGACGCCGAGACCGTCTTCGGCACGCGGCAGGCCGGCGTCAGGCTCGTGCATGTCCAGGGCGACGCGAACGGCGGGCACACCGAGGACGGACTCGTGCACCTGCCCGCCGCGCTCATCGATCAACGCATCTGCGACACAGCGACCATTGCGGTCACCGTCGACAGCTGCGGGAATCCACTGGATGTAGGCCGCGAGCACCGCCTTTTCACACCGCGACAGCGCATCGCGCTCGCGATCCGGGACGGCGGATGCCGTTGGCACGGATGCGACCGGCCCGCCTCCTACTGCGAGGCGCATCACATCGACGAATGGCAACAGGACCAAGGCAGAACGGATGTCGACCGCGGCATTCTGCTCTGCAGATACCACCACATGCAGCTCCACCATGGCGGTTGGCGCATCACTCGAGACGGCAAGGCCGACTTCGTGCTTCACCCACCAGGTGGCGCGCCACCCGTCGCGCTTCGACCCCGGCTGGCACTCCGGTTCGCCTGGGACGGCATCGACCCGCCGCCCAAACGCTTCAGAACGGCGGCGTGACCGCGCCCGTCGGCGCGGACGCGCCCCAGGATGACGGACAACCCACGGTGGCGGGATCACGAGGGTGGCGGACGGATCACGGGGCGGGCTATGTGCCGGGCCTGCGCGTGTGACGGAGAAGGTGACGGAGACGCCAAGGTGACGGTAATGGGTACGCGAACGTGACGGTGACAGGTACGCGAACGTGACGGCGACAGGTACGCGAACGTGACGGACACGTCGGGGGTGCTCACGATCCGAGCGGCTGACGTGCCTAAGGTGACTCACGTGGCCCTCCGACAATCCGTCTTCATCGCCAGCGCCCCGGTCGCTGTCATCGGGATGTGGCTGTGGGCGGAACTCGTCGACGCCAGAGCCAGCAGGAGCGCCCTCGGCGACACTGCGATCGGCCGTGCGAGATCCGAGTCCGAAGGCCTCGGATCGTCGCCTCTGGATCGCACCGACGCAGTCGTCGTGCTCGGCTATCGGAACCGCGGCGAGCGCGCCAACTTCGTGAACAGATTCCGAGTGCGCGCCGGCATCCGCTCATTCGACTCGGAGGCCGCGGACAGCGTCCTCGTCCTCTGCGGCGGACCCGTCGGCGGCGCCGCTCCCGAAGCGGTCCTCATGCAGCGCTATGCCCGAGACGAGCTCCACCACACCGGGCGCATCATCCTCGACACCACCAGCCGCTCCACGTGGGAGAACATCGCCCACGCGATCCCGCACATCGAACACGCCACCACGGTCAAGATCGTCTCCAACGCCCCGCACGCCGAACTGGGGCGCCAGATCCTCCGGCAGCAGCGCCCCGACCTCGCCGAGCGGCTGGTCCGCGGTGCCGAGCACCGATTCGGAGAGGCGCCGGTGCTGAAGATCCTCTCCGCCCTGCGTGCTGTGCAATCGCAGCTCTCCGGTGCCTGGCGCACAGCCGCAAGGGCGCAGGGATCCATGCCTGAACCTGCGCGGACCGAATGACGTCTGTCAGTGCTCCGCGACGACCTCGACCTTGAAACCGCGCGCATCCTCCAGCCACCCCGCATAGTGATCAGGCCCACCCGCGTGCGGATAGCGGTCGTCGTAGAGCGGGCTCCAGCCGTGATCGACCGCGGCCGCCATGAGCGCGTCGACGGCATCCCGAACTCCCCCGCGGAACGCGAGATGATTCACACCCGGCCGACGCCGATCATGCTCCGACGATGAGAGGTTCGGTGACGTCGTCAGCGACAGGTAGCTCCCGCCGGCCGACCACGACTCCCCGCCCTCCCAGCGCTGCACGGACTCGAAGCCCAGCTCGGTGAGAAGCCAGCGCCACGATGTATCGAGAAGCTGCCGGTCGGCGACCCAGACCTCGACGTGATGCAGACCGGGCATCATTCAGCGGCCCTCGGACAGGAACGCCGCCACGACCGGAGCCACAGACGCGCCGACCTCGTCCGCCGGACGCTTGCGACCCTTCACCTCGAACGAGTGCCCGCCGCCCTCGAACCAGGCGATCCGGGCATCCTGACAGGACGCCACGGCATCCTCCAGCTGAGACAGCGGCTGCACGAACGGGTCGTTCGTGCCCTCCACGAACAGCTGCGGCGCGCGCACGGCGGGCAGGTGCTCGACGCGCGGCTTCTCCGGCTTTCCCGGCGGATGCAGCGGATAGCCGAGATACACCAGCCCGTCCACCTCGAGACCGTTCAGACCCTCCCCGTCCAGCCCCTCGGCCGCCGCCATCGACGCCATCCGTCCGCCGTACGACTTGCCGCACGCCCACACCGGAGCATCCGGCGACTGAGAACGGATCGCCGCCACGACAGCCCGCCAGGTGAGGATCGCGTGGGCTGCCGGGCCCGGCATCCGTCTGCCCGCCTCGACATACGGAAAGTTGAAACGCACCGTCGTGAAGCCCTCATCACGCAGCGCCCCGGCGAACCCCACCAGGAAGGGATGATCCATCCCGGCCCCCGCGCCGTGCGCGATCGCGACGACGCCGCGGGACCGAGCAGGCGCATCCCACGCCGCCGACACCGAGACATCCCCGGCAGGCAGCGCGACCGTGACAGTCACGTCGCACTCCTCGCGAACGGCAGCCGCACGACCTCGCCGCGACGAGCCTGCAGGATCCCCCGGACGACGACCACGAGATGCACCACGCAGACGAGCACGTACAGGATTATCGGGATGCCGAGGGGCAGGAAGCCGACCGGCTCGGGCGTGCCGAACAAGCGCGGCACGGACAACGCCAACTGCAGCACCAGAAGCCCGGTGGAGACCAGCAGGAAGACCATGCCCCAACGCCGAGCGGAAGCCGCGTTCGCCTTCGCCAGAGGGCCCTGACGGGACAGCGACCCGTAGGCCGCGACCATCGCCCCGCCGGCGGCGAGCGAGCCGAGCATCGGAACCGGCAGCAGCACCAGCAGACCCGCAGCCCAGGCGGACACCCCGGTCGCAGTGGGGCCAGAAGAGGTCATCGCGATTCCGGTGCGGTGCCGCCCTCGCCGTCCGTGCCGGGCTGATCGGATGCCGGAGATTCGGGTGCGACCGGTTCCGCCGAATCGGGCTCGGCGGACTCGGGCGCCGCAGCCTCAGGTGCAGCCGCAGGCTCGGCCGCAGCCTCAGGTGCAGCCTCAGCCTCAGCCTCAGGAACCGCAGCCTCAGGAACCGGCTCCGCGCCGGGAGCGGGGATCCGCTCGCCGAACTGCGGCGGCTGGCTCAGGTCGACGCTCGGACGCGTCGGCGCCGCCTTCTCCGACCCCATCACCTGCCGGGCCTTCGCCAGCGACGCGGCCTGCACCCGCACCTCGTAGTGATCGGCGAGCATCTGCGTCATGCTCGCGAAATCGCGACGGCGGCGCACGATCGAGTACGTGATCAGGCTCATGATCATGCCCAGCGCGACGCCGACCAGGATGAATCCGAGGAAGAGCGAGATCGGAGCATCCGGATTGCCGAACAGCATGATCGCCGAGAGCACCAGACCGATCAGCACGCCGTTGATGGCACCGGAGCGCGCGGCGGCGGCGTAACCGAGCTTGCCGGTCACCCGCTCCACGGTGCGCACCCCCTGCCCGACGATCGCTATGTCGCGGGCGGGAACCTCGCCGGAGATCAGCTTCGACACCGTCTTCTGAGCAACCTCGTAGTCGCGAGTCGACGCGACCATCTCGCCGAGATCGCTGCCCTTGGCCGTGCGGTTCATCATGCTCATCGTCCCATTGTCCCAGAAGCGCCCGCGGTGATCATCCGACGGTCCGCGCGACGCCTCCCCGACTACGCTGGAGCACGTGAGCACACAACGGGTTTTCGCGGCACGGCTGGCCGGCTGCGCGGTCTTCGATCCCGTCGGCGACCGGCTCGGCAAGGTCCGCGACGTCATCATGGTGTACCGCAAGACGGCGGCCCCCCGCGTCATCGGGCTGGTCGTCGAGATCCCGGGACGCCGACATGTGTTCCTCTCCATCGGCCGGGTCACCTCGATCCGGTCGGGACAGGTGATCAGCACCGGACTGATCAACGTGCGCCGCTTCCAGCCGCGCCCCGGTGAGGTGCGGGTGCTCGCCGAGTACCTCGGGCGTCGCGTCATGCTCACCGACGGCAGCGGCAGCGCCGTCGTCGAGGACGTCGCGATCGAGCAGGACCGTCACGGAGAATGGGCGATCGCGCAGCTCTTCCTGCGCAAGCCCCGCACCAGCGCCTCACCCTTCGCGAAGGGGCCGACGACATTCGCGAGCTGGACAGAGGTGACCGAGCAGCAGCATCCGGGCGAGGCGCAGTCCGCCGAGCAGCTGGTCGCCACCTACTCCGAGCTGCACGCCGCCGACCTCGCCACCACGCTGCTCGACCTGCCCGAGCAGCGCATGATCGAGGTCGCCGAGGAGCTGCCCGACGAGCGCCTGGCCGACGCCCTCGAGGAGATGCCGGAGGACGACCAGGTCGGCATCCTGGACCGCCTCGGCGATGAGCGAGCAGCCGACATCCTCGACGAGATGGAGCCGGATGACGCCGCCGACCTGCTCGCGCAGCTTCCGCCGGCCCGTCTCGAGCAGCTGCTCGCCCTGATGGAGCCCGAGGAGGCGGAGGACGTGCGCACCCTGCTGCGCTACGGTCCCGACACCGCCGGCGGCCTGATGACCACCGAGCCGATCATCCTCTCCGCCGACGCGACGGTCGCGGAGGCCCTCGCGCTGATCCGCCGGCACGAACTGCATCCGGCTCTCGCCGCTGCCGTGTTCATCACGCTTCCGCCGTTCGAGACGCCGACCGGTCGTCTGCTGGGCGTGGTGCATTTCCAGCGGATGCTGCGCTATCCCCCGCATGAGCGGATGGGCGCGATCCTCGACGACAATCTCGAGCCGGTCTCGGTCACCGCATCCGCCGCTGAGGTCGCCCGTCTGCTCGCAAGCTACGACCTGGTCTCGCTCCCCGTTGTGGACGCCACCCACCGCCTCGTCGGCGCGATCAGCGTCGACGACGTGCTGGACTACCTGCTCCCCGACGACTGGCGCACGCACGATGCCGATGAGGCTGAAGCGGCCGAGACGGGCGGGGCGCGATGATGGCCCGCCCGTCCCGCCTGGACACGCCCCTCGGTCGCGCCGGCGCACTGCGCTCATCGGCCCCGTCGCGCGACAGGTTCGGACGCTTCACCGAGTGGGTCGCCCGCGCCATGGGCACGCCGGCCTTCCTCGTCATCCTGACGCTGTTCTGCGCCGTGTGGGTCATCTGGAACACCCTGATGCCCGATGCGCTGCGCTTCGACGACGCCGCGCTCGGATTCACGGCGCTGACGCTGATGCTCTCCCTGCAGGCCTCGTACGCCGCGCCTCTGATCCTGCTCGCGCAGAACCGTCAGGACGACCGCGACCGCGTGCAGATCGAGCAGGACCGGCAGCGCTCCGAGCGCAACCTCGCAGACACCGAGTACCTGGCCCGCGAGGTCGTCGCCCTGCGCCTCGCGCTCGAGGACCGCAATTCCCAGACGATCACCCGCGATGTGCTGCGCCAGGAGCTCAGGACGCTGCTGCACGAACTCGAACGAGAGCCGGCGGCGACGGACGAGACCACGCCATGACGAGTGCCGACCAGGTGCGCGCCGCCGTCGGTGCCGTCACCGACCCTGAACTGCGCCGGCCCATCGGCGACCTCGACATGGTGCGCGAGATCTCGGTGGACGGCACGACCGCCCACGTGTCGATCGTGCTCACCATCGTCGGCTGCCCGATGGCCCAGCGCATCGAGCAGGACGTGCGGGATGCCGCGGCATCCGTGCCCGACATCGCCGACGTCCAGGTGGATGTCGGAGTGATGACTCCCGCCGAGCGTCGTGCGCTGACCGAGAAGCTGCGCGACGGACGACCGGTGCGGCAGATGCCCTTCGGCCCGGACTCCCTCACGCGGGTGATCCTCGTCTCCAGCGGCAAGGGCGGCGTGGGCAAGTCCACGGTCACTGCGAACCTCGCCGTGGCTCTCGCGCAGCAGGGGCTGCGTGTGGGGCTGGTGGATGCCGACGTGCACGGGTTCTCGATCCCCGGACTGCTCGGCATCGCGCCCGGCACTCAGCCGACCCGCATCGACGACCTCATGCTTCCGCCGGTCGCCCATGACGTGAAGACCGTCTCGATCGGGATGTTCCTACGCGAAGGAGAGTCGGTCGTCGCCTGGCGCGGCCCGATGCTGCACCGCACCGTGCAGCAGTTCCTCACCGACGTCTTCTTCGGCGATCTGGACGTGCTGCTGATCGACATGCCGCCGGGCACGGGCGACATCGCCATCTCGATCGGGCAGATCCTGCCCCATGCCGAGGTGCTCGTGGTCACGACGCCGCAGCAGGCGGCATCGGAGGTGGCGATCCGCAGTGGGCTCGTCGCCCGCCGCACCGGCCAGCGAGTGATCGGCGTCGTCGAGAACATGGCGCCGTACACGCTGCCCGACGGCACGGTCATCGACCTGTTCGGCTCTGGCGGTGGAGCTGAGGTCGCCCGGGTGCTCAGCGAACCCGGCGAGCACGGCGCACCCACCGAGGACGTGCCGCTGATGGCATCCATCCCGCTCAGCCCTGCATTGCGTCAGGGCGGCGACAGCGGGCATCCGGTGGTGCTGGATCAGCCGGAGGACGCCGCCGCGCAGGCGATCATCCGACTCGCCGACACGATCGCGCACCGCGGCCGGGGGCTGTCCCGCCGGTCGCTGCCGATGCGCCTCAGCTGAGGGACGCTGGTGTCAGGTCGCCTCGGCGTCGAAGGGCGGAGGCGTGGTGCGGGTGAAAGCTGTGCGCGTCATGGGTGCACGCACCGGGGCGACAGGGTCGGTGGCGACCGACGTCGGCGCGGCGGGGGCGCTGTCGAAGTCGGGCTCCTCGAACAGCGCGTCGCGGATGATGCGGCGGGGATCGTACTGGCGGGGGTCGAGCTTGCGCCAGTCGACCTCGTCGATGTCAGGACCGAGCTCGTCCTTCATCTTGGTCTTGGTCTCGCGCAGGTACTCCGCGGCACGACGAGTGAACCCTCGGAACGCCTCAGCGGCCTTCGGCAGCCGCTCCGGACCGATGATGAGCACAGCGACAATGCCGATCAGCAGCAGCTTGTCCATGTCCAGGCCCCAGTTCATCCCCCCAGGCTACCCGCCGCGCCTCCCCTCCGGTTGCACTCTCGACGCATAACCTGTCAGTGACCCCATTCTCAGGAGAAGGACCATGAGCGAACACGACGCGAACGCCCGATTCGCCCGCGAGACCATCGTGGAACCCGCCGCCATCTCCCGCGCGCGCACGCACGCCGTGGAACTCGGCGCGTCTCCGATCAGTCCGGAGGTCGGCGCTCAGCTCGCGGTGCTCGCCGCAGCATCCGGCGCACGGTCCATGGTCGAGATCGGAACCGGCGCCGGTGTGTCGGGACTCTGGTTGCTGCGCGGTGCGCCGCAGGCGGTGCTGACCACCATCGACAACGAGCCCGAGCACCTCGCCGCGGCGCGGCAGGCCTTCGCCGACGCGAAGATCCCGCCTGCGAAGGCGCGCTTCATCACGGGGCGCGCAGCCGATGTCCTGCCGCGCATGAACGAGAGCTCGTACGACATCGTCCTCGTCGATGCAGACGCCGAGAACGTGATCGAGTACGTCGAGCACGGACTGCGCCTGGTGCGCACCGGCGGCCTGGTGCTGGTGCCGCGCGTGCTGGCAGGCGGCAGGACCGCCGACCCCGTGCAGCGGGATGCCGTCACGTCGGCCTACCGATCGCTCGTGCAGGAGACCCAGGAATCGCCGGCCGTGCTGGCCGCGCTGTCCACGACGGGCGAGGGCCTGCTGCAGCTGTCTCGCATCTCGGAGTAGACCACCCCGGATTCTCGAAAGAGCCGGGATACGAAAGAAGGGCGATGGATCACTCCATCGCCCTTCTGCGTTTATCTCGGCTCAGGCGGGGTTCACGACTGCTGCAAGCACATCGTGGAGTTCCTTCGCCTCGGCGTCGTTCACGGAGACGACCAGACGGCCTCCTCCTTCGAGCGGAACCCGAACGATGATGAGTCGCCCCTCCTTCACGGCCTCCATCGGTCCGTCGCCGGTCCTCGGCTTCATCGCTGCCATCGTGGCTACCTTTCCCTCGGTGGTATGGCTCAAGTTTATCGTCAGAGGGCGACACTGGTGTGCCCCCAGGTCACAAACGCCGCACGGTCTGTCTGTGCGGAGGCTCTGTCGCTCCTATGGAACCTGCCAGAACGTCTCCGCGATGCCGTACATCGACAGGATCCAGAGCCATTGCGCGAGCAGGCAGAGTCCCAGCATCCCCCAGCGCCAGCCGCGGGATCGCGGCACCGCCAGCGCGCCCCACAGCGGCGTCAGCGGCATGAGCAGCCGCAACGTGCTGGACTGCGGGAAGAACACCGCCAGCAGGTAGAGCAGATAGCTCGCACTCCACAGCCGGATGTCGGAGCCCAGCCGTCGCACGGCGCGCCCACGGAGCAGCATCCACGCGGCAACGGCGACGAGCGCGGCGAGAACGACCCAGCCGGACCAGGCGGGCAGCCCGGCCTGCGACATCCAGAACTCGGCGCCGCGCACGAAACCCTCGAACGGGAAGAAGTCGGCGCTCGCATCCGGCAGCCAGTTCCGGCGCCACGCCAGCTCGGTCTTCAGGTAGGCGGAGTGGTCGCCGGTGACGAGAGCCGCGATGACCTGCCACGAGAATCCGATCACCGCGCTCAGCAGCCCCAGCGCGATGATGTGCACGATCTGGCGCACCGGCAGCGGCTCCCGGTCGCGCCGCACCCACCGCACGATGCCGTGCAGGGCGAGGAACAGGGAGAAGGCGAGGATGCCGGGACGGGTGAAGCCCATCAGCGGCAGCACGATGTACAGCGGCCAGTAGCGCCGCACGGCGACGAGATCCAGTGCGACGAGCAGCAGCAGCACGAACAGCACCTCGGCGTAGCCGACCTGGAAGAGCGCAGCGAGCGGACCGCTGGCGAAGAACGCGACGGCCCACATCGCGGCAGTGGAGCCGATGCGCCGCCGCAGCAGTCGGTGCAGCATGAGGCAGGCGAGGAAGCCGGCCACGAGCGACACGAGCATCGCCCCCGTCGCCCAGTCGCCGACGCCGACCCACTGCGACAGGTACGCATACGCCGGCATGAACGCCCACGCGTTCTCGCCGACCCCACCCGTGTCCGTCAGCGGGAGCGAGGACGGGTAGCCGTTCACGGCCACCCACCAGTACCACTGCGCATCCCATCCCAGCACGAAGTCGCGCAGGCTCGGCGCCTGTCCGAACCGGGAAGCCGGGCTCGAGACCTGTGCGGCGAGAATCAGGAAGCCCGTGGTCACCAGCCGGGCGAGCCCGTAGACGATCGCGATGCGCCCGACGACGGGCAGGCGCACCCAGTGGCGGACGCCCGATGTCAAGACGCCTGAGGTCAGGACGCCGTCAGCCACGAGCGCAGCCCGCGTTCGACCTCTTCGATCTGAGCGAGCGGCACCCGCTCCTCGTCGTGATGCGCGAGATGCGGGTCGCCCGGGCCGTAGTTCACGGCCGGGACTCCCATCGCCGAGAAGCGCGCGACGTCGGTCCAGCCGTACTTGGCGTGCGCCTCGCCGCCGACGGCTGCGAGGAAGCGCTGCGCGATGGGCGCGTCCAGGCCCGGACGTGCGCCGGGGGAGGCATCCGTGATCTCGACCTCGAAACCGGCGAATGCGGCGCGCACGTGCTCTTCGGCATCCGCGACGCTCTTGCTCGGCGCGAAGCGATAATTCACCTCGACCTCGCAGAGGTCCGGGATGACGTTGCCTGCGACTCCGCCGCGGATGCTGACGGCGTTCAGCCCCTCGCGATAGCCGAGCCCCTCCACGGAGATCTCCCGCGCCCGGTATTCGGCCAGGCGGGCGAGGATGGGCGCGGCACCGTGGATGGCGTTCTCGCCGACCCAGGACCGCGCGCTGTGCGCGCGCACGCCGCGGACGCGGACGGTGGCGCGCATCGTGCCGTTGCAGCCGCCCTCCACGCGCCCGTCCGACGGCTCGCCGAGAATGGCGAAGTCGGCCTCGAACAGGTCCGGACGAGCGGATGCCAGCAGGTTGAGTCCGTTGAGCGTGGCTGCGACCTCTTCGTTGTCGTACCACATCCAGGTGATGTCGGCCTGCGGCTCTGTGAGCTCTGCCGCGAGCTTGAGCTGCACCGCGACGCCGGCCTTCATGTCGACCGTGCCGCGGCCCCAGATGAATCCGGCGCCGTCGATCTCGATGTCGCGGGTCGGGACGTTGTCGTTGATCGGGACGGTGTCGATGTGCCCCGCGATCACCACGCGCTGCGGCCGGCCCAGAGAGGTGCGCGCGATGACGGTGTTGCCGAGGCGGATCACCTCGAGATGACCGTACGCGCGCATGGTCTGCTCGATCTCGTCGGCGAGGCGAACCTCGTCGCCGGAGACGCTCGGAATGTCACAGATGACGCGGGTGATGTCAGCGGCGGACGCAGTCAGATCGAGCACCATGGCCCCAGCCTAAGCGCTGTGTCATACGCGCAGCATCCGCATGTCCACCCGCGATAGCGTTGTCGGATGAGCACCGCACGCACAGCTTGGGGCATCGGCCTGCGCACGATCGCATCCGACGGAACCGTCCTCGACGCCTGGTTCCCCGAGATCGGCCTCGGCGAGGCGGATGCCGCTTCAGCCGCGACCTGGGACGCCCAGGGCGGCCCCGACGAGCGCCGTGAGGTGACCGTCGAACTCGTGCAGCTGAGCATCGACCTCGACTCGCCCGTGGCCTCCACCGAGGACGCCTACCTGCGCCTGCAGGCCCTGTCGCGCCTGCTGGTGCGTCCGAACGAGCTGAACCTCGACGGCATCTTCGCGCACCTGCCCACCGTCGCGTGGACGAACGCCGGACCGATGCTCCCCTCCGACGCGGCACGCCTGCGGCCGGCGATGCAGCGCCACGGCATCCAGGTGCAGGGTCTGGACAAGTTCCCCCGCCTGACCGACTACGTCCAGCCCGAGGGCGTGCGCATCGCCGACGCGTCACGCGTGCGCCTCGGAGCGCACCTCTCCCCCGGAACAACCGTCATGCACGAGGGCTTCGTGAACTTCAACGCCGGCACGCTGGGCGCAGCCATGGTCGAGGGTCGCGTTTCGCAGGGTGTCGTCGTCGGCGACGGCAGCGACATCGGCGGCGGTTCGTCCATCATGGGCACGCTGTCCGGCGGCGGCTCGCATCGCATCTCCATCGGCGCACGCACGCTGCTCGGCGCGAACGCCGGCATCGGCATATCGCTGGGCGATGACTGCATCGTCGAGGCAGGTCTCTATGTGACCGCGGGGACGAAGGTCGTGCTGCGCGACGGGCCGGTCGACGCGAACGGCGCCAAGCCCACCATCAAGGCTGCTGAGCTGTCCGGCCGATCGGGCATCATGTTCTGGCGCAACTCGCTGACCGGCGCGATCGAGGCCAGGCTGCGCGAGGGCCACGGTGTGACGCTCAACGAGGCCCTGCACGCCTGAGTCCCGCTGACACCCCGTCCGGCCAGCACACAGGCCCGACCGGATCGGACTGCTAGTCTTGACGCGATGCCTCTCGCGAAGCGAGACGTCTGCGTCGTCGAAACACTTCCGCACCGCCTCATCGGCAGCGGTCTCATCGAGCGGCGAAACGATGCGCGATCCCGCGCCGTCGCCCACTTCCGCAGAATCCCTGCGCTTTCACGGAGATATTCCTATGCCTTCCTTCCTTGATCTCGGCGTGCCCGCCGCTCTCGCCGACGTGCTCGCAGCCGACGGCAAGACCGACGCGTTCGCCATCCAGCGCGACACGCTGCCCGATTCCCTCGCCGGCCGTGACGTGCTCGGCCGCGGCCGCACCGGCAGCGGCAAGACCATCGCCTTCGCGCTGCCCCTCGTGGCACGCCTTGCGGCATCCGGCGCGAAGACCCGCGCCAGCCACCCGCGCGGCCTGGTGCTCGCCCCGACCCGTGAGCTGGCCTCGCAGATCGCCGCGACCGTGGCTCCTCTCGCCGCTGCCGAGGGCATGCGCGTGACGACCGTGTTCGGTGGCGTCAGCCAGCGCCCGCAGGAGCAGGCGCTGCGCGCCGGTGCCGACATCGTCGTGGCCTGCCCCGGCCGCCTCGAGGACCTCATGAAGCAGGGCGTCGTCTCCCTGGACTCGGTGGAGATCGCCGTGCTCGACGAGGCCGACCACATGGCCGACCTCGGCTTCCTGCCCGGCGTCACCCGCATTCTGAACTCCACCCCGGCGCGCGGCCAGCGTCTGCTGTTCAGCGCCACTCTGGACCGCGGCATCGACTCGCTCGCCAAGCGCTTCCTGCACAACCCGGTCAGCCACGAAGTCGACGAGGCCAGCGTTCCCGTCGGCGAGATGACGCACCGCGTGCTCGTCGCCGCCGATGCGGACGCCAAGAAGCGCCTCGTCGAGGACCTCGCATCCGGCACCGGCCGTCGCATCCTCTTCACCCGCACCAAGCACCACGCGAAGAAGCTCGCGAAGCAGCTGAGCTCCGTCGGCATCCCGTCGGTCGACCTGCACGGCAACCTCGGTCAGAACGCCCGTGAGCGCAACCTCGCGGCCTTCAGCGCCGACCCCGCCGACGGCGGCGTGCGCGTGCTGGTCGCCACCGACGTGGCCGCCCGCGGTGTGCACGTGGACGACGTCGAGCTCGTCGTGCACGTCGACCCGCCGGTCGAGCACAAGGCGTACCTGCACCGCTCGGGCCGCACCGCCCGTGCCGGCGCTGCGGGCACCGTCGTGACCCTGACTCTGCCGGAGCAGCGTCGTGACGTGAAGGACATCCTGCGCAAAGCGCAGATCTCCGTGGGCCTCGAGGACGTCACCCCGGCGATCGTCGCCGAGCTCGTCGGTGAGCGCGCTGCGAAGGTGAAGTACGTGCCGGCCCCGGTCCAGCAGCAGGGCACGCCGAAGGCGAAGTCCGGCCAGGGCCGCGGCAACGCGCAGGCGGCCGGTCGTGGTCGCTCCGGCGGTCGCGGCGGCCGTGGTGGCGCTCAGGGCCAGTCCTCCGGCGCTCAGGCCGGTGGCACGCAGCGCGACCAGGCGCAGCCGCGTCAGCGCGGTGCCGGCCAGGGCCAGTCCCGCCGGAGCCCGCAGGTCTACAGCACCTCGACCGGCGCCCCCGGCGGCGCCCAGGGCCGTCCGCGCAGCGCAGGTTCGCGCCGCGCCAGCCGCCCCCAGGGCAACTGACTCCAGGCACACCTGCACGACCCGGGAACACCTGCACGATCGGATCGCCTGATTCCTCGTGCGTCCGTGCCCGGGTCGTGCATCTGCAACGGACTGAGTATGAAGAAAGCGGCCCGCCACGAACCTCTCAGGTTCGGGCGGGCCGCTTCTGTCAGTTCAGCGTCGCGGGAACTCGCGCTCGGGCGAGCCGATGTAGAGCTGCTGCGGGCGGCCGATCTTGGTCTGCGGGTCGAGGTTCAGCTCGCGCCACTGCGCCAGCCAGCCGGGCAGGCGGCCGATCGCGAAGAGCACGGTGAACATGCGCGTGGGGAAGCCCATCGCCTTGTAGATCACGCCGGTGTAGAAGTCGACGTTCGGGTACAGGCGACGCTCCTTGAAGTAGTCGTCCGCGAGGGCGATCTCCTCCAGCTCCTTGGCAAGGTCCAGCAGCGGGTCGCTGACGCCGAGCGAGGCGAGCACCTCGTCCGCGGCTTCCTTGACGAGCTTGGCGCGCGGGTCGTAGTTCTTGTAGACCCGGTGACCGAAGCCCATGAGCTTGACGCCCTGCTCCTTGTTCTTCACCCGCTCCACGAAGCGCTGCACGCTCTGACCCGACTCGCGGATCTGGCCCAGCATCGTCAGCACGGCCTCGTTGGCGCCGCCGTGCAACGGGCCGGACAGTGCCTGGATGCCGGCGGAGATCGACGCGAACTGGTTCGCACCGGTGGAGCCGACCAGGCGCACGGTCGACGTGGAGGCGTTCTGCTCGTGATCCTCGTGCAGGATCAGCAGCAGCTCGAGCGCCTTCGACATGACCGGGTTGATCTCGTACGGCTCGGAGTTGACGCCGAAGTTGAGCTTGAGGAAGTTGTCGACGAAGCTCAGCGAGTTGTCCGGGTAGAGGAACGCCTGACCGACACTCTTCTTGTGCGCGTATGCGGCGATGACCGGAAGCTTCGCGAGCATCCGCACCATGTTGAGCTCGACGTGCTCCGGGTTGTTCGGGTCGGTCTGGCCCTCGTAGTAGGTCGACAGCGCGGCGACCGCCGAGGACAGCACCGACATGGGGTGCGCGGTGTGCGGCAGCGCCGTGAAGAAGTGCTTCAGGTCCTCGTGCAGGAGCGTGTGCCGACGGATGCGCTCGTCGAAGTCGGCCAGCTCGCTCGGCGTGGGCAGCTCGCCGTAGATGAGCAGCCAGGCCACCTCGAGGTAGCTGCAGCTGTTCGCGACCTGCTCGATCGGGTATCCGCGATAGCGCAGAATGCCCTTGTCGCCGTCGATGAACGTGATCTCGGACTTGGTCGACGCGGTGTTCACGAAACCGTAGTCCAGGCCGGTGTAGCCGGTCTGACGGGTAAGCGTCGAGAAGTCGATGCTGCCTGCACCGCCGGTGGATGCCAGCAGCGGGAACTCCGCGGTCGTGTCGCCGATCGAGAGAGTCGCCTTATCGGGCTGAGCTGAGCTCACGCCAACCTCCTGTTGCGCCTGTGTCGTCGTGGACGATGTGCGGCGCCGAGCGCCTGCCGATGATCGGCCGCATCGCCTTTACAGCCTACCGGCGCGTTCGGCCTACTGTGACAACCGCCAAGAGATCACCGATATGGCTAAGAATCCCGACAAAACAGGTCGGGCGGCGGGTGCCGTCAGCCGGCGGATGCGGTGAGTCGAGCGGCCGCCTGGGCGACGCGCTCGAGTGGGGCGGTCAGCGACAACCGCACATGGTCAGTGGAGTGCGCGCCGTAGAAGTGACCGGGGCCTGCGAGGATGCCGAACTCGGCGAGCCGCTGCATCGACTCCCAGGCATCTCTCCCCTCGGTCACCCAGAGGTACAGCCCGGCCTCGGATCCGTCGATGCGGAAGCCGGCGGCGATCAGGGCGGGCAGCAGCAGCTCGCGGCGCTGACGGTAGAGCTCCTTCTGCGCGGCGACGTGCTCGTCATCGCGCAGGGCGACGGTCATCGCGTGCTGCACCGGTGCCGGCGGCATGAGACCGAGATGCTTGCGTGCGGTGAGCAGGTCGCCGACGATGCGCGAGCAACCGGCCACGAACGCCGCACGGTAGCCGGCGAGGTTGGATTGCTTGCTGAGCGAGTAGACGCTGAGCAGGCCGGAGCGGGTGCCCCCGGTGACGCGCGGGTCGAGCACCGACGGGATCGGCTCCGACGCCCAGCGTCCGTCCCAGCCCAGTTCGGCGTAGCACTCGTCGCTGGCCAGCACCGCTCCGAGCTCACGGGCGCGACGCACGGCCTCGGCGAGCTCCTCGACGGCCCAGGTGCGCCCGTCGGGATTGCCGGGGCTGTTGATCCAGATGAGCCGAGCGCCCTCGGGCCAGTCGGCCGGGTCGTCGGCGGCCACGGCCGTCGCTCCCGCGACGGTGGCGCCGACCTCGTAGGTCGGGTAGGCGACGCGCGGATGCACGACGATGTCGCCCTCACCGAGATCCAGCAGCGTGGGAAGCAGCGCCACGAGCTCCTTGGAGCCGATCGTGGGCAGCACGTTCGCGATGGTCAGATCGGGCACGCCGCGTCGGCGTGCGTACCAGTCCACGATCGCCTCGCGCAGCGCCGGGGTTCCGACGGTCTGCGGATAGGAATGCGCGTCCGTCGCCTCTGCCAGCGCCGCGCGGATCACCGCGGGGGTCGGGTCGACGGGGGATCCGATGGAGAGATCGACGATGCCGTCAGGATGCGATGCGGCGCGCTCCCGATAGGGCTCCACCGCGTCCCAGGGATAGTTCGCGAGGTCGCGGACGCCCACTCACTCCCCCTGCGGGGGCAGGGCCGAGACGACGGCGTGGTCGTAGGGCAGCACGCCCACCTTCGCGGCGCCGCCAGGAGAGCCGAGCTCGTTGAAGAACTCGACGTTGGCCTTGTAGTAGTCGGCCCATTCCTCGGGCAGGTCGTCCTCGTAGAAGATCGCCTCGACGGGGCAGACGGGCTCGCAGGCACCGCAGTCCACGCACTCGTCGGGGTGGATGTACAGCATCCGATCACCCTCGTAGATGCAGTCAACGGGACATTCGTCGACGCAGGCGCGATCCTTCACGTCGACGCAGGGAAGGGCGATCACATACGTCACGCCCCCAGTCTACGACGCGTCCGGGCTCCCATGCCCGCCGGCGGCCGTGCGCGCCGACAGATCGCGCAGCTTCGACAGGTCCGGCCACGCCACGATGAGCGCGACCAGGCCGGCGGCGACGTACATCCAGATGTTGCCGAGCGGCGTGTTCGGCACGACCACCGATCCTCCTGGGCCGCGCTGCGAGATCACCAGGATCAGCACCATCATCCCGATTCCCGCGGCGAGTGCCGCCCACCGGTCGCCGGTCAGCGCCCGCAGGGCGATGAGCAGCGCCGCGCAGGCGATCGCTCCGAGGATCAGCCCGACCGGAAGGTATCCGAGGGTGTAGCTGTGCGCGATGGTCGCGGCGATGCCGTAGACGGCACCGATGATGAGCGCGGCGAGCCACGAGAGGCCGCGGGAGATCAGGTTTCGCACCGGTTCAGCTTATCCGCGCGCAGACGCGGCCCCGCCGGGACTTCACCCGATCCCGAGCAGCAGCCCAGGGGACGTCCGTCGACCCGGCGCGGCGTCACTCGGCGCCCCCGATTCACGCGAGCCGCAACGAGACCGTGACGTAGGAGTGCGGCGGAAGGATGACGGCCAGTCCGTCCGGATGCGCACGCACGCCGTCGTGGGCTTCGGGCGCAACCGCATCGGGACGCTCAGGCGTGTTGTGCTCCTGCAGGTCCCCGGCGGTCAGCACGCTCGCAGAGAACTCCGCGACCTCTCGCCCGCGCAGATCCAGCACAAGGGTCTGCGGCTCCGCCGCGTCGAGATTCGACAGCGAGACGAGCGCGGTGTCGTCCTTGATCGACGCCGAGACGGACAGCAGCGGGATCTCCTCCCCCTCCACCTGACGAGTGCGCTCCTGACCCTTGAGACGCACCTGCAGGGCCGCGGCGTCGTGGTGGCCGACGTTCATCCGGAAGACGTGATAGGTGGGTGTGAGCACGAGTGCACCGGTGTCGGGGTCCGTCAGGATCATCGCCTGGAGCACGTTCACGGTCTGGGCGATGTTGGCCATCACCAGCCGATCCGCGTAGTCGTGGAAGATGTCGAAGTGGACGCTCGCTACGAGCGCGTCGCGCAGCGTGTTCTGCTGGTAGAGGAACCCGGGGTCGGTGCCGTGCTCCACGTTCCACCATGTGCCCCACTCGTCGATCACGAGTCCGACTCTGCGGAGAGGGTCATAGCTGTCCATGACATTCGCATGGCCGCGGACGACCTCCCGCATCCGCTGCGCCCGTTTCATCGTCACGTAGTAGTCGTCGAGACCGAATCGGGTCGCATCGCCCTTGTCTGCCCACTCGCCGTTGATCGTGTAATAGTGCAATGACAGCGCCTGGTAGAAGCCACGGGGGTCATGAGCGCAGCCCAGGTGCGCGAGCGCCTTCATGAGCGTCTCGGTCCATCTGTAGTCGTCCGTGTTGGCGCCGGCGGCGATCCGGTAGACCTTGTTGTCGCCGTGATCGCGGACATATGTGCCGTACTGACGTGCCAGATTCGCGAAGTGCTCGGCGTTCATGTTGCCGCCGCACCCCCACGCCTCGTTCCCGAGCCCCCAGAAGGGCACCCGCCACGGCTCGTTCCGGCCGTTGTCGCGGCGCAGTGCGGCCATCGGGGAATCATCGTCGCGCGTCAGATACTCGACCCATTCGCTCATCTCGCGTACGGTGCCTGATCCGATGTTGCCCGACACGTAGGCGTCGGCACCCAGCATCTCGCACAGGTGCATGAACTCGTGCGTGCCGAAGGAGTTGTCCTCCACGACATCCCCCCAGTGCGAGTTCACCATGCGGGGACGGCTCTCACGGGGGCCGATGCCGTCGCGCCAGTGGTAGTCGTCGGCGAAGCACCCGCCCGGCCAACGCAGGTTCGGGATCCGGATGGCACGCAGCGCATCGACGACGTCCAGACGGATGCCTCCTTCGTTCGGGATCGCGGAGTCCTCTCCGACGAAGAAGCCGCCGTAGATGCAGCGGCCGAGGTGCTCGGCGAAGTGACCGTACAGGTGACGGCTGATGGTCGCACCGGGAAGGTCGAGATCGATGACAGCGACGAGCGGGTCTGACATGTGAGATTCTCCTGGATGGTCTGTGAAGGTGGTGCGGCGAGCGGTTCAGCCCTTGACGCCGCCGGCCAGCAGGCCGCTGACGATGTGCCGTTGGGTGAAGACGAAGAAGACGACCATGGGGATCAGCGCCACCACGGAGACGGTCATGAACATGGGCCAGTCGGTCGTGAACTCCGACACCGCGTTGTAGACCTGCAAGACGACCGTGCGCTTGTCCGGACTCGAGATGAACACCGTCGGGACCAGGAAGTCGTTCCACACCCACATCGTCTGGAAGACGCCGACGGTCACCAGGATCGGCTTGATCAGCGGAAGCACGACCGACCAGAAGATGCGGAACGATCCGGCTCCGTCGATCCTGGCCGCCTCGATCATCTCGAACGGCAGGGTGCGCATGTACCCCTGCACGAGGAAATAGCAGAAGATCGCGCCCCCCATGTACATCACGATGAGCCCGTTGAGATCGTTGACCAGTTTGAAGCCGACGAGTGTGCGGTACAGCGGGATCAGCGTCGACTGGCCGGGAATGATGAAGCCGATCAGCAGCACGCCTGAGATCACGGTGTTCAGCCGACTGGTGCGGGTGATCATCGCGTATGCCGCCATCGCTCCGACGATGAGCTGCAGGATCACCGCCACAGCCGTGACGTACAGCGTGTTCAGGAACGAGCGGTACATCCGCGGGTCGGTGAAGACCTCGGCATAGTTGCCCAGGAACAGCTCTCCGGGGGGCGCGAGCGGTGCTGCCACCATGCCGGCCTGGGTCTTGAACGTATTGATCAGGACGAAGTACAGCGGAATGGCGACGAAGAACGCGAGCAGGATCATGGCGACGCTGAGAAGGATCCGGCGCCACAGCGGTCTGGTCATGAGAACCTCCGTTCGATGTACTTGGTCAGCGCGAGCTGACCGAAGGAGACGATGCCGACGGCCACCGTGAACATCACCGCGAGCGCGGACGCAAGCCCGTATCTGCCCTGCCCGACGCCGGACACGATGATCGATTGAGTGATCGTGTAGGTCGCGAACCCCGGCCCGCCGCCCGTGAGGGTGTACGGCAGATCGAACACCTTCAGGCCACCGGTCATGAGCAGGAACGTGCTGATGACGATCGCGGGTGTGAGCAGCGGCAGCGTGATGCCGAAGAACTGCTGCCTGGACGACGCGCCGTCGATCCTGGCGACCTCGTAGTACTCCGCGGGGATCGACTGGAGGTACGCGGTGTAGAGCACGGCATGCCAGCCTGCCGCCGCCCACACGCCGACGACGATCACCGAGAACTGCGCGAGGGCGTCGACGGAGAGCCAGCCCACTGCCGGCAGACCCAGATCCACCAGCACGGAGTTGATCACACCCGATTCCAATGGCGAGAGGATGTATCGCCAGACCAGGCCGAGGATCGCCATGGAAGGGATCGCGGGAAAGAACCACAGCGATCGAACGAGGTTGCGTCCGAAGAAGACCTTGTTCAGCTGTACGGCGAGCGGTATCGCGACCAGGGTGATGAGCACGGTCGTCCCGACCGCGAACAGCAGCGTGAACATCAGCCCGGACAGCATCGACGGATCCCGCAGGATCGTGACACAATTCTCGGCGCCGATGAAATCGGCATCGTCGCTGTAGCCGGTGAAGTCGGTGAGGCTCCAGGAGAAGGTCCGCACGAGCGGCACGACGAAGAGGAAGACGAAGACGATGATCACCGGCACCAGGAACGCCTGGTTCACCGCGACCTGCTTCCAGCCGCCCGGTGTCGTCCTCCGCCGACGCGGGAGCGCCGAAGGCGCGATGGTGACTGCATTCATGGGATCCGCCTTTCGGCGGTGCCCGGCGCCGGAGGGGGCGCCGGACACCGATCGGTCAGGATGAGGCGAGCTTCGAGTCGAGCGCATCAGCCACCTGCTGAGGCGAGATCTGTCCCTGGATCATCCGCTGGATCTGGGCGACGGCTTCGACGTTGAGCACGTCCTCCGCCCGCTGCCACGCGATCATCGGCAGATAGAGGTCGCCCTCGCGGATCGAGGGAACCATCGGTTCGAAGATCGGGTTGACCGGCGGATCGAAATCGCTCGTGACAGTGACGTCGTTGGTCTGCGCCTGCGCGATCTTGATGCCCTCGGGCGACGCCAGCCAGCCGAGGAACACCTTGGCGGCCTTCTGATGGACGTCATCGGATGCCGAGTTGATGGCGTAGCCCGGCGCTGCAGCCCCGGCCACATACGGGCTCCCGCCGTCGATCGCCGGAATCTTGCCGAACGTCCAGTCCATGTCCGGAGCGGCTTCCGTCACCGCGCTGATGATCCATGGACCCGCGTTGATGATGGCGACCCGGCCCGCGGCGAACTCGTCACGCACCATGTCGCCGTCAAGCGCCACCACATCGGACGAGACGATGCCCTCGGTGTAGAGGCGGTTGTACTCCTCGAGCACATCCGTCCACTCGTCGGCGAACGTCGCCTCACCGGAGAAGATGTCGTCGTCCAACGATCCGTCCGCGGCCGCTGACTTCGCGCCGATCATCGCTGAAACCGTGGTCGGCATCTGGTCGACGCTCTCGAGGAACGGTGTGATGCCCGCATCCTTCAGCTGTTGGCACAGCTCCAGGAACTCGTCCCAGGTCTCGGGGATCTCGGTGGCGCCGACCTCTGCCAGCAGTTCCTTGTTGTACGCGTAGCCCGCGGCCCACGACGAGAGCGAAAGGCCGTACTGCGCTCCGTCTCTGCCGTACGTGTCCATGTTGAAGTCGGCGACGTTCTCGACGAAGGCCTCGTTCGAGAGATCGACCACGTGCCCGCCGTCGATGAGATTGGTCTTGTTCTCCGCGGCGATGAGGAACACGTCCGGTGCGGTGCCGGAGAGCACCTGCGTCTGCAGCGTCTGGATGTACTCGGCGACCGGTGGTGAGTAGGACGCCTCGACTTTGACTTCGGGGTGTGCTTCGGCGAACGCTTCCAGGACCGGGCTCATCTGCGCCTCCCCCGTCCAGGAAAGCAGTGTGATCGATGTGGTGCCCTCGGCGTCTTCGGAGGGCGAAGAGCAACCGGACAGCATCAGGGGAACGGCCGCGAACAGGGCGATGGCGGCGACAGAACGCTTCATGAACACTCCTTCGTATTCTTGGTTGGAACTCTCGACCGGCACTCGGGCGCTCCGGATTCGGCTGAGGGTTTTATCGATACAGCATCGACAGGATTCGAACGATACACCAGCTGTCCCGACTGGGTCAACGATGATCTCGCACGCTCGGTTGGGATAGTCTCAAAGCCCGGCCGCCCTGGCTTGCGGACTCGAGGGAGAGGTGCCCGATGGCGGCTGTGACCATGAGTGATGTGGCACGCGCCGCCGGCGTGTCGATCATGACGGTCTCGAACGTGGTCAATGGCCGGCCGAGGGTGAGTGCCCAGACGCGATCACGCGTAATCGAAGTCATCGCCGAGCTCGGATACGAGGTCAACCTCAGCGCCAAGCGACTCCGCGCCGGCCGCGCGGGAACGGTCGCGCTCATCGTCCCCCGCCTCGACCACCCCTACTTCGGGGAGATCGCGGCACGCTACGTGGCCGCGTTCGGCGCGCACGGCATCCACGTGGCCGTCGAGCAGAGCGGCGCGAGCAGGGAGGGAGAGCTGTCCGCCGTCTCGCACGCGCGACTGCAGATGTACGACGGCGTCCTGCTGAGCGTCGTCGGCCAGTCCTACGATGATGTCGACCGTCTGCGCACGCAGGTTCCGATCGTGCTCCTCGGAGAGCAGGAGATGCCAGGGCGCTTCGATCACGTCATGCTCGCCAACGTCGAAGGCGCCGAGCTCGCCACCGGGGCGCTGCTCGATCGCGGTCGTCGCTCGGTCGCCATCGTCGGCGGCATCCCAGCCCGCGCGAACACCGGCATGGCCGAACTGCGGACCCAGGGGTGGCGCAACGCCCACGAGGCGCGCGGACTCGTCGCCGATGAACGGCTGGTCATCGAGCTCGCCGAACAGGAGACTGCTGACGCACATCGGCAGGTCGCCTTCGCACTGGAGCACGGCTTGCGGTTCGACGCCGTCTTCGCGATCACCGATCAGGACGCGATCGGCGCGATCGCGGCTCTGCACGATGCGGGGCTGGCCATCCCGCACGACGTCGCGGTGATCGGCTTCGACGATCTGGCTCTCTCTGAGCATCTCCGCCCCTCGTTGAGCACGATCGATCCCGGCAACGGCTGGGTCGTGGAGCAATCGACCCGCCTGCTCCAGGCGCGGATGAGCGGCGACACCGCGGCTCCGGAGCACCTCACCGCGCCGGTGCGCCTCGTCGAGCGCTCGTCCACCCGCGGCTGACCATTGCGTGTTCCGGCGCCGACCCCGGATCGTGTCCTGTCAGACCGCCCAGCCGACCAGCCGCAGCAGTGCCGCCACAGCGGCGGCGGCGACCACGACGACCAGGAACGACTGCCGCATCCACAGCAGGCCGGCAGCGACCAGCACGGCCGGCACCCTGGCATCCACCAGGATCGCCTGCCCGGCACCGAGACTCTGCACGGCGACCAGCGCGGCCAGCAGCGCGACGGTCAGCAGATCCGAGATCCGCGCCGGGCGCTCGGCCTCCAGCAGATGCGACGGGATGAGGTAGCCGAAGGCCTTCAGCGCCGCGCAGATGCACGCAGCGAGCAGCACCGCGCTCCACACGCTCATGTCAGCACCTCCGCGGCCGGAACGACGTCATTCCTGCCCAGCCAGTTGAACCAGCCGACGACGATCGCGACGACGGCCGCCACGAGTACGGGCAGACCGGGCATCAGTACCGGTGTGAGGGCCGCCGCGACCACGGCAGCGGCCACTCCGACGACGATCGCCTGGCGCTGCTTCAGGCGCGGCCAGAGCAGCGCGAGGAACGCGGCCGCAGCGGCTGCGTCCAGGCCCCAGGACTTCGGATCGCCCAGCACGTCGCCCAGCAGGGCACCGGCCAGTGTGGTGAGATTCCAGCCGACGAAGACGCCCAATCCGGTGATCCAGAACCCCAGCCTGCTCAGCGAGGGCGTCGGCTGCGAGATCGCGACGGCGGTGGACTCGTCGATCGTCACCTGCGCGGCGGCGGTGCGTCGCCAGAATCCATCTCCGATGATCGGCGACATCCGCATGCCGTATGCGACGTTGCGCACCCCCAGAAGCACGGCGGAGGCGATCGCTGACGGCAGGGCGGCGATGCCGCCGGCACCGAGCACGCCGATGAATGCGAACTGCGATCCGCCGGTGAACATCAGCAGGCTCAGCACGCAGGTCTGCCAGACGTCGAGGCCGGATGCCACGGCGAGCGCGCCGAACGAGATGCCGTACGCGCTGGTGGCGATCGCGACGCCGAGACTCTCCCGCCACACTTCGCGGACGGGTGAGGGCTGAACCCGCCCTGTTCGATCGACTGAACGCATGATCAACATTCTGAACGCGTCGCGGGTTCACGTCAAACCGAACGATCGTTTGCGATACTGAACGACATGGATCTGCGCGAACGCATCGCCCACTCGCTCCGCCGAGAGCGGGAGGCCGCCGGGATCTCCGTGTCCGAGCTCGCCCGCCGCGCGGGCGTCTCGAAGGCGACGGTGTCGCAACTGGAGAGCGGCGCCGGCAATCCGAGCGTCGAGACGCTGTGGGCCATCGGAGACGCCCTGGGGGTGCCGTTCTCCACCCTGGTGGACGAGCGGACGACGGCGCCGCGCCTGATCCGGCTGGGCGACCATGCCGGTGTGCCCTCGTCCGCCTCCCCGTACCTGGCAACGCTGCTCTCGGCAGCCGCGCCCGGCACGCGACGCGACATCTACCTGATCCAGGCGGAGCCGGGCGAACCCCGCCGCTCGCTCCCCCACCGGGCCGGAACCACCGAGCACGTCGTGCTGGTGTCGGGTGAGGCGCTGATCGGGCCGGCCGAGAACCCCGAGCTGCTGCAGCCGGGCGACTACCTCTCGTACCCCGGCGACGCCCCGCACGTCTTCGAGGCGCGGGGCGACGGCACGAGCGCGGTGCTGATCAGCGAACTGCGCTGATCAGCACCGACCTCGCTCAGTACCAGTTGACCGCCTGGGAGTGCGACCACGCCGAGCACGGCGAACCGTACGCGCGCTTGATGTAGTCCAGACCCCAGGAGATCTGGGTGGCCGCGTTGGTGCGCCAGTCGCCACCGGCGGTCGCCATCTTGCTGCCGGGGAGCGCCTGCGGGATGCCGGTGGCGCCGCCGTTGCGGTTGTACGCCTGGTAGTTCCAGCCGGACTCCTTGTTCCACAGGCTCGAGAGGCAGGAGAACTGTCCGGATCCCCAGCCGTAGCGCTCCGCGGCCATCCGGCTCGCGGTCGCCCTGGCTCCGGCCGGGGTGTTCGCGGCGGCCAGCGCCGCTGCTGCCTGGCGCTTGGCCTCGGCCGCCTTCTCCGCGGCGACGCGCTGGGCCTCGGCACGGATGCGCGCCTCCTCAGCGGCCTTGGCCTCCTTCGCCGCGGAGAGCGCATCCTGCAGCGCGGCGGTCTGCTGCTGCACCCCGACGGTTCCGCGGACCACGTCGTCGGTGAGATCACCGAGCTGTTCGCCGGTCATGCCATCGGACGCACTGATCGACTTCACGTCGCGGGTGAGGCCGGCGACGTCGATGGTGGTCAGCAGACCCGCGACGCGCACATCGGACGACTCGACGACGTGGTTCAGTGCGACGGCGTTGGTCAGCGCCATGCGGCCGGCGTCCTCCGCGGTCGATGCGCGGTGCACGTCGACGTCGCTCGGGGCGGCGAGCGCGGGAGCTGCGACCAGACCGGTGGCGGCGGCAGCTGCCAGGACGGCGCCGACGGCGAGTCCGATGAAGGGACGCCGCATGGCGGAGTGCGCGGATGCCGCTCGGGACACTCTTTCGGACGCACGGGTGCTCTGGGAATGCTGCATAGGGTGGCTTCGACTTTCGGGTCGTCGTCGTGCCCGGCCCCTCGGGCGGGGGCCGCTCATCGGGAGCGGTCACTCGGGCACAAGGATCGAGTCTGCCGGGCGTTCCTGGGCGGAACCCCTCGCCGACCTGGACATTCCTTGGCCGCTTCGTGGGAATTCCGGTTTCGAGTTCCCAAGAAGATGTGTTATGCGTTCGTTATCATCGCCGGTGGCGCGCCGGCCCGGAGACGACGAAGACCCCGGCCGATGGCCGGGGTCTTCGTGTACAGCAGCGGGTCAGACGTTGGCGTCCTGGCGCTTCTGGCGGGACGTCTCGCGACCGCGGACGGTCTGGTCCAGGATCACCTTGCGGATGCGCACCGACTCGGGTGTGACCTCGACGCACTCGTCGTCGCGGGCGAACTCGAGGCTCTCCTCGAGCGTCAGCAGACGCGGCGGGGTCATCGACTCGAAGGAGTCGGAGCTGGCCGCACGCATGTTGGTGAGCTTCTTCTCCTTGGTGATGTTCACGTCCATGTCATCCGCGCGCGAGTTCTCGCCGATGACCATGCCCTCGTACACCTCCTGCGTCGGCTGCACGAAGAACGACATCCGCTCCTGCAGGGCGATCATCGCGAAGGGCGTGACCACACCCATGCGGTCTGCGACGATCGAGCCGTTCTGGCGGGTGGTGATGTGACCGGCCCAGGAGTCGTAGCCGTGCGAGATCGCGTTGGCGATGCCGGTGCCGCGGGTGGTGGTCATGAACTCGGTGCGGAAGCCGATGAGCCCGCGGGACGGAACGATGAACTCCATGCGCACCCAGCCGGTGCCGTGGTTGATCATGTTGTCCATGCGGCCCTTGCGGTTCGCGAGCAGCTGCGTGATGGCGCCGAGGTACTCCTCCGGTGCGTCGATCGTCAGGTGCTCGTAGGGCTCGTGCACCTTGCCGTCGACCCGCTTGGTGACCACCTGCGGCTTGCCGACGGTGAGCTCGAAGCCCTCCCGGCGCATATTCTCGACGAGGATGGCCAGCGCCAGCTCTCCGCGGCCCTGCACCTCCCAGGCGTCCGGACGTCCGATGTCGACGACCTTGAGCGAGACGTTGCCGATCAGCTCGCGGTCCAGGCGGTCCTTCACCATGCGGGCGGTGAGCTTGTGACCCTTGACCTTGCCCATCAGCGGCGAGGTGTTGGTGCCGATCGTCATCGAGATGGCCGGGTCGTCGACGTGGATCTGCGGCAGCGGACGGACATCCTCGGGGTCGGCGATGGTCTCGCCGATCGTGATGTCCTCGAAGCCGGCGATCGCGACGATGTCGCCGGGGGCGGCGGACTCGGCCGGGTAGCGCTCCAGGGCGCGGGTCTTCAGCAGCTCGGTGATGCGCGCGTTCTGGTGCGTGCCGTCGGCGCGCACCCAGGCCACGGTCTGGCCCTTCTTCAGCGTGCCGTTGAAGACGCGCAGCAGAGCGAGGCGGCCGAGGAACGGGCTGGAATCGAGGTTCGTGACCCAGGCCTGGAGGGGTGCCTCGTCGTCATACGACGGCGCGGGGATGTGCTGGAGGATGGCGCCGAACAGCGGCTCGAGGTCCTCGTTGTCGGGCAGGCTGCCGTCGGCGGGACGGTTCAGGGATGCTGCGCCGTTGCGTCCGGAGGCGTAGACCACCGGCACGTCGAGCAGAGCGTCGACGTCGAGGTCGGGCACGTCGTCGACCAGGTCGGACGCCAGGCCCAGCAGGAGGTCCTGCGCCTCGGCCTCGACCTCGGCGATGCGGGCGTCGGGACGGTCGGTCTTGTTGACGAGCAGGATGACGGGAAGCTTGGCCTCCAGCGCCTTGCGCAGCACGAAGCGGGTCTGCGGCAGGGGCCCCTCGGACGAGTCGACCAGCAGCACGACGCCGTCGACCATGGAAAGGCCGCGCTCGACCTCGCCACCGAAGTCGGCGTGGCCGGGGGTGTCGATCACGTTGATGGTGACCTCGCCGTCCGTCGCGTGCACCCCCTTGTAGGTGATCGCGGTGTTCTTGGCGAGGATCGTGATGCCCTTCTCGCGCTCGAGATCGTTCGAGTCCATCGCCCGCTCGTCGACATGGGCGTGCTCGCCGAAGGAGCCCGTCTGCCGGAGCATGGCGTCGACGAGGGTCGTCTTGCCGTGGTCGACGTGCGCGACGATAGCGACGTTGCGGAGATCAGAGCGGAGGGCGTGCGCCATGCAGGTGTCCTAAGAGGATTTTGTGGGATGCGCCGGGATGCCGACGTTCCAGGATAACGTATGCTGGCTGACCGACCTCTGAAGGGCAGCGGATAGCATCGGGATCGTGACTTCTGCTCCCTCCCGCACCCGCCTGTGGTGGGAGATCGCGATCGTCCTCGCGCTCGGGCTCGGCCAGTCCGCGATCTACTCGATCGTGCAGCTGGCCTACCGGCTCACCGACTCCACTCCCCTGGCCGATCAGACCACCACGCTGAACCCGCCGCGGAGCGACCGCGAGGTCTTCGACTTCATCTACCAGCTGCTCTCGATCGGCTTCGCCGTCGTCCCGATCCTGCTGGTGTGCTTCCTGCTGTGGCAGTCGCGGCGGCCGCACCTGTCTGCGCTGGGGCTGAGCGGCAGAGGGTACGTCCGCGACACCGGCTGGGGTGCTCTTCTGGTGCTGGCCATCGGTGTCCCCGGCATCGGGCTGTACCTGCTGGGCCGTTCGCTGGGGTGGTTCGTCGCGGTGAACCCCGGTGGGCTCGACGCCCACTGGTGGACCCTGCCGATCCTGCTGCTGTCGGCGGCGCGCGCCTCGATCCAGGAGGAGTTCGTGGTGCTCGGCTACCTGTTCGCCCGGCTGCGGCAGCTGGGCTGGGGGCCGTGGCCGATCATCGTGGCGACCAGTCTGCTGCGCGCCAGCTACCACCTGTATCAGGGGCCGGGCGCGTTCGTGGGCAACTTCGCCATGGGGATGCTGTTCGGCTGGCTGTTCGCACGCACCGGCCGGCTGATGCCGTTCCTGGTGGCGCACTTCCTCATCGACGCGGCGGCCTTCGTCGGCTACCCCTGGGCTGCCGCGACCTGGCCCGCGCTGTTCGGAATCCCCGGCTGATCCCCACGCCCCAGTCCGGCCGTCGCTTCGCGCCGCCCGGAGCCTCCGGGGCGCGTGGCCCCTCCGCAGTCGACCACCTCTGGGAAGCCGAGCCGGTCTCATCAGGTGCCGCGTCAGCGCGTGACGGCGACGGCGATCGCGGCCCACACGATCAGCACGAGCAGCACCGCGATCGCCGGGAGGTCCCAGCCGCGCTCTATCGTCGAAGCGGGATCCGATCGCGACTCGAGGCGCAGCTTGTGCAGTGCCGCGATGCCGTCCTCGGTCGCCTCGTCGCCGGTCTCCTTGGTGCGCCCGGGCCCGATGCGGCGTGGACGCCGACGGGCCGGACCGCCGAAGGCGACCAGCGTCGTCGCATCGTCGAGCCCGAGCTCGAGCTGCCAGCGGATCGCGATCGTGCGCACCCTTGCCCAGGGCAGCCACGTGCGCCGAAGCAGGTTCTGCACACGCAGCCCGGTGAGGTCGGCGCGCACATCCGAGGCGACGCCGAAGACGTACACGACCCAGAGCACGAGCAGCGGCCAGGGCGCGAGGAGCGCGGCATTCGCCGGCCCGGATCGCACCAGCGCATCGACCAGCAGCGCCACGGTCACCGCCGAGCAGAGCACCAGCAGCACGACCGCCCCGGTGACGCGGAACGCCCGGGGCGGTCGAGCGGTCACCATCAGCCGACGCCGCCCAGGGGCAGATCGGCACCGGGAATGGCGTCCAGCAGGCGACGGGTGTACTCCTCCTGCGGGTTGCTGAAGATCTCGTCCACCGTGCCCTGCTCGACGATGCGACCCTTCTCCATCACGCAGACGAGGTCCGCGGCGACGCGCACCACTGCGAGGTCGTGCGTGATGAACAGGTAGGTGAGGCCGAGCTCGCGCTGGAGGTCCGAGAGCAGGTGCAGGATCTGGTCCTGCACCAGCACATCGAGCGCCGAGACGGCCTCGTCGAGCACGACGATGTCGGGCTTCAGCGCGAGCGCACGCGCGATCGCGACGCGCTGGCGCTGTCCACCGGAGAGCTCGTTCGGGTACCGCCAGGCGAGCTCTCGGGGCAGCGCCACCTGCTCGAGCAGCTCGAGGGAGCGCTTGTGCTGCTCGTCTCGGGTGCCGATCCCGTGCACGTGCAGCGGTTCGGCGATGAGGCTGCCGATGCTGCGCAGCGGATCGAGCGATCCGTACGGGTCCTGGAACACCGGCTGCATCCGCCGGCGGAGCCGGAAGATGTCCGCCCGAGACATCGTGCTCGTCGGGGAGCCGTCGATGAGGATCTCACCGCTGGTGGGCTTCTCGAGCTGCAGCAGCATCTTCGCGACGGTGGACTTGCCGGATCCCGACTCCCCCACCAGCGCGAGCGTCTTGCCGCGCGGGATCGAGAACGACACGTCGTCCACGGCGCGGAAGGCCTCCGAGCGCAGACCGCCCGTGCGGATCGAGTAGTCCTTCACGAGTTCGCGCACCTCGACGACGGACGGGATGTCCTCGACCATCTCGGAGGTCTGCCCGGTGTTGCCGATGCGCTTCGAGGCCAGGCTCGGTGCCGCCGCGACGAGTCGCTGCGTGTACGGGTGCCGCGGGTTGTTGAGGATCTCGGCACTGGCGCCGGCCTCGACGATCTCACCCTGGTTCATCACCACGATGCGATCGGCGCGCTCGGCGGCGAGACCGAGGTCGTGCGTGATCAGCAGCACGGAGGTGCCGCGTTCCCTGGTGAGCGAGGCGAGGTGATCGAGGATCACGCGCTGGACGGTCACGTCGAGTGCGCTGGTGGGCTCATCGGCGATCAGGAGCCTCGGGTCGGCTGCGAGGCCGATGCCGATCAGCGCCCGCTGCCGCATGCCGCCGGAGAACTGATGCGGGAACTGATGCATCCGTCGTGCCGCATCGGAGAGACCGGCCTGGACCAGCACCTCCACCGCACGCTCGTGCACCTCGTGACGCCCCTGGGCGAGTCCGTTGGCGCGCACGGCCTCCTTGACCTGGAAGCCGATCGACCAGACCGGGTTGAGGTTCGACATCGGGTCCTGCGGGACGTAGCCGATCTCGCGTCCGCGGATCCGCTCCATCTCCCGCCGGCTCACCTTGGTCAGCTCCTTGCCGCTCAAGGCGATGCTGCCGCCGGTCACCGTGCCGGTGCCGGGCAGCAGATCGATGATCGCCGCGGCCGTGGTCGACTTGCCGGATCCCGACTCGCCCACGATCGCGAGGGTCTCGCCCTCGAGGATGTCGAAGCTGATGCCGTGCAGCACCTCGCGGGACTGCTTTCCGCTGCGGAACGCGACCTTCAGATCGCGGATGCTGAGAAGCGGTTCGTTCATCGCTGTGCCCTCGCCTTCGGGTCGACGGCGTCGCGCAGCAGCTCGCCGAGTGAGATGAACGCCAGCACCGTCAGCGTCAGCGCGAGCGACGGCCAGAACAGTGCCATCGGCGCCGTGCGGATGTTGGTCTGGGCCTGACTGATGTCCAGGCCCCAGGACATGGTGTTCCCGCCGAGACCGACCCCGAGGAACGCCAGCACCGATTCGGCGACGATCGCTCCGGCGAGGCTCAGCGTGGCGACGACGATCACGGGTGCCATGGCGTTCGGCAGCACGTGCGACAGCATCGTGCGGAACCGGGAGAGGCCGATGGCCTCGGCCCCCATCACGAAGTCCGACTGCTTCACGCGGAGCACCTCGGCGCGCATGATGCGCGCCGTCGACGCCCACGCGAACCCGCCGATCGCCAGCGCGAGGACGAGTTCGTTCCGGTTCGGGATCACCGACATCACGACGATCGCCGCGATGATGTAGGGGATCGTGAAGAAGATGTCACCGACGCGCGACAGCAGCGAGTCGAGCCAGCCGCCGTAGAAGCCGGCGAACGCCCCCATCACGATGCCGATCACGGTGCTGATGATCGTGGCGAGTACGCCGACGATCACCGAGGTGCGCGCACCCCAGATCACTCGCGAGTAGACATCGCATCCCTGGCGCGTGAACCCGAACGGATGGCCCGACTCCGGCCCGCTATTGCTCTTCGAGAGCACGCACCCGTTGTTGGGCGCGACGCTGGTGAACAGGCTGGGGAAGATCGCCACGACGATCACCACCAGCACGAAGGCCGCGGAGATCCAGAACACCGGCCGGCTGCGCAGATCGCGCCACGCGTCCAGCCAGAGGTTGCTGCGCTTGGCATCGATGCGGACGACGTCGACGGGTACGGACGTCGTGTCGATGGGAGCGACGTAGTGCTCCACATGTGCGTCAGGACGAGACATAGCGGATCCTCGGATCGAGCAGGCCGTAGATCAGATCCACGACGATGTTGATGAACACGTACACGACGACGAACACGGTGACGAACGACACCACCGTCGGGTTCTCGCCGCGGATGATCGCCTGATACAGGGTGTTGCCGACGCCCGGCACGTTGAAGATGCCCTCGGTGACGGTCGCGCCGACCATCAGCACGCCGAAGACCGTCCCGAGGTCAGTGATCATCGGGATCAGCGAGTTCCGGAGCACATGCACGGGGATGACGCGCTCGCGCGGCAGACCCTTGCTGTACGCGGTGCGCACCCAGTCCTGGTTCAGCGTGTCGATCGTCGAGCTGCGGGTGAGGCGCATGCTCGTCGCGTAGACGCTGAAACCGAGAACGATGGCGGGGAGCCAGAGATCACCCCAGTCGTTCTGAGCGCCGATCGTGGGTCGGAACCAGCCCAATTGGATGGCCAGGAAGTACTGCGCGAGGAACGAGAGCACGAAGATCGGCAGTGCGACGAAGATGAGCGCGATCACGAGCATCACGTTGTCGAAGATGCCGCCCTTGTTGAGCGCCGAGAACAGGCCGATCACGATGGCCAGGACGAACGCGATCGCCACCGCCATGACCGCGAGGCGCAGAGTGACCGGGAAGGTGCGCGAGAGGATCTCGATGACCGGCTGGCCCGAGAAGCTCACCCCGAAGTCGAGCCGGAAGATTCCGGTGATGTAGTAGAAGTACTGCACGATGAACGGCTGATCGAGGTGGTACTGCGCACGCAGCTGCTCGATCAGCGCCGGGTTCGGCGTGCGGTCTCCGAAGAGCGCGGCGATCGGATCGCCGGGCATCGCGAAGACCATGAAATAGATCAGCAGGGTGGCGCCGAAGAACACCGGTATCGCCTGCAGGATCCGCCTGAGGATGTAAAAGGCCATCCTCGACCTCCCTTCGGGTAAGGAAGCAGAGTGAACGGGGCGGTGGTGGTATCACCACCGCCCCGTTCAACTCATCGGATCACTTGGACTTCGTGATCTCGTCGTACAGCGGAACCGAGTTCCAGCCGAACTTCACGTTGCTGACCTTCTTGCCGAAACCGCCGACCACGTTGGAGTACCACAGCGGGGTGGCCGGAAGGTCCTTCAGCAGAACCTCCTGCGCCTGCTGGTACAGCTTGTTCGCTTCCTTCGGGTCGGTGGCGGAGATGCCCTCCGACAGCAGCTTGTCGAACTCGGAGCTCGAGTAGTCGCCATCGTTCGAGCCCGCGTTGGTCGCGTAGAGCGGTCCGAGGAAGTTGTACAGGCCCGGGTAGTCGGCCTGCCAGCCGGTGCGGAACGCGGTCTCGATCGTGCGATCGGTGACCTTGGCGCGCAGCTCCTTGAACGTCGGGTACGGAGCGCCCGAGGCGTCGATGCCGAGGGTGTTCTTGATGGAGTTGACGGTCGCGTCGACCCAGGCCTGGTGGCCGCCGTCGGCGTTGTACGCGATCTGGAACGAGCCGCTCCACGGGCTGATCTTGTCGGCCTCGGCCCACAGCTCCTTGGCCTTCTTCTCGTTGTACTTCAGGACGTCGGCGCCCTTCAGCGAGTCGGACCATCCGTCGATGACCGGCGAGGTGAAGTCGCTGGCCGGGGTGCGGGTGCCCTGGAAGATCACCTTGGTGATCTCATCGCGGTTGATCGCCATGGACAGCGCCGCGCGACGCAGTGCGCCCTCGTCGCCGCCGAAGTGCGCGAGGCGCTCCGGGATGGTGAAGGACTGGAAGATCGCGGCCGGCTGGTTCACCGCACGGTCGCCGAGGTCGGACTCGAAGGTCGCGAACGCGGAGTCCGGAATGGCGTCCAGCACGTCGAGCTGGTCACCGGTCAGGTCGGCGTACGCAGCATCCTGCGAGGCGTAGAACTTGATGTCCAGGCCACCGTTGGCAGGCGTGCGCGGGCCGTCGTAGTCGGGGTTCTTGACCAGGCTGATGCCCGTCTCGTGCTTCCAGGCGCCTGCGCCGTCGAGCATGTACGGTCCGTTGCCGATCGGGTTCTCGCCGAACGCGGCGAGGTCCTTCCACGCCGATTCGGGCAGCGGGAAGTAGGCCGAGTAGCCGAGGCGCTGAGCGAAGTCGGATGCCGGCTTGTTCAGAGCGATCGTGAAGGTGTGGTCGTCGACCTTCTTCAGACCGGTCAGCTCGGAGTCCACGTCGTAGCTGAAGCCCTCAATGTCCTCGAAGAAGTAGCTGGAGAGCTGCTTGTTCGAGGCGAGTGCGCCGTAGTTCCACGCCTTGATGAAGCTGTCAGCGTTGACGTCTTCGCCGTTGGTGAACTTCAGACCCTCACGGATGGTGACCGTGAGGTGCTGCGGGTCGTCGACCTTGATGTCCTTGGCGACATCGTTGAAGACCGAGCCGTCAGCGGCGTAGCCGATGAGTCCCGAGAAGATGGCGTCGAGGATCTTGCCGCCGCCGGTCTCGTTGGTGTTGGTCGGGATGAGCGGGTTCTGCGGCTCGGAGCCGTTGACCGAGATGATCGCCGAGGCGTCGACATCGCCGCCTGCGGAACCACCGCTGGGCTTCGGTGTGGAGCCTGACGAGCATCCGGCGAGCGCCAGGGCGCCCGCCACTAGAAGTGCCGCACTCGCAAGTGCGATCCGATTGCGCTTCACTTGTGTCCTCCTATGGACTTCAGAGCGACGTACCGTCCCCGGCTTCGAGAACGGCGCATGTCGACGATCCTAAGTCCCGCGCGCTCCGATCGCACCGGACGACGCAGAACTGTTACTCACCCTTAACCGAACCGCCCCGCCGTCGAAACAACGGCGGGGCGGAGGGGAACCGGATGCTCAGGCGAATGCCTCGATCGGCGGGCAGGCGCACACGAGGTTGCGGTCGCCGTAGGCCTGGTCGATGCGGCGCACCGGCGGCCAGTACTTCGTCGCGACCAGCGCGTGCACCGGGTAGGCGGCCTCCTCGCGGGTGTAGGCGTGCGTCCACTCCCCCGAGATCAGCGAAGACGCGGTGTGCGGGGCATGCACCAGCGGGTTGTCGTCGGCGGGCCAGCGGCCGGCGGCCACGGCATCCGCCTCGGCCTTGATCAGGATCATCGCCTCGATGAACCGGTCGATCTCGCCGAGGTCCTCGGACTCCGTCGGCTCGACCATCAGCGTGCCCGGAACCGGGAACGACATGGTCGGAGCGTGGAAGCCGTAGTCGATCAGGCGTTTGGCGACGTCGTCGACCGTGATGCCGGTGGCCTCCTTGAGCGGGCGCAGATCCAGGATGCACTCATGCGCGACGCGGCCCTGCTCCCCGGTGTACAGCACCGGGAAATGGTCGGCCAGGCGCGCGGCGATGTAGTTCGCCGAGAGCACCGCGGCCGCCGTCGCATCCCGCAGACCGTCGGCGCCCATCATGCGCACGTACGCCCAGGAGATGGGCAGCACGCCCGCCGAGCCGTAGGGAGCGCCCGAGACGGGGCCGCCCTCGAACACGTGACCGCCGGCGTGCACATCCTTCTGCGCCTGCGGGTGACCGGGCAGGTACGGCGCGAGGTGCGCCTTGGCCGCCACCGGACCGATGCCGGGTCCGCCGCCGCCGTGCGGGATGGCGAACGTCTTGTGCAGGTTCAGGTGCGAGACGTCGCCGCCGAGGTCGCCGAAGCGGGCGTAGCCGAGCAGTGCGTTGAGGTTCGCGCCGTCGACGTACACCTGGCCACCGGCGTCGTGCACGGCAGTGGTGATCTCGACCACCTGCTCCTCGTACACGCCGTGGGTGGACGGGTACGTGATCATCAGCGCCGAGAGGTTCTCGGAATGCTGCTCGATCTTGGCGCGCAGATCATCGAGGTCGACGTTGCCGAGCTCGTCTGTGGCGACCACGACGACCTTCATGCCGGCGAGAACCGCGGATGCCGCATTCGTGCCGTGCGCGGAGGACGGGATCAGGCACACCGTGCGGTGGTCGTCGCCGTTGGCGAGATGGTGGCCGCGGATCGCCAGCAGACCGGCGAGCTCGCCCTGCGAGCCGGCGTTCGGCTGCAGCGAGACCGCGTCGTACCCGGTGACCTCGGCCAGCCACGCCTCGAGCTGGTCGATCATCGCGAGCGAGCCCTCGACGTCGGAGGCCGGTGCGAACGGGTGCAGCTGCGCGAACTCGGGCCAGGTGATGGCCGCCATCTCCGTGGCCGCGTTGAGCTTCATCGTGCACGAGCCCAACGGGATCATGCCGCGGTCGAGCGCGTAGTCGCGGTCGGCGAGCTGCTTGAGGTAGCGCATCATGGCCGTCTCGGAGCGGTGCACGTGGAAGACCGGGTGCGTGAGGTACTCGTCCTCGCGCTGCAGCGCGTCGGGAAGCGCGGTCGCCGCGTCGGCGAAGCCGAACACGCGCTCCTGCCTGCCGCCGAACAGCACGGCGACGCGGTGCAGGTCGGTGAAGGTGCTCGTCTCGTCGACGGAGACGCCGACCGTGTCGGCATCCGCCAGGCGCAGCAGGATGCCGGCCTCGTGCGCCTTCTCGACCAGCGCCTCGGCACCGCCCTCGACCCGCACGTTCACGGTGTCGAAGAACGCGTCGTGCACGACATCCGCTCCGGCCTCGACGAGCCAGTCCCGGAGGACAGCGGCCTTCGAGGCGACCTCGGAGGCGATCGCCCGCAGACCGTCGGGGCCGTGGTAGACCGCGTACATCGATGCCATCACGGCCAGCAGCACCTGGGCGGTGCAGATGTTCGAGGTGGCCTTCTCGCGACGGATGTGCTGCTCGCGCGTCTGCAGCGACAGCCGGTACGCGGGGTATCCGCTCGCGTCGACCGAGACGCCCACCAGGCGCCCTGGCAGCTGTCGTTCGAGACCCGCGCGCACGGCCATGTAGCCCGCGTGCGGTCCGCCGAAGGCCATCGGCACGCCGAAGCGCTGGGTGGTGCCCACGGCGACGTCGGCGCCGAGCGAACCCGGCGAGCGCAGCAGGGTGAGGCCCAACAGGTCGGCCGCGACCACGGCGATGCCGCCGGCCACGTGCGCGGCGTCGATGACGGCGCTCGGATCCCAGACCCGACCGGAGGAACCCGGGTACTGCACGAACACGCCGAACAGGGCCTCGGGCAGCTCCTCACCACCGGCGAGGTCGCGCTCGACGAGCTCGATGCCCACGGCGGCCGCACGGGTCGCCAGCAGCGCCTTCGTCTGCGGAAGGGCGTCGGCGTCGACGACGAAGACATCGGTCTTCGCCTTCGAGGCGCGCCGCGCCAGCAGCATCCCCTCGGCCACCGCGGTCGACTCGTCGAGCATCGACGCGTTCGCGGTCGAGAGTCCGGTGAGATCGGAGACCATGGTCTGGAAGTTGATCAGGGCCTCGAGGCGTCCCTGCGAGATCTCCGGCTGGTAGGGCGTGTACGCCGTGTACCAGGACGGGTTCTCGAGCACGTTGCGCTGGATCACCGACGGCGTGAACGTGCCGTAGTAACCCTGGCCGATCATGGCACGGTTGACCGTGTTGCGGTCGGCGAGCGCACGCAGCTCGGCGAGCGCCTCGGCCTCGGATGCGGCGACGGGGATGCTCGAGTCACCAGCGTCCGTGTAGATGGACGCGGGAACCGCCTGGCGCATCAGCGTCTCGACGGACTCGTCACCCGTGCCCGAGACGCCGAGGGCGTCGAGCATCTGCCGCTGGGCGTCGGAGGTGATCCCGATATGGCGGTCGGCGAAGGAGACCACTCTCAGCCCTTCGTGATCGCGGTGTAGGCGTCGCGGTCGAGCAGACCGTCGATCGCGCCATCGGCGACGGCGACCTTGATCAGCCAGGCGTCCTCGAACGGCGAGGCGTTCAGAAGTGCCGGGTCGTCGACGACCGCCTCATTGATCTCGGTGACGGTGCCGGCGACGGGCGCGTAGAGCTCGGAGACCGACTTGGTCGACTCCGCCTCGCCGAACACGTCTCCGCGCGTGAGCTCGGTGCCCACTGCGGGAAGCTCGACGAAGACGATGTCGCCAAGGGCGTCAGCGGCGAAATCGGTGATGCCGATCGTCGCGGTCTCGCCGTCGACGGCGACCCATTCGTGCTCTTCGCTGTACTTGAGGGTGGTGAGATCGGTCATTTCTTCCTCCGGTAGAAAGGCAGGGCTGTCACGGTCGCGGGGATCTTCGTCCCACGCACATCAAGGAATACTGCGGTTCCCTCCTCGGCGGAAGAGGGATCGACGAAGGCCATCGCGATGGGGTGGCCGAGCGTCGGGCTGAGGGCGCCGCTGGTGATCTCTCCGAGGACGCTGCCGTCTTTGGAGACCACGGCGTAACCGGCGCGGCCGGCGCGGCGGCCCTCGGCGGTGAGGCCGACGAGCACGCGGGCGTCCGCGGCGGGAGTGATGGCGTCCTTGCCGACGAAGCGCTCCTTGTCGGCGACGACGACGCGACCCAGTCCCGCCTGCGCAGGCTTGGTCTCGCGGGAGAGCTCATGCCCGTAGAGCGGCATGCCCGCCTCCAGGCGCAGCGTGTCGCGGGCGGCGAGGCCGGCGGGAACGAGACCGTGCGGCTCGCCGGCGGCGAGCACGGCATCCCAGAGCGCCTCGGCGTCGGCTGCCGCGACGAGCAGCTCGAAGCCGTCCTCGCCGGTGTAGCCCGTGCGTGCCAGCAGCAGCGGCTTGCCGGCGAAGGTCGCACTCGCCCAGGAGTAGTACTTCTGCTCCGCCCAGGGAACGCTGACATCGCTGATGCCGGCGACCTCGGTGAGGATCTGCTCGGACGCGGGGCCCTGCACGGCGATCAGCGCGTAGTCGTCGGAGACGTCCTCGACGGTGACGGCGAAGTCGGTCACCCTGGCCTGCAGACCCTCGCGCACGGCATCCCGGTTGCCCGCGTTGGAGATGATCAGGAAGTCGTCGTCCTGCAGGCGGTAGACGATGACGTCGTCGATGATGCCGCCGTCCTCGGCGAGCAGCAGCGAGTACTTCGCCTTGCCATCGGCCATCGCGGAGAGGCGGCCGGCGAGCGCGTAGTCGAGGTAGGCCGCGGCATCCGCGCCCCGCACGGTGAACTCGGCCATGTGCGAGATGTCGAACACGCCCGCGGCGTCACGGACCGCGTGGTGCTCGGCGAGGTCCGAGGAGTAGCGCACCGGCATCTGCCAGCCGCCGAAATCGGTGAAGGACGCCCCGAGCGCCTCATGGCGCGAGCGGAGCGGGGTGTATCTACTGGTCTGCGTCGCGCTGTCGCGCGTCGTCGAAGGATCGGTCATGGAGTTCTCCCGGTCAGGATCGGGCAGGACGACGTCGTCGCCGTCCTGGGAACTCCCCCTCTGTCATCGGGCCTGAGAGCTTCGCCCTCCGCCGAGCACGGAGACCCGTCGCGAAGTGCTTTCACCGTCGGCGGATGCGTGAGCATCGCTTTCCAGAGCGGCCGGATCTGCACGGTATGGGTACCTGAGAGATTGGCGGGGAGGCTTGCTCCTTCGGTGCCCAGCTGCGCTCACCGGGCTCTCCCGCACAGGTCATCGGCCTGTGTTCAGTTAGGGCTCCAGCATAGCGGGCCGCCGGGCTCATCTAGGCTCTTCATCGTGACCGGAACCACAGGCGAGAACGACGCGATCCGCGTCGCCGTGTCGACCGTCATCTTCTCGCTGCGCACGGCCCCCGAGGGCGACCGCCTGATGCTGCCGCTGGTGCGCCGCACCAGGGAGCCGCACCTGGGCACCTGGGCGCTGCCGGGTGGCTGGCTGGATCCCGCCGAGGACCTGGATGCGGCGGCATCCCGCACCCTGGCGGAGACGACCGCACTGAAGCCGAGCTACCTCGAGCAGCTGTACACCTTCGGCGAGGTGGATCGTGCGCCCGTCCGGGCGATCTCCATCGTCTACTGGGCGCTGCTGCGGTCGGATCTCGTCGACGCGCAGCGGTCGGCCAGCGGCGCTCCCGAGAACGTCGAGTGGTTCGACGTCGACGCCATCCCGCCGCTGGCGTTCGATCACAACCGGATCGCCGAGTACGCGCTGGACCGGCTGCGCAACAAGGTCGCGTACAGCCGCATCGCCGCGGGTCTGCTGCCCGACGAGTTCACCCTGACCGAGCTGCGCGAGGTGTACGAGGCCGTGCTCGGCCGCCGCCTGGACCCGTCGAACTTCCGGCGTCTGCTGGAGAGCTCTGACGAGCTCGTGCCGACCGAGTCGTTCCGCACCGGCAAGCACCGCCCCGCGCGCCTGTACCGCTACGCCGCCTGATCCCCGGCATCCGCCGCCGATCCGGCTCTCCTGTCCACGGATGTCGGCTCACACGACGGATTTCGGCACATACGGTCGTTCTGCGCCGACATCCGTCGTTTCGGCCGACAAGTGAGCCGCGACGTGACACGACACCACTCCGATTGCACTTCTGGTCAGATCGACATAATCTGTTCTCGCACAGTAAGTGTCGAAGTGACTATAAGGCGGCGCCCGATGTCCACCCCTCTCCTCTCTCCTGAGATTGACCCCTCGGTCGACCACGCGCTGCAGGCGATCATCTCGGGCTCCTCCACCGAGTCCACCTGCACCACCGACCTCGCGGCCGGCCCCTGGGACTTCGACACCCGCCCGGGCTACGGGCCAGGCTCCTCGATGGGCGACGTCATCCCCACCGGCGCACCACGGCAGGGCGAGCTGCCTCAGCAGTACCGGGATGCCGATGAGGACGAGCTGCACCAGCGCATCCGCGCCGCCAAGCAGACCCTCGGCGACCGCGTCGTCGTGCTCGGCCACTTCTACCAGCGCGAGGAGGTCGTCCGGCACGCCGACTACGTGGGCGACTCGTTCCAGCTCGCGAACGCCGCTCTGGAGCATCCCGAGGCCGAGGCGATCGTGTTCTGCGGGGTGCACTTCATGGCCGAGACGGCCGATCTGCTCTCCGGTCCCGAGCAGTCCGTGATCCTCCCGAATCTCGCGGCGGGATGCTCGATGGCCGACATGGCCGACATCGACCAGGTGGAGGACTGCTGGGAGCAGCTCGCCGAGGTCTACGGTCCGATGGATCAGCCGGATGCCGAGGGCCTCGTGCCCGTCATCCCGGTCACCTACATGAACTCCTCCGCCGCGATCAAGGGCTTCGTGGGGCGGCACGGCGGGATCGTGTGCACCTCCTCGAACGCCCGCACCGTTCTGGAGTGGGCGTTCGCGCGCGGCAGGCGGGTGCTGTTCTTCCCCGACCAGCACCTGGGCCGCAACACCGCCAAGGCGATGGGCGTGCCGCTGGAGCAGATGCCGATGTGGAATCCCCGCCGGCCGCTCGGCGGTTCGACCGCCGCGCAGCTCGACGACAGCCGCGTGATCCTCTGGCACGGATTCTGCTCGGTGCACCGCCGATTCAGCGTCGCCCAGATCGACCAGGCCCGCGCCGAGCACCCCGGCGTGCGGGTGATCGTGCACCCGGAATGCCCGATGGAGGTCGTGGATGCCGCCGACGAGGCCGGCTCCACCGACTACATCCGCCGCGCGATCGCCGACGCGACCGAACCCACCACCTTCGCGATCGGCACGGAGATCAACCTGGTCCGGCGGCTGGCGGCGCAGCATCCGCAGCACGAGATCTTCTGCCTCGACCCGGTCGTCTGCCCGTGCTCGACCATGTACCGCATCCACCCCGGCTACCTCGCCTGGGTGCTCGAGGAACTGGTGGAGGGCCACGTCGTGAATCGGATCTCGGTCGCTGGCGACGTCGCGGATCCGGCGCGGCTGGCGCTGGAGCGAATGCTGGCGGCGAAGCCGCGATGAAGGTTCTCGTCGTCGGCGCGGGCATCGCGGGACTCACCGCGGCCCTGCGCGCGGATGCTCTCGGCCATGACGTCGAGATGCTCGTGAAGGGCCGGCTCCGCGAGGGAAGCACCGCCCATGCGCAGGGCGGCATCGCCGGTGAGTACGGACCGGGCGACTCGGCCGCGCTGCACGCGCTGGACACCATGCACGCGGGCGACGGCCACGGCGATCCGGTGGCGATCGCCGCACTCGTCGACGGAGCCGCAGCGACGCTGGACGCGCTGATCGACGCCGGCGTGCCGTTCGATCGCGCCGCGGACGGATCGATCGCACGCGGTCTCGAGGCCGCGCACAGCCTGCCGCGCATCGCGCATGCGGGAGGGGATGCCACCGGCCGCGCGATCTCGGATGCTCTGACCGCTCGACTGCAGGCGAGCGGCGTGCACGTTCGCGAGCAGGCGTTCGCCGCGGACCTGATGACGGACGACGGTCGAGTGCATGGCATCCGTCTGGTCGACGGCACGCGGATCGGTGCGGATGCCGTGATCCTCGCCACCGGCGGGGCCGGTCAGCTCTATCCGTTCACGACCAATCCGGCCGGCACCACCGGCGACGGCATCGCGATGGCGCTGCGCGCCGGGGCGCCCGTCGCCGACCTGGAGTTCGTGCAGTTCCATCCGACGGTCCTCATCGATGACGCCGGCGCGTTCCTCATCTCGGAGGCGGTGCGCGGGGCGGGCGCCGTGCTGGTGGATGCCGAGGGCAGGCGGTTCATGTTCGACGAGCATCCGGACGGCGAGCTGGCTCCGCGGGACGTCGTCGCGCGTGCCGTGGCCCGCCAGGCGCTGGCCCAGGGGTCGCCCGTGCGGTTGGATGCGACGGATGTGGCGGGGCTCGCCGAGCACTACCCCACCATCGACGCCGAGCTGCGTCGTCGCGGGTACGACTGGGCGGCCGAGCCGGTGCCGGTCTCCCCCGCCGCGCACTATCTGATGGGCGGAATCGTGACCGACACCGACGGGCGCACCTCGCTGCCCGGCCTGTGGGCGGTCGGCGAGACCGCGCGCACCGGCGTGCACGGCGCGAACCGGCTGGCATCCAACTCGCTGCTGGAGGGCGCAGTCTTCGGCGCCCTCGCGGCCGAGGATCTCGGAGCGCCGCCTCCGGCCTTCGCAGGTCACGACACGCCGCTTCCCCGCTCAGGAGGCGACCGAGTGCGCCCCGTGAACGATGGCCCCGGCTTCTCCCGGGCAGCCTTGCAGCACGTGATGTGGGAGCAGGTGGGGCTGCTGCGCGATGACGCCGGGCTCGCCGATGCCGTCCGCACGCTCGACACCTGGGATGCGCCGCAGCCGCGCACCCCGGCCGAGCAGGAGGATGCGAACCTGCTCGTCGTGGCACGCGCCGTGGCATCCGCGGCTCTGGCCCGCACCGACTCGCTCGGTGCGCATTTCCGCCTCTCCTCCGCCTTGGAGAAGCCCACCCTGAACCAGTCCGCCCTGATCGGAGTCCGATGATCACCCCGGCCACCCTGCAGCGCACCGTCAGCGCGGCTCTCGAGGAGGACGCCCCCTGGGGCGACATCACCAGCATTGCTCTGCTGCCGACCGACGCGCACGCCACCGCCGACCTCATCGCCCGTGAGGCGGGGGTGTTCAGCGGCGGGGAGGTCTTCGCGTCCGCGTTCACGATCACCGATCCCACCGTGCAGGTGGACCTGCACGTCGCCGACGGCGACCGGTTCGAAGCCGGCGATGCGCTCGCCTCGGTGTCGGGCCCGGCCCGCGGCATGCTCACCGCCGAGCGGGTCGCACTGAACTTCACGCAGCGGATGAGCGGGATCGCGACACTCACCGCCGCGTACACGGATGCCGTCGCGGGCACCGGCGTGCGCATCGCCGACACCCGCAAGACGACGCCGGGCCTGCGCGAATTCGAGAGACATGCGGTGGTCTCCGGCGGCGGCAGCAACCACCGCCGGTCGCTGTCGGATGCTGTGATGGCCAAGGACAATCACCTGGAGGTGCTGCGTCAGGGTGGGCAGGACCTGGCATCCGCTCTGCGCGAGGGGCTGGCACGCCTCCCGCATACGACGCATGTCGTGGTGGAGGTCGACCGGCTCGATCAGATCCCCGCGGTGCTGGACGGCGGCGCCGACACAGTGCTGCTGGACAACTTCTCGCTCGAAGATCTCCGAACGGCGGTCGGCGTGCTCGCCGGGCGGGCCACCGCCGAGGCATCCGGCGGCGTGAACCTCGACACCGTGCGCGCCATCGCCGAGACCGGCGTGCAGGTGATCTCGGTGGGTGCGCTCACCCACTCCGCCCGTGCACTGGACCTCGGGCTCGACCTGCGGATCGTCTAGTGCTCTATCTGGATCACGCCGCGACCTCGCCGGTGCGTCCGGAGGCGCTCGAGGCGATGCGCCCCTACCTGACGGACGTGTTCGGCAACCCGTCGAGCCATCACACGGCGGGCGAGGCTGCGGCCCGGGCGCTGCAGGATGCGCGGGAGCGCGTCGCCGTGGCACTGGGCGTGCGTCCCGCCGACGTCATCTTCACGTCCGGCGGCACCGAGGCGAACAATCTGGCGGTGAAGGGCGTCGTGCTGGGCGCCCTGCAGGTCGATCCCGCGCGCCGTCACCTGATCACGACACCCCTCGAGCACGAGTCCGTACTCGAGTCCGCGGATCATCTGCGCCGACTGCACGGCATGGACGTGACGCTGCTCCCTGTCGACCAGCAGGGCCTGCTGCATCCGGATGACCTGGGGGCGGCACTCCGCGACGACACCGCGCTGGTCAGCTTCGCGCACGCGAACAACGAGATCGGCACGGTGCAGGATGTCACGTCGCTGGCGGCCGTCGCCCGTGCGCGGCATGTGCCGGTGCACGTGGATGCCGTGCAGTCTGCCGGCTGGCTGGATCTGCGGACACTGGGGGCGGATGCCGCGGTCTCGGCGATCTCGATCGCCGGCCACAAGCTCGGCGCACCCAAGGGCATCGGTGCGCTGGCGGTGCGCTCACGGGTGCCCCTCGAACCCCTGATGCACGGCGGCGGGCAGGAGAACGGCCGCCGCAGCGGCACCGAGAACGTCGCCGGCGCCGTCGCCCTGGCGGTGGCCCTGGAACTTGCCGAGCGAGAGCGCGAGCAGCGCGTCGCCGACGTCGCGACGAATACGGCGGAGTTCATCGACGGCGTCCTGCATGCGGTGCCGGAGGCGGCGCTGACGGGTTCACCTGATCGCCGCCTGCCGAATCTGGCGAGCTTCACCTTCGCCGGCACGAGCGGCGAGGCGATCCTGCTCGAGCTCGAGCGCCGCGGCGTCGTCTCCTCCAGTGGATCGGCCTGCGCGGCCGGCAGCGACGAAGCCTCGCACGTGCTCGTGGCCTGCGGCATCGCACCGGAAATCGCGCAGACGTCCGTGCGCTTCACGTTCGGCCGCACTCCCCTGCCGCGCGGCTCCGGTGGGCAGCTCGCCGCGCTCGTCGCATCCGCCGTCGCTGCTGTCACGCGCTCCTGAAGCCGAAACGATACGCCGTCTCTCCGGCCTTCACCGCCCTCTGCGCACCATAGGATCGGGACGTGAATCCGCTCGTCACCATGATCGTCCCCGGGCGCGACATCGCCTCGTTCGCGCCAGCGGCGATCGCCTCGCTGCAGGCGCAGAGCGAACCGCGTTGGCGTGCGCTGCTCGTCGACGACGGCTCGGTCGACGACACCAGGGCGGTGTTCGCGGATGCTGCGGCATCCGATCCCCGCTTCGAGGTGCTGCACCATCACGAGGCGCGCGGCCTCGGCGCCGCCCGCAACATCGGGCTCGACCGCATCGACACGCCCTTCGTCGGGTTCCTGGATGCCGATGACGAACTTGCTCCGCGCGCGCTCAGCCTCTGGCTCGATGCGCTGAACGAGTCCGGGAGCGACTTCGTCGCCGGCGCCTATGTGCGCACCCGCGAGTCCACCGGCGGCTACCGTCCCGGCCGGGTGCAGCCCTGGGTGCAGCGGGCGACCTCGCCGCGCCGCCTGGGCGTCACTCTCGCCGAGCACCCGCACGCGACGGCCAACATCGTCGCCTGGTCCAAGCTCAGCCGCACGCACGTCTGGGAGCACCTGCGCTTCCCCGAGAACGTCGCCTACGAGGACCAGATCGTGGCGCAGCGGATGTACACCGAGGCTCGTGCATTCGACGTCATCCCCGAGATCGTGGCACACTGGCGACTGCGCGCGGACGGCACCTCCATCACCCAGGGGAAGAATCGTCTGCCGGTGCTGCACGACTACCTCGCGGCACTGCGCGGCGGCATCCGCGTGCTTCACGAAGCCGGCATGACCGCCGCCGTCATCAGCCGTCTCGATCTGATCCTCGCCATGGACCTGCCTCCGCTGCGTCAGATCGCGCAGCAGCATCCCGACCCCGCCTACCAGGCGGCACTGGACGCCTTCGAGGGCGAACTGCGCGCCCTCCCCGAATACGCACACGTCGATCCCGATCCGGCCCTCGCGGCCGCCCTGGCCTGGTGAGCCATCCATGAACGCCTATCTCGACTCCCTCTTCTCCCTGCACGGACGCACGGCCGTCGTCACCGGAGGCTCCTCCGGCATCGGCCGAGGAATCGCGAGCGCCCTCGCTCGGGCGGGCGCCGCGACCGTGATCGTCGCGCGGGGCCGGGAGCGGATCGACGCCACGGTGCGCGAGCTGACGGATGCCGGATGCCGGGCCGCCGGAGTGATCGGCGATCTGAGCACCCGCGCCGGCATCCTCGCCGCCGCCGAGGCCGCTGTCGAGCCGTTCGGGGAGCCGGACATCCTGGTGAACTCCGCCGGTATCAACATCCGCCCCTCGATCCCTGAGATCACCGAACAGGACTGGGACCTCACGCTCACAGTCAACACGCTCGCCCCGTTCCTGCTCGGCCAGCGCTACGCCCCCGGCATGGCGGAGCGCGGCTTCGGGCGTCTGATCCACATCAGCTCGCAGCAGGCGCACCGCGCCTTCGTCTCCAGCGGCATCTACGGCGTCTCCAAGGGCGCGGTCGAATCGCTCATGCGCTCCGAGGCCGAGGCATGGGGCGGAACCGGTGTGACGAGCAACACCCTCGTGCCCGGTTTCGTGCTCACTCCCCTGAACGCGCGCCTGCAGGAGGACACGGCCAAGATCGCCGAGCTCGCCGCGCGCACGATGATCGGCCGCAACGGCCTGCCCGACGACTTCGCCGGCGCGGCGGTCTTCGTCGCCGGAGCCGGATCGTCGTACGTGACCGGCCACTCACTGTTCGTCGACGGCGGCCTGTCCGTCCACTAGCCCGGGTATGCCTCCGGGCCGGGGTGCGCGCCGTCCAGCAGCGGGATCTGCCCCGTTAGCACGCGCACCGCATCCTCACCGGCAGTGGTCTCTCCGGCTGTCCCCGCGCCCACGGTCTCTTCGCCGGCCAGGGTCTCTTCGCCGGCGGAGTCGCGAGGCGCCTTGTCGGCGCGCCGGTGCTGCAGCGTCCCCGTCTCATCGGTGAGCACGTTCGATGCGGCCATCTGCTGCGCCGCCAGCTCGGTGTACAGACCACCGGCCGCCAGCAGCTCCGCATGCGTTCCCGACTCGACGATGCGCCCCGCCTCGACCACATGGATCATGTCGGCACCCATCACCGTCGACAGCCGGTGCGCGATGGACAGCACCGTGCGGCCCGCCGCCGCATGGTCGAGCGCCTGCTGGACCACACGCTCGGACACCGTGTCCAGAGCGCTCGTGGCCTCGTCGAGCAGCAGCACGGGCGGGTCCTTCAGCAGCACCCGGGCGATCGCGATGCGCTGCTTCTCGCCGCCGGACAGCCGATAGCCGCGCTCGCCGACGACCGTGTCGTAGCCGCCCTCGAAACCGGCGATGATGTGGTGGATGTTCGCCGCAGTGCACGCGGCGATCAGCTCCTCCTCTGTGGCCCCCGGCTTCGCGTAGAGAAGGTTCTCGCGGATCGTGGCATGGAACAGGTAGGTCTCCTGCGACACGATCCCGACGTCGTCGATGATCGACTCCTGTGTCAGGGTGCGCACATCGGCGCCGCCGAACATCACCGATCCCGATGCCGCCGAATACATCCGTGGCGCGAGATACAGGATCGTGGTCTTGCCTGCCCCCGACGGACCGACGAAAGCCACCTGCTGGCCGGGCTCGGCGACGAACGACACGCCCTGCAGCGTCGGCCTGGCATCGGGCGCGGCATCCGGGTAGCGGAAGACGACGTCGCGGAACTCGACCTGACCACGCGGGCCAGGCGCCCGCGAGACGGGGATCGCGTCGGGCGCGTCCTGGATCTCGGGAACCATGTCGAGGTACTCGAAGATGCGCGCGAACAGGGCCGAGGAGGTCTGCAGGTCCAGCGCCACCCGCATCAGGCCCATCATCGGCATCAGCAGCCGAGCCTGCACGGTGGTGAACGCGACGACCGTTCCCGCCGTGATCGCGCCGGTGCCCCCGGCGACCAGGTAGCCGGACACCAGGTAGATCACCGCCGGAACGGAAGCCATCAGCACCTGGACCACGGCGAAGAACCGCTGTCCGCTCATCGCCTGGCGTACCTGCAGACGCACCTGGTTGCGGTTCTCCTGCTGATACCGCGCCGATTCGGTGCGCTGACGATTGAATGACTTCGACAGCAGGATGCCCGAAACGCTCAGCGTCTCCTGAGTGATCGCGGTCAGCTCGGAGAGCGACTCCTGCGTCTGCCCGGCGATGCGCGCGCGCACCTGGCCGACCCGCCGCTGCACCAGCACGAGGATCGGCATCAGCACGACGGCGATGAGCGTCAGCCGCCAGTCGATGAGGATCATCGCGACGAGGGAGGCGATCACGGTGACGATGTTGCCGAGGATGCTGGTGATCGTGTTCGTGAGAACGCCGGACACTCCGCCGACGTCGTTCTGCAACCGGGACTGGATCACCCCGGTCTTGGTGCGGGTGAAGAAGCCGAGCTCCATCGCCTGCAGATGCTCGAAGAGCCGCACCCGCAGGTCGCCCGTGACACTGTTGCCGACCGTGGACGTCAACCAGGTCTGCGCGACGCCCAGCACCGCCGAGAGCAGGAACAGCCCGACCATTATCAGCACCAGGCGCAGCAGCAGACCCAGCACGGGCTCGCCGCCGCCCAGGGGGAACAGGGCGTCGTCGAAGATCCGCTGCACGAGCAGGGGCGGGACGACCGCGATCGCGGCCCCCAGCACGACCAGCACCACTGTGAGCAGGATCCGCCCCCGGTACGGGCGGAACAGTCCGACGACGCGCTTGCCGAGGTCGGCGATTCTCGGCGCCTCGGCGTTCAACTTCTTCTGGGCTGCCTCGTCGACACCGCGGAATCCGCGACCACCCCCACCGCGACCGCCACCCATGCTCATCGCCCCAGGCTAATGCGCGCCTCACCGTCGATGGTCGCCCTCGGCCCGTTCATCGAAAAGATTCGGGGAATCGGAATGGAATGTCGGCCGCACCGGTTATTCTTTAGCGCTGTCCGTCGCACTCGCGAGAACCCCCGCATTTCTTGATCTCCTGAGGAGACCCATGTCGATCGCCGACACCGGCACCACCCCCGTCCAGGGCTCGTCTCCCACGCGGCGCACGGCGCCTGGCGTCATCCCGGCCAAGGACATGGCCGTCATCTGGGTGCTGCTCGCCGCCGCCTTCGTCGCGATCCTCAACGAGACGACGATGGGCATGGCGATCCCGCACCTGATCACCGACCTCGGGATCACGCCGATCGCCGCGCAGTGGGTCACGAGCGCCTTCATGCTGACCATGGCTGTCGTCATCCCGATCACCGGATTCCTGCTGCGGCGCTTCACGACGCGGCAGATGTTCCTCGCGGCCATCACGCTGTTCTCGATCGGAACGCTGCTGGCGGCGCTGGCCACCGGGTTCCCGATGCTGCTGGGCGCGCGCATCGTGCAGGCGTCCGGCACGGCCGTGATGATGCCGCTGCTGATGACCACGATCATGAACCTGGTCCCCACGGCATCCCGCGGCCGCATGATGGGCCGCGTCAGCATCGTCATCTCGCTGGCGCCGGCGATCGGGCCGACGATGTCGGGGTTCCTGCTCGACCACTTCGGGTGGCGGGCGATCTTCGTCGTCGTGCTCCCGATCGCGCTGGTCGCGATGTTCATCGGATGGCGTTGGCTGACGAACGTCGGCGAGACCACCCGCGCGCCGATCGACGCCCTGTCGATCGTGCTGTCGGCATTCGGGTTCGGCGGGCTGGTCTACGGACTCAGCCAGATCGGCAGTCTCGGCGAGGGCGGCAGCTGGGTTCCCCTGGCGATCTCCCTCGCCGTCGGCGTCGTCGGACTGGGCCTGTTCCTGTGGCGTCAGGTCCTCCTGCAGAAGAACGATGACGCGCTGCTCGACCTGCGCGTGTTCGCCTCTCGCGACTTCTCGCTGTCGATGGCGCAGATGTTCCTGCTGTCGCTGGCGTTCTTCGGCGCCATCACGATCATCCCGCTCTTCCTGCAGGACGCCCTCGAGCTGAAGGCGCTCGACGCCGGACTGGTCATCCTGCCCGGAGCCCTCGCGATGGGGTTGCTGGGCCCGTTCATCGGCCGCATCTACGACAGTCATGGCACCCGCATCCTGCTCATCCCGGGCTCGATCCTGGCCGCCGCGATGCTGTGGCTGTTCACGACGCTGACGGTCGACAGTTCCGTCTGGCTCGTCATGGCGGCGCAGACGCTGCTATCGGTCGGCCTCGCCCTGTCGTTCACACCGCTGTTCACAGCCGCGCTGGCATCGCTGAAACCGAAGTTCTACTCGTACGGCAGCGCTGTGGTGGGAACCGTGCAGCAGGTCGCGGGCGCCGCCGGGATCGCGGTGATGATGACGATCTTCACCGCATCCGTGAACGCGGGCGGCGGCACGGAGGTCGCCGGCGCGGTCGCAGCGGGAACCCGCACGTCGCTGACGATCGGCGCGATCATCGCCACCGTCACGATCGTCGGTGCGTTCCTGATCCGCAAGCCGGAGGACGACGGCGGGGGCCCGGCCGAGCACATGGGTCACTGAAGCCCTTCCGTGACGGGCCTCGGAAGAGTACCGTCACGGCATGATCATCGATCCTCCGGCTCTGGACGAACCGTCGGAGGCTGTGGCGCGCCTGTACCAGGCAGATGTGGACGCGGACGGGTACGTGCACCGCTACACCCAGGCCATGGCACTCAACCCGCAGGCTCAGGATGCGTTCGTCTCGCTGGTGAAAGCTGTTGTCGCCTCGATCGGCATCGGCGTCTACGAGGCGGCGACGCTGGGGGCGGCGCGCGCCATCGGCTCGCCGCATTGCCTCCTCGCGCACGGCCACAAGTCGTTGAAGGCGGGAGTTCTCGACGAAGCCGGCCTTCTCGGGTTCGCTCAGGACGAGGACGACGGCTTCGACGAGAGACTTCAAGCGGTGGTGCGCTACGCCGCGAAGCTGTCCACGGATGCGAGGTCGATGACGGATGCCGACAGCGAGCGGCTCCGGCAGTACGGCTTCGACGATCGGCAGATCCTCGACATCACGCTCGCCGCGAGCCTTCGCAATCACTACAGCCGCGCCCTGCTGGCCCTGGCAGTTCCGCTCGATGACGAACCGCTGCTCCCACCGGCCCTGGCGAGCGCGATGCTGACGCGGGCGGGACGCGGGTGATGGCATCCGCAGCGGGCGGTCAGTCGCCCGGCGACGCCTTCAGGGACGACGGCAGCACGCAGTAGCCGTTCGTGCACAGCCCCGCGGCCGCGTCCGTCTCGAGCAGCTGCAGGGACGGCGGCGCGGCGAGAGACGACGTCTCGGTGACAGGTGCCTGCTTCTCAGCCATCCCTCGATGGTACGCCTTGCCGCGGGCCCTGGCGCCGTTCACCGAACAGGCCGCACCCGGGTGATTCCCGCGCGCGAATGCAAGCCGTACAGTGGGAGCACCCGAATCCGGTGTTCGCTCGTCGATGTGCGTGCGCCGCCTTGCGCATCGTCGCGCCTGAAAGGATGCCCGTGAGCACCGTCGCTCCTTCCCGCCCCGTCGTCCGTCAGACCGGGCTGCTGACCTGGCTGTTCCTGCTCAACGCCGCGATCCTCACGGTGTACGCCGGATTCATCGTGATCCTGGTGCCCGATCAGATCGCGCGCATCGACGAGCAGAACAAGGTCGCCAACCTGGCCATCGTCATGACGGCCTCCTCCATCGCGACGATCATCATCCATCCGCTCATCGGCGCGCTGTCCGACCGCACGCGCAGCCGGCTCGGCAGGCGGGCACCGTGGATGCTGCTGGGCGGAGCCACCGGCGCGCTGTTCACCGTCCTCCTCGCCGGAGCGGGCACGATCTGGGCAGTGTGTCTGTACTGGATCCTGATGATGCTGTGCGTGAACTCGGTGGCCACCGTCGGCTCCGCGATAGTGCCGGACAGGTTCGCGAAGGAGCGACTCGGAGTGGCCAGCGCCGTGGTCGCGCTCGGCATCTTCGTGGGCATGGGCGCCGGCGTCGCCCTCGCCGGCCTTGCGGTGAACAGCATCGGGATCGGCTATGCCGCCTTCGGCATCGGCTTCCTCATCGTGTGCGTGCTGTTCGTCGTGTTCAACCGCGACTTCTCCTCACGGGAGATGCATCGCGAGCCGTTCTCATGGCGCGCGTTCTTCGCGAGCTTCTGGGTGAGCCCGCGACGGTACCCGGACTTCTGGTGGGCATTCGCCGGCCGGTTCTTCCTGATCCTCGCCTACCAGAGCGTGCAGTCCTACCTGCTCTACATCCTTCGCGATTACATCGGACTCTCCGACGCCGAGTCCACGGGGGTGAGCACCCTGATCACCGCCGTGATGCTCATCGGCGCTCTGGTGACCACCTACTTCTGCGGACGGATCTCCGATCGCACCGGTCGTCGCAAGGTGTTCGTGTTCGTGTCCTCGCTGATCATGGCGGTGTCCCTCCTGATCCCGCTGCTCCTGCCCTCCCTGACCGGCATGTTCGCCCTGGCGGCGGTCTTCGGCGTCGGCTACGGCATCTACATGAGCGTGGATACCGCACTCATGAACGAGGTGCTGCCCGCCGCCGACCAGGCCGCGAAGGATCTCGGCATCCTGAACATCGCCACCGCGCTTCCCCAGGCGTTCACCCCCGCGCTGGTCGGCGTGCTGATCCTGCTCTCGGGCGGGTATTCCGCCGTGTTCATCGCGGGCATCGTCTTCGCCGTCCTGGGTGCCCTGACGGTGATCCCGATCCGGAGCGTGCGATGAACGCGCCGGACCGCGAGATCACCGCCCCCGTGGCGCTGCTGACTTCGCGCGGGCTGCAGAATCCGGCGGCGATCGGCTGGGCGCGCAGATCGCTGATCGACACGGATGCGGTGGGTCAAGGCATCCGCGGCTGGGGGCGCACCAAGCGCTGGGAGTACTGGGCCGTCACGACGCCGACCCACATCGTGGCGCTGACCATCGGGGCTCTCGACTACGCCAACGTCCGCGGCGTGTGGGTGCTGGATCGTGCCTCCGGCGAGGAGATCGACGCGTTCGAGATCAGTCCGTTCGGCTTCGGCGTCGAACTGCCGGGCACGCTGGGACAAGGCCCTGCGCGCTCGATCGGGCGCGGTGCGAGCCTGGAGTTCACGGATGCCGAGGCAGGGACGCTGCTGCTCGCACGCACTCCCCGCGTGAAGGTCGACGTCGTGGCCGGCCTGCCGCCGCTGCACGAGGCGATGGGCACTGCAGCCCCGTTCAGCCCCTTCCTCGCGGAGTTCACCGTGAAGGATGTGGATCGGCCGGCGCACGGCACCATCGAGATCGACGGCGTGACGCACGAGGTGCCCGCCGGATCGTCGTGGGCGATCCTCGACCACCTGCGCGGCCGGCTGCCATACCGCACGCACTGGAACTGGGGAGCGGGCGCCGGCATGTGCGGCGAGCGCCGCATCGGGTTGCAGCTGGGCGGTGGCGGTCCGCTCGCGATCCGCCATGGCGTCTCGCAGAACGCGTTCACAGTCGACGGACGCGTGCACAAGGTCGCGGCTCCCCTGGCGTGGGAGTTCGACGCCTCCGACTGGTCGGCGCCCTGGCGGGTGCGCAACGATCGCATGCAGCTGGAACTCACCCCGTTCCATGTGCGCTCCAGCCGCACCGACATGCTGGTGGTCGCGTCGATCGCGAACCAGAGCTTCGGACACTGGTCGGGAAGAGTGCGCACGGACGATGGCGCGTGGATCGACCTCGACGGCATCCTCGGCTGGGCCGAAGATGTGCACAACAGGTGGTGAGAGACGGATGACGGCAAGTGGTCTTCCCCTGCCGCAGCCAAGCCGATACCGTGCTGAACCATGAACTCACAGGCCGTTCGCCCCGGCGAGACCCCATCTGAACGCGCGGATCGCAACTGGAACGAGCTGATGCAGGAGCTGCGGGTCATGCAGACAGGCACTCAGATCCTCACCGGCTTCCTGCTCGCCGTCGCCTTCCAGCCGCGCTTCGCCGAGCTCGACGACCTCCAGCGCGGGCTCTACATCACCCTCGTTCTGCTTGCGGCGACGGCCACGGTGCTCGCGCTCACGCCCGTCGGTCTGCACCGGATGCTGTTCCACGAGCGCCGCAAGGTGCAGCTCGTGCGCGTGGCCGACCGACTGGTCAAGGCGAACCTCGCCGTGATCGGCGCGGTGACCGTCGGTGTGGTCGCACTGATCCTCGACGTCGCGCTGAACCGGCCGACCGCGATCGTCGCGGCAGCACTGGGCGTGGTCGTGATCCTGCTGCTGTGGGTCGGGCTGCCGCCGCTGCTGCGACGACGCTCGGGAGGGGCCACGGACGAGGAGCGCCCGGCCTCCTCGCACATGTGAATGGCCTCCGAGTACCCGTCCTCAGGTTGAATCACCGGACGGAGTGCGGAATCGTGGCCCGGACACCGCGCTGGACGGTGCGGTGTCCGCAACCGGAAGGAGAGCTGAATGCTCACCCTGACCGACAACGCCAACACCATCGCCGCGACGATCGTCGCGCAGCAGAGCACGACGCCGGATGCGGGACTGCGCATCCACTCGTCGGGGACGGCCGCCGAGCCCCGCTTCGCCGTGACCATCGCCCCCACCCCCGAACCCGGTGACGCTGTCATCGGTGATGAGGACATCCGGGTCTTCCTCGAGCAGGCCGTCGCCGAGGCACTGGACGACAAGGTGCTGGACGCCTCTGTCGACGAGGAGGGCTCGGTCTCGTTCACCCTCCTCCCCCAGCCGGCCTGAGCCGACTTCATCAGCACGAAGGGCCGTCGTCCGCAACTCAGGACGACGGCCCTTCGTATGCCGCGGCGCGCATGCCTGCTCACCTACCGTGGAGGGATGCTGCGTCGTCTTCTCTCGCGCCTGTTCTGGACTTTCAGTCGCTGGACGCTCCGCACAGAGCCCGCCCCGTCCCGCCCGACCGTGCTCGTCGGCGCTCCGCACACGTCGAACTGGGACTTCGTGCTCATGCTCGCCATCGCATGGCGCCTCGGCATCGACCTGCGCTGGCTGGGCAAGAAGAGCCTCTTCGCCGGTTGGCGCGGTCCGATCATGCGGGCACTTGGGCGGCATCCCGGTCGATCGCGACGACCCGGGCCGCATCGTCGGCGATGCCGTCGCCGGGGTGCACGCGGGCGAGGTGTTCGGCCTGGTCGTCACTCCCGACGGCACGCGCAAGGGTCACTCGCATTGGAAGTCGGGCTTCTACCGCATCGCCCGCGAGGCAGGGATGCCTGTGACCCTCGGCTTCGTCGACCGCACGACGATGACGACCGGCCTCGGCCCGACCATCGATCTGACCGGAGACGTCACCGCGGACATGGACCGCATCCGCGCCTTCTATGCGGACAAGTCCGGCTTCCACCCCGCGCACCGCGTCGAACCGCGACTGCGTGAGGAGACATCTGCGGATTGAGGCCCCGATCCGCGTGCGTGCCCGACAGCTCGAGCGTCGGACGTGTCAGTCCCAGTCCAGATACTCCTCGATCACGACGGCCGTCTCGATGGGGTGGGTGGCCGGGAAGTAGTGGTCTGCGTGCGGGATGCGGGTGATGCTGGCGCGCTCGGGAGCCGTCGCCTGCAGCTTCTCGGCGTGCACAGCGGGGGTGACCTCGTCGTCTGAGGCCTGGATGATGAGCACCGGGATGCCTGCGGCCAGGTCGATCTCGGCATCCTCGACGCCCAGCAGCAGCAGTCCATTGACTCGCTCGTGGTGCTCGGCGGCGAACACCCGGGCGATCGTGCCGCCGGCGCTGTGCCCTCCGATCCAGGTGTCGGCGATCCCGAGGTGGTCGAGCACGGCGAGCGCATCGGCGGCACGGTCGCTGTCGGATATCCCGTCCGACTCCGCCCGCGCACCGATCCGGACGACCCGGAAACCGGCCTCTTCGGCGAGGTAGTGCGCGACGACGCCGAGGCCGTCGGCCTGGAGGTCGCGGCGGGTGACAAGCGTCAGCGTGACCGGGCCTTCGCCCTCATCGACGAACGGGACAGCACGGACGTCGGGCTCGAAGGTGCTGGTCTGCGTCACGGTGCTCTCCTGCATGTCTCGCGATGATCGGCCGTCGCACCGATTGTGCGATCCGCCTTGAACACCGTATTCACGCATCCGCCCGCAGACAAGTTCGCATGGTGGCGAGACCTGTCCGCGGGCGGTGCAGGCTCGGAGTCAGCGCCCGGCAGGCGTGCGGCTCTCGGCGCTGACCATCCAGGCGAACTGCTCCAGCTTCTCGATGATCGCGTGCAGGACGTCGGCGGAGGTGGGGTCCTCCTCGTCGACCTGATCGTGCACATCGCGCATGGTGGCGACGGTCGTCTCCAGCCGCTCGGTGATCAGCCCGACGGTCTCCTCCGTCGACACTTCTCCGGCGGGGAACGGCGGCAGTGATGTGGTCTTCGCGATCGTGGAGCTTCGTCCGTCGGCGGTGGCGTGCAGCGCGCGCATCCGCTCCGCGACGGTGTCGCTGAACGTGCGTGCGGCGGCGATGATCTCGTCGAGCTGGCGATGCAGGTCGCGGAAGTTGCGGCCCACGACGTTCCAATGCGCCTGCTTGCCCTGCAGCGACAGCTCGATCAGATCGGCCAGCACGGACTGCAGGTTCGCCGTCAGCGTCGGCGATGCCGTGAATCCCTTCTCGGCGTTCTGGCGTCGAGTGGGCTTCGCGGCCGACTCGGGCGCGGCGCTGCGGGTCGCGGACTTCTTCTTCGTGTCAGCCATGCTGTCTCCTCACACTCCTCGCCGCGCACCGCGGCGATCGAATACGCCCGTCACGCTATCCGCCGGCTCACGGCGTGATCGAGGGGCTTGACAGCACCCGGCGTCGGGCGCACCGTCCGGGCTCGGAGACGCTCATAGGTTGGGCAACGGCACGTCCGCGCAGAGTATTTCGGCTGACGCGGCCCACTGCCGCCGCTCGCCTACGCTGAGTGAAGATGTACGCGAGAGAGGCACAGCGTGAGGATCACGGTCATCGGCGGGTCGAAGGGCACCGGGGCACGGTTCGCGGCGCTCGCGCATGCGGCGGGGCACGAGGTGACGGCCCTGTCTCGCAGTGGAGCGGCGCCCGACGGCGTGCGGGCGGTCGCCGCGGATGCGACCGACCCAGCTATGGTGCGAAACGCCATTGCGGGAGCGGATGCCGTGGCCGTCACCGTCGGCGGCGCGAAGGGCGTGCGTCGGCATCGCGCGGCGGTGACGGGCTCGGTCATCGATGCCATGGAGGCTGGGGGTGTCCGCCGTCTGCTCGTGCAGTCATCCTTGGGTGCCGGCGACTCGGGCGCGCTCATGCCGACGCCGCTGCGGGTGCTGATGAAGGCGGTGCTGGCCGTTCCTCTCGCCGACCACGACGAACAGGAGGCTGCCGTGATGCGGTCGGGTCTGGATTGGACGCTCGTCCGTCCCACCGGGCTCACCGACAAGCCGGCCACAGGTGGCACACGCGCGCTGCAGGTGGGGCAGAAGGGCACGCTGGGCGGGTCCATCTCCCGCGATGATCTCGCCGCGTATCTTCTGCGGGCGCTCGAGGATGATTCTCTGATCGGCGCGGCCGTCGGAGTCAGCGGCTGAGACGATGGATGATCTGCACGTGATGCCGGGGCCGGGCGCACCGCAGGGTCTCGTCGTGCCGGCGGTCGAGCTCGTCGAGCAGTTCTCCCGGTCGTCGGGGCCCGGCGGACAGGGAGTGAACACCACGGACTCCCGCGTGCAGCTGAGCATCGATCTGGCCACCACCCGTGCACTGAACGAGACCCAGCGCCGACGGGTGCTGACCCGGCTCGCTCCGAGGCTGGCGGGCAGCGTGCTCACGATCAGCGCCAGCGAGCAGCGCTCCCAGCGTCAGAACCGCGTCGCGGCGAGGGAGCGGCTCGCCGAGCTGCTGCGGGATGCCGTCATGCCCAGCGCGGTGCGGCGCGCGACGCGCCCCACCAAGGGCTCGCAACGGCGCAGACTCGAAGGGAAGCATCGTCGCTCTGAGACGAAGAGCGGCCGACGGCGTCCTGACGCCCAGGATTGACGCCCTGCACGACGCTGCGCATCCGTAGCGCTCAGACGACGAGATCCAGGAGCTCGCGGATGTCGTCGGCGAGCAGCGCCGGTTCCTCGTGCGGTGCGAAGTGCCCGCCGCGGGGCATCACCGTGTACCTGTCGACGTCGTACACGCGCTCCGCCCAGCTGCGCGGCGGATGGGTGAGGTCGTGCGGGAAGATCGCGACCGCGGTGGGGACCTCCACCCGTGCCACCCGCTTCGTGTGTCCGGTGGCGTACTCGAAGTACGGTCGCAGCGAGGTGGAGATCGAGCCGGTGAACCAATACAGCGAGGCGAGGGTCAGCAGATAGTCGTCGCTGAATCTGCTGCCGACATCGCCGCCGGAGTCGCTCCAGGCGCGATGCTTCTCGAGGATCCAGGAGAGGAAGCCGACGGGGGAATCCGCGAGTGCCGGCGCCAGGGTGAGTGGGCGCGTCTGCTGCTGATGCTGGTAGGCGCCCTCGGAGGCATTCCACGCGGCGGCCTCGTCCAGATACGCCCGCTCCGCGGTCGTCACCGTCGACGGGTCGACTTCGAGCGGAGACGCCACGGCGAGCAGATGGAGCCCGGCGACGGCATCCGGATGCGCCTCCGCCAGGCGCGACACGATGCCCGCCCCCAGATCGCCGCCGTGCGCGACGTACCGGTCGAACCCTAGCGACTCGGTCATCAGCCGATGGAGGAGTTCATGCGTCTGGACATCCAGCGACGGCGTCGCCGCTGAGAACGGGAAACCCGGCAGCGCGGGCACGATCACGGTGACCGATTCGGTCGCTTCACCGTCGAACCGCGACGGTTCCGCCAGCCGTCGCGCCACGTCGACGAGTTCCAGCGCGGAACTCGGCCAGCCGTTCACCAGCAGGACGGGCGTGCGTCCCGGACGCTCCGCATCGAAGCGCAGGTACGAGAGCGCGGTCCCGTCGATGATGGTGTTCCGCCAGGGCAGCTCGACGATGACGGCTTCCTGCGCGCGCCAGTCGAATCCGCTCCCCCAGTACTCGGCCAGCCGGCGCAGCTCGTCCTGATCGGTTCCGCCCTCCCAGGCGTCGACAGGCCATCGCGTGGCCCAGCGCGTGTGCCGAACCCGATCCAGCAGGTCTTCCAATTCCGAGTCGGGGACTTCCAGCGGCGTTGCAGTTGCAGTCATCGTCCTGCCTCTCTTCCCGAGGAGAGCGTCGGAGCGCCTGCGATCATTCCCCGCAGCGGTCAGTACGCGACGATCAGGCCGCGACGCTGCGACGATCGCGCACTGCGCGGTCGGCGTCGGCCAGGACGAGATCGCCGTGCACCGCGGCACCGGTGGCGACGCCGGATGCGCTGGACGCGACGACCATGGCCATCGGCTGCCCGGCGTTTCCCGCGACCCAGATCCCCGGCACCGGCGTCATTCCCCGCGGATCCGCGGGGATCTGGGTGCCGAACGGATTCACCTCGGCGACTCCGCCGATCGACTCGTACAGGTCGGTCCGCGCCAGGAAGCGCGGTGCGACGACCACAGCATCCGTGTCGAAGCTCTGCCCGTCCTCGGTCTGCACAGCGCGCACGTCCGTGCCGTCCACGACGAGCCTGTCGACGTGCCCCCGCACCACCGGGATCTCCAGCGCGGCCAGAGTCTCCGACTGCTCCTCCGTCAGCTCGGACGCCTCGTGCAGGAACAGCGTCACCTGATCGCTGAGCCGGCGGAACAGCAACGCCTGGTGGATGCCGGGCTCGGCACGACTGAGGACGGCGATGCGCCGATCGCGCACCTCCCACCCGTGACAGAACGGACAGTGCAGCACGGTCTTGCCCCACGCCTCGACCACGCCGGGGATCTCGGGGAGATCATCGACGAGCCCAGTGGCGAGGATGATCCGTCGGGCACGGATGCGCGGTCCGTCGTCGCCCGTCTGCACGGTGAAGTCGTCGACGGCCCCGGACAGACCGGTCACGCTCCCGGCGATGATCCGGACGCCGTAGGACTCCGCCTCCGCGCGTCCCTTCGCCAGCAGTTCGCGCGGCGCGATCCCCTCGTGTCCCAGGACGTTGTGGGCGCCCTCGGCGCGCGAGTTGCGCGGCCGGCCCTCGTCTATCACCACCACATCGCGCCGAGAACGCGCGAGGACGATCGCTGCGGCGAGTCCGGCGAAGCTGCCTCCCACGACCGCCACATCCGCAGAGATGTCTCCTCTCCCGCTGGAGACGGCCTCGGCCCGCGGCCGGACCGCGATCCAGACGGCCCGAGCGGAGCGGTGCGAGATCGGTGATGTACCGGCGCGGAGCGACGCGATGATGTCCTCCAGGACGGCCTGGTCATCGCCCGTGACCTCGCCCTCGCCATGCGCGCGGAGCCGATACTCCAGGTACTGCGCGCCGTCGCCGGTGGATGCGTCCACGATCAGCTCGAGCTCGTGCTGCTCCGGCTGCGCGAAGCCCGCGGCCGCGAGCAGGTCCGGCCAATCGGCGCGCGCGTACCCGTGGGCGGCGCGCGCCGCCCGCATCCGATCGTGCAGCGCGGTCAGTCCGCTGCCGAGATCGTCGGGAGCGAATCGCGGTTCGCCGGCGAGCTCGGTCAGGACGAGCACTCCTCCCGGGCGCAGCACGGAGTACGCGCGGCGCAGTGCCTTCGCCGGGTCGTCGAGGTGATGCAGCGACAGAGCGGCCCACACGAGGTCGGCATCCGGCGGAATCGTCGCGGGCCAGTCGTCGTTCAGATCCACACGATGCGACTCCACTCGATCCGCGACCTGCGCCGTCGTGGCCGCGCTGCGCACGCGTGCGAGCAGCTCGTCGGAGACGTCCAGCGCGTGAACGCGGGCCGTGGGAAAACGCTCGGCGAGCGCCACGGCATCCGCTCCGACCCCGGATCCGAGGTCGACGATGCGCGAGGGAGGCGCATCGAGAGCGGCCTGCGCGCGATCGAGAGTCGCACTCCGCAGAGAGGCGCTCAGACGCGACTCGAGCGCGAGGTGATCGGCGAAGCCCTCGGGAAGGCTGCGGTGCCATGGTTCGTGTGCGGAGTGGGTCATGCCGATAACGTTAGGCCCGATTGGCGTTGCACGCATAAGATCTTGCATATGACGCAAGAAGATGCCGAATCGATCGTTCGCCAGCGCATCCGCGGACTGCGTGCCGCACGCGGCTGGACGCTGGACACCCTCGCCGCGCGCTGCTTTCTCTCCCCGTCGACGGTGAGTCGCATCGAGACCGGCCGCCAGAGGATCGCGCTGGAGCAGCTCGTCGCGATCGCGAAGGCGCTGGGCACATCACTGGATCAGCTCGTCGAGCCGGAGGGAGATGACGACGTCGTCATCCGTCCCGAACCGGAGACGATGGACGGCGCGACGTTCTGGTTGCTGTCCCGGGAACGCGATCGACGCGGCGTGACCATCGGCAAGATGCGCATTACCGAGAACCGCGAATCACCATCGTCGCAGGTGCACCCCGGCTACGAGTGGTTCACGGTCCTCAGCGGCGCCATCAGGCTCACCCTCGGCACGAGGACGATCCTGGTGATGCCTGGTCAGGCAGTGGAATTCTCGACCATGACTCCGCACCGGATCGAGGCGCACCAGGGCACGGCCGAGATTCTCACCATCTTCGACCATGACGGCGAGCAGGCTCACCTGCCCGGCCGCTCTCAGACCCGAGAATCCTCCTGAGAGAATGTGACGCATGTCCATCCGCTACCCCGACCCGCTCCGCCCCGGTGACACGATCGCCGTGACCTCGCCCTCGAGCGGCGTCGAGGACAGACTTCGCGCCCGGCTCGAGGTCGCGATCGCCGGCGTGCGGGCCCAAGGGTTCACGGTCGTCGTCGGTGATTGCATGGACGGGACGGGACACGTCAGTGCTCCGGCATCCGAGCGCGCACGGGAACTCACCCGCTTTCTCACCGACCCCGCCGTGCGCGCTGTCATCCCGCCGTGGGGCGGCGAGACGGCCATCGACCTGCTTCCTCTGCTCGACTGGGATGCGATCAGTGCGGCCGCGCCCACCTGGTTCATCGGATTCTCCGATATCTCGACCCTGCTCACACCGATGACGGTGCTGACCGTGTGTGGCGACGCTGCACGGCAACAACCTCATGGACACCCCGTACCGCGCGCCCGACGGGCTCCTCAGCTGGCTCGACATCAGCACAGGACGGGCGACGGATACCTTCGCGCAGACCCCTCCGGGCCGTTATCGGACAGGAGGGTGGGACGACTACGTCGGTCACCCCGATGTGTCGGAGATGACACTCGACGGCACCGGATCGTGGCGGCGATTCGATCAGGGCGGCGGCACGGTCGATGTGACCGGTCGCCTGATCGGCGGCTGCATCGAGATGCTGTGCAACACCGCCGGTTCAGAATTCGGCGATCTGAACGCCTTCGCCGACCAGCACGCCCCCGAGGGACTCATCGTCTACCTCGAGGCCTGCGATGAGGGTGCACTGTCGATCTGCCGCTACCTGCACGGCATGCGCTTGGCGGGCTTCTTCGATCACGCGAACGCCGTGCTAATCGGCAGGACCAACGCGCCTGACCGTCCGACGATGACGCAGCAGGAGGCAGTGCTCGACGCCCTCGGCGACCTCGGCATCCCGATCATCGGCGACGTGGACTGCGGGCACGTACAGCCGTTCATGCCGATCGTCAACGGTGCTCTCGGACGCGTGCGCTTCGACGATGGTGTCAGCTCGCTGGAGCAGTCACTGGCCTGACCGTCTCAGGCGCTCTCATCCGGCCAGACCGGGCACCCGCGGCCTTCAGCATCCTCACCGCCGCGTCCTCGACCAGGACTCGGAGCTCGTCAGGGCCGTCGATCACGACCTCGCAGCCCAGCGCAACGATGACCGACGGGATCCATTCGAGGCTCTCGGCGTTGATCTCCGCGCGATGCCAGGGCGGTGCGCCATCGACAGCCCCGTCGTCGAGCTTCACGAGGCGCGCGACACTCGCCGGCAGATGCTCGCGGATGCGATCCTCCCTCGCACGGACGCGCAGCACGACCTGCCATCGGTACGGTGCATCGACGAACAGCTCCAGAAGACGGCTCCGCACGTCAAGTCGAGGCGGAGGCGTGAAGGACTCGGACGTGACGCGCACCGTCCGGATCCTGTCCGCACGGAACGCCCGCTCCTCCCGGGTGTCGACGTCGAGCGCGACGAGATACCAGCGGTGGGCGTGCGCGACAAGACCGTACGGGTGGATGCTCCGCCGCGAGAGCGCTCCGCTGCGACTCCGGTAGCGCATGTCGACGCTTCGGGTGCGGCTCACGGCATCCGCCAGAGTCAGCATCACTGCGGGATCCGGCGCCTCTCCCCCGTGCTGCGAGGTCGGCGTCATCGCGGCGAGCACGACGTCGATCCGCTGGGCATCCGCCGCCGGCATCGCTCGCGTGATCTTCGACAGAGCCGTCTGCGCGGCCAACCCCGGCGCGGATGCCGCCGCCTGCGCCTGAGCGAGCTCGAGGAAGACCGCGATGACCTCCTCGGTGCTGAACATCAGCGGGAGGACCCGCTGCCCGAGAGCGAGACGGTAGCCGCCGTAGCGCCCTCGGAGCGTTTCGACGGGGACGCCCAGATCGGCCAGCCGCGCCACATCACGACGAATCGTGCGCTCATCCACGCCGAGACGGTCGGCGAGCTCGCCGACCGTGCGCAGCTGCGCGGACTGCAGCAGCTCGAGCACCTGCAGGGCCCGCGCGGTGGTGTCGGCCATGACATTCATCATCGCACCCATACCGGGCTGTTTCTGTCCGGTATTGCTCGTATCGTCGTTCTCGCTACCCCGCTCGAGGGGGCATTCACCGATAAGGAGAAGCTCATGCAGCTCGCCGCCACCCGCATCATCACCGACGACGTCGACGCCCTGGTCGCGTTCTACGAGGCCGCCACCGGCCTCGGCATCCAGCGACGGCATCCGATGTTCGCCGAACTGCGCACACCGTCCGGCACCCTGGCCATCGCCAGCTCAGCCACCGTGCCGCTGCTGGGTGCGGATGTCGCCGAGGCGGGCGCGAATCGCAGCGTCATGCTGGACTTCCTCGTCGACGACGTCGACGCGACGTACACCGCGCTGAGGGATGTCGTGGAGGTGTTCGTCAACGAGCCGACCGACATGCCCTGGGGCAACCGTTCGCTTCTCGTCCGCGACCCCGACGGCAACCTCGTCAACTTCTTCACGCCGCTCGGTGAGACCGCACGCTGACGGTCACACGTCGCATCGCCATCCGCCCTGCCGGCGGGTGAAGACGATCCGCGTGTGACGGCGGTCCGGGGCTCCCTGCCAGAACTCGACCCGGTCGGGCACGACTCGCCAGAGTCTCCAGTCGCCGGCCTCGACCCCGTCCTGCGCGGCGGCGCTCCTGGCATGCAGATCTGCCAGACTCTCGTCGCCGGATGCCTCGACCACTCGTCCGCGGATGCGAACGGACCGCACGACCGGCTGCCACCAGAAGGTGAGCGCGGCGTGCGGTTCATCCCCGAGCTGCCCGCCTTTCACGCTGGAGCGGGTGCTGGCGAACGCCCAGCCGCGCTCATCGACGTCCTTGAGCACCAGGACCCGTGCATCGGGCACGCCATCGGCATCCACGGTCGACAGCGTCATGGCGTGCGGCTCAGCCGCGCCTGCCTGACGGGCGATGTCGAGCCAGTCCAGGAACAGCGCCACGGGGTCGTCCGGGAAAGCCTCGAGATCGAGCGGTGGCGCGATACCGGCCAGCGTCGGCAGCGCGCGCAGGAGCGCCCTGGTCTCGACGGTCATGCCGACGGCGCCTTCCGGTAGTGCATCGCGACCGCGCCGTTGCTGAGCGGCTCGGTCGAGACGAGTTCGAGGCGGCGTGTACGGGGCAGTCCGCCTTGGAACAGGGTGGGTCCGTGCCCGGCGATCATGGGATGCACGAGGAAGCGGTACTCGTCGATCAGGTCCAGCCTGTCCAGTTCTGTCGCCAGCATCCCGCTGCCCAGGAGCACGCCGCCGGGCGCCTGATCCTTGAGCTCCTGCACGGCGGTGCGCAGATCACCGTCGAGGTGGTGGCTGTTGGTCCAGGGGAAGTCCGTGCGGGTCGTCGAGACGACGTACTTCGGCTTGGACTCCAATTTGGTCGCCCATTCGCGCAGTGCCGGTGGTGCATCGACCTCGCCGCGGGCGACCAGCGGCCAGTAGCTCTCCATCATCTCGTAGGTGGTGCGGCCCCAGAGCATGGCGCCGCTGTCATCCATCAGGCGGGTGAAGTAGGCGTGCGTCTCGTCATCCGCGATGCCCTCGCGGTGATCGACGCATCCGTCCAGAGTCACATTGAGGCTGAAGGTCAGAGCCATACGGCGAGTCTAGATCTCCCCGGCTCCGGTACCGGATGCAGTCTCCTCAGTCGGCGATCGAGCCGAGATGGCGGGCGAAGAAGCGAGCTGCATCCTCGCCTGCGAACGACGGGACGCCGGTGTGCCCGCCCATGTTCGCCTGAAGGGTCTTCTCTGTCGATCCGAAGGCGTCGAAGAGCTCCAGCGCCACGCTTCGGTCGTTTCCCTCGTCGTCCCACTGCAGAAGGACGTGCAGCGGGATCGTGACTCGTCGGGCCTCCGCCATGATGATGCGCGGCACGTAACTGCCGGCGAAGAGACCGGCTGCGGCGATGCGGGCATCGGTCGCCGCCAGACGCACGCCGATCGCGATCACTCCGCCGGAGAACCCGACGCGATCGCCGATCTGCGGGAGTGCGAGCGCTTCGTCCAGGGTGGTCTGCCACTCGGGCACGGCCTGCTCGACGAGTGGGAGGATCAGTCGGTCGATGACATCCTCGCTCGGACGCTCACCGGCCGAGAGCGCGCGGACCAGATCGGCTCGAGCCTGCTCGGCGCCGGGCAACGGGGCACGGTCGCCTGCCCCTGGCAGCTCGATGCAGATGGAGGCGAAGCCCTGTCCGGCTGCGCTGCGCGCCCGCGCGGCCAGGCGCGGCCGCATCCGTCGCATCCCGATCCCGCCGGGCTGGCCCATCAGGATGAGCGGAACCGGGGCGGACGAGGATGCGACCGGTGGCATCCAGAGGATGCCGGAGAAGTCGCCGAGGGTGAACTCGCGCTCGACGAGGTGCTCATCGAAGTGCGTTTCAGAAGTGAAGTGCATGGTCGTGCCTTTCGGGAGTGCTGCTGATCTGCGGCGCTCCCGGACTACCTATCGCCCGACCGTGACTCCCCGGAGAAGCACCCACGTCGATTCGTTCACGGGTACCACCTCCTCTGAGCTCTGCACGGTCCGGCCAGGCTAGCACCGTCAGCGGCGCCGACGACCGGAATCGATGACCGTGACGGCTACGAGCCCGACGATCATCAGCGCGCAGCCGACGAGCGCCACTCGGGTGAGCTGCTCCTGCAGCACCACGACACCCAGCAGCGCCGCCAGCAGCGGCTCCGCGAGGCTGAGAGTGCCGGCGACCGGCGCGGTCGTCCGCCCCAGTCCGTAGACGAACAGCGCGTACGCGAGCGCGGTGCCCGCCAGGCCGATCCACCCGATCAGCAGCAGCGAATCGCTGTCCGCGAGATGCTCGGGATGCAGCACGATGATCGGCGAGAGCAGGATGCCGGCCAGGATCAGCGTGAAGCTCGTGGCGGGCAGCGCCGGGACCCCCGTGGACAGGAATCGCTTCGCCGCAACCGTGTAGACGCCGTAACAGGCGCCCGACACCAATGCGACTGCGATGCCCGTCGCCGCCACGCCCTGGGCACCCCAAGGATCGAGGAGCACGGTGCAGCCGACGATCGCGGCCGCCGTTCCCGCCGCCCAGCCGAGCGTCATCCGGTCGCGCGTCCACCATCGTGCGCAGATTCCGGTCACCACCGGTGCGACGCCGAGGGCGATCGCGGTGCCGAGCGCCGCCCCCAACTGATCCACCGCGTGCATGAAGGCCACCTGGTAGATGCCTGTGGCCAGCGCCGCCAGCAGGAGCCATCCGATCACGTCCCTGCGAAGCAGCTGCCGCCACACCATCCCCCGCGAGCTGAGCGCCGCCAGGGCGACTCCGCCGATGAGCAGGCGCGCGACGCCGAGCACACCGGGGTCGGCGTCGGATGCGGCGAGCACCTGCGCCGGGCCGACGGTGCCCCACAGCAGTGCCGCACCGAGCACCGCTGCCGGGCCGACCCCGCGCGCCGCGGTGAGGGCGCGCACCTCGCGCGCATCGGTCGCCGTCGCTCGCAGATCATTCACCTGATGCAGCCTCAATTCGCATTTCCTACGTGATTCGGGTGCCAAAGCTACCCTGGAACAGGGATGAGTGAATGAGCCCCGTACTTAATCCGGATACTGTCGTTTCATGGCACATCTGGACGAACTTGATACGGCGATCCTGCGGGAGTTGCAGGTCGACGCACGGCGCACCAATCGCGACATCGCCGCGGCGGTCGGCGTCGCGCCGACCACGTCGCTGGATCGGATGCGGAGCCTGCGGGAGCGCGGAGTCATCACCGGCGCACGTCTCGAGTTGGATCTCGCGGAGATCGGCCGGCCCGTCCAGGCCCTCGTGGCTGTTCGCGTCCGACCGCCCACGCGCGATCGCATCGAGGGGTTCCGGGAGTGGGCCGCAGCGCTGCCCGAGGTGCTGGGCGTGTTCGTCACCAGCGGCAGCGAGGACTTCCTGATCCACGTCGCCGTACCCGACAACGACCACCTCTACGCCTTCGTCATCGACCGCCTCACCGAACGGGCAGAGGTCGCGGATGTGCGCACCTCGATCGTCTACGAGCACATCCGGGCAGCCACCGTGATCCCGGTGCCGTCGAAGGACTGACCGAACGCACCCGGATGGTGCGGCCGGCGCTGATGGACACAGCGGATCGCCGCAGCCATCGAGAAGTCAAAGGCGGAGGTTCAGGAGTCCCCGGGAAATCGCGAGCGCAGGGCATCGCGCGCCTGTTGAGCGCCGCGCCTCACTTCCAGGAGCGGATCCTTCAACAGTGCCCGAATCGCGTCCAGGTCGTCCAGCGTCCCGACAGCGGCGAGAGCGCGCGCCGCGGCGATCCGCACGCGCGGAGTGTCGTCGGCTGTCATCGCCACCAGCTCGGATGCTGCAGGCAGATCGCGCTCGGCGACCACACGAGCCGCCATCTCGCGCACGCGCCACGCGGGGTTGCTCAATGCGCGGATGACGGCGGGCGCTGCCGAGTCGTGCCAGACGTACAGCAGCGCACGTGTTCCCCAGAGCTCGGGCCAGTACAGCGGCGGGGCGCCGTCGAGAATGCCCTGTGCGTGCTCACCTCCGACGAGAAGCAGGAACGACTCCCCTTCGTTGTTGCCGGACATCAGTGAGAGTGCACGCAGGGCCACTGCGGCTTCACTCTGGAGTTCGACGGCCTGCTCGATTCTCTGCGCGAGGGGCAGAGCGCCAGGAAGAGAAGCGTCGTGAGATCTTGCGTGTGGATTCTGGGGCACGCTTCAACGGTAGGCGCTCCGGGCCGAATCCGAGCATCGGCGATCCTCTCCTCGGCTGTCGAATGCCACCGACCGCATGACACTGTTCAGGACGAGAGGGGTGCCACAGGCGGTGCGCGATGCGGGCGGCGACGACCGCGGGGTCAGCGACACCGAGGCCGTGTCCCGCTCGATCGCGATAGTCCAGAGGAATCGCATCGTGGCAGAGTTGGTGCAATGACCGCAGAAAGTGAAGAGTGGGAAGCCGCCGTCGCCGATCTCTGGGCACGCTTCGACGAACTCGACAGGGACGACGGCGTGGCGGCGATGAGAGCGCTGGCCGACGGATGCCCGACTGCAGACGGCAGAGCGGCGTTCGAGCTCGCAGGAATGTACGACTCGATGGGCTTCGAAGCCGAAGCCGGCGCGGAGTACGAGCGCGCTCTCGAACTCGGTCTCGACGAGGCTCGGCACGCGCAGCTCGCCGTGCAGTACGGATCCACGCTGCGCAATCTCGGCCGTCTCGAAGAGGCGATCGCCGTCCTGCGGGCAGCACCCACCCATGAGTCCACCGGCTCGGCGCCCCGCATCGTGCTGGCTCTTGCCCTGCACAGCGCGGGACGCAAGGACGAGGCGCTTCGCGTCGCGATCGAGGCGCAGATCGATGCGCTGCCCCGTTATCAGCGTTCGATGCGCGCCTATGCCGCTGCGCTCACCGAGACCGATACTGCGTGAGCGTCCCCTCCGCCGGACGGTAGGCGGCGTGGTCATCGTGGCAGACTCAGGGCATGTACGTGATCATGTCGATCCACACGCCTCATCCGGAGCACAGAGACGCCCTGGTCGATTCGATGCGCCGCTTCGGGGCCGCGATGGCGGGACATGAGGGGCTCCTCAGCGTCAGCACGATGCAGGATGAGGCCAGCGACCGTCTTGTCGGTCTCGCCATCTTCGAGTCACAGGATGCGGCGAACGCGCTGCTGCCGTTGGCCCGGGCCGCGGTGGCCGGAGACGACTTCGGCACGTGGGAGGCTCGCGAGATCGAGGGCTTGAAGCTCATCGACATCACCGATCCCGGTCGTCGACCGCTCCAAGAGTGACGGTCAGTTCTCGACGAGACCCGCAAGCTGCCCCGTGACGAGGCCCCATCCCTCGGCGAGGCCCAGCTCATCGTGACGGGCACGAGCTCCCGGGTCTCCGTGCCGAGCGACGATTCGATAGAGAGTGCCGTCCGCGTGGTCGGCAAGGGTGACCTCGCCGGTCACCGGCACAGGCAGCGGGCTCGCTGGGCGCAGCGTGCTGTCGACCGCATTGGTGAACACGAGGCGCTCCGCCTCGTCGACGACGAGGAACGCTGCATCCATATGAGGTGTGAACGCAGAGCCGTTCTCGCTCATCATCGTGACGAATCCGCCGCCGGCGTGCGGTGCGAACGAATCGACGCGGCAGGTATACGGCTCAGGGATCCACCATCTCGCGAAGAGCTCCGGCGTCGTCCATGCCTTCCAGATCGTCGCGCGCGGCGCGCGGATCATCCGCTCGATGACGAGGTCGAGATCAGGGTTCATGAGTTCTCCTTGCCGAGGTCGATGACGAGTTCTTCCAGACGATCCGTACGCTCTTCCCAGATCCGGCGCTGGGCGAGGAGCCAGTCCTCGATGAGTGCGAATCGATCGCGGCGGAGTGCGCACATACGCACCCGACCCGTTTTGGACGTGCGCACGAGTCCGCTGTCCTCCAGGACACGTACGTGCTTCAGGAATGACGGCAACGACATAGACGTGTCCGCGGCAAGCGCGCTCACGCTGACCTCCCCTGAACCGAGCCGGTGTACGACGGCGCGACGAGTGGGATCCGACAGCGCAGCGAAGATGTCGTCGAGCACTTCCAAATAGTTAACCACATGGCTAACCATAGGCGAGATCACCCCGAAGCGGTAGCACCCACGGGCGCCAGGTGAGGATTGCGCGCGGGGCGCCATCGATGCTCGTGATCCCACCAGGCCGGTCCGCGGATCACGGGCACCCCGGCGTTCATCCGCACTTCCCAGAGCGACAGGTGCAGGGTTCGGTGGTGGTGCCAGCACAGCAGCACCCCGTTGTCGGTGTGGGTCGGTCCGCCGTCGGCATATTCACGGACGTGATGCACTTCGCACCAGGATGCCGAGACGGTACACCCCGGGATGACGCACCCGCCGTCACGGAGCGCGATGGCTCTCCGCTGCAGGGCGTTGAAGATGCGAGCGGACGTGCCGAGGGCCACGATTCTGCCGTTCTCGTCGAAAAGGACCCGCTGGATGCCTCCTGCGCAGCCGCTCTGCACTGCGACGCGCATCGGCACGAGGTCGCCGGTGTTCATGAGGGTCGCCCACCCGCGGCCTTCAGCGAAGTCCTCGGCCTTCACCGCCACGACCAGGGTCGGCGCAGCGCCACCCAGATCGGGCATCTCGCCGGATCGAGCCGCGACGCTCATGATCGTCGCCAGGGCGTCGTGCACCTTCTGGGCGCGCGTACGGTAGTCCACAGCATCCGGATGCGGAAGGTCGGGATCTCCGCACGCATCCGACGGCTCGAAATGCACGCCCAGGTCCTCCGGCCCGTCGACTCGGGGATTCAGGATGCTGTCGATCAGAAGCTGCAGTTGCGCTGCCACGTCGGGAAGCAGTTCTCCGCGCAGCGGGGCCAGACCTTTGCGCACGGTGCCGAGCCGCAGGTACCGCCCGCGACTGGCGATCTCATCGGACGGCTCCGCACCGTCGGGGTCGAGATAGGAGACGAACGCCTGCGACAGCACCTTCAGTTCGTCGGGCGTGGGCAACGGACCGAGGACGTCGTGCTCGGCGCCGGTCGCGTCCCGTTCGGTGCGGATGCCGGTGGCCAGAGAGCCCAGTTGCCGGTCTGCTTCTGCGAGGTCTTCGCGACCGATGCGCTCCGCCGCCGACTCCAGCGGCTCCGTCGCCGAGAGGAAGCCGTCGAGCCCGAGGTCGCCTTCGAGCATCGCCCGGCGCAGCTCCGGATACCGGGCAGGGAGGAAGGCGCCGTCTGTGATCCCCCGCTCGCGCCGGGCGATCTGCGATGCCTTCATCAATCGCCCCGCAACGCGCGCGTCGACGAGTGTCAGCAGCCGGACCATATCGACCGGACGAGCACAGCCGTACTGCGTGCTGAGCCGCTCGTCTCGCACGCACTCGGAACGCTCGCGCACCTGGACAGCCGCTTCGATCTGCAGGCTCTCCAGACGTCGCTGCAGCTGTGCCGTGACGACGAGAAGCCCGGCGATCTCTTCGCCGCGAAGGTCGGGAATCGTCTCGTTCTCGAACAGATCGCGCGTCATCGCGGCGAGGGTGTCATCCAGACGCTCGAGCCGTTCGACAACGCTGTTCATACCCTCCATTCAACAGAGGGCCACCGACATTGAGAGGGTCTTTTCGGGCTGATCAGAAAACACTTTCAAGACTGTTCCACGGTCGCTGTCCGAGCGCACTGCACGTGGTCAGCACCCTCCGGCATTTGCTAGCATCGTCCGTGATGAAGACCAGCCAGGCCGCTGTCGGCCGCTCCCGGAACGGCAATCTGGTCGTTCCCTGATCCGCGCTCCTCCTTGTCGTGAGCGACCCCCTCGAAACACTCACGACACCACAAGGAGCACCATGACAGCGCACTTCAACCACACGATCATCGCGTCCACGGACCCGGCGGAGATGGCGCGGTTCTACCTCGACCTGCTCGAAGCGGAGCAAGCCCCGTCCTGGGGCCCGTTCACCAACATCCGCACCGCTGGTGGCGTCCTGCTTCAGTTCGCCGCCCCGCCGATCGAGTTCCCGCCCCAGCACTACGCCTACCTGCTCGACGACGAGCACTTCGACCGCGCATACGCCAAGATCACGGACAGCCGAACAGAGCACTGGGCCGACCCGCAGCGGTCACGGCCCGGAGAGATCAACGGCGAGCACGGCGGCCGTGGTGTGTACCTGCTCGACCCTTCCGGCCACTACCTGGAACTGATCACCCGCCCCTACTTGTGAGGAGCGGACCCGCCCACCGTTCCCGATCGACCTGCTTCATCCGGGCCCATCGGGATGCGATTCGTCATACGCACGGGAGACCTTCGCCGGCACGACCATGCGCCACGCGTCCACGACCAACTCGCGCGCCTCGACCGGCTCCAGCACAGCGAGAGCCGCGTGCACCCAGTTGAAGCGCAGATCCGACGCGGCGGGCATCTGGAACTTGCGAGGGTCTCCACCGACCAGCGCCTCACGTTCCTCTTTCGGGAAGGCGAAGCCCATCACGGTCTCGTCCAGCGAGAACGCGACGTAGACCAGCTGACCCACGCGGAATTTCAGCCGTCCGCGGATGCGGACTGGATAGGAGCGCTCCAACTCCGAGCCGAGCGCTCGCACATCATCGACGACCGCCATGTCAGGACTCCTCTACGCCTTCACGTAGCCACGGGCCTCGGTGATCCTGCCCTCGCGGATGCGGATGAGATTCACACCGCGGACGCGTTCCCCCTCACCGGGACCCCAGCGAAGAACCCAGGGCGCGACGGCGAGATCCCCGAGGATCTCCGCGGGCTCCGGCGAGAAGGTCAGGTTCGAATCGCGAGCGAGTTCAGACCAGCGTGCCAGGCAGGCTCGCCCGCCTTCGTGACGCGCTCCACCGGGAGCCGGACTCGTGTCCTCGATCACGCAGTCATCTGAGATCAGATCCTCGAGAAGTGTCGGATCGTGGGTTCGGAACGCTTCGTTGTAGCGGCTCAGCACCTCAACGATGGTGCGTCCGGGCACTTCGGTCATGGTGATGGCTCCTCGACTGCGGATGGTGTCGTCAACCCGTCACGGCGACGACGCAGGAGCGCAGCCTCGGCCGGGTTTCCGGAGAGCTCGATGGCTCGGTCGTAGGCTTCTCCCGCCAACCGGGTCCGGCCCGCACGGCGCAGGAGGTCCGCACGAGTCGCATGGAACGCGTGGTAGTCGTTCAACGTCTCGGAGAGTGGGTCGATGATCGCCAGTGCCGCATCCGCACCCGCCAGTTCAGCGACCGCCACCGCCCGGTTGAGCGCGACGATCGCAGATGAGTCAAGCCCCATCAGCTGGTCGTACAGCGCCAGAACCTGCGTCCAGTCGGTGTCATGCGCATCTCGGGCTGATGTGTGCACGGCGTTGATCGCGGCAAGAATCTGATAACGACCTGGTCGCGTTCCGGCTGCCAGGCGCTGGCGGACGAGGGAGTGCCCCTCGTCGATCAGCGAGCGGTTCCAGGCGCCTCTGTCCTGCTCGTCCATGGTCACCAGCTCACCGCTCGCCGACACTCGAGCAGGACGGCGCGCTTCGATGAGAAGCATCATCGCCAGCAGACCTGCGACTTCGCCGTCATCCGGCAGGAGTTCTCGGACCAGCCGAGTGAGGCGGATGGCCTCTGCCGTGAGGTCATCCCGCACCGAGTCGGTGGCCGGTGTCGTCGTCAGGTACCCCTCGTTGAAGACGAGGAACAGCACGGCCAGCACTCCCGACACACGCTCCGCAAGCGCACCGGAAGAGGGCACGTCGAAGGGGATCCGTGCCCGGCGGATGTGAGCCTTGGCTCGGGTGATCCTGCGCCGCATCGTGTCTTCCGTCACAAGAAAGGCGCGCGCGATCTCCGGCGTGGTGAGGCCGCCCATCATGCGCAGTGTGAGAGCCACTCGGGCCTGCATCGAGAGCGCCGGATGGCAGCAGATGAAGACCAGCCGCAACCGGTCATCATCGATCGCGCCCACCGGTGGGGCCGGCTCGTCGTCGACCATCATCATCGCCTCGTTGTGCTTGCTGTCGCGTCTGTTCTCGCGTCGGATGAAGTCGATCGCCTTGCGTGTCGCGGTACGTGACAGCCATCCGCCCGGATTCGGCGGAACGCCGTCAGTCCGCCAGCGCTCGACGGCGATCGCGAACGCCTCGCCGGTGGCCTCTTCGGCCACATCGAGGCTGCCGAAGCGTCTGGTCACGGTCGCGACGATCCGCGACCACTCTTCGCGGTGGGCCCGAAGAATCGCCACCTCGATGTCACTCACTCCTGAAGGACCGGCCATATCTCGACCTTGCGATTGCATGCCTTGGACCCGTCGCGCGCGATCCGCATCGCGGCTTCGGGACCGGCCGCCTCGATGATCCAGAAGCCGCCGAGAAACTCCTTCGACTCGAGATAGGGCCCGTCCTGGACTATCGGTGAATCGCCTCGGTTGTCGACGGCCACCGCCGTGCGGGGTCCTCCGAGTGCGCCGGCGAAGACCCAGTGACCCTCCGCATGCAGCCGCTCGTTGAACGCGTCGATCGCCGTCGCTTCCGCAGCGCGCACTGAGTCATCACCGCCGGTGGGGTCCGGTTCGTCATCGACTACGGAGATCAGATACTGCATGACATTCTCTCTTCCACCGCGGCATCCCTCATGGGTTCTGTTCACTGCTTCTACGAACGACGTGCCCCTGATCGGACACGATACGACAGAGATCTCTTCATCAGAAGGTTGCGTACTGCGGGCGACCTGTGGGCCGGAACCTCTGAATCATGACCCCGTTCGAATCAACGTGGCAGTCGATCAGGCTCATCGCGATGTCGCGACCGCCGTCCGCGAAGAGCCGAGCACCCTGCCCGACGATGACGGGAATCGTGATGAGTTCCATCTCGTCGATGAGGTCCTTCTCCAGCAGCCACTGGATCAGACGGCTGCTGCCGTGCACCTGCAGCTCTCCGTCGCCGGTGGCCTTCAGCTCGGCTATGGACGCGAGTAGATGCTTGGCGAGGATCGAACTGTTCATCCAGCTCGGTTCGACGAGAGTGCCGGATGCCACGTACTTCGGCTTCGCATTCAGCGCGACCCCGATGGGATGCCGCTTCAGATCCTCGATCGTGCCCCAGAAATCGAAGAGCACCTCGTACGTTCGCCGGCCGAGGAGGAACGCGTCGGCACGCTGGAAGGTTGCGGCGATGTGATCGCGAGTCTCGTCATCACCCGCGCCCCTCGCCCACCCGCCTCGTTCGAATCCGCTCTTGAGATCGTCCTGCGTCGAGCCCCCGTTGCCCTGGGTGACTCCGTCAAGGGAGATCTGGGTGATGGTCGTGAGTTTCATCTCTTCGCGCTCCGTGATTCCGGCATCCGCCCGCCGGATACCTCCACCCATGCAACGAACAGCTCACGTCGAATCGGACCCGACGCGTCGCTCAGCCGAGGTGCAAGGCGTCCGAATGGCGTCGCGCAGCGAGGCCTTCCGTACGTCCGGGCTCAGCGGCCGGGCGAACGCAGACCGTCGAGCAGCACCTCCGCCATCCCTCCGATGCACCGGCTCAGCTCGGCGAGTCCTCCGGCGCCGGCGGATACTTCTCCAGTGCTTCCGGGTCGCGCAGCCCATCGGGATCGGACTCGAGGAGCACATCGATGCCGGTCCCGTGGTTCTCCTGACCGTCGTGGATGACGATGACCGTACCTCCCGCGATGGGGGCATGTTCGCGTGGGGTGGTCAGCTCCGCCCTCACTTCTCGCGCGCCGTGTTCGGGTCCGAGACGCGCAGTCACCGAGAACACCGGCTCGTCCCCCTCTTTGCGGCTGTACCGTCCCGTCCACGTGAGCTCGCTGATCGCCGCGATCGTGCGCGTGCCGCGCTCGCGCAGGTCTTCTCGGCGCAGGTGGCGTGCGTACCGGCTGTGCAGCGTTCGGCGGAACCACCGCACACCGAGCAGACCGAGCAGGATGAGCAGCCCTCCAAGACCGGTGACGCCGAGAGCGACAAGAGGCTGCACGAAACCGGGACCGGCGACGAGAAGACCGAGCCCCGCACCCAGCACCCCCGGAATGTCACCGACGAGCCGAGGCGCTCCTCCGGTCTTCGACCAGGGCTCGGACGTGTCGAGGAAGATCACGAGACCGATCCCGATCAACATCAGCAGGATCGGCACCGGGACGGCCCAGGCCGCGTGTACCGCAGGCCAGCGGACATCGAAGAGATGCGTGAGAGCAGGATCGGGGTTCTGCGGGCAGACGTGCGCGTTGTTGATCATGGCGCACTGCGGGTCCATGGTCGAGAACACGAAGGCTGCGAGGCCGAACATCGCGATCGCCCAGCAGACCGCGACCGCGGTCGTCGTGCGGATCAGTTGCGTCCACCCGCCATCGGGCACAGGCAGTACCGTCATCATCTCGGCCCCGCTCTGTCGGCCCAGCCGTCGAAACGGACATCGTACAGGGCGTCCGGGTCGAGTGTGTTGTGACGGAACCGGATGCTGCGACCGATCCAGCGCTCCGGCCCCTGTCCCCAACTGTCGTCCTCACCCCAGTAGAGTCGGCGGCGCAGGATCGCACCGGTGTGTGTCTCCTCATCGGGCAGCTCGGCGAGGATCAGGAATTCGTATGTGGTCTGATCCTCTCCACCGCCGGGATGGGTGAAGACCTCGTGGAGACGGCCGACGGACACCTGTCCGTCGGCGTACAGCGCGGTCATCCGACGCTCCTTCGCGTGCGAGCTGAGGATCGCTCCAGCCGTCATCATGGCGATCCCGAGGCCGGCACTACCGAACAGTCCCCACATCCACGACGGCGCGCCGGAATCGAACGCACCCCAGACGCCGAATCCGATTCCCAGGATCGGGGCAGCGATGAGAACGCAGAACATGCTGCCCAGCAGAAGCCAGAGGCCGACGGCCTCCCACCGCGCCCACCGGCGAATATCCGCCCTCGTCTGCGGAGTGCGTGCACGGCTCTCCCACTCCTCGCGCTGCCGCCTGGCTGAGCTCCGGGCGCGACAACCCTGCCCCTGCATGCTGGCGTGGTCTCGCCACCAGCCCTCGCTCTGCTGCTCGGTCACCGGCGCCTCCTCCGTGCCGTGTCGTCGACGATACCGAGGAGCAGGATGTCCTCAACATCCTCAGGGGCCTCGGTGTTGTGCCGAAAGCGCACGGTCTGCCCGACCCGGGGCTCAACGCTCTCCGAAGTGCGGACCTCACGACATATGCTGCGGCCAGCGCGCAGGTCCGCGGTGATCGTCAGGGCGTACTGAGGCTGGTCCTCGATGTCCGAGGTCGTGTCGACAACCCCTGTGATCCTGCCGAATGTCTCCGTGCCGTCCGCGTAGCGCGCTGCCTCCAACAGGAGCGATGCGACGCACCAGGGAATGGTCAATGCGATCAGGGCGACCAGAGCCGAGGGAACGATCCACCACGGAGCATCCGTGAGGAACCGCAACGCCGGGATGAACAACCCGGCGAGCGCAAGGACCATCAACCCGACGAAGCCCAGGGCGAACGCGCCCGCGCTGACGATCGCGAGGACGAGGAAGACACTCCTCAGCGCTGTCCAGCGGCGGATTCGAGCCCTTGTCTGCGGAGTCTTCGCCAGGGAGAGCCAGCGTTCGAGGTCGGAGCTCATGGCTCGAACCTCGTGCCCCGCTCGGCTTTCCGACGGGCCTTGGCGCGCAGGCGTCGGAAGGCATCGCTCTGCGGGATCGTCGTCACGGTGGGAGCAGGATCCTCGGGATCCTTCGGTGCAGTGATCAGCACCCATTGATGCGCCGCGAAGTCCTCGGCGCTGCCGAACCCAGGGATCCACGGGAGGTACCAGCCACCGCGCGCCTCCGGCCCGAACAGACGCTCCGCCGGGATGATGTCGTCGAGCCATCCGTCACCGACCTTCGCGATCCAGTTTCGGAGCGCCTCGTGTATCCGGGCTGCCTGGTGCTCATCGAGTCGGTGATCGAGCGCGATGAACGTCGGGGAGCTGTCACCATCGCCCCCGCTGCGGTCATGCGGAGCACGATGGATCGTGCAGGGTATTCCGTGCTGGAAGATCCGCACGTGCTCCGCCAGGTCGTCTTTCCGCACGCTCAATCGCAGCAGCAGCACGCCGACCGCGATCAGCAGCCAGATGAAAGCCCCGATCCACACGCACCAGAGGAACCAGGTCGGCCACACGTCCGCACTCTCGCCGAAGAAGTTCTTGCTCCACTTCTCCCCCGTCGGGTCGTGGACGGCTTCGAAGCCGAGGAACACGATCGCCGCCAGCGGAAGGCACACCCAGAAGATCGGCGCGTAGATGAGCTCGGTGCGGGCGAACCCGTGCGAGTCCTCCCAGAGTCCGACCTCTTCTGCGGACTCCGGTCGAGGCGCTCGCTCCGCACGCCGACTGACCCGAGGCGGGTTCAGAGTTCCCGCCCAGATGCTCTGCGGATCGGCGGGGAACGAACTCCGCGCACCCCGCAGCTCGCCTCCGAAAGGGGAACGTTCGGTCCTGAACTTCATGGCTCCGATGAACGGAGATCCGGTGCGCACCTGAGACCAGCGTCCCCGTTCGATGCGGGCGCGCACACCGTCGAGGTCGAAGCCCGCGCGGGGCACATCGGTGTGCGGCTCCGAAAGCAGGCACCGCATCGTCGCCGGGGCATCCGGATCCTGCTCTGCGCGCAATCGCGTCCGAGGCGCCTCGAAGCACCTCACCTCGATCTGGGTCCCGATCGCGAAGCGATCCAACGCGCTGCCCGGGATCACATCGGCGAGGCACGCCGCGATCCGCTCTCCGTGGACGTATTCGACTTCGATCAGCCAGGCATCGTGAATCAGCGATCGCACGTACGCGTCATGTGCTGCCGCCGGCGCAAGGCCTCGCATCCAATCAGCGATTCTTCCGATCAATGACGTGTGCCGAGGGTTCCACACCGGCATCGGCGCCGGATGGACGGCTCGCACCACTGCGGAAACCGGCTCGGACGCCAGCCAGGGCAGCGGATCCTGAGTCGTGCCCCGGCGTCGAGCGCGGATGAATCGGAGCAGACCGATGATCACGGGGATGCCGACGAAGCCGCCGACGATGAACCAGACCCACAGGGGCGGATCCTGCGTCTCGGTGCAGCACGTCCAGGTCGCCAGGTCCATCACGCCTCCTCCAGCTCTCGCCGCCCATCCTGCTATTGATCCATTGCTCCCGATCACAGAACCGCAGGTGACCCCGCCATGCCGACGGATTTCTGAGTACGCCGTTCAGGGAAATAGGGTTTCGGAATGACTCGGCCAACGCGGGTCCGCCACAGCACGAAAGAATCGACCACTGACTCCTTCACCCAGACAGCACCTCAAGAGGTACCTGACCCACTGTTCGGGGATCTACATCGCTGAAGCCGTCGCGATCGTCGTCCTCAAGGCGGTGCTTCTAGTTCTCCCGGTCGTCACCGTGTTCCTGGTCGTCGCCCTGATCGGCGAAACCGACCCCGATACTTCGCCTGCCACGATCGTGCTCGTCGTCTTCATCGGCGCATGCAGCCTCGCGCTGGCTGCACTCGGGTTGTTCTTCTTCACGCGTCAGGCACTGGAGCGTCTGCAACCCAAGAACTGGTATCGACGAGTGCACAGCCATCGCCTCAGCGAACAGGACCCGATCGATCCAGGTCTCCCGGAAGGCGCCCTGATCTCTTCGCCGCGCGATCACGGTGCGCTTTACGTCCGAGCCATCGCCTTCCTCATCCTGGGTGCGGCCACAGCCGCACTCGCGGTCTACATCCCGGGACCCTATGCGAACTCGGGCGGGCGGGAGTGGGGCTACAAGGTCGCGATCACTGCAGCGGCGTCGCTCGCTGTCGGCATGGGCGCTGTTCTGATGCCTCTCGCTGTTCCTCGACTCGTTCGTCGTGATCTGGATGCCATCGATGTCGGAGTCAAGCGCGCCGGTGTGATTGTGCGCGGTGGTCTCGAGCTCGAATGGCAGGACATCGCCGAAGTCCTCGTCGTGCGTGACGAGCGGATGACGGAGTACATCGGGCGCAGAAGGAATCGCTTCGTCGCCGAACCGCGCGGCGCGATCAATCCGACGTACTTCCCGGGACACTCACGCACTCGTCTCGCACTGGTGCTGCACGATCTTCCCGGCATCGTCGCGCGAGCACCCCGCTCTGCTCCCCTGTACGCCGACCACACGAACTCCCACGGCTATGCCCTCTGCGACCTCTGGACCTACCCGCGCGAGGAGGTGGACGACATGATCAACGCCATTCGCCCCACCGCCCGCCGCGCGCATGTGCGGGTGACCGAGCTGCACCGAGTCGTCGGGGTGCAGCGCCTTGACTGAGATCCCGGCGTGGCGTTCGGACCACGAAACCGACGCATTGGTCGGCCGCTGTCGTCACCGCTCGGCAGACGCATCTTCGGGCTGCAGTTCCTCTACGATGCTCGTCCCGGTCTCGGGACGCGACTCCCAGGCCCACGACTCCTCGAACCGGACCCGGCCGTCATCGAGCACGACGATCCGGCTCTCGCAGCGGCCCGTCGCCGTCGCGCCGTCCTCACTGAGGTGGACGTAGCGGAAGGAGAGCGTATCGTCTGCGCGCATTCCCACGAGGTACCCCCGTCGGACCTCGCCGCCCGAGTACTCCGCCCAGATCTCGTCGGCATCCTGGTGGTAGTGGAAGCGAGTGGATGGCCCCACCTGACCGGTAGCCGCGTTAGTGACACCGGCGAAGGTCTTGCCGTCGAGCGGAACAGTGGAACCCGTGTGCGAAGAAGTCATCAATGCAGGTTAGCCGCAGAACGGCTCGAGGGAGTTCTTCACCTGCTCGACGGCTTCGATCGCCTCTGGTGCATTCGGGTCCACCTCTGCGAGGCGCTGCGCGCTCATGCTGATCAGGTCGCCCGTCTGACCGCCGATGTCATCCGCCAGCCGCTCCAGAGCGGACACGAGGTCATCCCGGCTCGTCGACACCTGCTCGGCGGTCGCATCCCCCTGATCGAGCACCCCCTGATACTGCACGTAGATCTCGTCGACGCTCGTGCATACCTTCGTGACATCGACACCGACGGTCTCACCGGCTAACTGCGCCACCTGTGAGCACCCGGCCAGAAGACCGATGGCGAGCAGAGGGAGGACGGCGAGTCGACGCATACCGCGAGAGTACCCAGCCGACCTCTGCCTCCCCTGGCAGAGTCCGGATCTGAACCATCCGGCTCGCCCTGTCGTGTTCACAGTATCCACAACGACGTCAGGAGCCATCATGAACTTCGTCACACGCACTGCATCCGCCGCCGCAGCCGCGTTTCTAGCCCTCGGTGGTGCGGCCGCCGCAAACGCCGCACCGGTGATCCCGCTCAACAACGGTCAGGAGACGACGGATGCCAAGGGAGGCGCGCACGGGATGTTCAGCTACACGATCGACGGTGATCAGTTCTGCTACACCCTCGACGTCGCCGGGCTGACCGTCGCCGCGGTCGCTGCGCATGTCCACAGCGCACCCCGCGGCGAAGCCGGTCCAATCCGCATCCCACTCAGTGTGCCGACCGCCACGTCGTTCCACGTCGAGGACTGCACGACAGTTTCCGACCCGATGATCCTTGCGGGTGTGCAGGAGAATCCCGGCGGCTGGTACGTGAACGTGCACACGCCCACATACCCGGGCGGCGAGGTGCGCGGCCAGCTGAAGTGATCGATCGCGTACGGTGAGCCCGTCACGGGCGCTCGCTTCACTGCTGGTGACGCGTATGGTCCGCGACATCCGGCTCCGCTCGGAGCATGTCGGCGATCTCCTCCTCGGGGCGCGGGGCGATGGTCTCGTCGTCCTCCAGTTCGGGAAGGGCGGGCTCGCCGGGAGCGGGTACGTGATCGTGCGTGCGAGACGTGTCATTCTCCAGCATCCGGGACCTGCCTTCCCTCGGCCACAGCGTACGCCGTCAAGCCGCCGCGGGAATCAGGGGTTTCAGCGCTGGGAGGACTGCACGTCTCAGCCCGTCAGCGCCCGGGCCATCACCGCCTGTTGGACGGGCAGGAGAGAACGCTTGAATCCGTAGCCGGCGAAGGCACTGTGAGCGACGACATCCGCGCTGATCTCGCGCCCACGCATGAATGGCGGGCACGGGATCATCCGCACTCCGCGCGGCGCGGTATCGAGGAGATCGGCCGTCACACGGTACGGAACGAGTGCATCGACGTGGGGACCTGGGCCATCGGTGATCACCACATCTGCGGTCATCATGGCGCGGTGGAGGTTCTCCTCCCAGGGCATCCCGGGGACGCGCAAGTCGGCCGGACTGCACTGTCTCATGTCGAGGCGGAACGCTTGCGCAGCTTCCCACCAGGCGGCGGCGATGTTCCCCGCGGCGCCGACGAACAGGAACCGCAGCTGCGCGATGTCGGCGTCACGTGAGAGTGCATAGAGGTCAGACAGCACCTCGCACGGATGATTAACGCTGGTCATCGCGTTCACGATCGGCAACGCATCCGCTGACGCAAGTCGTTCGAGAACCTCGATGGCGGGGTGCCGCACGACCATGAGCTCGGCCCACTGGGCCAGATATCCGGCGACATCCAGGAGGTCTTCAGCCTTGTCGAGAGCCTCCGGAGGGAACACGATCGGCTGCACCCCCATGAGTGCGGCACCGCGCTCGAAGGAGACCCGGGTACGCAAGCTCGACGACGGGAAGAACATCACCGCAGCCACATCGAATCGCGGACCTGATCCCGCCGCATACCGGTCGACCGACTCGAAGAAGCGATCCAGCTCCGCCGCATCCCAATCACGCAACGACAGCAGATGCCGTCGGCCTCGCGGCAACATGCTCACGCTGTCCATGGATTCACGATCTGGACGCCTGTCTGCGTGAAGTCCTTCTCATTGCGCGTGGCGCAGACCGCACCATTCGCCCGACAGATCGCTGCGATCTGCGCGTCCGGCGTGCTGATCGGCAACCCTGCCTGCTCGCGAGCGAACAGGACTTCGGCGTACTCTCCGGCTGCTTCATCATCGAACGCGAGAAGCGAACGGGTGGCTCTGTAAGGCTCCAGCGCGGCACCGAGCGCCGTCTCCAACTCGCTCTTGCGTCGACGGTCAGGCAACCGCCGAACACCAGCCAACAATTCGGCGAGAGTGATCGTCGTGATCGCAACGTCGTCGTCGAGAGACTCCAGCCAAGCGGCGACACCTCGATCAGGGGCCGATCTGAACAACTCCGAGATGACGTTCGTGTCAAGAACGATCATCCGAAGTCCACAGCTCGAGCAGTGTCCGACCGATCTGGGATCTCCAGCCCCTCGACCCCGCCTGCGTCGCGGGCAACGCGCATGAGCGCGATCCCGATGTGCGGCCGAGACGAAGCCCGCGTCAAGATATCGCGCACCTCAGCTTCCATGGAGCGGCCATGCTCCCTGGCCTGCGCAGCCAAACGCACCTTCACGGCCTCATCAAGACCGCGGACGATGATCGACGCCATCACAACCACCTCCACTCGATAGCATCAATGCTATCACTCGACTGCCGGATGCTTCATGATCCGCAGAAGCTCGGAGCGTTAGGGCTTCGCAGCATAGACCCGGAAGCGACGCTGCGTGACTCGGATCGGAAGGTCTGCGTCCAGAGCAGCGAGCTGGTCCGCGTAAGCGTCGACGGTGAAGTGGGGAGCGTCCCAAGGAACGAGCGCGAGGTACGTGACCAGCGCACCCGCATCTTTGAACTCCATCGTTCCCCGCCAGTCGTCCACCCGGTCGATGCGGAGACCGGCGGATTCGAGCTCGTCAACATAGTGACCAGCTGTTACGTTCGGGTATTCGAACGGCTCGTCGAACCACGCATGAATCTCTTCTGCGTCATGGCCATCCACCTGCTGCGTCAAGAGACGCCCACCCGGAGCCAGGACTCGAGCGATCTCTCGCGCGTCGATGCTCTCGTGGCGGACTCATCACAAGGCTGATGCTGTCATCGGCGAAGGGGAGCTCAGCGCCACTCTCCGCGACGTACTGGATGACCTCGACTCCGCTGGAGGACAAGGCCTCACGGGCAACGAGGACGTTCGGCTCCCAGCCTTCGGTGGCGACGATCCGCCTGTCCGAAACGTCATCCCCACCGAGGAGGCGCAGTAACCGCTCGCCCCCTCCGGTCCCCAGGTCAACGATCACCCTCGCACGCGCCATCTCCGCGCGGCAGTCGTCCTCGAAGTCCCACCAGGGTTCGTCGGCACTCATCCTCCCGTCGAGGCGCGAGAAGTCCCAGCCGACCATGCTCGTGTCCGCGTATACCTGCCGCCAGAAATCGATCACGCGACTCAGCATAGGCAGGTCAGGGCAACCCGCCAGTCAGCGGCCCCGCCGAGCAGCGAGCCTGACGGTCAGCGGCGCCCCGCAGCAGCACGCAACGCGGAATGCAGTGTGTCCACCGCCGCGGCCATCTTCGCCGAACCGACGTCGCGGAAGGAGCCCATGCCGCCACTGTAGAGCGCGAGCGCCTGCCTCGCGCACCGCCGTAGCGCTTCGGCATCCGCGATGTCTGCGAACAAGCCCTCGAGCCAGTCAGCGGTCGACCGTCGCTGCGTGTCGCCGTCCGCCGCGCACGCATCGCGCAACTCCGCCACTGCACGGTGCACGTCATCGAGGCGGGACTGCCAGCGAGCCATCATCGACCGCCACACGTTGAAGCGGAACTCCACCACGTTCCGGCACAGAGCAACCTCACAATTCGACGTCGGAGTGCGCCGCAACGGCAAACCGCTGCCCTGGATATCGCAAGCCCGCGAAGTACATGTTCGTGTGTGCAACGATCTGAGCCCCAGTGACAGCCACGCCACCCCACTCGGCATCCTCGGTCGTGTGCGCGTCGCCCACAAGAGTGACGTCGTATCCCTCGATTGCGGCACGCTGAGTCGTCGTTCTGATGCAGTAGTCCGATTGCGCCCCAGCCACAACCAGGCGAGTCGCCCCCAACTGATCGAGCGTCTCCCTCAGAGACGTCTCAGCGAACGAGTCGCGATAGTTCTTCCTCACGACCGCTTCGCCATCGATCCATTTCAGCGGTGCTACGAGGTCCCATGCGGGAGTACCTACACCTACCGGATCATGCATCACCCATACGACGGGCACGGACTGCACCCGCGCCCGGTCGACAAGCGCCGCGGCTCGGTTCGCGACACCGTCGGCATCAAAGCATCCCGGCACCACACCCTGCTGCATGTCGACGATCACGACGACGGACTGCTCCGCTGCGGTCATCATGCGACCTTCAACGGTGTGATCGTCGAGATCTGCTCACCCGCGACGTCTTCTGCGCGGTCGAGCTCGTAATGGCTCTGCAGATTGATCCAGAACTCGGCCGAGGTGCCGAAGTACTTCGCGAGACGTAGTGCGGTGTCCGCCGTGATGCCTCGCTTGCCGTGCACGATCTCGTTGATCCGCCGCGGCGGCACTCCGATGGACACGGCGAGCTTGTTCTGCGTGATGCCGAAGCCCTCGATGAAGTCCTCCATGAGGACCTCACCCGGGTGGATCGGCTCGATCCTGTCAGTGGTAGTCAACGATCTCCACCTCCTCTGGTCCGGCGTCTGTCCATCTGAAACAGATTCGCCACTGGTCATTGATCCGGATGCTGTGCTGACCGGCTCGGTCGCCCTTGAGACCCTCGAGCCGGTTGCCGGGCGGAACGCGGAGGTCCTCAAGCACCTCAGCCGATCCCACCTGACGAAGCTTGCGCAGTGCCACCCGCAGGATCCGGGGATCCAGGGAGGGCACTCGCTCACGACGCCACAACCGCTCGGTGTCTTTGTTGCCGAACGATCTGATCACTGAACCAGTGTATAACGCAATCCGTCATTAACGCTAGACGTTAAACCGGAACTCCACCACGTCGCCGTCCTGCATGACGTAGTCCTTGCCCTCAAGGCGAGCCTTGCCCTTGGCGCGGGCCTCGGCGATGGAGCCGGTCGCGACCAGGTCCTCGAACGAGATGACCTCGGCCTTGATGAAGCCCTTCTCGAAGTCGGTGTGGATCACGCCTGCGGCCTGCGGGGCCTTCCAGCCCTTGCCGATCGTCCAGGCGCGTGCTTCCTTGGGTCCGGCGGTCAGATACGTCTGCAGCCCGAGGGTGTCGAAGCCGATGCGGGCGAGCTGGTCGAGCCCCGACTCGTCCTGTCCGGTGGATGCCAGCAGCTCGGCGGCATCCTCGGGGTCGAGGTCGATGAGCTCCGACTCGATCTTCGCGTCGAGGAAGATGGCCTTCGCCGGAGCGACGAGGGCCTCCAGCTCGGCCTTGCGCGCAGCATCCGTCAGAACGGCCTCGTCGACGTTGAAGACGAAGATCACCGGCTTGGAGGTGAGCAGACCCAGCTCCTTGATCGGTGCGAGATCCAGCCCGGAGACCGACAGCAGCACGCCGCGCTCCAGGGCATCCTTGGCTGCGTTCGCCGCTTCGAGCACGGAAGGATCGGCCTTCTTGCCGCGCACTTCCTTCTCGAGACGGGGAATGGCCTTCTCGACGGTCTGCAGATCGGCGAGCATCAGCTCGGCGTTGATGGTCTCCAGATCGCTCTGGGGGTTGATCTCGCCTTCGACGTGAACCACGTCGTCATCGGCGAAGCCGCGCACCACCTGTGCGATGGCATCCGCCTCTCGGATGTTCGCGAGGAACTGGTTGCCCAGCCCCTCCCCCTCGCTCGCGCCGCGCACGATGCCGGCGATGTCAACGAAGGACACGGCCGCAGGCAGAAGGCGCTCGCTGCCGAAGATTCCGGCAAGCACGCCGAGCCGCGCATCGGGCAGGTTGACGACGCCGACGTTCGGCTCGATTGTCGCGAACGGGTAGTTCGCCGCGAGCACGTTGTTCTTGGTCAGTGCGTTGAAGAGGGTCGACTTGCCGACATTCGGCAGTCCCACGATTCCGATGGTAAGGGCCACGGGAGTCCAGTCTACCGGGGGCTCTGATCCAGCCTTCTCCAGTACCCCTCCGAGATCACATCGACGTCGTCGCCCACGACGCGGATCGCCGTCTGATCGTCGATCGCGTAGGCGGGGCCATCGATGTGCTCGGCCCAGCGCTCGGCATCCGCCATGGTGTTCTCGGGAAAATCGGGGTAGTCGAGGTGCGGGAAGATCGAGAAGTCCACGATGCCGAGCGTGCCCTCTCCCACCTCCGGCGACGTCCAATGCTCGAACTCCTCGCCGATCCCCGGTGTCATCACCATGCTGCCCGCGCTGACTCCCACCCACACGGTCCGCTCCAGACTCGGCAGCAGCGCCCCCAGGCCCGACCGGCGGATCCAGTGCGCGAGGTACATCGCATCCCCGCCGTCGACGAGAAGCGCGTCGGCATCCTCGACCCAGGGGATCCACCGCTCCCCCGTCATCGACGGCAGCGCGGTGAGCTCGAGCAGCCCCACCGACATCCAGCCGAGCGCGGCCATGGAGCCCGGCCTGGTGATCGAATTGAAGGTCACATCAGGAGTGCACATCGGATGCCCGTACTGGGCCGTCGGGATGAGCAGCGCGGTCGATTCCTCGATCGGCTTGCCCAGCAGCTCGATCAACGCGGATCGGATGCTGGCGTTCGTCACGCCGCCCGAGGTGAGCAGAAGTCTCATGCGGCCAGGATACGACCGCCCTCGACTGATGGGCAGTTGTCCCCTCGTCTCTGAGATGCGTGCACACCTAACATGGGGCTGACCGAGCAGAGGAGCCCGCATGTCCGATCAGATCGACGGCGATCCGTTCTGGTCCGAGGTGCGCCGACGGCATCCGGATCTCGACATCGTGCTGCTGCCTCCGGAGCCAGCCAACCCTTCAGAGTCGGGATTGCCGTCTCGGGACCCCGCACCCTTCGCCCGGATGCAGCTCGCCGACGCGGACGAGCTGTGGGCGAGTCTCGTCGGACACGGGATGCCGAGACCGGAAGCCATGTGGATCCCCGGACCGACCGCCGACTCGGTGCGGCACTCGATCACACTCACCCTCGACGACGTCGCCGACACCACAGGCATCGGTCATCTGCGTGATGCCGCCGATCGACTGAGCGCCGACGACTGGCATGTATTCATCCCGCCGACAGGCATGCCGCGGCTCACCGCGGACCGGCCCGGCGAGCTGGGCGACGAGGCCCTGCTGTTCGGCTACGCGCCGCTGCAGCGCAGACTGTTCCTTCGCCTCACCTCGACAGGGCTGCCGCTCGGCATCCGCCGCGCCCAGGAGATGACCGGAGCGGCAGCATGACCGACGGGCTGCTCTACAACCCGGCGATGCCGAATGAGCTCGGCAGGCGGTGGGACTCGCAGGCCGCGCAGATGACCACGCTGGGCAAGGAGATCTCCGCCGCATCGACCGCAGGCCTTCCCGCGGTCGCTCGCGGCGCGGCCAGGACGTTCCTGAGCGCGTGGGAGGAGATCGCGCTCGAGGCCAAGGTCGCCTCCGAGGTGTACGCAGATGAGCTGCGCTCCACCGGCAGGTCCTACGAGGACGTCGATGCGGAGATCGCCCGCCGCATGGCCGCCCTGAAGGGCGACCCGCAATGACCACGACGATCCCGATCCCCGCACCCATCGACCCGATCGAGGCTCCCGACGGAGATCCGACGGGAGCGGAGTCGCTGTCCACCTCGCTGTTGAACGGCGCCGTGAGGCTGACCGAGTTCAGCGAGGAGGCCGAGCAGCTCGCCGGCTCGAAGTGGTACTGGGAGGGCAAGGCGGCGGATGCCTACGGCGACCACGCCAAGCGCTTCGCGCGAGCCCACCAGCCGATGGGCGAGACGCTCAAGCGCGTGGCACAGGGCGTCGACGTGTTCGCCGAGCGACTGCGGACCCTGCAGAGCGAGCACACCGACATCATCGGCGACATCCGGGTGTACGACCGGGATCGGGTGGACCTCATCGCGTCGGTGAACGATGCCGGCGACGTCACCGAATCGGAGGTCGCCGCCCTCCAGGAGCGCGCCCGCGTTCTGACAGCTCAACGCTCCGCCATCAGCACAGACATCTCCGGCCTCCTCACGCGGACGACCGAGAACGAAGACTTCCTGGTGCAGCTGTTCGCCGGTGCCGACACCGCCTCCGAGGCGAGCGCGCCCGACGGAGGCGCCAGTGCACTGGCCATCGCGGCGATCGTCGGAAGGCCCCCGGCATCCGCCGGTCCGGAGGCGATGAACACGTGGTGGAACGGGCTCTCCGAAGCGGAGCAGGACGCACTCATCGCGGCGTACCCCGATCAGCTCGGCAGCGCCGACGGGCTGCCCGCGTCGGCGCGCGACAGGGCCAACCGCCTTCTGCTCGAGTCCGACCTCGCCGACCTGGAGATGAAGGAGCGCGAGGGAGCTCTGACGCCTGATGAGGAGAAGCGGCTGACCAACGCTCGCGCCACGCAGCAGGCCCTGACATATGCCGACGGCTACACGGTGCCGGGCACGGACGACAGACCGGGCGGCCAGCTCTGGCTCTACGACCCGGACGCGTTCGGGGGCGACGGCCGCGTGGCGGTCGCGCTGGGCGACCTCGACACAGCGGACGACGTCTCGATCCAGACGCCGGGTATCCGCACCGACATGACGAGCGTTCCGAACTACACGAGAGAGGCTGCCCGCCTCTATGAGAGCGCCCGGTACAGCGGGGACGGGTCCAGTGTGGCGACGATGTTCTGGCTGGGATATGACGCGCCCCATGATTGGTACGACCCGGCCACCCTGTCGGAAGGCCGAGCGGAGGACGGTGGCGAGCGCCTGGCGACTGCAGTCGACGGCCTGCGCGCCTCACGCCCTGACGACCGGGCCCATATGACGGCGATCGGCCACAGCTACGGCTCCACGACCACCTCGTACGCCGCGGCGAAGTTCGATCTGGACGTCGACGATGTCGCTCTGATCGGCAGCCCCGGCGCCGGCCCGGCGGACCACGCATCCGATTTCAGCGTCGGCGCCGATCATGTGTACGACGGACGCAACAGCCGGGACCTCGTCGCGTTCCTCGGAGACGAGGGCTGGGCGCGCAAGGACTGGATCGAGGGCGGGCTCGGCGTCGACCCCTCGTCCGAGGATTTCGGAGCCCAGCGCTTCGAGGCCGAATCGGTGTTCCGCGGTGACGGACGGAACACGGATGACCATGGCCGCTACTACGATCGTGACAGCGAGTCGCTCTACAACCTGGGGCGGATCGTGGATGGGCATGGCACGGACATCAACTCGGCCGAGCAGTCGTACGACCCGTGGTGGCGGGCGGCGGTCGACCCGGAGAAGGATCGCACGCCCACATCCAACGAGTTCGGACGATCCGACACCGGAAGAGGAGACGAATGAGGCTCGCACTGTTGACCGCTGTCGTCGTCGGCGTTCTCGCAGCCTCACTCACGGGATGCTCGTCAGTGCCGGCAGACCCTCGTGCCGAGCTCGAGCACCGCGCAGCAGTGCTGGATGCCGCAGCACAGGACCTGCTCGAGGCGGTCAGCATTGCGGGATTCTCCGACGCGAAGGCCCGCGGAGCGGTCGATGTGTGCCAGAGCCAACCGGTTCCCGGGGTCTCGTACACGGCGGGCGCCCAGGTGAAGATCGGTGACGACCTGCGGGGCGCCTTCGACGTCGTCGCCGCGCAGCTGAAGGCGACGGGCTGGCAGGACAGCGGTCACAAGCTCGGCGGCGAGCATCCTTCGGGCCGATTCACGCGCGACGATGTCACACTCGACGTCAAGACCGGCGGCTTCTCGTCCGGCGGCAAGAGCTATGCGGCGGACGAGATGGAATTCGGACTCCGCATAGCCGACCCCTGCGTTCGGATCCCGGACGGCAGCTCATTCGTCGATTTCCAGGACCTCGACAAGGACATCCTCCCCCGCTCCTGACCTTCTCAGGCGGGTCGCGTCGCCCGGAACGCCCGGGTCACGTAGGGAAGATCGATCGTCGCCTCGGCCCCCACGCCGAGGTCGTCGAAGAGCTCGTCCATTCCCGCATGGATCGTGGCTCTGACCTCAGCGGATGCCGTGATCAGGTGACTTCGTGAATCGGCCATCCGATGCAGGTGCGCGCGCGTCATCGGGCGCACCCACTCCCACCGCTGCATCTCGAGCTCGCCGAACGGTTCCGCCACAGGAGGGCCTGCGCCATCCAGCAGCTCCTCGGCCGCGCTGGCGCGCATGATCTCGGTCAGTCTCCGCACCCAGTCGACCCGGTTGTCGCGCGTGTTCCAGATGAGACCGAGCGTGCCGCCCGGACGGATCACGCGCCCCACCTCCGCGGAGCCGGCGACAGGATCGACCCAGTGCCATGCCTGGCCCAGCACAAGGGCGTCCACGCTCGCATCCGGCAGCGGCAGCGCCTCCGCGGTCCCCACGAACGTGGGCACCCCCGGCACGGTCTCCCGCAGCTTGGCGAGCATGGCCGGGTCGGGATCGATCGCGACGACCTCGGCATCCGGAGCCTGCGCGAGCACCCGGGTCAGCTTTCCCGTGCCCGCTCCGACGTCCGCGACGCGGCGGGCGCCGGGAGCCAGCCTCTCCAGCATCCACGCCACTGCGTCGAAGGGATAGTCCGGCCGTGCCGCCTCGTACGTGTCCGCTTCGGCCCCGAAGGATGTCGCTCGCGCATCGCTCATGTTCTTCAGCCTACGGCGAGCCTCGCGTGCCCGGATCGGCGCCGGAGGGAGAGTGGGTGCGTGCCATTGGACTTCACCGCAATCGACTTCGAGACGGCGAACTCCAGCCCCGCCTCGGCCTGCTCCGTCGGACTCGTCCGCGTGCGCGACGGCGAGGTCGTCGCCCAGACGGGCTGGCTCATCCGCCCGCCGGCGGGTCATGACCACTTCAACGAGTGGAACACGAAGATCCACGGCCTGTACGCCGAGGACGTCGCGCGTGCGGCCACCTGGGAAGACCAGATCGACCGGCTGTGCGCGTTCGCGGGGGGCGACGTGCTCGTCGCCCACAGCGCCAGGTTCGATCTGACCGTGCTCAGCCGCGCCTGCGAGGTCACCGGGGTCGAGGTCCCGCCGTACCGTTCGCTGTGCTCGCTGGCCGTCGCACGCAAGACCTACGAGCTCGACTCGTACCGTCTGCCCAAGGCTGCGGCCGCGGCGGGTTTCGGCGACTTCCCGCACCACGATGCGCTGGCGGATGCTCGCGCGTGCGCACAGATCATCATCGACGCCGCACGGCGTGCCGCCGTCTCTGACGTGGATGCTCTGGGTGCAGCCCTCGGCATCCGGCTGACCGCGCCCCTGGCCTCCACGCTTGAGCGCGCCGTCGCCTGACGCGGCGATCACTGAGGTCTCTGCCACCGAAGCGCACCCGGCCATGGACAATGGTCAGGTGACGAATGAACTCAGCAGTGAAGTCATCGAGGGAACCTTCGATCTGGCGCGCCAGGGGCGCGTCGGCCCTCTGGGCGAGATGATCGAGGCCGGAGTGCCGATCGATGTGCGCAATGCACGGGGAGACACGCTGCTCATCGTCGCGACGTACGCGGAGCAGGGCGAGGTGGTCACCGACCTGCTGCGCCGGGGCGCGGACAAGGATGCGGTGAACGCCAACGGACAGACGGCCGTGTCGTGCGCGGTCTTCCGTCGCAACGAGTCGCTGCTGCGGATGCTGCTGGATGCCGGGGCCGATCAGGATGCCGGTGCCCACACTGCCCGCGAGGTCGCGGATCAGTTCCAGATGGCGGACATGCGCGCGGTGCTCGACTCCTACTGACGTCGGCGAGCCGCGTGACGTGCAGAGCTGCGCTCAGGCGCCGCCGGGAACGCCCGACAGCAGGGCGATCACGATGCCCGAGGTCAGTACGAACGCACCGACCATCCACCAGGAGCTGATCTCGTGTCCCTCATCGCGGCGCACGCGGAAGAGCACGTCCTTGCGGCGTGCGGGGTCGGGGAAGGCACTGGCCGCAGTCTTCGCAGCGACGGCTTCGGCGAGCTGCTCCTCGGTGACCCGCACGATGCGACCGGTCTTCGTGGTGATCTGCGGGGCCCCGCTCTGCGACTCAGACTGCGCGTGCGTTGACATCCCGAGCTCTCCCATCCATGACCGTGCCGGCGCAGGCGCGCGCGGATACGGCTACATTCTGCCAGGGCAGTCTGGGAATCGCGGTAAGCGCCGCGTGCAATGACTCAGACGGGGTCAGAGCCACTTCGATACGAGGTGATCCGACACGATCCGCCGCAGGGTGCCCGACGCGCTGCGCAGCACGACGCTCTCGGTGTAGAGGTAGCCGCCCTCGCGGCGCACGCCGCGGACGAGCTGCCCGTCGGTCACGCCGGTCGCGACGAAGATCGTGTTGTTTCCGCTGACCAGGTCGTCGGCCTCGTAGACCTTGTCCATCTCGAGGCCCGCGTCGATGCCGCGCTGGCGCTCCTCGTCATCGCGCGGCCACAGGATGCCCTGGATGTGACCGCCGAGCGCCTTGATGGCGCAGGCGGTGACGATGCCCTCCGGGCTGCCGCCGACGCCGACGCACATGTCCGTGCGGGCGCCGTGACGTGCGGCGTTGATTCCACCGGCGACGTCGCCGTCGCTCATCAGGCGCGTGCCGGCACCGGCATCCCGGATGTCCTGGATCAGCTGCTCGTGGCGCGGCCGGTTCAGCACGGAGACCACCATCTCGTCGATGGGCTTGTCGAGCGCGGCGGCCAGGCGGCGGATGTTCTCGCCGATGGGGAGGCGGATGTCGACCACCCCGACGCCGGCGGGGCCGGTGACGAGCTTGTCCATGTAGAAGACGCTGGAGGCGTCGAGCATCGAGCCGCGGTCGGAGACGGCGAGCACGGACAGGGCGTTCTGCCGGCCGGCCGCCGTCAGCGAGGTGCCGTCGATGGGATCCACGGCGATGTCGCATTCGGGGCCGCGACCCGTGCCGACCTCCTCGCCGTTGAAGAGCATGGGCGCGTTGTCCTTCTCGCCCTCGCCGATCACGACGCGGCCCTGGAAGTCGACAGTGCCGAGGAACGCGCGCATCGCGTCGACCGCAGCTCCGTCGGCGGCTTCCTTGGCCCCGCGACCGATGAAGGGAACCGCGCGGATGGCCGCCGCCTCCGTGGCGCGCACCAACTCCAACGCGAGGTTCCGGTCGGGGCGGAGGGGACTGAGATCGGCTGTGAGGCTCACCATGCGGTCAGCCTAACGACGCGACTCGTCGAAATCGGCGACTTTTCTCGATTGCGACATGAAGGAAACGAGGTTCTTGACAGGATCTCAAGAATGGTCGTCCGGCGGCTCGACACGACTGAGAAGAAGCAGCATCCGCGCGACTAAAGTGGCCATGACCCCCCGCACATCAGAAGCAGGAGATTTCATGCCCGTCGCCACTCCGGAACAGTACGCAGAGATGCTCGACCGCGCGAAGGCCGGTGGTTTCGCGTACCCCGCCTTCAACGTGTCCAGCTCGCAGACCATCAACTCCGTGCTGCAGGGCCTGACCGAGGCCGGCTCCGACGGCATCATCCAGGTGACCACGGGCGGTGCGGACTACTTCGCCGGTCACACCGTCAAGGCCCGCGCCACCGGCGCCCTGGCGTTCGCGCGCTTCGCCACCGAGGTCGCCAAGAACTATCCCGTGACCGTCGCACTGCACACCGACCACTGCCCGAAGGACGCGCTGGCCGGCTTCGTCGAGCCGCTCATCTCGGCATCCGAGGAAGAGGTCAAGGCCGGCCGCAACCCGATCTTCCAGTCGCACATGTGGGACGGCTCGGCCGTTCCCCTGGCGGAGAACATCGAGATCGCCAAGGAGCTGCTCCCCCGCATGAAGGCGATCAACGCCATCCTCGAGGTGGAGATCGGCGTCGTCGGCGGCGAGGAGGACGGCGTGCAGCACGAGGGTTCGAACGATGCCCTCTACACGACCTTCGCCGACGTCGACCAGGCCGTGCAGGCTCTGGGCCTCGGCGAGCAGGGCCGCTACATCGCCGCCCTCACCTTCGGCAACGTGCACGGCGTGTACAAGCCGGGTGGCGTGAAGCTGCGTCCCGAGCTGCTGGGCGACATCCAGAAGCAGGTCGCCGCGAAGTACAACACCGGTGCGAAGCCGCTCGACCTGGTCTTCCACGGCGGATCCGGTTCGTCGGATGCCGAGATCGCCACGGCCGTCGCCAATGGCGTCATCAAGATGAACATCGACACCGACACGCAGTACGCGTACACGCGTGCGATCGCCGACTACATGTTCAAGAACTACGACGGCGTGCTGAAGGTCGACGGCGAGGTCGGCAACAAGAAGCAGTACGACCCGCGCGCCTGGGGCAAGATCGCCGAGACGGCCATGGCCGCCCGCGTGGTCGAGTCGACCCGCCAGCTCGGCTCGTACGGCCAGTCCAAGAGCTGACGACGCGTGGTCTCCCGCCGAGACTTCACTTCCCGCATGAGACGGCACGCCTGCCGTCATGTCTCGTGCTGAAACAGAAGTCTCGTCGGATGTGGTGACATGCGGATGCCCCGGATCATTGCGATCCGGGGCATCCGTCGTCTCAGTCGAGGTCAGCCCACGGCGAGCGACCAGTTGCCATCCGCCGTGACGGTGATCACGGACGGGCCCGACGAGAGCGGCACAGTTCCGCTGTATGCGCCGATGTCGTTGATCAGCAGTCCGATGCTGAACACCTCCCCCGTCTCCTCCTGCACCACGAAGTTCCGCGAGCCGTCGTGCGTCGCCGTCAGGGCGCCAGCGGCACCGGCGTAGAGGAAGACGGCGTCACCGGATCCGCTGGTCGCGAGCACGGGTGCGGATCCCATCGGCCGAATGTCGAACGTCCAGGCGCCGTCGGCCGTCACCTGCAGGCGGACTCCCTCGCCGAGGGCGCTGATGCCCCAGGCCGTGGTGCCGCTGTACGCGCCGATCGTGTTGACGAGCAACTCTGCCGTGGATGCGTTGTTCGCATCGAGCACGCTGACGGCGAAGTTCCTCGTCCCCTTGTGCGTGGCGGTCACGATGCCGCCCGTTGCTCCCTCGGGAAGAGTGATGATCGTGTCGCCGGTACCCGATTTCTGGATCGGTTCGAAATCGCCCCAGGCGCTGTTCGCCCACGATGCGGCCTTGTCTGCAGCGGACTCTTCAGCCGGCTTTTCTGCGGGCTGTTCGACCGGCGGCTCCTCTGTCGCCGCGTCATCGGCCGGGCTGCCTTGGTCGGACGCGGACTGCGTCTGTTCGACGGTCGCTGCCGGCGCCCCCGTTCCTGAAGCACCGTTGACGACGCCGGAGATCCCGCCGACCAGCACCAGCGCTGCCGTCACGATCCACGCGACGAGTTTGGTCTTGTCGTAGCCGTCGAGAGGGCGCGCCGCCTTGTCGCGCGCTGCACCGGCGAGGATGATGATCAGATCCACGAGCCACCAGACGCCGAGTCCACCGAGGGTGAACAGCTTCAGCAGGCCCGTGCCGATCTTGCCGAGGAAGAACCTGTCGACGCCGAAGACGCCGACGAGCAGTGAGAGCAGCCAGGTGACGAGGAACGACTTCCCATCGGGGGCCGGCGGTGCCGGCTGCATGGGAGGTGCCGCATACGCGGGCACCGGGGCTGTGGGGATGGACATGATGGATTCCTTTCGTTGGAATGTGAGATTCGCGTCGGTGGACTGAAGAGGTCGGCGTCACTCTTGGACGACGATCAGGTTCGCGCCGGAGTCGGGGTGGTAGCTCCATGAGGCGGTGTAGTCACTCCAGGTGCCGTCTTGTCGTCCGTCGAGGCTGCGGGTGGCACCGATGCGCTCGCGAATGTGCGCCGGGACATCGAGCTGCTCGTACACGCACTCCAGAGCGAGACTGGTCATCCCGAGCGGGTCGTCGTCTTTCGGCGCGGTGTTGATGATCAGAGTGGTTCCGTCGTCCTCCACCGACACGACGCCGGCGAACACGTCGTCCAATGCACCGGTTTCGTCCGATTCAGTCGGCTGGTCAGTCGGCTGCGGTGACGACGTTTCGCGGAGACTTTCGAGGAACACATCGAGGGGCTTCGAACCCGAGCAGGCCTCGCCCGCTCGTGTGATCGCGGAAGGTTGCGCGAGCACGGACACGAGGGTCACCGCACCTGCCACGACGAGCACCCCCACGATCACGCCGACGACCAGCCTCGTACTCCCCCGCTTCTTCGGTGAGGGCACGGGTGCGGATTCGCCGGCTGCTGCTTCACTGTTCTCTGACATCGCCTTCTCTTTCACTCGGATGCTGCGGGAGGAGCGCCCTCGACGGACTCCCGTTGGGCTCGGGACGGCGCCGCGACGGCGCCGTACAAGGTCCCCTGAAGCCGTGCGCCGGCACGCAACGACGCGATCGCAACTGTGCTGTTCGGCTCGAGCTTCGAGGCCACGGGGACATCCCTGTTCACTTCGTTCGTCATGTCCCCGCTCCTGATTCATCGTGTGTGAGGAGGTGAGCGGGTCCCCCAGCTGGTCCCCTCGACCGACCCGCCCACCACTGCGGGTATCAGCCGCATCCACAAGCTAGGCTCGCGATCCGGCAGGTGGCGCAGGCGATGCTGATAATCCCCCTTATCGGTGCACGCTTGCTCGACGGCCGATTCACTCATAGAGTCGCCGTATGAGCACCGCGAGCGCATCGATGAAGCGCCGTTCGGAGACCCCGACGGCACCTGAGCCGCGCCTGCTCATCTCGCTTCCTCAGATCGCCGCGCTGGCGAAGGTCCGCCGGCCCGTGGTCTCCGTCTGGCGCACGAGATTCGGCTCCAGTCCGAACGCGTTCCCCGCCGCCGTCGAAGCACGGGCAGGCCGGGAGTACTTCGACGCTCGCGAGGTGGCCGATTGGCTCGTCGATACCTCGCATGGGAACAACCCGGATGCCGCGGCTGACGCCGCCGCCTACGCGATGCACGATGTCGAGCCCGCCGGCGCAGAGCGGCAGGACGCCATCGAGGCGCTGCTCGCCCTGCGCGTGTGCGACGGGATGCCGCTGACCGGTGGCGATCTGCGCGAGCGTGCACGTCGCGCCGACCCGCGCGACCAGGCGCTGCTCACCGAAGTACTCGCTGTGGCGGATGACCGCGAGCTCGCCTCCTTCGTCGAGCAGACGATCGATGCCGCATACTCGCCGGTGGGCTCCTGGAGCGCGCTGCAGTCGGGCCGGGCGACATCCGGAGCCGAAGGCACTGCCGGCGCCCTCTCCCCCGTCGGCACTGAGCTCATCGCCCGACTCGTTCTCTCACTGACGGATGTCGAAGATGTCGTGCTCGCTGACCCCGGAGCAGATCTCAGCGCTCGGGATCTGTTCGCCGACGCCGCAGATCTCGCCGGCGACCACGCGGATCTGCACGTGCCGCCGACCGGGCGACGCCTGCGGCGTCGACTCATGGTCCATGGCCGTGCACCCCTGCTCGACGCGGAGCCACCGCAGCACGGCCGCGCGGCGGTCTGGATCGCGCGACTGCGCGGGGTCTCCCCCGAATCCGAACTGGCCCAGCTCGACGAGCTGCTCGTCGATCTGAGTGACACGCAGCGCCTGGTGGTCGTGGGTCCGGACTCTCTTCTCACCGAGGCGCTGAGCGGGCCGGCCGCGACCTCGCGCGAATACGCACTGCGATCCGGTCGGGTGCGCGGCATCGTTCGCCTGACCGCCGGTCTGGTGCCCGCCGCAGCGCGGCAGTCACTGGCGGTCTGGGTGGTCGGCGGGCCGCAGGGAGGCACGGCATTGGCCGACCGCTTCACCGTGGTCGGAGATCTGCGAGGCGCCTCACTGACCGAAGCGCGGATGCAGGATCTCGTGAGCGATCTCGCCGTCTCGCTGGGCACGGTGCGCGAGGCGATGTCGCACGCGTTCCGATTCGTGCGGTTCGTCCGCACGTCCACGCTTCTCGCCGGCGGTGAGTCACTCGTCGCGGCGAGTCATCCGCAGCGCCCGCGCAGCCAGGCTTCGCCCGCCGAGCTGTCTGCGCTGGTGGATCAGAAGCTGGTCGAGCTCGACGAGCCGTCACTCACCGTCATGCTGCAGGCGCCGGCTAGACGCCATGAGCGCAGTGTTCTGCTGGCGGATGCCGTCGCAGCCCGCGAGGCTCGCCTGATCGGCGGAACACGTCTGCAGGCCGATGAGACCTCAGCCGAGGACGGCTACCCGGTGATCGGCCGCGACGAGGTGCGCGCAGGTGAGGCATCCGCCCGCCGTGTCGATCGGATCCGCGTCGCACTGGATCACCCGCGCGCAGAGTTGACGCTGCCCGGCGACGTGATCGTCCTCACCGGGCCGACACCCGCGGCACTGGTGGATCCTGACGGCTCCAGCGTCGTCGAGTACCCCGCGCGCATCCTGCGTCTGCTCAACGACTCCCTCGTTCCCGCGGTGGTCGCCGCCGACGTGAACGCATACGCCGAGCCGATCCCCTGGCGGCGGTGGAGCCTGCGCCGGGTTGCCGCCGGGCAGAAAGCCGCCTTGCAGACGACGCTGGCCGACATCATCGCCGCTCGACGCATCGCCGAACGGCGCGCTGCAGAGCTGGGTGCGCTCGAGGCACTGGTGACGGATGCCGTCGCCGCCGGCGCGCTGATCGGCGACCAGCCCGACATGACTTCTGAGATGACCGAACCTGAAGGGACCATCTGATGGCCGCACGAACCAAGGCCGATACGGCACCGTCGACGATGAAGGAGCTGAAGGACACGCTCTGGAAGGCAGCCGACAAGCTGCGCGGGTCGATGGACGCGTCGCAGTACAAGGACGTGATCCTCGGGCTGGTGTTCCTGAAGTACGTGTCGGATGCCTTCGATGAGCGGCGCGGGCAGATTCGCGCAGAACTGTCGGCGGATGGATATGACGACGAGCAGATCGCCGAGCTGATCGACGACACCGACGAGTACACGGGTCGTGGCGTGTTCTGGGTTCCCGCGAACGCACGGTGGAGCTACCTGGCCGAGAACGCCAAAGGATTGGGCCCGGCGATGGGCGAGGCGGAGAAGTCGATCGGCCTGCTGATCGATGAGGCGATGGAGGCGGTGATGCAGGCGAACCCGGCTCTGGCCGGCACCCTGCCGCGCATCTTCAACCGCGACAACATCGATCAGCGCCGGCTGGGCGAGCTCGTGGATCTGTTCAACTCCGCCCGGTTCGCCGGCCAGGGGCAGGCAGGCGGCGACGGGCGGCGTGCCCGCGACCTGCTGGGTGAGGTGTATGAGTACTTCCTGGAGAAGTTCGCAGCGGCCGAGGGCAAGCGCGGCGGCGAGTTCTACACGCCCGCCGGCGTCGTGCGCGTGCTCGTCGAGCTGCTGCAGCCGACGCACGGGCGGGTGTACGACCCGGCGTGCGGGTCGGGCGGCATGTTCGTGCAGGCCGAGAAGTTCATCGACACCAATCACGGCGAGGGATCGGACATCTCTGTGTACGGTCAGGAGCTGAACGAGCGCACCTGGCGGATGGCGAAGATGAACCTCGCCATCCACGGGCTCAGCGGCAATCTCGGGCCTCGTTGGGGTGACACTTTCGCGCGCGATCTGCACCCGGATGTCGAGTTCGACTTCGTGATGGCCAACCCGCCGTTCAACATCAAGGACTGGGCACGCAACGAGTCCGACCCGCGGTGGCGCTACGGAGTGCCCCCTACCGGCAATGCGAACTACGCGTGGATCCAGCACATCCTGTCGAAGCTGGCGCCCGGTGGCACGGCCGGCGTGGTGATGGCGAACGGCTCGATGTCGTCGAACTCGGGTGGCGAGGGTCAGATCCGCGCGCAGATCGTCGAGGCCGACATGGTCTCGTGCATGGTCGCCCTGCCGACGCAGCTGTTCCGCTCGACGGGCATTCCGGTCTGCGTCTGGTTCTTCGCGAAGGACAAGACGGCGGGCGCCGGCGGATCGGTCGATCGCACCGGCCAGGTGCTCTTCATCGATGCCCGAAACCTCGGTCACATGGTCGACCGCGCCGAGCGCGCCCTGTCCGACGACGACATCGCCAAGATCGCCCACACCTTCCACGCCTGGCGCGGCATCGAGACCGACGCTCCCGAGTACACCGACACCCCCGGCTTCAGCTACTCCGCGACCCTCGCCGAGATCAAGGCCGCCGACTACGCACTCACCCCGGGCCGCTACGTCGGCGCCCCCGAGGAAGAGGACGACGGCGAGCCCATCGAGCAGAAGCTCGAGCGTCTGAAGGGCGAGCTGTTCGCCCAGTTCGAGGAGTCAGAACGTCTGGCAGCCGTCGTGCGCGAGCAGCTGGGGAGGGTGTCGTGAGCGTCACCACTCTCGCAGGAAAGGTTGTGCTCCACCGCGGCCAGTCCTACCAGAGCGCCCTTCTCGACGAGCCTGGGCCCCATCTTCTTGGACTTGGCACGATCGCACGCAACGGCGGGTTCAACGGCTCTTCGCTGCGCACGTACGGCGGAGCGTCACCTGAACGGATCCTTCTTCGTCCCGGCGACCTCTATCTGTCCCTTAAGGATGTCACGCACAAAGCCGAGCTCCTCGGCGCGGTATCTCGCGTACCTTCGACGGTCCCTCTCGGACGTTTGACCCAAGACACCGTCAGGTTGCAGATCGTCGACCCGTGCATTGACGCGATGTATCTCTATTGGTTGCTGCAGTCTCCGACTTACCGCGCCTATTGCAGAGCACATGGCACGGGCACCACCAACCTCGATCTGAGTCGCAACGATTTCCTAGCGTTTGAGTTTCGCCTCCCACCTCTCCCCGAGCAACAGGCAATCGCCGAGGTGCTGGGCGCTCTCGACGACAAGATCGCCGCCAACGTAACGAAGGTCACACTGCTCTTGGAGGTGGTGAGCGCCGAGTTCACGAAACGGTTTGGAGATCGCCGCCTGGACATCGAGCTTGGCACGCTAGCCGAGATCGTCGATTGTCTGCACTCGAAGAAGCCGGAGCGTGTATCGGCCGGTCGGATGCTGATGCAGCTCAATAACATCCGTGACGATGGGCTTGTTGACGACGCCACGACTTACTCCATCGCGGAGCAGGATTACGACCGATGGTCGGCACGATTCGAGACACGCGCCTGGGACTTTGTAATCACGAACGTTGGGAGGATCGGCGCAGTCGCTAGAATCCCTGTCGGTTACGTCGCCGCGCTTGGTAGAAACATGACGGGCATTCGACCACGAGATGCTGACGAATCCGGCTCATTCATCGCCGCAGCGTTGCTATCGTCCGCGGTACGGCGCGAGATCGAACAGCGGACAGACGCAGGGAGCGTAATGAATGCGCTCAACGTCAGAAGTATTCCGCTCCTGCGACTACAAGAGTCGTCCGCTGTCGAGCGCGCTACCTTCCATGAGGTGGCTGCGCCGCTCCTCGAGAGCGCCGACACGACACTCGCCGAGAACCGCGCCCTCGCGGCAGCGCGCGACGCGCTGCTCCCCAAGCTCATGTCCGGCGCACTCCGTGTCAAGGACGCCGCCAAAATCACAGAAGAAGCAGGTCTCTGATGCTCAAGAACCGGATCCTCGTAACGTCGCTGGTTGTCGTTATTGTGCTGCTGATCGGGGGTGGGATCTTCCTCGCCGTCAAGACACCGATGCTGGGTTCCCTGTTCGCCACCGAAACCGAAGAGAGCAGTTCGCAGGTGATCACCTCGATCACGCAGACGGAGGAGGTGTCATTGCTCAGCCTCGGCATCCAGGGCATCGACTCGAAGAAGGCGAACAGCAAGGTTCCGTTCCTCGGCCTCGACATCCTCGGCAGCGAGCGGGCGACCTTCCTGCAGTACGAGTTCACGGCCAAGCTCGGCTTTGACGGCGCGGAGACGAAGATCGAGAACGTCGACGAAGACGCCTATCGCATCTCGATCCCGGAGTTCATCTTCATCGGGCACAGTGACGTGAAGTTCGAGCTCATCGCCGACAACAGCGGCGGTCTGAGCGTCTTCACTCCCGAGATCAAACAGATCGACATGGTCAACAAAGTGCTTGACAGTAAGCAGCAGGCGAAGTACATCGAAGACAACGAACAGACCCTCCGAGAACAGGCCATCGCCTTCTACACCGGAATCATTCACGCGATCGACCCGAAGGTCACCCTCGACTTCGTGTTCGCTGGAGACCCCGCCGGGGTCGACAATGGCTGACGACGTCGACGTCCTCAGCGACGACCACGAGATCGAGCTGATCAGCGACGGTGACGGCGTCGCTGTGATCGGCCCGCCACTGGCGGTCGAGCAGTTCCTGACGTCGCGCGGCCTGGAGTCCCGGGAACTCGGGCTGCAGAAAATCGGGACCAAGCTGAGCGCCGCTTCGGGCATCGCTCAAGTCGGCTCTCACGTCGCCGAGAACTCGGGCCGGTGGATCAAGCTCACCAAGGATTCGGCGAAGCGGCTCAAGGAGCTGGAACCGATGGCGGGGTCCTCCGACAAGATCGCTCGAGCCATCGTCACCGAGAACGGCAAGATCAAGGGCGTCCTGGAGTTCGTCCGTACGCCTGGGTCGAAGCTCAGCAATCCGGCACTGCTGGCCGGCGCCGCCGGCATCATGGCGCAGTTGGCCATGCAGCAGACCATGGACGAGATCATCGACTACCTCGCGAAGATCGACGCGAAGGTCGATGATGTACTGCGCGCGCAGAAGGACGCGGCTCTCGCCGACATGATCGGCGTGGAGTTCGTCATCGAAGAGGCCATGACGATCCGCGAAGAGGTCGGGTACGTCTCGGCCGTCACGTGGTCGAAGGTGCAGGCCACCACAGCGACCGTCGCAAGCACACAGGCGTACGCGCTGCGACAGCTGGATGCGCTGGCCGAGAGGCTCGAACGCACCGCGAAGATGGGCGACCTCGCCGACCTCACGAAGAAGGCCGAGGTCACCGTGCAGGAGTGGCTGGCAGTTCTCGCTCGCTGCTTCCAACTGCAGGATGCAACGGCCGTGCTCGAGATCGATCGGGTGCTCGACGCATCCCCCGACGACCCGGGTGAAGTGGAGCGGCACCGCCGCGGCCTGCGCGCGGCCCGCGACAACCGCAAAGCACTCATAGCCCGTACGACCGCGTCGCTCATCGCACGTCTGGATGCCGCCGCTGCACGAGCGAACAGCAAGGTGCTGCTCTCTCCCAACTCCTCCCGCAAGGTCGTGCACGGCAGCAACCTGATCACCGGCGACGTCACCGACTTCCACACCCGGCTCAGCATCGAACACGTGCACGACGCCATCGAGGCGAGGCGCTGGATCGAAGCCGCCGACGACGTGCGTGAAGACGTCGTCGAGGCCGGAGCCAACACCGCGGAAGCAGTCGGCCGCTTCGCCGGCGAAACGCTCGACAATGCCCGAGTCGGGACCGGGAGGCTTCTCTCGAGTCTCAGCGAGCGTCTGCTGCGCAAGGATGCCGAACCTCACGGCAACCTCGAGGACGCGGAAGAGAGCCATACCCCAGACCCTCCGAAGCTTTCCAAATGACTCCAAAGAAGTAAGCTAAAGCATCTTTTCTTTACTTCTTGCTTCGGACTTCGAAAGGAACGATCATGCGAGCCGACCTATATGTCAGTGACCGCTTCGGCTCCCTGGTCGCGAAGCCGGGCGGACCTTGGCCGCATCCGTTCTTCCTGCCTGCGCCTCTTCCGCGCGCGCTCACGCTGACCCCGGAGTCGCTGGCTGCCGTATCCCGGGCAGACCTGGCGCTCGGGCGACTGGCGGGCCTTGCGACCCTCATCGACGATCCTGAGTTGCTGCTCGGCCCTTCAATGGCCCAAGAGGCCCTGGCCAGCTCCCGCATCGAGGGGACACAGGCATCACTCAGCGATGTCCTCAGTGCGGAGACCTCCGAAGATCCGATCGTGGACGAGAACCTTCGAGAGGTGGCGAACTACCTCGACGCGATCGCCCAGGGGCGCGAGCTGATCAAGACCTGGCCCCTCACGCAGCGATTCTTCTGCGCACTCCATGCCACGCTGCTCACTGGCGTGCGAGGCGAGGAGAAGTTCCCCGGTGAGCTGAGAAAGTCGCCGGTGTGGATCGGCTCGCCCAACGCGCGTCCGGAGACCGCTCGATTCATCCCTCCGCATCACGACCGCCTCGGCGAGGTGCTCGCCGATTGGGAGCGGTTCGTGAACGAACCCTCGTCAATGCCTCCCGTGCTGCGCGCGGCGCTCATGCACTACCAGTTCGAGACCATTCACCCGTTCCTCGACGGGAACGGGCGCATCGGCCGACTTCTGATCGGCTTCGAACTGATGGCCGACGGCGTGATCCCCGCCCCGATCGTTCCGATCTCCGGCTATTTCGAGAAACACCGCGAGCAGTACTATGCCCGCCTCCAAGCAGTCCGCGAGCGCGGCGAGATCGAAGAATGGATCCAGTTCTTCTGCGAGGGGATCGAGCAGCAATCGAACCAGAGCGCGGACAGGATCCGTGCCCTGGTTCACCTTCGCGAACGATATCGCCGAGAGACGATCAACGATCGCACGGCTCTCAGCTCAGTCATCGACCTCATCTTCCGCAACCCCGTCGTCACCGCATCAGCTGTGATGCGCCTTGCCGACGTGAGCCGGCCCACGGCATCCGCCGCCCTACGAAAGGCGGAATCGCGCGGCTGGCTCCGCTCAGCCGGACGCTGGGGGCGCGGCGGACGCGAGCGGTGGATCGCCACCGAGATCTGGGCCGCCGTCACCGACGAGCCGGCCTTCGAGACCAGCAATCCGGAAGGGCACACACAATGACCGCCATCTCCGAATCGGTCTGGGAGCAGAACGCCCAGAACACCCTCTCCGAGCCGCTCGGGTGGAAGCCGCTGCGTGGCGACCAGATCGCACCCGGCTCCGGCGAGCGCGAGAGCTGGGACGAACTGCTCATCCGGCCGCGACTGCTCGAGGCGCTGCGACGGCTCAACCCCGGCGTTCCCGCCCAGTATCTGCAGCAGGCGCTCGTCGAGATCGCCTCGCCGACCTCACAGGACGCCATCACCGAGAACCAGCGCATCCACCGCTACCTGACCGGTGGCTACCCGCTCAGCTATATCGATGTCGACGGTGAGGAACAGAATCCCTCGCTGCGACTGCTCAGCACAGACCCGGCGCAGAACGATTGGCTGACCGTGACACAGGTCACCATCCGCCAGAACACCCCCGGCCATGGTGAAGTGCATCGCCGGTTCGACATCGTCCTCTACGTCAACGGCATGCCGCTCAGCATCCTGGAGCTGAAGAAGGCCAGCGTCGGCACCTCCGCCGCGCACGCCCAGCTGCAGACCTATCTGCGCGAATTGCCGATGGTGTTCCGCTTCTGCGTGTTCACGCTCGCCAGCAACGGGCTCGAGGCGAAGTACGGCACGCCGTTCACCCCTCTCAACCACTTCTCGCCCTGGAACGTCGACGACGACGGCCGGCCGCTGCAGCAACCGCGGATGGAGAACGGCGAATCCGTTCACCCCCTCGACGACGCACTGAACGGCCTTTACAACCAGGAGCGCTTCCTGCAGCTGGTGCGCAACTTCACCGCGTTCGACGAGGGGTCGGACGGGCTCATCAAGCGCATCGCGAAGCCCCACCAGTACTTCGCCGTGAACAAGGCCATCGGCAAGACCGTGCAGGCCGTCGAGACCAACGGCAAAGCGGGCGTCGTCTGGCACACCCAGGGCTCGGGCAAGTCGATGGAGATGGAGCTCTACGCCAACCTCACCTCACGTCATCCGCGCCTGAAGAACCCCACCATCGTCGTCATCACCGACCGCAACGAGCTCGACGGGCAGCTCTTCCAGACCTTCGACCAGTCGCTGCTGCTGGCCGAGAAGCCCGTGCAGATCGGCAGCCGCAGCCAGCTGCGCGATGAACTGCAGGCCCGCAACACCGGCGGCATCTACTTCACCACCCTGCAGAAGTTCGGAATCAGCAAGGCCGAGAAGGATGCCGGCCTCCAGCATCCGCTTCTCAGCGAACGCCGCAACATCATCGTTGTCGTCGACGAGGCGCACCGCAGCCACTACGACGACCTCGACGGATACGCGCACCACCTGCGCCGCGCACTCCCCCACGCGACGCTCATCGCCTTCACGGGCACGCCGATCTCCTTCGCCGAACGCAACACGCAGGAGGTGTTCGGCCCGTACATCGACGTCTACGACCTGAGCCGTGCCGTCGACGACGGAGCCACCGTGCCGGTGTACTTCGAACCGCGCCTCATCAAAGTGCAGTTCGCCGACGACGCCTCCCCCGAAGACATCGACGAAGCAGCCGACGAGTACACGCTCGGACTCGACGAAGCCGAGCGCGCACGACTGGAGGCGTCCGTCGCGGTCGTCAACGCCGTATACGGCACCCCCGAGCGCATCGATGCACTCGCCGACGACCTGCTCGCCCACTGGGAGAAGCGCCGCGAGGCCATGAAGCCGTTCATCGAGGGCCCGGGCAAGGCGCTCATCGTCGGCGGCACCCGGGAGATCTGCGCGAAGCTCTACGCCGCCATCATCGAACGGCGCCCCGACTGGCATTCCGACGCGCTGGACGCCGGCCGCATCAAGGTCGTCTACTCCGGAACCGCGAGCGACCAGCCGCCGGTCAGCGATCACGTGCGGCGCGATTCTGAGAACACCGTCATCAAGGAGCGGTTGAAGGATGCCGAGGACGAGCTGGAGCTCGTGATCGTCAAGGACATGATGCTCACCGGCTTCGATGCCCCTCCGCTGCACACCCTGTACCTCGACAGGCCTCTCAAGGGAGCGCTGCTCATGCAGACCCTCGCCAGGGTCAACCGCACGTTCCGAGGCAAGAAGGACGGCCTGCTCGTCGCCTATGCGCCCCTCGCCGACAACCTCGCGCGGGCTCTGCAGGAATACACCGTCACCGACCAGGAGAAGAAGCCCGTCGGGCGCAGCGTGGAAGAGGCGGAGGAGCTGGCGCTCGCCTACCTCGAGCAGATCCGCCCCCTGCTGAGCGGATGCGATTGGCGAGGCAAGCTGGCCGCCGGCGGGCCGAAGGCCCTGCTGAACGCCGCGACGATGGCCACGAACTTCATCCGCGAGGCAAGCCGCAATCAGGCGAAGGCCGGCGACGAGGCCGAACTGCCCGCCGCGCGATTCCGTCGCCTCAGCAGTCAACTCGCGCGGGTCTGGGCGCTGGCATCCGGTGGCAGCACCCTCGGCGAGCTGCGCGACGAGATCGCCTTCTACGGCGAGGTGCGCGTGTGGATGGCCCGCTTCGACGCCCAGGATCGTCAGGCACGGGACGAGCCGATCCCCGATGAGATCCAACGGCTCCTCGGCCTTCTCATCGCGGAGTCGACCTCGACCGGAGAGGTCATCGACATCTACCAAGCCGCCGGGATGCCACGGCTGTCGCTCGACAACCTCAGCACCGACTTCGTCGATCAGGTGCAGAACGCCCACAATCCGCAGCTCGCCATCGAAGCGCTGCGGGCGGCGCTCATCGACGAGAGCCTGACCGTCTCGCACGGCAACCTCGTGCGCCAGCGCGCGTTCAGTGAGCGGATCGCCGAGATCATGTTCCGTTACACGAACCAGCAGCTCACCTCGGCCGAAGTGATCGCCGAGCTGGTGGAGCTGGCCAAGGACGTCGCCGCTGAGGCATCACGCGGAGAGACCTTCTCCCCGCCGCTCTCGAACGACGAACTCGCCTTCTACGACGCGGTCGCGACCAACGAATCCGCGGTCGAGGTGCAGGGCGACGACGTGCTCGCTCAGATCGCCCGCGAGCTGGTGTCGATCATGCGGCGCGACGTCCGCACCGACTGGACCGTGCGAGACGACGTGCGCGCCAAGCTGCGCTCATCGATCAAACGACTGCTGGTCAAGTACAAGTACCCGCCCGACCGGCAACCCGGCGCCATCGGCCTCGTGATGGAGCAGATGGAGGCGATGGCACCGCGCTACGCGTCCGATCGGGGCTGAGCGGGCCCTTCGACAGGCTCAGGGACCCATCGCGGCGGTCAGCATCCGTCGTTCTCAGCCGCCGATCTTCTCCCCGGCGGGAGACAGCACCCACCAGATGCCTCCGACGCCCTGGCCGGTCACGTCGCCCGCGGCGGCATCACCGGCGAAGGTGTACAGCGGCCAGCCGTCGAGGGTGACCTGGTGCTTGCCGTCCGGCGTGTCGATGGTGGCGAGCTCACCGGTCACGCCGTCGGCCTTCGGCTCGGCCGATTCGGACAGGATCGGCGGCCACTTGGCCAGGCAGGGGCCCGTGCAGGCGCTGGTCGCGGCACCCTGGGTGTCCTTGTCGTACATGTACGCGGTCATCCCGTTGCCGTCGACGACCACCGACCCGAGCGAGGTGTCGGCGACCTTCAGGCCGCCGTCGGATGCCGCAGGCTGCGACGCCTCCGAGGACGGCGCACCGTAGCCGTCACCGGCGCCATCGGATGCCGGAGTGGTCGAGCCGCCGGAACCGCAGCCGGTGAGGATCAGGCCGAGGATGAGCGCCCCCGCCGCGAGTGTTCTGCGCATGATCGTGTCCCTTCGTCTGCGCTCCGTCGTGAAGCGCTGACTGTGAAACGAGATGCAGGGACGCCGGGTTCACCGCGAAGCAGACTCAATTGAGCTCGGTACGCAGCAGCACGTCACCGCCCGCGGTGCGGATCTCGACCGCGCGGATGTCGTGCAGCGCGAGGGCCGTGCCGGCCGACAGCCGTGCAGTCCGGCCGGGCTCGACGCGCCACGTCGACAGGTCCGCCTCGGTGCCGTCCGCCCCGATCACCGCCAGCACGTACGTCCAGCCCTCATCCGGAGCATCCGCCCCGTACGCGCATGTCATGTCGAGCCGCGTGCCCCACGCCACCGAGGTGAGATCCACCGTGGCATCCACCGGCACGGCGACGACCTGATCCAGCGCGACCGACACCGCCGGCCGCGGCGTGAGCGCGACGACGCCGACCGGCACCGCGATCGCGAGCGCCGCCGCGATGCCGACGGCCGTCCAGACGCGCCGGCGACGGCTGCGTCGGCGGGCCCGGGCGATGTCGAGCAGCTTCGCGGCCGCCGGATCCGGCTCCGCGGTTATCGCCGCCGCATCATCCCCGTGCAGACGCGACAGCAGGCTCACGGCCGGGCTGAGCTCGGCCACCGCCTCACGACAGGCGGCGCAGTCGGCGAGGTGCGCCTCGAACTCTGCCCGTTCAGCGGGCGACAGCGCACCGAGCACGTACGCGCCGTCCCATGTCATCAACCGCTCATGCTCATCGTTCATCGCGTCACCCCTCTCTCCTGCAGGGCGAGCCGCAGGGCTCGCAGTCCATAGTGCATCCGCGACTTCACGGTGCCACTGGGGATGCCGAGCTCCTCGGCGATCTCGTCCACGCTCCGACCGCCGTAGTACGCCGCGACGACGACGGCCCGGTGATCCGGGCTGACCGCGGCCAGGGCATCCGAGATCAGCATCGCGTCGAACAGCCGGTCGGTCTCGCCGTCGACCACCCGATCGGGCGGCTCGGCCACGGGCAGCTCGTGGCGACGACGCGCGCTGCGCGCCTCGTCGATCACGATGTGCCTGGCCACCGTGAAGAACCAGGCGCGGGTCGTGGAGGCGTCCTGCTCCAGAATCCGCGGCGTGCGCCAGGCCCGCAGCAGCGTCTCCTGGACGACATCGTCGGCCGTCCCGTGGTTGCCGGTCAGGCTCACCACGTAGCGGCGGATGGGCGCGGCGTGCACGTCGTAGAGCGCAGCGAGTCGCTCATCATCGTCGTCGGTCACGTCAGCCTCCCCACTGGAGACACGATGTGCGGGCTTCTCAGGTTCAGATGAACTCAGAAGCGGGTCGGATCGTTCTCTCAGTATGAACCTGATCCCCGCCGCCGGTCCGCTCGAGTTCTCCGGTCTCCTCGAGATCGCCGGTCTGCCCCTGCATCCCCTGCTCGTCCACGCCACCGTGGTGCTGACGCCGCTCACCGCGATCGCCCTCGCCGTCGCGGCGCTCTGGCCGTCAGCGCGCCGACGGCTGGGGCTCGCCCTGCCGATCGCGGCCCTCGTCGTCGCGGTGCTCGCCCCGCTCACGGTCATCGCGGGAGAATCCTTGGCCGACACGGTCGGGCGCGTACCGGACATCGCCCGTCATGAGGCCCTGGGGCTGATGCTGCTGCCCTGGGCGATCGCGCTGCTGCCGGCATCCGTGCTGGTGTGGTGGGTCGGCCGGCCGACGGAGTCGCCTCGCCCGCGCTGGGCGAAGATCGTGATCGCCGCGGTGGCCGTGGTGGTCGCCGTCGTCACCCTCGTGCTCGTGGTGCTCGTCGGGGACGCCGGCGCACGAGCCGTCTGGGGCGGCATCGGCTGACGACGGATGCCGCGTTCAGCGGCGGCGCAGGATCCGCACTATCCAGATCGCGATGTCGGCGACGGCGTCGATCACGAGCAGGATGCCGATGCCGCGGCCCAGCCCCGACCTGCTGCGGCTGAGGGCCACACCGGCTGCCAGCTCGGCCGTGCTGAGCGACATGCCCAGCACGGGGCGCTTGCGCAGCAGACGCGCGAGGCGCGCGACGGGGCGATCGCGGCGGGTCAGCGGCGTCATCTCGACGAGACCGCCGAGCACGATGCCTCCGACCGTGGGACCCCAGCCGCGGGCGACGACGCGACGGCCCGCATCCTGTTCGTCCAGTCCAGCGCGGATCAGCGACGCGGGCACGCCGAACGCGCCGACGAAGGCGCGCAGCCGAGCATCCGCACCGACGACCCCACCGAGCGTCTCGGAGAGGCAGGCGCCCATTGCGGCATCGACGTCGACAGCGTCACCCATCGCCAGAGATGCCAGCTCCTCGCGGGTGCCGTCCGCTTCCGTCAGCATCCGCCGATACAGCTCCGCGCTCTCCGGCATCCCGATCGTGTCGATGTCGAGCACCGGCCGGGTGTGCTGCTCGGCATTCGGCCAGAACATCGCCGAGCGACCGTGGGGCGAGGTGACCTCCACCCAGGCATCGCCGTGCTGGGGAATGTTGACCTCGATGATCGGACCGTCCGCACGCCCACCCGAGATCGCGCCGTGCACGCGGTCGGTGCGGTAGCGGTACACCGACCAGGTGCCGTCCTCGAGGTAGTCGACGTCGGTGTCCAGCAGTTGCGCCGTCAGCCGTGCCGCCCACACCGCGCGGCGGGAGAACTCCGCGACGCGCACCGGCTCGGCCTCGAACAGCTCGAGATCGTCGGCATCCGACGGCATCCCGAACCCGTTCAGGTCATCGGGCTCATCGGTCGGCTCATCGAGCTGCTCGAACGCCTCGCCGAACTCCTCCTCCAGCGCCGCGTCGACATCGTCCAACCCGTCATCCGCGTACCCGAGGTGCAGGGTCAGCCCCTCGTCCGCGAACAGCGCGACGAGTGCGGACTCGCTCAGATCGAATCGCAGCCGCCCCTCGGCATCCAGCGCCACGACGTCGCCGCCCTCGGTCACCGGGATGAGCGCGATCACGGCGTCGCCGTCGAACTCCCGGACGGCCGCGAGCACGCGCTCCCCCGCCAGGATCCGCTCGACCGCGGACGTCGGGTCCGAACCGTCGCCGGACTCGACCGACGTGTAGGTGACCTGGAATGCGATCTGCTCTGCTGACACGCTTCGAGGCTACCCGGCGGGCGGTGCGAGCATTCCCTGCATGAACGCGGGATCGCCGAACATCGGCACGGAGAGACAGATCGACACGAGCAGCATCGTCGCCAGGAAGCCGACCAGCGGCACCCACCACGACGAGCGGTTGCGGCGGATCCTGTGTACCGAGAGCCACGCGGTCGCCGCGTAGCCGGCCATCATCACCACCAGGGCCACCGCACCCCAGGTCTTCGCTGCGGCGAAGTTCGAGAACGAACCCTCCAGCCCGAGCATCTTCAAGGTCTGGTCGAACGTCGCCGACAGATCCAGGAAGCCCGGGATCGACGTGAGCACATTGACGAGCCCGATGCCGAGCAGCATGACGGTGATCATGCGGCCCGCGCGGCGTCCGGCCGGCGGGGCGACGTCGGGCTGCGGCGGCACGGGCGCGGATGCCACGGCATCCGATCCCAGCGGCGGCAGACCCGCTTGAGCGCGCTGCTCCTCGGGAGTCGCGTATTCGCCGTACTGGGGTCGATCGAGGCTCATGGCGTCCACGCTACCCGCCGAGCCTTGGGCGCCGCCGTGAAGGCGCAAGGGCCCGCTCGTCAGCGCGCGTGACCGCCCAGTGCGCGCTCGTCGCGCTTGCCGGCGGCATCCTGACGCAGCTCCTTGGGGAGCGAGAACATCAGGTCCTCCTCGGCGGTGCGCACCTCTTCGACGTCGCCGTAGCCGGCCTCGCCGAGCGCCTCGAGCACCTCCTGGACGAGCACCTCGGGCACGGACGCCCCGCTGGTGACGCCCACGGTGTTCACGCCGTCCAGCCAGGACTGCTGCACCTCTTCGGCGTAGTCAACGCGGTACGCGGCCTTGGCGCCGTACTCCAGCGCCACCTCGACCAGGCGCACGCTGTTCGACGAGTTCGCCGATCCGACCACGATCACCAGATCCGCATCCTTCGCGACCTTCTTGATCGCGACCTGGCGGTTCTGGGTGGCGTAGCAGATGTCATCCGACGGCGGGTTGTGCAGCTCGGGGAACCGCTCGCGGAGCCGATTGACGGTCTCCATCGTCTCGTCGACCGAGAGCGTGGTCTGCGACAGCCAGACGACCTTCGACGGGTCCTTCACCTGCACGGTGTCGGCCTCATCGGGCGAGTTGACGATGGTGACGCGCTCGGGCGCGTGCCCGGCGGTGCCCTCGACCTCTTCGTGGCCCTCGTGACCGATCAGCAGGATCTCGAAGTCGTCGCGTGCGAAGCGCACGGCCTCGCGGTGAACCTTGGTGACCAGCGGGCAGGTCGCGTCGATCGCGTGCAGCTGTCGGTCGGATGCTTCCTGCACGACCGCCGGCGAGACGCCGTGCGCGCTGAAGACGATGTGCGCGCCCTCGGGAACCTCTTCGACCTGGTCGACGAAGATCGCACCCTTCTGCTCGAGCTCGGTGACGACGTGGATGTTGTGCACGATCTGCTTGCGCACGTACACCGGGGAGCCGTAGCGATCGAGAGCCTTCTCGACGGCGACGACGGCGCGGTCGACGCCCGCGCAATACCCTCGCGGTGCGGCCAGCAGCACCCGCTTCGCACCGTCGACGGGACGGTTCTCCAGGGGGGTCCGCTCGACAGCGCGACGCCGGCTGGGAACCTGCGGGACAGGAAGCGAGATATTCAGGGCGGCCACGCCTCGAGTCTACCGAGACTGCCTGACGAAGGGCCTGGGAGCCGGTGCCGTCGCATCCGCCGACTCCGGGCGTCGCACGCGCCGCGTCGGCGGCATCCAGGACAATGGAGGGATGACCGTGTTCGAAGCCGCAGCGATCCCCGGCGAACCGCCGCCCGCCGACTCGGTGGCGCCGCGCGACTCGACGCCGGATGCCCCGACCTCGGTCGCCCGCCTGAACGGCACGATCCGCGACTTCATCGCCCGGTGGAACACCGTGTGGGTGGAAGGCGAGATCACCTCGTGGAACATGCGCGGCGGCAACGTGTTCGCACGATTGAAGGATGTGCGCAGCGACGCGCAGATCTCCATCCGCGTGTGGTCCAGCGTTCGCTCGCGCATCCCGGACGACCTCGCGATCGGCGACCACGTCGTCGCCGCGGTCAAGGCCGACTACTTCGTCAAGGGCGGCGACTTCAGCTTCATCGTCTCGTCGATGAAGCACGTGGGCCTCGGCGACCAGCTCGAGAAGCTCGAGAAGCTGCGCGCCCAGCTGCGTCAGGAGGGCCTGTTCGACGCGAACCGCAAGAAGCAGCTCCCGTTCCTGCCGCACGTGATCGGGCTGATCACGGGTGAGAAGTCGGATGCCGAGAAGGACGTGCTGCGCAACGCCGAGCTGCGTTGGCCGCAGGTGCGCTTCCGCACCGAGCACGTCACCGTGCAGGGCGAACGCTCCGTGCCCGAGATCCTGGTCGCCCTGCAGCGACTGGATGCCGAGCCAGAGGTCGATGTGATCATCATCGCCCGCGGAGGCGGTGACCCGCAGACCCTGGTCGGCTTCAGCGACGAGCGCCTCGTGCGCGCCGTGGCCGCGGCATCCACCCCCGTCGTCAGCGCGATCGGGCACGAGAACGACCACCCGCTGCTCGACGACGTCGCGGACCTGCGCGCCTCCACCCCGACGGATGCCGCCAAGCGCGTCGTCCCGGATGTCGGCGAGCAGCGCGCGCTGATCGCCCAGCTGCGCGCCCGCGCCACGGGCCGCCTCACACAGCGCATCTCGCACGACATCCTGCAGCTCGAGCAGCTGCGCTCACGCCCGGTGCTGCGCTCGCCCGACCCCATCATCGACGACCGCGCGCAGGAGGTCTGGCTGCTGGCATCCCGCGGCCGCGACACCCTCACCCGCCGCCTCGACACCGCCCAGCGCGCCACCGCCGAGCTGCGGGCCTCACTGCGCGCGCTCTCCCCCGCCGCGACGCTCGCGCGCGGGTACGCGATCGTGCACCTCGACGACGGACGCCTGCTGTCCGATGCCGCCGACGCCCCCGCCGGCACGGCGCTGACCGTCACCGTCGACCGAGGATCCGTGCGCGCCCGCTCGGAGGGCGAGATCGAAGAACGCACCGGCGGCTGACACCGCCGAACGGGGCGCCTGCGACACGCCGGTAGGATGGGGGTGTGACTGCGTCCAACGATTCCCCCGTCGAATCGCTGTCGTTCGAGGCCGCCCGCGACGAACTCGTGCGCGTGGTCGCCGAACTCGAACAGGGTTCCCCCACGCTGGAGCACTCCCTCGCACTGTGGGAGCGCGGCGAAGCCCTCGCCGCCCGCTGCGAGGAATGGCTGCTGGGCGCGAAGCGCCGCCTCGACGCGGCCCGGGACGCGGCATCCGCAGAGGACCAGGCATGAGCAGGCAGAACCGCATCGTCGCCGAGCTCGGCCGCCCCGAGACCCCGCAGGAGACCGCCGACCGCAAGGCCGAGTCGAGCCGGATCTACCGATCGAGCCAGAGCTTCCGCAACCTCATCGCCGCGCTGATCGCCACCGTGGCCGTCGTCGCGATCATCGTCTTCGCCGTCCCACGCGGCGAACCGACCCCGCGCCCCGCGATCGACATGGCGAAGATCGCCTCCGACGTCGAGTCGACCATGGACCGCCCGGTGGTCGTCCCCGAAGTGGGCGACGACTGGCGCGTCAACGCCGCGGAGCTCGACGGCGGCGCGGTGACGGTCTGGAACGTGACGCTCGCGCCCTCCGGTGAGCGCGAGCGCGGATTCATCAACCTCGCCCAGGCCTTCGACGCCGACGTCACCTGGGCTCCGAAGGAGACCGGTGGCATGGCGCCCACCGGCACCGAGACCATCGACGGCCTCAGCTGGGACGTCTATGACCTCGCCGACCGGGGCACCGCCAACGTCACCTACGCGCTCGGCACCCAGGCCGGGCCCGATTATGTGCTGCTCTACGGGTCGCGCTCCGCGGACTCCACGAAGGAACTCGCTGAATCCCTGACCGCACAGCTGAGCGACCTGAAGGAGGCCGAATGACCGCGACACTCACTCCCGCCGAGGCATGGCAGGAGATGATCGAGGGCAACCGCCGCTTCATCGCGGGGACCCCGGCGCACCCTCACCAGGACACCGCGCGTCGCGCCGAACTGGCCAACGGTCAGCATCCGATCGCCACCTTCCTGGGCTGCTCCGACTCGCGTGTCGCCGCGGAGACGCTGTTCGACGTGGGCCTGGGCGACCTGTTCACCATTCGCAACGCCGGGCACATGGTCACCGAGTCCGCCGTGGCGAGCATCGAGTACGCCGTCGGCCTGCTGGACGTGCCGCTGCTGATCGTCCTGGCTCACGACTCCTGCGGCGCCGTCGCCGCCGCCGTGCAGGGAACCGCCATCGACGCGGCTCCGCTGCCCCCGAACATCTGGAAGCTCATCGCGCCGATCGTGCCCTCCGCACGCCGCGTGCTGCAGGAATCCGGCGGCACCTCCGTCGCCGACATCGACCCCGAGCAGGTCGGCATCGAGCACCTGCGCGGCACGATCGCCGGGTTGCTGCAGTCGTCCGAGATGATCAGCGACGCCGTCGCCGAGGGCCGGCTCGCCATCGTCGGCGCCAAGTACCGCCTGACCGACGGCAGCGCCGTCCCGATCGCCCAGGTCGGCCTCGCCGACACCGACATCCCCTCTCTCGCAAAGGAGCAGAAGTGACCGACACACACCAGCACAGCGGCCGCAACGAGCAGGAGTTCCGCATCGAGCACGACACCATGGGTGAAGTGCGTGTGCCCGTGAACGCGCTGTACGGCGCGCAGACGCAGCGCGCCGTGGAGAACTTCCCGATCTCGGGAAGCGGCCTCGAATCCGCGCAGATCGCCGCGCTCGCCCGCATCAAGAAGGCCGCGGCGCTCGCGAACAAGGAGCTCGGCACCCTCGACGGCGCCATCGCCGACGCGATCGCACAGGCCGCCGATGAGGTCGTCACCGGCAAGCACGACGCCGAGTTCCCGATCGATGTGTACCAGACCGGCTCCGGCACCTCGTCGAACATGAACATGAACGAGGTGCTGGCGACCCTGGCATCCGCGATCCTCGGCTCCGCCGTGCACCCGAACGACCACGTCAACGCGTCGCAGTCGTCGAACGACGTGTTCCCCACCTCGGTGCACGTCGCCGTCACCCAGGCGCTGATCGACAGCCTCATCCCCTCGCTCGACCACCTCGCCGTCGCCTTCGAGGCCAAGGCCGAGGAGTGGAAGACCGTCGTCAAGTCGGGCCGCACCCACCTGATGGATGCCACGCCCGTCACCCTCGGCCAGGAGTTCGGCGGTTACGCGCGCCAGATGCGCCTCGGCATCGAGCGCGTGCAGGCAGCCCTCCCCCGCGTCGCCGAGGTCCCGCTCGGCGGCACTGCGGTCGGCACCGGCATCAACACCCCCCTCGGCTTCCCTCAGAAGGTCATCGCGCTGCTCGCCGCCGAGACCGAGCTGCCGATCACCGAGGCCAAGGACCACTTCGAGGCTCAGGCCAACCGTGACGGCCTGGTCGAGGCATCCGGCGCCCTGCGCACCATCGCCGTCTCGCTGACGAAGATCAACAACGACCTGCGCTGGATGGGATCGGGACCGAACACGGGACTCGCCGAGATCCACCTGCCCGACCTGCAGCCTGGGTCGTCGATCATGCCCGGCAAGGTCAACCCGGTCATCCCGGAGGCCGTGCTGATGGTCTGCGCGCGCGTGATCGGCAATGACGCCACGATCGCCTGGGGCGGAGCATCCGGTGCCTTCGAGCTGAACGTCGCGATCCCGGTGATGGGCACCGCCCTGCTCGAGTCCGTGCGTCTTCTGGCGAACGCGTCGCGCGTGCTGGCCGACAAGACCGTCGACGGCCTGGTCGCCAACGTCGAGCGCTCCGCGGCGCTGGCGGGCATGAGCCCGTCGACCGTCACCCCGCTGAACAAGCTCATCGGCTACGAGGCCGCGGCGAAGATCGCCAAGCACGCCGTCGCCAAGGGCATCACCGTGCGCGACGCCGTCATCGATCTCGGCTACGTCGAGCGGGGCGAGATCACCGAGGCCCAGCTGGACGAGAAGCTCGACCTGCTGAGCATGACCCACCCCGGCTGACCCTTCGGTCCCGGCGTCCGCGGGGCGCACCCGCGCGGCATCCGCTTTACACTTCGGGGGCCGACACGCCAGATGACGAACGTTTCCAGCGAAACGGTCCGACATCTGGCGTGTCGGCCCCCGGTTTGTATTTGTCCACATCGGGTCGGCGGGGTGGATTGTCCACAATTCCCGGGAAACAGGCTCTGCGGCACCGTGCGGACGTCGGATGCTTGCGGGATGCTCGATCCACAGATTCTCATCACACGGCTCGGCGGCATCGCCCGAGGCACGTCTTTGCAGGAGTTCGGCATCAGCCGCGTGGCCCTCAGCAAGGCGGCACGCTCCGGGGATATCCAGCGGCTGCGCCCGGGGGTCTTCGCGACCGACGCCGCGAATCCTGCGGAACTCGATGCCGCCCGGCACGGCGGTCCGCTCACCTGCTCCGCAGCGCTCCGGCGTCGCGACGTGTGGGTGCTGGCACCGGAGGGTCCACCACATGTCTGGATCGGGCGCCGTGGTCGCGCGCACCCGCATCCGGGATGCACGTGCGTCAGCCACTACTTCCGCGGAGCCACCACCTTCGGCGTGGTGGATGTGGTCACAGCCCTCCTCCACCTGCATCACTGCGAAGGCGATGAATCGTTCTTCGCCTCTCTGGAGTCTGCGCTGAAACTGCGGCTGATCTCGGATGCTTCGCGTCGCCGCATTCGTGATGCGCTGCCTGCGCACGCGCGCTGGCTCGTGGATCTTGCCCGTGACGACGCGGACAGCGGACTGGAATCACTGCTCCGACTGCGAATGCACCAGCTCGGAATCCGGCTGGGCTGCCAGGTTGAGATCGCCGGCGTCGGGAGAGTGGACTTCGTCGTCGATGGGTGGCTGATCATCGAGGCCGACGGCAAGCAGAACCATGACGGCACAATGATGAGGCACAAGGACCTGGTGCGGGATGCTGCAGCTTCCGCTCTCGGCTACGAGACCCTGCACTTCGACTACGCCCAGATCATCCATGACTGGCCGACCGTGCAGGCATCAATCCTCGCCGCACTGGCACGGCTGCCGCAGCGCGCGTAGGCGGCAAACACTTCGCAGCCGGCATCCGTCCGCATACAGAACGGGGGCCGACACGCCAGATGACGAACGTTTCCAGCGAAACGGTCCGACATCTGGCGTGTCGGCCCCCGAAGTGTAAACAGGAGAGCGGATGCCGGGGCACCCGCCTCAGCTGAGCTCGCCGCCCTCCAGCAGCTCGGTGACGAGCGCGGCGATGGCGGAGCGCTCCGAGCGGGTGAGGGTCACGTGGCCGAACAGGTCGTGGCCCTTCAGCGTCTCGATCACGCTGGCGATGCCGTCGTGGCGGCCCACCCGCAGGTTGTCGCGCTGCCCGACATCGTGGGTGAGCACGACCCGGGAGTTCTGACCCATCCGGCTCAGCACCGTCAGCAGCACGTTGCGTTCCAGCGACTGCGCCTCGTCGACGATCACGAAGGCGTCGTGCAGCGAGCGTCCGCGGATGTGCGTGAGCGGCAGCACCTCCAGCATCCCGCGCTCCACGACCTCCTCCAGCACGTTCCCGGAGACGACTGAGCCGAGCGTGTCGAACACCGCCTGACCCCACGGCCCCATCTTCTCGCCCTGATCGCCGGGCAGGTAGCCGAGCTCCTGCCCGCCGACGGCGAACAGGGGCCGGAACACGATGATCTTCTTCTGCTGCTGCCGCTCCAGCACGGCCTCGAGCCCGGCGCACAGCGCGAGCGCCGACTTTCCGGTGCCGGCGCGTCCGCCGAGCGACACGATGCCCACTTCCGGGTCGAGCAGCAGGTCGATGGCGATGCGCTGCTCGGCAGACCGGCCGTGCAGGCCGAACACCTCGCGGTCGCCGCGCACCAGCCGGTACTCGCCGTCTCCGGTGACCCGGGCCAGAGCCGAGCCGCGCTCGGAGTGCACCACGAGCCCCGTGTTCACCGGGATGCCGATCACCTGCTCGCTGACGCCCACCTCGCTCTCGTAGAGATCGCTCATGTCGTCGCCGGACAGGTCCAGGGATGCGATGCCGGTCCACCCGGAGTCCACCGCCTGCTCGGCCAGGTACTCCTCGGCCGCGAGCCCGAGAGATGCGGCCTTGACCCGCATGGGCAGGTCCTTCGAGACGATCGTCACCTCCTGACCGTCCTGCGCGAGCTGCGCGGCGGTGGCCAGGATGCGGCTGTCGTTGTCGCTGAGTCGGATGCCGGCGGGAAGGATCGACAGGTCGGCGCTGCCGAGCTCGACGCGCAGCGTGCCGCCTTCGCCGACCTCGACGGGGAAGTCGAGGCGGCCGTGCTCGATGCGCAGCTCGTCGAGGTGCCGCAGAGCACGGCGCGCGAAGTAGCCCAGCTCGGGGTCGTGGCGTTTGGCCTCCAGCTCCGAGATGACGACGACCGGCAGGACGATCGAGTGCTCCGCGAAGCGGAAGAGGGCCTGCGGGTCGCTGAGCAGCACGGATGTGTCGAGCACATATGTGCGAAGAGCCGTGTCATCATGCGACACGGCTCCGGCTGCCTTGCGGGTGGACTGCTGCTGCGCTGAACGTGTGGTCACGATCCACTCCTACCCGGGATGGATCCCGGCTATGCAGCGAGTCGACCAGGGCCACGAGTCGCGATCCGAAGGTCGACCCGACCGGGCGCGGTGCCCGATGCCTGTACGGTACGACGGCAGTGCCGCGGCACCCCCGCAAGACACGCGGGCGCGTCGGCTTAAGCGCGCGTGAACGTCGGGTGACCGAACGCGGTGAGCGCGTCGTCCAGCATCCGCAGCGTCTCCGCACCCGTGCCCGCATGCGCGGCCACCCGCACCGCGCCGGCGCGAACGGTCGCCGAGATCCCGCCATCGCCCAGCGCACGTCCGAGACCCTCCGGATCGTCCGGGACGAGCGAGACGATCCCGGCTCGCCGCCGGGGGTCCGTCGGCGTGGCGACGCGGATGCCGTGGCGCTCCGCGACTGCGAGGATCTCGTCGACGTTCGCGGTCACCCGCTGCGCGACGGCGGGGACGCCTGCGGCCCGCAGCTGATCCAGCGCGGCCGAGAGCCGCACTCCGGCGAGGTGGTCGGGGACGCTCGTGGTGTAGGCCCGCGCACTGACGGCAGGAGACGGCACGGCACCGGTGAACGGCCCGTCGGAGTCGATGCCGGTGATGCCGCTGAGCACCGGACGGATCCGCTCCCGCGCCAGGCTCGAGAATCTCGCGAACGCGGTGCCCCGCCCGGCGCGCAGCCACTTGTACCCGTGCCCGGCGATGACGTCGGCCGCACGCCAGTCCTCGTCGACGATGCCGAAGGACTGCACGGCGTCGACGATCAGCAGCCGCTCGGGGCCGATCAGCTCCCGCAGCGCGGGAAGGTCGGCGCGGTACCCGGTGCGGTAGTCGACGTGACTGACCGCGACGGCCGTGACGTCGTCGTCGAGCGCCTGCGCCACGGCATCCGTCGTCACCCATCCGTGGTCGGGTTCGATCCAGCGTGGTGCGAGAGCACCGTGCGATGCGTCCGCCGCACGCCGCAGGGTCAGGCTGATGCTGGGGAACTCCCCCGCGGCGGCGATCACCGTGCCGGAGAGACCGTACAGGGCATGCTGGAGGGCATCGGTCGAGCTCGGACGCAGCACCACGTCGGCGCGTTCGGCGCCCAGAAGCTCGGCCAGACCCGCGGTGGCCCGACCGACCCGCGCGTTGACGCTCTGGTGCTCGCGCATGCTGAAACCGCTCAGCACCTCCACGGCATCCTGCACCGCGCCGCGCACGGCGGGAGACAGCGGCCCGAACGCCGCCCAGTTCAGATAGCCGGTCTCCCCCGCGAACGATGCGAGGTACTCGTCCAGTGCGCTCATCCGAGAACTCCCTTCATCACCGCCCGAAGCGGCGGTCGCGGTCGACGTAGTCGCGGATCGCTCTCAGGAAGTCGACCTCGCGCAGGTCGGGGCCGAGCGCCTCGACGAAGTAGAACTCGCTGTGCGCGCTCTGCCACAGCAGGAAGTCGCTGAGCCGCTGCTCGCCGCTCGTGCGGATCACCAGGTCGGGGTCGGGCTGACCGCCGGTGTACAGGTGCTCGCCGATCATCTCGGGCGTCAGCCTGGCGGCGAGATCCTCGAGGGTTCCCCCTGAGGCGTTGTGCTGGCCGATGATGCTGCGCACCGCGTCGACGATCTCGTTGCGTCCGCCGTAGCCGACCGCCAGATTCACGTGCAGGCCGGTGTGATCGCGGGTGCGCTCCTGGGCGTCCTGAAGCACCCGCGACAGCTCCGGCGGGAGGATGTCGGACCGGCCGACGTGCTGCACCCGCCACGTCCCGTGCTCGGCGAGCGTGTCGGCGAGCTCCGCGATGATCTCGATGAGATCGCCGAGCTCCTTCGAATCGCGCTTCTGCAGATTGTCGGCGGAGAGCAGGTAGAGCGAGACGACACCCACGCCGAGCTCATCGCACCAGCCGAGGAACTCACGCATCTTGGCGGCACCCGCGCGGTGTCCGTCGGCGGCGGATTCGTAGCCGAGCTGCCGCGCCCAGCGCCGGTTGCCGTCGATCATCATCGCGACGTGGTGCGGAACCGACGCGGAATCGATCCGACGACGAAGACGGTTCCCATAGAGCCGGTAGAGGGGCCCCCGCCCCGTGCTCTCTCGTGCGCTCACGTGCCTACGCTACCCTCACCGACCGGAGGCGCCGCTGAGCGCACGGTGTATGTACTGCCGATGGAATGCCCCGAAGCCTAGAGTGAGCGGGTGAGCACCGCACCCGATGTCCCCGAGCTGCCCCTGATGGACGCCGCAGCAGCGGATGCCGTCGAGATCAAACCGACCTGGCGCGGCTGGATCCACGCGGGCACGTTCCCCGTCGCCGTCGTCGCCGGGATCGTGCTCATCGTCGTCGCGCAGGGCGCCCCCGCGAAATGGGCGGCGGCCGTCTTCATGACCACGTCGCTGCTGCTGTTCGGCAACTCCGCGGTGTACCACCGGTTCGACTGGGGCCCCAAGGTCAAGGGTGTGCTCAAGCGCATCGACCATGCCAACATCCTGCTGCTGATCGCCGGCACGTACACGCCGCTGGCCGTCCTCGCGCTCGACCCGCAGAAGGGCATGCTGCTGCTCGTCCTGGTGTGGTCCGGGGCGCTGCTGGGCATCCTCTTCCGCGTCTTCTGGATCAACGCCCCCCGCTGGCTGTACGTCGCGCTGTATCTCGTGCTGGGATGGGCCGCCGTGATGTACATGGCCGACCTTCTGCGTGCGAACGTCGCGATGATGGTGCTGGTGTGCGTCGGCGGCATCCTCTACACGGTCGGAGCCGTCATCTACGCGATGAAGAAGCCGAACCCGTGGCCGGGCCGCTTCGGATTCCACGAGATCTTCCATGTCTGCACGGTGCTGGCGTTCCTCTGCCACTGGACCGCGTGCCTGCTCATCTCGCTGGCCCCGTACTCCCCCTCGCTCGGGTTCGCCGGCTGACGCTCGGCCCGCCCGGCGGACATCCCGCGATCTCGGGGCGCCGCCGCGTGGCATCCTGAGATCAGACGATCAGGAGGATCCCCATGGCCGATGTAGAGAGCTTCACCCTCGACCACACCGCCGTCACGGCGCCGTACGTGCGTCTGATCGGCGTCGAGCGCGGCCCCAGGGGCGACGCGATCTCGAACTTCGACGTGCGCTTCGTGCAGCCGAACGAGGGCGAGATCCCGACCGCGGGACTGCACACGATCGAGCACACCCTGGCCAGCGTGCTGCGCGACCACATCGACGGCGTCATCGACATCTCCCCGTTCGGATGCCGTACCGGCTTCCACCTGATCATGTGGGGCGAACCCGCGATCGCCGATGTCGTCGGCGCCGTCCGCAAGGGGCTGGAGTTCATCGCGGGTCCCGCCGAGTGGAGCGACGTCCCAGGCGTCTCCGCCGTGGAGTGCGGCAACTATCGCGACCACAGCCTGCACAGCGCCAAGGAATGGTCCAAGCGGATCCTGGAGCAGGGCATCAGCCTCGACGCCTTCCAGCGCGTCGGCGTCTGAGAAGGCTGAACGCGGGTCAGCTGCGCGGGGAGTCGTCCGAATCGTCGGAGGCGGCTTCGGCGGCGGCCTGCTCGGCATCCAGCTCGTCGCGGATCTCCTCGCGGTAGCGGACGCGGCGGATGCGGCGGTTCATGTCCCAGACGAGCAGGATGACGACGGCGACCAGGACCACCATGAGACCGAAGCCGACGAAGCCCGGGGTCACCGAGTCCGGGTCGACCGTCATGGTCGGGGTCGGCATCGGGGTCGTGTCGCCGAACAGGATCATGAGTCCGCCTTTCCTCCCGCGGTCGCATAACCTGGGAGTACCAGCCTATCCGCCGACACTGACCCGGGAGACCCGTGACCACCCCACGCGAACTCGACGAGCGCTACGGTCGCACCGCCCGTCGCCCGCTGCCCTGGATCATCGCCGGCATCATCGCCGTGGCGATCGTCGTCGCCTTCGGCTGGATGACCGTGGCCCGGGGCATGAACTCGGTGGATGCCGCGGACATGGGCTTCACCGTGACCGATTCGCACAGCGTCGACGTGCGCTTCCAGTACACCGCGCCGCGCGGATCGGACGTCGTGTGCATCGTGCAGGCGCTGGATGAGGAGTTCGGGATCGTGGGCTGGAAGGTGCTCGAGCTGCCGGCCAGCGAGCAGCACACGAACGCCCTGGACGTGCGCATTCCGACCGTCGCCACCGCCACCACGGGTTTGGTGAAGAACTGCTGGGTCGCTTAGACTCATCCGCAAGACGACCGACGCCCCGGCCCATGCCGGGGCGTCTTGGCATATCCCCCGGGGCAGTGGAAGCTGATCCCGGCATCCCCAGCCCCTGAAGGGGCCCGCATCGAAGGAGCACGCTGTGTCCACAGACGCTCAGGTACCTTTCCTCACGCAGGAGGCCTACGACCGCCTCGTCGACGAGCTCGAGCGCCTCTCGACCGTCGGCCGTGACGAGATCGCGGCACGCATCGAGGCTGCACGCGAAGAGGGAGACCTCAAGGAGAACGGCGGCTACCATGCCGCCAAGGACGAGCAGGGCAAGCAGGAGGTGCGCATCCGCACCCTCGAGCAGCTGCTGAAGACCGCCAAGGTCGGCGAGGCTCCCACCAGCCGCGGCATCGTCGAGCCCGGCACCGTGGTGACGGCGATCGTCGCCGGCGACGAGGAGGTCTTCCTGCTGGGCAGCCGTGAGATCGCCGCCGCCGGCAACCTCGACGTGTACAGCGAGGCGAGCCCGCTCGGACAGGCCATCATGGGCCTGAAGGTGGGCGAGAAGGCCAGCTACGAGGCGCCCAACGGCCGCGCGATCCCGGTCGAGGTCACCGGTGTGGAGACCTACACCGGCTGAGCCACAGAGACCAGAACCCGCCCGGGATCGTGCCGCGTGCACGAACCAGGGCGGGTTCTCTCACTCTGCGACGATCTCCGGCTCGTAGCCCGCGGCGCGCAGGGTGTCCAGCGCCAACTGGGTGTGCTCGGGGCCGCGGGTCTCGATCGAGAGCTGCAGGATCATGTCGCTGAGCTGCAGTCCATGGCCATGCCGCGTGTGCAGCACCTCCATGACGTTCGCGCCGACCTGCGAGAGGACCTCGGCGACCCGCGCCAACTGGCCCGGACGGTCGGGCAGCGGCACGCGTACGGTGGCGTAGCGGCCGGAGGCGGCCAGACCGTGCGAGACGACCCGCTGCAGCAGCATCGGGTCGATGTTGCCGCCGGAGAGGATCGGCACGGTCTTGCCTGTGCCGTGCACCTTTCCTGCCAGGATCGCGGCGACGCCGACCGCGCCGGCCGGCTCGACGACCACCTTGGCGTGCTCCAGCAGAACCAGGATGGCACGGGCGATGTCGTCTTCGGAGACGGTGACGACCTCGTCGACGAACTCGCGGACGATCTCGAAGGGGATGGCTCCCGGGCGGGCGACGAGGATGCCGTCGGCGATCGTCGGATGAGTGGTGATCTCCACCGGATGCCCGGCCTCGAGGGAGGGCGGCATCGCCGCGGCGTTCTCGGACTGCACGCCGATGACGCGCACCGTGCGGCCCGCGGCGGCCGCGGCCTGCTTGATCGCAGCGGCCACCCCGGCGATGAGGCCGCCACCGCCGATGCCCATGATCACGGTGTCGACGTCTGGGACCTCCTGGTAGATCTCCAGGCCCAGCGTGCCCTGACCGATCACGACGTCACGGTGATCGAACGGCGGGATCAGCACCGCGCCCGTGCGTTCGGCGAACTCCGCGGCCAGGCGCAGCGAGGTGGCCACGGTCTCGCCCTCCAGCACCACCTCGGCGCCGTAGCCGCGTGTGGCGAGCAGCTTGGGGACGGGCACGCCCAGAGGCATGAAGATCGTGGCCGGGATGCCGAGGGCCTGGGCGGCCAGCGCGACACCCTGCGCGTGGTTTCCCGCCGACGCGGCGACCACTCCGCGAGCGCGCTCCTCGGCGGTGAGCTGCGCGAGGCGGTAGGACGCACCCCGGATCTTGAACGAGCCCGTGCGCTGCAGGTTCTCCATCTTCAGCAGCACCGGCGAGCCGAGCACGTCGCTCAGGGCGCGCGACAGCTCGGTGGGCGTGTGCGAGATCACCCCGGCGAGACTCTCTGCTGCGGCTGAGAACTCGGCCAGGCTCGGGACTGCGGTCATCGATTCCTCCTCGTCCGCTCGCGCGGCACTGTGCTCCAGATGAGATCGGCGTCGGGTTCCTCACCCGTGCGCCAGGCGCCGGTGCTGATGGTCACCGCCGCCACGTTGATGAATGCCGCCAGCGGCACGGCGAACAGCGCACCAGGGATGCGGGCGATCATGGCGCCGCCGGCGACCACGAGCACGACGGCCAGCGGGTGCACCTTGACTGCGGAGCCCATCAGGATCGGCTGCAGGATGTGCCCCTCGAGCTGCTGCACCAGCAGTACGACGCCGAGCATGGCCAGTGCGATCCACGGGCCGTTGTAGACCAGGGCGAGGAAGACCGCCACGGCACCGGTGACCACGGCTCCGACGATCGGCACGAACGAGCCGAGGAAGACGAGCACGGCGACCGGGATGGCCATCGGCACCCCCAGCAGCGCTGCACCGGCGCCGATGCCGACCGCGTCGATGGCTGCGACGAGCATCTGCGTCCGCGCGTAGTTGATCACGGTGTCCCAGCCGTTGCGGGCGGCGGCGTCGACCGCGGGCCTCGCCCTCCGGGGGAACAGCCGCAGAGCCCACTTCCAGATGCCGTTGCCGTCGGCCAGCAGGCAGATGAGGATGAACAGCGAGAGCAGCGCTCCGGTGAGCACCTCGGCCGCCGTCCCCGTCACGGCGCCGGCGGCGCTGAGCAGCCAGTCCTGCTGCTCGGTGATCAGGGAGCGCAGCTGCTCGAGGTATCCGTCGATGTCGGTCTCGGTCAGATGCAGGGGCCCGGCGAGCAGGAAGCCCTTCAGATCCTCGATGCCTGCGGCGGTCCGCTCCTGCACGTCGGCGAGCTGTTCGCGCACCTGCCAGACGACCAGCCAGACCAGGCCCACCACGACGCCGATCGCACCGACCACGGTCACCGCGATCGCCAGCCAGTGGGGGAACCTGCCCCTCAGCATCAGTTGGAACGCCGGCCACAGCAGTGCGGTGATGAGGATGCCGACCATCAGAGGGATGACCAGTGCCTTGAGCAGCATCACCAGCCAGATGAACAGGGCGATCGCCCCGGCGATGACCAGCAGGCGCCAGGCGTAGGCGGCCGTCACTCGCAGCGGCACAGGAACCACCTCGTCCACCTCGGTGGTGATCGTGCGGTCGGTGACCGGCGGATAGTGGCGGAACGGATTGCGGAACCTCGGTGCGGGGTTGTCGCTCATTGTGCAATTCTACGTACCGGGCGCGATGCCGCCCGGTTCCGTGTCGGTGGCGGCGGATAACCTGGCCGGATGACATCCTCGAGCGCCCCGTCGACCGCCTCGCCGTCGAGATCGCAGACGCTGAGCGCCGCAGAGGCCAGACGGATCGCGCTGGCGGCTCAGGGCTTCTCCCGTCGGATGCCGGATGCCGTCGCCCCACGCCATCTGCACCGGGCGATGGATCGGCTCGGTGTGCTGCAGATCGACTCGGTGAACGTGTTCGCGCGCTCGCACTACATGCCGATGTTCGCGCGGCTCGGCGGCTACGATCCCGCCCTGCTGGATCGCGGCTTCGTGTCGCGGACCGCGCACTACGTCGAGTATCTGGCGCACGAGGCGGCGTTCATGCCGGTGGCGGACTGGGCCCTCTGGCAGTTCCGGATGCAGTTCTGGCGCGACCGCGAGTCCGATCCGGACAGCTGGATGCACGTGCACTCGCGCACGCTCGACTGGGTGCGCGCAGAGCTGCGCGACCGCGGACCGCTGCGCCCGGTGGATCTGCGCGAGGACGCGCCGCGCGAGCGCGGCCCGTGGTGGGACTGGGACGAGGCCAAATCGGCGCTGGAGCACCTCTGGCGCTCCGGCGAGGTGTCGATCGCCGGACGAGTCGGCTTCGAGCGCCGGTACGGCCTGGCCGAGCAGGTCATCCCCGCCGAGGTGCTGTCTTCGCCGGTTCCGAGGGCGGATGCGATCCGCGAGCTCGTGCGACGGGCGGCACGATCGTACGGGGTGGCGACCGTCGCGGATCTCAACGACTACTACCGGCTGCGCGATCAGGCGGCCGTGCGTCAGGCTGTGTCGGAGCTCGTCGACTCCGGCGAGCTGGAGCCGGTGGTCGTGCGCGGCTGGGATCAGGGTTCACGCCAGGTGCAGTCCTGGCGGCACCGGGATGCCGCCCTCCCCCGCCGCATCGACCGCGCGGCGCTGTTGACGCCGTTCGACCCGGTGGTCTGGTTCCGCGACCGGGCCCTGCGGGTGTTCGACTTCGACTATCGGATCGAGATCTACGTCCCCGCGCACAAGCGCCGCTACGGGTACTACTCGCTTCCGGTGCTGGTGGGTGACCGGATCGTGGCGCGCGTGGATCTGAAGGCCGACCGGGCGGCATCCGTCCTGCGCGTGCAGTCGGCCTGGTGGGAGCAGCACGCACTGCCGGAGACGGATGCGGTGCGCATCGCTGAGGAGCTCGCGCGTGCGGCCCTGTGGCAGGGCCTGGAGCGCATCAGCGTGTCGGGGTGGGGTGATGCGGCGGATGCCGTGGCGCATGCCCTGCACGGGCGGGAGAGCGCCGTGGAGCGGCACGTGCACCCCAGGGAATGACTATGCTTCGACAGGCTCAGCAACCCAGGGCGATGGGTCCCTGAGCCCGTCGAAGGGTCAGAATTGAACCCGGGGCGGCTCGGAGATCGCGCTGCCGTCTGCGACCTCGAAGAACTCGCGCTCGGTGAAGCCGAGACCGCGGGCGAACATGTTGTTCGGGAAGACCTTGATCTTGGTGTTCAGCTCGCGCACGCCGCCGTTGTAGAAGCGACGGGCCGCCTGGATCTTGTCCTCGGTGTCGACGAGCGAGTGCTGCAGCTGGAGGTAGTTCTGGCTGGCCTGCAGCTGGGGGTAGGCCTCGGCCACGGCGAACAGGCTGCGCAGCGCCTGCTGCAGGTGTCCCTCGGCGACGCCGGCCTCTGCGGGACCGGTGGCGGAGAGCGTCTCGGCGCGGGCACGGGTGACACCCTCGAAGACCGACTTCTCGTGCGACGCGTAGCCGCGGACGGTCTCGATGAGATTGGGGATGAGGTCGGCTCGACGCTTCAGCTGCACCGTGATGCCGCTCCACGCCTCATCGACGCGCACGTTCAGCTGCACGAGCGAGTTGTAGGTCGACCACAGGTAGATTCCGACGATCACCAGCACGCCGACGATGATCAGTACTGGCCAGAGCCACTCCATGTGCTGCCCCCTCTTGGATGTGCATCCATCCTATGCATCGAACACTGCGCGTCGGCTGGACGACAGCCGCTTTCAGGCGCCGAGAATGCGTTCCAGATGACGGTTGCCGAACAGGCGCTGCGGATCCAGCCGGTCGCGCAGGGCGATGAAGTCGTCGAAGCGCGGGTACCGCTCCCGCAGCTGCTGCGCCGTCAGACTGTGCAGTTTGCCCCAGTGCGGTCGCCCGTCGTGGCGGAGCATGATCTGCTCGACGGCGTCGAAGTACTCCCGCGGGTCGGCGCGCCAGTACCGGTGCACGGCGATGTACGCGCTGTCCCGGCCGGATGCCGTGGACAGCCACAGGTCGTCGGAGGCCGCGAAGCGCACCTCGACGGGGAACTCGATGCGCCATCCGCGGTCGACGATGAGGCGCTGCAGCTCCTCGAATGCGGAGACGAGGTTCTCGGCCGGCAACGCGTACTCCATCTCACGGAAGCGCACGTTGCGGTGGTGGACGAGGACCCGGTGCGACGCGTCGGTGTACTCGCCGCGCCCCGTCAGCCGTACGGCGAGCCGGTTGAACGGCGGGATGATCGCGGGGATCACGCGGCTCACCGCGCAGAACGCCCCGAAGACGCCGTTGGCGAGCACGGTCTCGTCGATCCAGCCCTGCACGAGCGGGACCGGATGCCGCCGAGTCGACTCGGGGAGGCGCGTCTGGGTCTTCGTCAGTGCGACATCGGTGTGCGGATGCCAGTAGAACTCCAGGTGATCCGCGGCATCCGCGCGCTCATGGATGTCGGGCAGCACCTCGTCGAGTGCGACCGGGGCGTCGACGGCGTGCAGCACGAAGGCGGGCACGCACTGCAGCGTCACCTCCACGACGACGCCGAGCGCACCCAGACCGATGACGGCACCGGGCAGCAGTTCGCTGTTCTGCGTCTCGTCGATGCGCAGGAACTCGCCGTCGGCGGTGATCAGGGTCAGACCGCGGACCTGCGTCGCGATGCCGCCGAAGCCCGTACCGGTGCCGTGCGTGCCGGTGGAGATCGCACCGGCGATGGACTGCCGGTCGATGTCGCCGAGGTTCTCCATCGCGAGTCCATGGCGGCGCAGCAGCGCGGGCACCCGATGCAGGCGCGTGCCCGCGAGCAGCGTGACCAGGCCCGTCGCGGCATCCGCGCTGACGAGGCCCTGCAGGTCGTCGAGTTCGAGGAGCACCCCGGGGGCGACCGCGATGCCGGTGAAGCTGTGCCCCGCGCCGACGGCCTTCACCGTCAGTCCCTGTGCCGCGGCGGCCTTGACCGCGCGCTGCACGCCCTCGGGCGAACGCGGCCGTTCGACGCGCATAGGGCGCACGGATGCCGATCGGCCCCAGTTGCGCCAGGTTCCACCCGGACGCGTCACAGGAACGACTTCCCCTCGCCGCGGTACGTGGGCAGCTCGTCCACGATGACCCCGTCGGCGACGAGCTGGTACCGGTCGATGCGCTCGGCGGGCTCACCGCTCTTCGCATGCCGGAACCACACCCGGTCGCCGACCTTCAGTGCACGCGCGGCGTGGCCCTGCAGCGGCGTCTGCACCTCACCGGCCGCCTCGCGCGGCAGGGTGTGCAGGTTCTGCGGCCACACCGCGAGGGGCTGGCGAGACGCCACGGCGGGCCCGGAGGCGATCCATCCGCCGCCGAGCACCGTGGCGATGTCCGCGGCGGGCTTGCGGACGACGTCGAAGGCGAAACCCGTCGCCGGGGCGGGCCTGAACGACCGGTACCCGTCGAACAGGTGCCCGCCGAGCAGCCCGCTGCCCGCGGTGGCCTCGGTGAGCGACTCGTCGCTGCCGGTGAACTCGAGCGAGCCCGTCCCGCCGCCGTTGAGGAACTCCAGCGGGGCGATCGGCAGCATGGCATCCGCGATCTCAGCGCGACGACGACGCAGCTCGTCGCGCGAGCGCGCCTGCACGATGCGGATGACCGGGGCGTCGATGCCGGCGGCATCCCCCTGCCCCGCGATCTGCGCCTCGTACATCTGCAGGCCCACCAGTCGGAACCCGGGGCGCCTCACGACCTGGCGCGCGAAGCCGGCGACATCCGCCGCCGTGTACAGCGAGGAGCGGCGCACGCCGATGTGCCCGAGTCCGGGGGCGCGCAGCGAGGCGTCGACATCGATCGCGACGCGCACCTCGGGGCGCCGCCCCGGCGCGGCGATCGCGTCGATCAGGTCGAGATGCTCGATCGAGTCGATCATCAGGGTGATGCGGGAGGCGAGCCGCTCGTCCGCGAGCAGCCGTCTCAGCCCGGCACGATCCACGCTCGGATAGCCGAGCACGATGTCATCGTGGTCCTCGGCCAGCCAGAGGGCTTCGGCGAGGGTGAACGCCAGGATGCCACGGTATCCAGGGATCGCGAGCACCGCGTCGAGCACCGAGCGCACCCGCACCGACTTGGTGGCCACGCGGATCGGGATGCCGCCCGCGCGCACCAGCAGATCCATGGCGTTGTGACGCAGGGCGTCGCGGTCGATGACGGCGACCGGCGCCGGCAGGTGGGCGGTGGCCTCGGTCATCGAGCGCCAGTGGCGTCCGGGACTGCGCCATGCGGCGGCGGCGGAGTCGGCAGTCTGGCCCTGTTCAGCGGTGAGGTCGAGCACTCCCCCACCCTATGACGTTCGGTACCCGGAATCACCAGTTCAGGCACTGCGTCGCATCGGCGTCCGTCGGTAGGCTGGGCGCGGGCCCCCATAGCCCAACGGCAGAGGCAGGCGTCTTAAACACGCTTCAGTCCGGGTTCGAATCCCGGTGGGGGCACGACATCCGATCGGCGGCCCGATGCCTCCGGATACGCCGATGGCCCGTCCGATCACTCGGACGGGCCATCGCACGTGATGCGGGTCAAGCCTTCGCGTCGACGCTCTCCTTGGCAGGAGCCTTCTTGGCGGGAGCCTTCTTCGCCGGGGCCTTCTTGGCAGCGGGCTTCTTCGCAGCGGGCTTCTCAGCCGCTGCCGGAGCGGGCTTCTCGGCCGCTGCCGGAGCCGACTTCTCTGCAGGCTTGGCCGGAGCGGCGGGTGCCGCGGCGGCGGCCGGACGCGGACGTGCCGCGAACTGCTCGAACACGGCGCGCGGCTGCTGCACGGCCTCGAGGTTCACGATGTCGCGACCCAGCCACAGGTTGTTCCACCAGCCCCAGAGCACACGCCACTTGCGCTCCCAGGTCGGCATGGCCAGACCGTGGTAGCCGCGGTGCGCGACCCAGGCGACGAAGCCCTTGAGGGCGAGGTTGCCGGACTGGAACACGCCGTTGTACAGGCCCAGGCCCGCGACGGCGCCGAGGTTCTTGTGGAAGTAGTCCTTGGTGCCTTCACCGCGCAGCACGGCGACGAGGTTCTTCGCGAGAACCTTCGCCTGGCGCACGGCGTGCTGGGCGTTGGGGACGCAGTAGCCGCCGACGCCGCCACCGGACAGGTCAGGGACGGCTGAGACGTCACCGGCGGCCCAGGCGCCCTCGACGGGCTCCTCCGCCGTGCCGACGCGCAGATCCGCGCGGGTCTGGATGCGACCGCGCTCCTCGACGGGCAGGTCGCCGCCGCGCACGACGGTGGGGTTCGCCATGACGCCGGCGGTCCACACGATCAGGTCGGTCGGGATGACCTCGCCGGTGGAGATCTCGACGTTGCCGTCGACGGCGCCGGTGACCTGGGTGTCCAGGTGCACGTTCGCACCGCGCTTGGCGAGGTCCTTCAGCACCCACTCGCTGGTCTTCAGCGAGACCTCGGGCATGATGCGGCCCATCGCCTCGATGAGGTGGAAGTGGGTGTCCTCGAAGGAGAGCTGCGAGTACTTCGACACGAGCGAGGAGGCGAGCGAGCGCAGCTCGGCGAACGCCTCGATGCCGGCGAAGCCACCGCCCACGACGACCGTCGTCAGCAGACGGTCGCGCTCGGGGCCGGCGGGGATGGCGGCTGCCTTGTCGAAGTTCGAGATCAGCTTGTCGCGCACGGCGACGGCCTCTTCGATGGTCTTCAGCCCGATCGCGTTGTCGGCGATGCCGGGGATCGGGAAGGTGCGCGAGACGGCACCGGCCGTGACGACGATCTGGTCGTAGGCGAACTCGTAGGAGTCGCCGAGCTCGGGGGTGATCGTGGCCACCTTGTTCGCGTGATCGATGCCGGTGATCTTCGCGTTGATGACGTTCGTGCGCTTGAGGTGACGGCGGTGCGCGACGACCGCGTGACGCGGTTCGATCGAGCCGGCGGCGACCTCGGGCAGGAACGGCTGGTACGTCATGTACGGCAGCGGGTCCACCATCGTCACTTCGGCTTCACCCTTGCGAAGGTGCTTCTCGAGCTTCCATGCGGTGTAGAAACCTGCGTAGCCTCCACCGACAATCAGAATGCGGGGTGCAATGCTGTTCTGAGGCACAGGGGGATAACTCCTCGTAATCATGGTTTGGGAGTGCGTCTACCGCGCTCCGTTCGGATGCGCCGGGCAGCTGCGGTGACGCCAAGCGCTATCAGAGTACCAGGGACCGTGAGTGCCAGAAGCGGGAGGGTACCGTATCGCAGGGTCTCGGCGGACGGAAGCAGAGGCGATCCCTGCGCTGTCGGCGGCTCGGCGGCGGGCAGCGGCGGCACCGCGACCGGAGCCGGGCTGTCCGACGGAACAGCAGGGGTCACGGGCGAATCGGCGCGGCGGTACAGCCGCACCCACTCCTTCAGGTCGCCCATCGGGTTCGCCTTGACGGAGGGGATGGATGCCGTCACCGCGGCATCCGCATCCAGCAGCCCGTACCCGTAGAGCACATCCGGGGTGCTGCGCATCTCGGGCACCGGGATCGCCGTCTTGATGAGGCGGTTGATGACGTTCGCCGCGTCCAGCTCGGGGTGGGCCGCACGCACGAGCGCGGCGGCCCCGGCGACGATGGGCGCCGCGCCGCTCGTTCCGTCCCAGTTCACGACCGTGCCGTCGGCCGACATGCCGATCAGGGATTCGCTCGGCGCCATCACCCCGAGCGTGATCCCCTGGGTGGATGCCGCTCGGCTGGCGGTGCCGGTCTGATCCACTCCGCCCACCGTGAGCACACCGGGGATCGTTGCGGGCGCCCCGACGATCGACGTGCCGCTGCCGCGGTTGCCGGCGGCGACGACCACGACGACATCGTGCTCGAAGGCGTACAGGAACGCATCGTCCCAGCTCTTGTCCCACGAGAGGGTGTTGGTCGTCAGCGAGAGGTTGATGATGTCCGCGCCGTTGTCGACCGCCCACCGCATGCCCTCGGCGATCTGCTTGGTGAAAGGCACTGATCCCGCAGCGCCGAAGCTGATCGAGATCGACAGCAGGTTCGCTTCGGGTGCGACGCCGATGAGGCCCGTGCCGTCGGCGTTGCCGCGCCCTGCTGCCAGCGACGCCACCCAGGTGCCGTGGTTCGGGTCGCGCACGCCCACCGGCGTGCGGCCGTCGGCCGTGCCGCCGCCGGACTCGTCCGTGCCGCCCTTGACGGCGCCGTCGAACGTCACCGGCGGCTTGCCCACGCCGGTGTCGATGACGGCGATCGTCACGCCCTTGCCCCGGGTGACCTGCCAGGCGTCGCGGATGCGCGCGCCGTCCAGCCAGTACTCCTTCGCGCGGATCGGATCAGTCGGGTCGTCGGCCACCGGGGAGGTGGGAGCCGGTGTGGGCGACTCGTCCACGGTCGGCACGACGACGGAGGGGACCGCGGATGCCGCGAAGGCCGGCGACCCGGCCAGAAGCACGGATGCCGTCATCGCCGCCGAGACGACGATGCGCGACAGCATCCGCCGCCGCATCATCCCGCCGCTGTCCCGCGCAGCGCGGCACCGGGCTCCGCGCACGCGCAGCGCTCCGGAGACCAGCTCGACCGGGCCAGTGCCTCGTCGCCGATCGGGTTCACGCCGGGTCCGGCCGCGAGGGCGTGACCGGCCAGCGCATGCAGGCACTTCACGCGGGTGGGCATGCCGCCCGCGGAGATCCCGTCGATCTCCGGCACGTCGCCGAATCCGGCTCGGTCGGCGAGGTAGGCGTGGTGTGCGGCCAGATAGCCGGCGGCGACTGATTCGTCCTCGTCGAGAAGACGGGCGAGCTCGGGCATCACCTGCGTGGCCTCGAGCGTCGACATCGCGACCGTGGCGGCCGGATGGGTCAGGTAGTAGAACGTCGGGAACGGCGTTCCGTCGTCCAGCCGCGGTGCCGTGGCGACGACGGTCGGGTTGCCGCAGACGCAGCGTGCGGCGATGCCGACCACACCGCGGGCCGTGCGACCGAGCTGGCTGGACACGACGTCGAGTTCGGCGGGCGTCGGCGTCTCGTAGGGCGGTGTCGTCACCCCTCCAGCGTAGAGGGATCGACCTGTGTGAAGACCCAGCGCCCGCGGCGCAGTCACCGCGTGGGCGCCTCGACGGCGCTCTTCGCGAGGCCCGCGGCAGTCAGGCTGCGCAGCAGCTGCGGCATCCAGTCGGACGGGCGCTCCTGGATGGTGTCGCTGACGTGCTTCTGCTCGGGCGGGATGTCCGCGGGGTCGAGATCGTTGTCCACCAGGTAGACGACCTCGCCGGGACGGACGTAGTAGAGCCGCTCACGCGCCTGCGTGGTGATGTACGCCGGGTCGTCCCAGCGCGTGCGCTCCTGCTCGAGGTCGGAGATCTGATCCTTCGTCAGCTGCACGGACTGCTCGAGTGCGGCGATCTTCTGCCGCTGGTCGATGTAGGTGCCGATCGACGGGACCAGGACCCAGGTGCCGAGGATGACCAGCGAGAGCATGATCACCGCGAAGGTCGACAGCCGGATGCCACCCGCCCATTCGCGCACGTCGACCGCTCTCGCCGCACCTCGCGGCTTCCGCTCGGGAGCGGGCGCGGGTGCGGCAGGGGATGACGAAGGGGGAGCAGGTCGTCGTGCCATACTCCCCCTCCTTCACTTCGGACTGTGGCGCAGATCCCCTGATCAGGCCTGGAAACGCGGGAACGCCGATGCGCCCGCGAAGACCGCGGCGTCGCCCAGCTCCTCCTCGATGCGCAGAAGCTGATTGTACTTCGCGACGCGCTCGCTGCGAGCGGGCGCACCGGTCTTGATCTGACCCGAGTTCGTCGCGACGACGAGGTCGGCGATCGTGGTGTCCTCGGTCTCGCCGGAGCGGTGCGACAGCATCGCGGTGTAGCCGGAGCGCTGTGCGAGGCTGACCGCGTCGAACGTCTCGGTGAGCGTGCCGATCTGGTTGACCTTCACCAGCAGCGAGTTGCCCACGCCGCGCTTGATGCCGTCGGCCAGGCGGGCCGGGTTGGTGACGAACAGGTCGTCGCCGACCAGCTGCACCTTGGCGCCGAGCGCATCGGTGAGGGACTTCCAGTTGTCCCAGTCGTCCTCGGCCAGAGCGTCCTCGATCGTGACGATCGGGAAGTCGCGCACCAGGCCCTCGTAGTACTCGATGAGCTGGTCCGCCGACCAGTCCTTGCCCTCGAGGCGGTAGACGCCGTCCGAGAAGAACTCGGTCGCGGCGACGTCCAGCCCGACGGCGATGTCCTTGCCGGGCGTGAAGCCGGCCTTCTCGATCGCCTTCAGCAGGAAGTCCAGGCCCTCGCGGTTGCTGGGCAGGTCGGGGGCGAAGCCGCCCTCGTCGCCGAGGCCGGTGTTGAAGCCGGCGGCCTTCAGCTCGGACTTCAGCACGTGGTAGGTCTCCACACCCCAGCGCAGCGACTCGGAGTAGGTGTCCGCGCCGATCGGGGCCAGGAAGTACTCCTGGAAGTCGATGCCGTTGTCGGCGTGCTCACCGCCGTTGATGACGTTGAACAGCGGCACGGGCAGCAGGTGCGCGTTGGGGCCGCCCAGGTAGCGGAACAGCGGCAGGTCGGACGAGTCCGCCGCGGCCTTCGCCACTGCGAGGCTCACTCCGAGGATGGCGTTGGCGCCCACCCGGCTCTTGTTCTCGGTGCCGTCGACCTCGATGAGGATCTCGTCGACGATGCGCTGCTCGCTCGCCTCGACGCCCTCGAGGGCCGGGCCCAGCTCATCGATGACGGCCTCGACGGCCTTCAGCACGCCCTTGCCGCCGTAGCGGCTCTTGTCGCCGTCACGCAGCTCGTACGCCTCGAATGCTCCGGTGGATGCGCCGGAGGGAACGGCTGCTCGCTGGACGATTCCATCGTCGAGGAGCACCTCCACCTCGACGGTCGGGTTTCCGCGCGAGTCCAGAATCTCGCGTGCGCCTACAGCCTCGATCAGTGCCACGGGTGTGCTCCTTTTCAGGGAGGGAAGGGGGTGTGGAGCGACGTCGATCCGTGGGCCAGTCTAGTCGTGCGGCATCCGAGACCCCACGGCGTTTCAGACCAGCAGGGCGATGGCCACTCCATCCCAGCCCTTGACGCCCACCGTCTGCAGGGCTGTCGCGTCGAATCGCGGGTCCTCCCCCAGCATCCGCAGTCCGTCCCGCGTGCCTATGACCATCGGATCCGACGAGTCCGGGTTCGCGATCTCGCCCTCGCGCCCGATGTTGTCGACGATGACGACGGTGCCCGGATGTCCCAGCTTCGCGGCCCAGTCCAGGTAGATCGTGTTCGACTGCTTGTCGGCGTCGATGAACACGACGTCGAACCCGCCGACCAGCGTGGGCAGCACGTCTGCGGCGCGGCCGACGCGGATGTCGACGCGGTCCCCCACTCCCGCCGCGTCGATGCTCGTGCGCGCGACCGCCGCATGCGCCGCCTCGGCCTCGATCGTGACGACGCGCCCCTGGTCGCCGACGGCTCGCGCCATCCAGATCGTGGAGTACCCGCCGAGCGTGCCGATCTCGAGCACGCGTCGCGCTCCTGCCAGACGCACGAGCAGGTTCAACAGCTTGCCGGCGACCGGGGCGACCTCGATCGCGGGCATCCCCGCGGCCTGCTGCGCGGCGAGGGCGGCGTCCAGCGCGGGGTCATGCCCGACCAGGGTCTCGGCGAGGAAGTCATCGGCAGCGCGCCAGGCGCCCGGAGTGGAGTCCATGCCCTCACTCAACCCCGGCGCGCCGCCCCGGTCAACCCTTCGGCTCAGCCCACCGGCCCCCGCCCCGCCGCACGATTGTCCAGGTACGCCTGCAGGATCGCCGCGCCGACCTCTGCTCCGTCGACGGTGACCACGAGCGGCCGCTTGTCCCGGCGCTCGACCTCGACCGCGGGGCCGGTGCGCAGCACGATGCCGGTGCGTCCGTCCAGCCCGAGCCTCCAGCCGAAGCCGCCGAACTCGCCGATGGGGTGGCACTCGACGGCGCGCACCGAGACGATCTCGTCCAGCGGCACGTGCACACGGGGGAAGCCGATCTGCGAGCGGACCATGAAACCTTCGGCCCCCGCGCGCACCCGGAACGACGCCGAGGAGGCGAACGCGAATCCGATGATCGCGAGGGTCAGCAGCGGGATCCAGAAGGCTTCGTGGGCCTCGACGACCATGACGGCGGTGATGCCGACCACGACGACGACCACCACTCCGATGAGGATCATGACCGCGCGGGGCATCGTCGCGGTGGCCATCCACACGACCCGCTCCCCCGCCGCGATCGAACTCAGGTGCGCCGGCCTCAAGGGCGCCGCGGGAGTGGGACCCACATCGGGCTGCAGCACCCAGCCGGCGGCGGTCAGGACGAGCAGCGCGCAGAAGCCGCCGATCACCACCGGCCAGATCGGTCCGACCTGCGACGCATCCGCGATCCCGCGCTGCACGGCGACCGATCCGAGGTTCATCACGGCGCTGAGCCCGGACAGGCCGAGGGCCATCGCTCCCAGCAGCCGTGCGGCACCACCCCACTGCTGCCGTCCCATCGCGAGCGTGCCCACCACCATCAGCAGGGGCAGTCCGAGACCGAGTGCGATCGTGATCCACAGGTAACTCGAGGCCGCACCGAATCCGTCGGCACTGCCGACGCCCCAGTGCGTGGCAGCGGGATCGGGCAGTTCCGGAAGCCAGACGGCGATCAGGCCGACGGCGACCGCCGTGATGATCACCGGAAGCACGAGCCCGATGACGATCAGGGCGCGGCGCGCTCGACGAACCTCCGTCTCGTGCACGGCGGTCACGGACTGCTCGTAGGTGTTCATGGGGTCATCTCCTTGATGAGTGCGGCGAGCGTGGCAGGGGTGAGTCCGAGTTCCGCGGCATGGTCGACCAGCGCGGCGATCTCGTCGGAGAGTTCGGCGAGCGGGGCGGCGGATGCCGAGATGACGGCTCCGCGCCCGCGGCGCAGATCGATCAGCCCCTCGTCGCGCAGCTCCTGGTAGGCGCGCAGCGCCGTGTGCACGTTCACGTCCACGGCATCCGCCACTTCGCGAGCGGCGGGCAGACGGTCGCCGGGACGCAGCCGCCCGGCGAGCACATCGCCGCGCACGGATGCCGCGATCTGCTCGAACAGCGGCCGGGCGCTGTCGGGATCGATTCGAATGAGCATGACCACCCCTTTCGCCACTTATTCTATTCCAACTAGATCAACTAGTGCAAGTAGATCAATTGTGGACGCTCGCCAGCCGATGCGGACCATGCTGCGACGACCGCGCAGAATGTCGGCATGCGCATCACTCCCCGACGGCTCGCCATCGGCATGAGCCTGTGGATCCCCAACCTGTTCAGCGGCATCCGCATCCGTCGCTTCAGCGATGACTGGACGCACGCCACCGTCGAACTGCACGTGAACGTGTTCACCCGCAACTACGTGAAGACGGCGTTCGGCGGGTCGATGTCGGCCATGACCGACCCGTACTTCTTCATGCTGGTGATGCACCAGCTGGGCCGGGACCACGTCGTGTGGGACACCCGCGGCGAGATCGAGTTCCTCAAGCCCGGCCGCGGCGTGCTGACCGCGCACTTCCATGTCCCCGAGGAGAAGGCCGCCGAGCTGCGAGAGCGCGCCCGAGGAGGTGCGAAGGTGCTGGAGTGGTTCGAGACGGTGATCACGGATGCCGACGGCGACGTCGTCGCGAAGGTGCGCCGCGAGGTGTACGTGCGCGAGAAGAAGCGCGTGACGGCGACCGACGCGCGATAGGTCTCCCGTTGTTCACCTTGCGCTGACACGATGGACGGATGCCCCTCGCACGCAGTCTGACACTGACGGATGCCGTCGCCATCGGCCTCGGCTCGATGATCGGCGCCGGCGTGTTCGCCGTGTGGGCGCCCGCGCTCGGGGCGGCCGGATCCGGCATCCTCATCGCCCTGGCGATCGCCGCGTTCGTCGCCTTCTGCAACGCGACCTCCTCCGCCCAGCTCGCAGCGGTGCACCCGGTCTCGGGCGGCACCTACTCGTACGCCCGCGCCGAGATCGGCCCCTGGGCGGGGTACGTGGCGGGCTGGTGCTTCGTGATCGGCAAGCTCGCGAGCTGCGCGGCGATGGCGATGACCTTCGCCGCGTACGCCGCCCCCGAGCAGTGGCGCACGCCCGTCGCGGTGCTCGCGGTCGCCGCGCTCGGCGCCGTGAACTGCTTCGGGGTCACGCGCACGGCCCTGCTCACCCGCATCCTCGTCGTCGTCTCCCTGCTGGGGCTCGCGGTCGTCGTCGCGGCCGGCTTCGCCACCGAGCCCGGCGCAACCCCCGCTCCGCTTCCGGATGCCACCGCGTACGGAGTTCTGCAGGGCGCCGGGCTGCTGTTCTTCGCGTTCGCCGGCTATGCCCGCATCGCCACGATGGGCGAGGAGGTGACCGACCCCACGCGGAACATCCCGCGGGCGATCGTGCTCGCCCTGGGCGGCGCCATCGTGGTCTACGTGCTGGTCGCGCTGGCCGTGATGCTCACGCTGGGCGCGGATGCCGTCGGCAGCGCGCACCCCGTCGCCGATGTCGTCACCGCGAGCGGGTGGTCCTGGGCGGGACCCGTCGTGCGGGTGGCCGCTGCTGCCGCATCCCTGGGCGCGCTGCTCGCCCTGCTCACCGGCATCGGCCGCACCACGCTGGCGATGGCGCGCGAAGGGGATCTGCCGCGCTGGCTGGCTGCCGTGAACGCCCGCTGGCAGGTGCCGCGCCGGGCCGAGATCGTGATCGCGGTGATCGTCATCGCGGTCGTGCTGGTGGCAGACCTGCGTGACGCGATCGGCTTCTCCTCGTTCGGCGTGCTGCTGTACTACCTGCTCGCGAATGCCTCGGCCTTCCGCCAGGGTGCGGACGTGCGGCGCTACCCGAAGGCCCTGCAGGTGCTGGGCGCGCTCGGTTGCATCGTGCTGGTGAGCACCCTGCCCGTGCTCGCCTCCGTCATCGGCACCGTGGTCGTGCTGATCGGCATCGCCTATCGGGCTGTGCGGCTGCGGGTGGCGGCACGCCGCTGACGTCGGCGGCCGCCTTATGCGCCACGAAACGGGGACTGCGGGTCCCGGGTCACCGGATTGCGGATGCGGCCAGCGCGGCGGCGACGGCGGGCAGCAGGGCCTCGGCGGTGCGGCGGTATCCGAGTGCACTGGGATGGAACCGATCGAGGCTGAACATCTGCTCCGGCTCGTCGAGGAACAGCGGTCCGACGGTCCTGCCCAGGGAGACGGATGCCGCGCCCGCCTGCTCCGTTCCCTCGGCCTGAGCCTCGGCGAGCCTGCGCGAGAGCCGGGACGCCAGCGTCCGCAGCGGCTGAGGCACGGGACGCAGCGCACCGAGGTCCGGGCAGGTTCCGACCACGACCCGGGCGCCGCGCGCCTGAAGGCGATCGATCGCCTCGACCAGGTGCCGCACGGATTCGGCGACGGGAATCCGATGAGTGACGTCGTTGCCGCCGACGACGATCACCGCGACGTCCGCCCGGTCCTCGGGCGCGAGCCGATCCAGCTGCGCGGCGAGGTCAGGCGACTCGGAGCCGACGACGGCGAGCGAGCGCAGCCGCACGGGCCGCCCGATGCGCTTCGCGAGGCTCTTCGCCAGTCGTCCACCGAGGGTCTCCTTGGGCCGGGTCGCACCGAGTCCCGCGGCGACCGAATCACCGATGATCAGCAGGTCGACCGGTTCACCGGGCAGGCGTCGCCGCCACACGCGGTCCACGGCGAGGGCATCCTCCCCGAGAGGCTTGCCGATGCGGCGGCGGGCGACGGCAGCCTGCCGCGCGAGGCCGAAGCGGATGCCGAGCACAGCAGCTCCCAGCACGACGGCGCTCATCGCAGTGACGCGGATGCGATCCATGCATCCGATCCCACCGCGCCGATGTGAACGCCCCGTGAACGGGCGGCCCGGCCCCCTGCACGACCTGGGCACGTAAGCACGACCGGATGCCGGAGTGCCCGTGCAGGTGTTCCCGGGTCGTGCACGTGTCCCCGTGCAGGATACGAAACGGGAGCCGACACGCCACATGCAGGACGTTCTCCGCGAATCGGTCCGACATGTGGCGTGTCGGCCCCCGAACTGTGGCGGCGCCGGGGTCAGGCCAGCGGCTTGACCTCCGCGGACCCGGGCTCGTCGCCGGCGCGGACGGAGGCGAAGCCGGTGTAGCCGTCGGCCGCGGACCGCTCCAGCAGCGCCTTGAGGTTCTTCGTGCGCCGCTCGAGCCGCACGCGGGCGGCACCGCCGGAACGCAGCAGCGCGGCCTTGTGCGCGAGCAGCTCGGTCACCGGGACGTCGGCGTCGTGGATGAGGACGACCGCCTGCGCGGCATCCGCCTCCTGCTCGGCGACGAGGTCGACGATGCGCTCGAAGCCGATCGAGAAGCCGACCGCGGGAACCTGCTGGCCGAGGAAGCGGCCGATCATGCCGTCGTAGCGGCCGCCACCCCCCAGCGAGTAGCTGACCGAGGGGTGCGCGAGCTCGAAGATCGTGCCGGTGTAGTAGCCCATGCCGCGCACGAGGAAGGGGTCGTAGACGAGCGGCGGCTCCCCGGCATCCGGACGCGCGGCGACGACGGCGTCGCCCAGGCCGACCAGGTGCGCGACGAGCTCGTCCGGCGCACCCGCGGGGAGCGCCTTGCGGATCTGACGCTCGCCGTACGGGTTGTACTCCATCGTCTGCGGGCGCACGAGGAACACCGCGAAGGCGTCGACGGCGGACGCTGTCGTGCCGCGCTCACGGAGCTCGGCGGCCACGCCGTCGGGTCCGATCTTGTCGAGCTTGTCGATCGTGATGAGCACGCCGGGACGCTCATCCTCGGTGAAGCCGAAGCTGTCCAGCATCCATTCCAGTGCGCGACGGTCGTTCACGCGCACCGTCCCACCCTCGAGCCCGAGGGCGTCGATCGTGTCGAGGGATGCGATGATCAGCTCGGCCTCGGCGCGGGCGCTGTCGTCGCCGATGATGTCGATGTCGCACTGCACGAACTGGCGGTACCGGCCCTTCTGCGGGCGCTCAGCGCGCCAGACCGGACCGATCTGGATGGAGCGGAACACCGTGGGCAGCTGACCGCGGTTGGTCGCGTAGAACCGGGCGAGCGGCACGGTCAGGTCGTAGCGCAGGCCAAGATCGCTGAGGGCGGCGGGGTCCTCAGCGCCCTCGCGGATCGCATCCGCGTCGAGGCCTCGGCGCAGGATGTTGTACGAGAGCTTCTCGTTGTCGCCGCCGATGCCGGCATGCAGCCGGTCGTACTCCTCGACCACGGGGGTCTCGATCTCGTCGAATCCGTGCGCGCGGTAGCGCTCGCGGATGACGGCGAGCACGCGCTCGCGTCGGGCCTTGTCAGCGGGGAGGAAGTCGCGCATGCCGCGCGGCGGGTTCACGTTTGCCACCCGTCCATCTTCCCAGGTCTGACGAGCACGCCCGACTCCGCGCCCCATCGGGCTGGATCAGAAACGCACCCGCAGACGCCGATTCCCCTGCGTTCTTGATCCAGGTCGAATCGCGGACGACCACTCGGTGCGTTTTCGATCCAGGCTGAGCGTCGATGCGCCTCAGGGTCGGGACTCGGCGGCGCGGACCTGGTCCTCCAGCAGGCGCAGGCGCTCGCGCAGCGCGCGCTCGGCATCCCATCCGTTCTCGCGCGCCTGCGCGACGAGGGCGAGCAGGGCGTCGCCGAGCTCGGCCTCTGAGGCGGGCTCGGATGCCGCGGCGGGGTCATCCACGACCTTGGCGGCGCGGCCGAGCACCTTCTGCGCCCGGGCCAGCGCCGGCATGCCGCTCGGCACGCCGTCGAGCACGCTGCGCCGCTCCTTCTTCTCCAGAGCCTTGGCCGCATTCCAGTGCACCAGCACCTCTTCGGGCGTCGTGGCGACGGCATCCGCGAAGACGTGCGGATGCCGACGGACCATCTTCTCGGTGAGACCTCGCGCCACGTCGTCGATGTCGAACGGCTCCTCAGGGTCCTGCGCGGCGACGGCCGCGTGGAACAGCACCTGCCAGAGCAGGTCGCCGAGCTCCTCGCGCATCTCGGCGCGATCCCCGCTCTCGACGGCGTCGATGAGCTCGTGCGACTCCTCGATGAGGTACGGCACCAGATCACGATGCGTGATCTGCTGCGACCACACACAGCGCTCCCGCACCTGGCGCATGGTCTCCGCCGCAGCGCGCAGCGGATCGGGCAGCTGCAGCGGATCAGTCATGGCCATCCTCCTCAGGCAGCCGCAGCCGCCAGCATCCGGTAATGCCGTGCCCGCATCGAGACGAACACAGCCGACAGCACCAGGGCGATCAGCGAGCCGCCGAGCACGCCCAGGATCGCCTCGTCGCGCACGGCGCCGTCGCCCGCGAACGCGAGGTTGGCGAGCAGCAGCGACACGGTGAATCCGATGCCGCCCAGCACACCCGCTGCGAGGATGTCGGGCAGCACCAGCGACGGCGCGGTGCCGCGCGGGCGCAGCTGCAGGCTGATCCAGCCGAACAGCGTGATCCCGATGATCTTGCCCACCGGCAGTGCGATCAGGATCGCCCAGAACGCCGGCGACAGCTCACTCAGCGGCACCTGCGGGATCACCACGAACGCCGCGACGAACGCGAAGATCGGCAGGATCACGCCGTTCACCGTGGGTTCCAGTGCATGCCGGGTCTTCTCGGCGGGAGCCGGCGACATGAACAGCCCGAGCAGCACGCCCGCGATCGTGGCGTGGATGCCGGAGACCGCCATCAGACCCCAGGCGACCACACCGATGACGCCCATCAGTACGGCAATTCCCGAGGAGCCCGTCTTCGCCAGCACCCGACTCAGCAGCGCGAAGATCACGACGGCGACCACGGCGAGCGCGAACATCAGCCAGTTCACGTCGTGCGCGAAGAGTACGGCGATGAAGATGATGCCGATGATGTCGTCGAGGATCGCGAGGGCCAGCAGGAAGACGCGCACGGCAGGGGGCAGCCCCTTCCCGAACATCGCGAGCACGCCGAGCGCGAAGGCGATGTCGGTGGCGGTGGGGATAGGCCAGCCGTTCTGGGTGCCCTCGCCGCCGGCGATCAGAAGGTAGATGCCGATCGGCACCAGCACGCCGCCGGCCGCCGCGATCGCGGGCTGCACGGCCTTGTGCACGGAGTTCAGCTCACCGTGGGTGAGCTCGTGCCGCAGTTCGATCGCGACGACGAGGAAGAAGATCGCCAGCAGGCCGTCGGCCACCCATTCCTCGATCGACAGGTCCAGTGCCGTGCCGGGGATCGCGATGTGCGCGTGCAGCACCGCGGCGATCGGGTCATGGGTCGCGAGGTTGGCGAAGAGCAGCCCGAGGGCGGCTGCGGCGAGCAGAAGAGCGGCCGAGAACTGCTGGCCGCGAAGAGGGTTTGCCGAGATGCGCATCGTCTCCATGCTAGGGCCCAGGCCTGTGCGCGCCACGGCCGGCGGCCCGTCGCCCGTCACGAAGAACGGATGCCGAATGGACGCGGGATACGCTCGAAACATGCCGCTCGAGCCCACGAACACCGAAGCCATCCGCGTCATCAGTCGATTCGAAGCATCCAACGGCATTCCCGACAGCATGCGCGCGGACGTGCGCATGCTGGGCGGTCTGCTCGGTCAGGTGCTGCAGGAGTCCGGCACCCCCGGACTCTTCGAGGATGTCGAGCGTCTGCGCCTGGCGACGATCCAGGCGGCGGATGCCGATGACGACGGCGCCTTCGAGCGCGCGGCCTCCATCGCCGACTCCTTCACGATCGAGCGGGCCGACGAGGTCGCCCGTGCCTTCACCTGCTACTTCCACCTCGTGAATCTCGCCGAGGAGCACCAGCGGGTTCGCGTCCTGCGCGAACGCGCCGGAAAGCCGGCCCCCTCGACGGGCTCAGCGACCCCGCAGCGGCCGGCCGACACCGTCGCGACCGCATTCGCGCAGCTGCGCGGCGAGATCGGCGACGAGCAGGCCCGCGAGCGCCTCGCCGACCTGCGCTTCCACCCGGTCTTCACCGCGCATCCGACCGAGGCCCGCCGACGCGCGGTGTCCGGCAGCATCCGCCGCCTGTCCGAGCTGCTCACCCAGAACGACGCCGCGAGCGTCGGCGGCGCGGAGCAGAAGCGTGCGCACCGTCGGATGCTGGAGGAGATCGACACCCTGTGGCGCACCGCGCCGCTGCGCGCCCAGAAGCCCTCGCCCACCGACGAGGTGCGCACGGTCATGAGCGTGTTCGACGAGACGCTGTTCACCACCGTGCCGCACGTGTACCGCCGCATCGACGACGCTCTGCGCGGTGAGGACTCCGGCAGCTCCGCACCCCTCGTGCCCGCATTCGTGCGGGTCGGCTCCTGGGTCGGCGGCGACCGCGACGGCAATCCGTTCGTCACGGCGTCGGTCACCCGCGAGGCGGCCGACATCGCCGCCGATCACGTGCTGCGCGGGATCGAGCGGGCGATCGAGCGGATCGGCCGCACCCTCACCCTCGACGGCGAGGGCACCCCTCCCAGCACCGATGTCGCGGGCATCTGGACGCGGTTCGAGCAGACGCACGCCAGGATCGCGGCTGAGATCGCCAAGCGCTCGCCCGACGAGCCGCACCGCCGCGTGGTTCTCTCGCTTGCCCACCGCGTGCACGCCACGCGCATCGACGCCGACGGCGCGTACGCCTCTCCCGAGGAGCTGCTGGCCGACCTGCGCGTGGTGCAGTCCTCGCTGGCGGATGCCGGCGCCACCCGCCACGCGTTCGGCGGCGTGCAGCACCTGATCTGGCAGGTGGAGACCTACGGCTTCCACCTCACCGAGCTCGAGGTGCGCCAGCACTCGCAGGTGCACGCCGAGACCCTCGCCGAGATCGAGGCGGGCGGTGAGCTCAGCGAGCGCGCCCAGGAGGTTCTCGAGGTGTTCCGCGCGGTCGCCGACATCCAGAAGCGCTACGGACTGCGGGCAGCGGGCCGCTACGTCGTCTCCTTCACCCGCTCGGCCGCGGACCTCGCCGCCGTGCACGAGCTCGCCGCGCACGCGCTCGGCGACGACGCACCGGTGCTCGACGTGGTGCCGCTGTTCGAGACCTTCGCCGACCTGCAGGCCGCCCCCGGCATCCTCGCCGAGGTCGTGCGGTTCCCCGCGTTCCGCGCCCGACTGGAGGCCACCGGCAACCGGCTCGAGGTGATGCTCGGCTACTCCGACTCCTCCAAGGACGTCGGCCCCGTCGCCGCCACCCTGGCGCTGTACGAAGCCCAGCGCGATATCGCGCAGTGGGCCGTGGAATCCGGCATCCGCCTCACTCTCTTCCACGGCCGCGGCGGCGCGCTGGGCCGCGGTGGCGGACCGGCGAACTCCGCGATCCTCGCGCAGCCGCCGCACTCGGTCGACGGCCGCTTCAAGCTCACCGAGCAGGGCGAGGTCATCTTCGCCCGGTACGGCGAGCCCGCGATCGCGATGCGGCACATCGACCAGGTTGCGGCGGCGACGCTGCTGGCGTCTTCGCCGACCGTCGAGAAGCGCATCAGCGACGCCGCGGAGCGGTTCTCCTCGATCGCGGGCGTCATGGACGTGGCATCCCGCGACCGATTCTTCTCGCTGGTCGCCGCCGACGGGTTCGCCCCCTGGTTCGCCACCGTCACCCCGATGGAGGAGATCGGACTGCTCGCCCTGGGTTCGCGCCCGGCGCGACGCGGCCTGTCCGTCGAATCGCTGGAGGATCTGCGGGCCATTCCGTGGGTCTTCGCGTGGACCCAGGCCCGCATCAACCTCGCCGGCTGGTTCGGCCTGGGATCGGCGCTGGATGCCGTCGGCGACGAGCAGGCGCTGATCGAGGCGTACCGCGAATGGCCGCTCCTGCACACCATGGTCGACAACGTCGCGATGAGCCTGGCGAAGACCGACGAACGCATCGCCGGAGAGTATCTGGCCCTCGGCGATCGCGACGACCTCGCGAAGATCGTGCTGGACGAGCTGCGCCTGACTCGTGAGTGGGTCATCCGCCTCACCGGCGGCGACGGCCTGCTCACCAACAAGCCGATCCTGCAGCGCGCCGTGCAGCTGCGCACCCCGTACGTCGACGCCCTCTCGCTGCTGCAGCTGCGCGCCCTGCGCGCCCTGCGCACGACGGCGACGACCGAGCCCGTGCAGACCCCCGACCTGCAGCGGCTCCTGCTGCTCTCCGTGAGCGGGGTCGCGGCGGGCCTGCAGAACACCGGATGACACGATGTCAGGGCCGCTCGGCGAGGGTTGTAGGGTGAAAACTCAGCCTGATCCGGCGAAGCATCATGCGACACGATCGCTCGCATCCCCCATCCGCCTCTGAGAAAGCTTCCCGCGTGACCGATACCACTGCCGACTTCCATCCGCTCAGCGCCGCCGCACAGCCCGTGTTCGACGGCGTGCGCAGCGTCAACCCGAACGAGCCGGAGTTCCACCAGGCGGTTCACGAGGTGCTGCACTCGATCGGCCCCGTGCTCGAGCGTCACCCGGAGTACACCGACAACGGCATCCTGGAGCGTCTCGTCGAGCCGGAGCGCCAGATCCTCTTCCGGGTGCCGTGGATCGACGACTCCGGCAAGCTGCAGGTCAACCGCGGCTACCGCGTGCAGTACAACTCGGCACTCGGCCCGTACAAGGGCGGCCTGCGCTTCCACCCCTCGGTGAACATCTCGATCGTCAAGTTCCTCGGCTTCGAGCAGATCTTCAAGAACGCGCTCACCGGTCAGGGCATCGGCGGCGGCAAGGGCGGCTCGAACTTCGACCCGCACGGCAAGAGCGAGGCCGAGGTCATGCGCTTCTGCCAGTCGTTCATGAGCGAGCTGTACCGCCACATCGGCGAGCACACCGACGTCCCCGCGGGCGACATCGGCGTGGGCGGCCGGGAGATCGGCTACATGTTCGGCATGTACCGCAAGATCACGAACCGCCACGAATCCGGCATCCTCACCGGCAAGGGCATCGGCTGGGGCGGCGCGCAGGTGCGCACCGAGGCCACCGGCTACGGCGCGGTGTTCTTCGTGCAGGAGATGCTGGCCGTGCACGGCGAGACCCTCGAAGGCAAGCGCGTCGCGGTCTCCGGCTCCGGCAACGTCGCGATCTACGCGATCGAGAAGGCCACCCAGCTCGGCGCACGCGCCGTGACGGCATCCGACTCCTCCGGCTACGTCGTCGACGACGCCGGCATCGACCTGAGCCTGCTGCGCCAGATCAAGGAGGTCGAGCGCGGCCGCATCGTCGAGTACGCGAACCGTCGTCCCGGCGCGCGCTTCGTCGAGGGCGGGAACGTCTGGGAGGTGCCGGTCGACATCGCCGTGCCCTCTGCCACGCAGAACGAGCTGAGCCTGGAATCCGCGCAGATGCTGATCGCCAACGGCGTGCGCGCCGTGGCCGAAGGCGCCAACATGCCCTCCACCCCCGAGGCCGTGGGCGCGTTCCAGGACTCCGAGGTGCTCTTCGCACCGGGCAAGGCCGCGAACGCCGGCGGAGTGGCCACCTCGGCCCTCGAGATGAGCCAGAACGCCTCGCGTCAGCGCTGGAACTTCGCGAACAGCGAGCAGAAGCTGCGCGACATCATGGCCGACATCCACGACGCGTCGTTCCGTGCGGCCGAGCGCTACGGCACCCCGGGCGACTACGTCGCGGGCGCCAACATCGCCGGTTTCGAGCGCGTCGCCGATGCGATGATCGCCCAGGGCGTCATCTGACCCACGCCTGCTTCGTCGAGAAACCACTTTTCGCACGAGACATCACGCCCGGCGTGGTTTCTCACGCGGGGAGTGGTTTCTCGCGTGCGGGGATGCTGACGGGTGCCGACTACGCGAGGCCGGCGCGGGTGGTGCCGACGTGACGGTCGTCCGCGTGTCGGGCCAATGAGCTGGCGTAGCGCTCGGTGAGCTGCACCATCAGGTCGGGGGTGTCCCGGTCGACGCCGAAGACGTGACCGGGGAAGTCCAGCTCGGGCATGGCCTGGGCGATCTCATCGGCCTGATCGGGTGAGAACAGCTGAACGGGGTCGCCGGCCGCGACCCAGCCGATCGGCACGACCGTGCCCTCCGGCAGGACGGCCCGCCGCTGCACGATCGCATTGACACGGATCTCGCAGTGCGCCCCGACCAGAGCGCCGTTGAACACGCGCGCGCCGGAGGCGAAGAACACCTCCTCGCCGACCGTCGCGCCGGCGATGCTGGCCAGCGTGCCGACGAGCGTGTGCGAGCCGATGTGCACCGCGTTGGCCGCGGTGGCGCGGATCAGGGCGTTCTCCATCACGATCACGTGCTCGCCGAGCGTGATCGGCCCGCCCTCGGCAGTGATCACGGCGCCGTGCAGCACCTGGCAGTCCGGTCCGATCTCCACGTCGCCGGAGATGACCGCGGTCGGCGCCACGACGGCGGTGTCGTGGATGCGGGGCCGAGCCCCGAGGTGCTCGTAGATCATGCCGCCAGACTAGTCGTGCCTCCCGGCCGGGCGGTACCGTCCGAGCCGCTCGTCGACGTCTTCCTCCGCCACGACCGCGCTGGAGGAGAACCCGAGCACGGACGTCGTGAAGCGATCCGCTGTGAGGGCGCGGAGTCGAGTGGCGGTGCGAGCCCGGGCGGTCGCTGTGCGCGGCGTGCGCCGCAGCAGGGCGATCTCGCCGAAGCCCTCCCCCGGCCCCAGTGTCGTGATGTGCCGGCCGTCGCCGATGACGTCGATCTCGCCGGATTCGATCACGTAGTAGCGGTCGCCGACCTCTCCCTGCGCGAAGACGGTCGCCCCGGCATCGACGTCGACCGGCTCCAGGCCCCGCGCGAGCATCTCGATCACCGGCAGAGGCAACGGGTCGAGCATGGGCACGCGCTTGAGCAGTCCGAGCTCCTCGTCGAGGTCCTGCACGGTCCGGTCGATGCGGCGGATCCGCCACCACGAGGCGACAGCCAGTACGGGACAGAGCAGACCGACGATGATCAGCGCGGGGCGGATGCCGAATCCCTCGATCAGCGCCGAGGCGACCAGCGAGCCGACGCCGATCGACACGGCCACCAGGGTTTCGAGCAGACCGAAGACGCGCGCCATCACCGCATCCGGCGTCAGCCTTCCGACCAGAGTGAAGCCCCCGGCGTCGATCAGCGCGTTCGCGACGCCGACGGCGGCGAGCAGCAGCAGCGCGGGCGTCTGCTGCGGGAACACCCCGATGAGGGCGATCGGCGCTCCCCACACGGCCACGCCGATCGCGAACCAGGCGCCCAGACGCCAGGTGCTGACGAGCATGGAGGCGGCGAGCGAGCCGCAGACCGCGCCGACGCCGAGCGCCGACATCAGTGCTCCGGCGCCGGAGTCGCCCATGTCGAGGAGTTCGATGGCGACCACCACCGAGAACACCGTCAGCGCACCGCGGGTGAAGGTCTGGGCGGCGACGAGCAGCAGGATCAGCAGCAGTCCACGATTGTCCGTCACGGCTCTGATGCCCTCGACGACCTCGGTCATCAGGGACGGCACGCGAGCCGCGCGCGGTGCGTGCCCGGACGGCGCCGATTCGTACTTCAGGCGCGTCACCAGCAGCGCCGCGCAGAACGCCGACCCGGCGGCGACGGCAAGCACGGCCGAGGAGTCCACGAGCGCCAGCAGCACAGCGGCGACGAGCGGTCCGATCAGGCTCGCCAGGGAATCCAGCATTCCGCGAACGACGTTCGCCCCGGCCAGCTCGTTGCCTGTGCGGCAGAGCCCGGGGAGAAGCGCGGAGTGCGCCGGTCGGAACAGCGAGGCAGCCACCGATGATGCTGCGGCGACGGCGTACACGGCGAAGACCGGACCGGAGAGCGCGACGATCAGGGCGGCGATGCCCATCGCCGCCCCGCGTGCTGCGGACACGATGAACAGCACTCGCTCCCGCCTGCCGCGATCGGCGAGCGGGGCGAGCAGCGGAGTGAGCACCGCGCTGGGCAGCACCGTCACCAGCCCGACGATGCCCACCGCGAGCGCGCCTCCGGCGTCGTAGGCGACGATGCTGAGCGCGACCGTGAACGCGCACTCGGCGGCCCAGGCGGCGAAGAAACTCAGCTGCGCGCGCCGGAGACTGACATTGCGCCAGTTCGCGGCGAACGCCCCCAGCGCCTCTCGCAGCCGGCCCGTACGACGGGTCATGACGCGAATCTAGCCCTCCGCGGAGCCTGACCGCTAGTGGGAGGACGTCATGGGGCGCGCAGCACCGCCGGCAGGACGATGTGCACCTCGGGGATCATGCCGGGGGTCACGCGCTTGCGGAAGATCCAGTAACTCCACGCCTGGTACAGGATGATCACCGGCAGCGAGACGCCTGCCACGACCGTCATCACGCCGAGCGTGTAGGGACCGTTGGCGGCGTTCCAGACGGTGAGGTCGAAGGCCGCATCCACCGTCGAGGGCAGCACCAGCGGGAACAGAGCCGCGAAGATCGCCGCCACACCGAACAGGCCGAACCCGGCGTATCCCATGAACGCATAGCCCTCGTTGCGGCGGCGAGCAGCCAGCCAGCCGAGCACGGCGGCTACGACGGCCAGCGCGATGAGCGCCCAGGAGAGCACCCCGCCACCGTGGCGCATCTGCACGAGGATCGCCCAGATCGCTGCGGGCACCAGGCACAGCGGCGCCCAGCGGGCGGCGAACCGACCGGCGCGGTCGCGCACCGGACCGTCCGCCTTGAGCCCGAGGAAGGTCGCAGCGTGCGCGAGGGCGAAGCCGACCACGGCGAGTCCGCCCAGCACGGCGGGCACGGTGAGCCAGACGAAGGGACCGCCGACGCGATCGCCGTTCGCATCGATCGGCAGTCCGGTGGTGGTCAGCGCGAGCGCCGCACCGATGCAGAACGTCACGATGAGCGAACCGAGTCCGATCATCCAGGTCCAGAAGGTGCGCCAGCGCTCGGTGTGGATCTTGCCGCGGTATTCGATGCCGACGGCGCGCACGATCAGCCCGACCAGCGTGATCGTCAGCGGCACGTACAGGGTCGAGAACAGCGAGGCGTACCAGGCGGGGAAGGCGGCGAACATCGCGGCGCCCGCGGTGATCAGCCAGACCTCGTTGCCGTCCCACACCGGGCCGATCGTGTTGAGCATGACCCGGCGGTCGCGCTCGTCGCGCGTGGAGAAGATCATGTGCATGCCGACGCCGAGGTCGAAGCCCTCCAGCAGCAGGTAACCGAGCCAGAGCACGGCGATCGCGATGAACCAGACGACGGGAAGCGGTTCCATTTCCTTTGTTCCTCTCGGATCGGCCGGTCAGTAGGCGAAGGCGAGCACGTCGCCCTGCTTCTCGCCGCTGTCGGGTCCGTCGCCGGGGTCGCCGTGGGGCGCGCTCAGCTCGGGCATGGAGGCGGCCACACCGCCGCGGACGTACTTGACCATGAGGTACCCCTCGATCACGAGCATGACGCCGTAGACCAGGCTGAGCGTGATCACGGAGAAGAGCATCTCCCCCGCGGTCACTCCCGGCGAGACCGCGGCGGCGGTGAACATGAAGACCCCGTCGACGCCGGAGGGATCGGGATTCGGCGCCACCACGAAGGGCTGTCGGCCGAGTTCTGTGAAGATCCAGCCGGCGATGTTCGCGGCGAAGGGCGCGACCATGCCGAGCAGCGCGAGCCGCATGATCCACGGCGAGCGCGGCACGGTGCCCTTCCGTGTCAGCCAGACCGCCACGACTGCGCCGAAGGCGACGACCGCGCCGAGGCCGATCATCAGGCGGAAGCCCCAATAGGTCACCCACATCAGCGGCACGTAGTCGATCTCGGCGCCTGCGTGCGTGCCGTACAGCGCGTCGTCCGGGATGGTGGCGCCGTACTGGTCGACGTAGCGCGGCTCAAGGTCGCGGATACCGGGCATGTCGGCGCCCCACTCCCCCGTTCCGAGGAAGCCGAGGGCGCCCGGGACCTCGATGAGCGTGACGACGTCGCCGCAGTCGGTGGATCCGGGGTCGCCGAGCGAGAGCACCGAGAAGGACGAGCCGGTGTGGCAGGCGGCTTCGGCTGCGGCCATCTTCATGGGCTGCTGCTCGTACATGAGCTTGCCCTGGATGTCGCCGGTCACGACCGTGCCGAGGAAGCCCAGCACGGCGATGACCGCGCCGAGGCGCAGCGACCAGATCCACACGCCGTGATCGGTGCGGTCGCGGCCGGGTGCGGCATCCGTCTCTCCGACGATCACGTGGCCGGTCTCGTCGACCGTGTCGATGCCGTCGTGGCGGCGGCGCCACAGGTGGTACCAGGAGATTCCGATCAGGAACATTCCCGCGACGACCAGCGCGCCGAGGATCGTGTGCGTGTACGCGGCCAGCGCGGTGCTGTTGGTCAGGACGGCCCAGACGTCGGTCATCACCGGTCGCCCGTCCGCGCTCATCTCGACGCCGACCGGATGCTGCATCCACGAGTTCGCCACGATGATGAAGAACGCGGAGATCCAGGAGCCGATCACCGCGCACCAGAGCGCGGTGAGGTGCAGGCCCTTGCGCAGGCGTCCCCAGCCGAAGATCCAGATACCGAGGAATGTCGATTCGACGAAGAAGGCCAGCAGCCCCTCCATCGCGAGCGGTGCGCCGAAGACGTCGCCGACGAAGCGGGAGTACTCGCTCCACGCCATGCCGAACTGGAACTCCTGTACGAGCCCGGTGGCGACGCCGATGATGAAGTTGATCAGGTAGACCTTGCCCCAGAACTTGGTCATGCGCAGGAACTTCTCGTCCCCCGTGCGCACCCACCGGGTCTGCATGATGGCGACCATCATGCCCAGCCCCAGAGTGAGCGGGACCATGAGGAAGTGATAGACGGTCGTGATGCCGAACTGCCACCGGGCGATGTCGAGCACGTCCACGCGGAATCTCCTTCTGGGTGCGGCGTCGGTCGGCGATTCTCGCCGGCACTCTTGAATTCTACGTCACGTAGAACTATTTCGACAGAGCATAGAACAATTTCGACAACTGGTAGAATCGAGGATGCGGTGTGCAGGATGCCGCGACGGAGGAGGCCGCTATGGGAACGCTCGGAGAACTGGAACGCGCCGTCATGGACGCCCTTTGGGATGCCGACGGCTCGCTGAGCGCCTACGACGTGCAGCACCGCCTCGAGACCGAGGGTCGCTCCCTCGCCGCCACCACCCTGCTGACCGTGCTGTCACGCCTGGAGAAGAAGGGCTTCGTCAGCTCCGACCGCTCCTCTCGCCCGCACCACTACACGGCGATCGCCTCCCGCGCCGATCACGTCGCAGAGCTCATGCACTCGGTGCTGGGCGACGCCGCCGATCGCACCGCCGTGCTGGAGCGCTTCGTGGGCGGCGTGTCCGTGGAGGACGCGGCGATCCTTCGTCAGCTGCTCGGGCGCACGAGCTGAGTCCTCTGCGATGATCGAGCTCGCGGAGGTCGACGCCGCACTCACCGGCGCACTGGTGATCCCGCACGGCGTCGTCATCGCGGCCGCCGCCCTGCTCGGCGCCCTGGCTCTCGCCCTGGCCTGGCCGGTGCCAGTGCTCCTCTCCCGCGCCGCGTGGCCGATGCGGATGCCGGTGATGGCTCTGCTGCTCTGGCAGGCGATCGGGCTGGCCGGAGGCCTGTCGATGATCGGGGCCCTCGCGCTGGCCGGATACTCCGCGCTTCCCGAGCATCCGCTCCTCGCCCTGATCCCCGCGCTGGCCTTCGCCGTCTACCTGCTGGCGCATCTGGGCGTGACGATCGTGCAGGTGACGCGTCAGCGGCACCGGCACCTGGCACTGCTCGAGCTGCTCACGTCCCCGCATCCGACCCGGGCGCGCACGCGGGTGATCGACGACGCCGTGCCGGTGGCGTACTGCCTTCCGAACGGCGCGCGGTCGGTGACCGTGCTCTCGCAGGGTCTGCTGGACCGGCTGGATGCGGATGAGCTGGTCGCCGTGATCGCCCACGAGCGCGCGCACGTCGAGCAGCGGCACGATCTGCTGCTGCTCGCGTTCCGCGCCTGGCGCTCGGCGCTGCCCTGGTTCCCGATCGCCGCCCGCGCCGAGGTCGAAGTGGCGGCGCTCGTGGAGATGCTCGCCGACGACCACGCGCGCCGCGAGGTGCGCGACGAGGTGCTCGCCCGCGCGATCCTGCAGGTCGGTGCCGCAGGCGTCTCCGGTGCTGTGGCGGATCAGCCGGTTTCCGGGTCGACGCGCGTGAGCGACCGGTTCCGCCGACTCGCCGCCTGAGTCAGCGCGCCACGGGCTCGTCGACCGGGAGGCGGATGCCGGCGGCGAGCCGCACGATCGCATCGCCTTCCCGACGGTCGGCGACGCGGTGCGAGACGAGCAGCACGACGCGGTCCGCGGTGGCCGCGCGGACGTCGGCCATCATGGCAGCCGCGGTCGGCTCGTCGAGGTGCGCGGTGGGCTCGTCGAGCAGGATCACGTCCGATCGGGTGAGCAGGGCGCGCGCCACGGCCAGGCGCTGACGCTCTCCGCCGGAGAGCGCCGAGCCGCCGGCGCCCACGCGGGTGTCGAGTCCGTCTGCGAGAGAGGCGAGCAGGGCGCCGAGCCCGGCACGGCCCAGCACATCGCGCATGTCATGATCGTCCGGTGCGTCGTCGCGCGCGCGGGAGAGCAGCAGGTTGCCGCGCAGCGTCGAATCGAACACGTACGCGTCCTGCGGGCACCACGCGACGCGGTCTCGCCACGCGCGCTCGTCCAACGCGGTGAGCGGCACGTCGTCGGCGACGACGGCACCGGATGCCACGGGCAGCGCCCCCATCACCGCCGACAGCAGCGTGGATTTGCCGGATCCGGACGGCCCGTCCAGCGCGAGCCAGCCTCCGCGCTCGACCGCGCCGGAGACTCCGGACACCGCTGCATGCCCCCCGCCGGGGTACCGGATCGTGACGTCGTCGAGCGCGAGGCGACGGGTGGCTTCCGGATGCCGGGTTCCCCACTCCGCCGTGGGCGCGGGCTGCAGGATCGGGTCGAGTCGTTCGAGCAGGGCTCGCATCGCCGGCATCCGATGCGCCGCCGTCACGAGGCCGGCCAGCGGCTCGAGCACCGCGAGCGCGAGCAGGGCGATGACCGAGACCAGCGCGGCCGGCGTGCCGGTGGAGAGCAGCGGCACGAGCACCGCGAGCAGGGTCGTCGCGGCGGTGATGACCGCGGTGCCGAGGCCCGCCGACCATGCGGCTCTCCGCTCGGCCGTCGCGAGACGGTCTGCCTGGACGTCGAGCTCGCGCAGCGCGCTGTCGGCGACGCCGTTGCCGCGCAGGTCATCGGAGGCGGACGCCAGCGCGGCTGTTCCGCGGACGATCGCCGAGCGTGCGGCGATGCGCTGGTCGCCGGCGCCGCGCTCACCCCGGACGGCGAGCAGGATCGCGAGGACGACGGAGAGGATCAGCACGGATGCGACGAGCACGGTCAGGTGCGGGACGACCGCTGCGGTGGTCGCGATTGCCCCGGCGATCACGACGATGCCCGCCCCGACCGGCGGCACGATGCGCGGCAGTTGGTCTCTCAGGTCGTCGGCGAGGGTCACGAGGTAGTCGAGCGGCGCTCCGCCCTCCAGCAGCCGGCGCGAGCCCGCACCTCGCTGGGAGATCGCGCGCCAGAGGCGCAGGCGCAGCGCGTCCACGACCAGGAACGCGGCACGGTGCGTGACGAGCCGCTCGGCGTAGCGGCCCACGGCGCGCCCGATGCCGAATGCGCGCACGCCGACGATCGCGACGAGCAGGTACATGATGTACTCCTCGACGCCGGCGCGCACGATGAGCCATCCGGACACGGCCGTGAGGGCGGCGGCCAACCCGGCGGCGAGCGCTCCGAGCCCGATGGACCCCGCCCACAGCCAGGCATGGGGCCGCAGCAGGGAGAACAGGGTGAGGCGGCGCGCGGATGCGGACTCGTGCGGCGCGCTTGTGGAGGACGTCTGCAGGTCTGAAGGACGCCTGGGGGCGGATCGTCCTTCAGAAGCGGAAACGTCCTTCAGATGCGACGGCACCGTCTGCGAAAGTGACGACGCCGCTCCCACGGCGATCCGGTGCTCGGCCAGCGACAGTGTCTCGGCCTCATGGCTGGCGAAGACGATCGTGCAGGACGAGGCGCGGCGCAGCACGGCATCCCGCACCCGCTGCGCGGCGACGGGGTCGAGGTGCGCGGTGGGCTCGTCGAGCACGAGCAGCGTCGCTCCGGCATCCACTCGGGCCAGGGCGCGCGCGACGGCGAGGCGCCGCAGCTCTCCCGGACTCAGCTCTGCGACGGCGGCATCGGCGAGCGCGGCCAGGCCGAGTTCCGCGAGGGCATCATCTCCCGCTCCGTACAGCGCGATCTCCTCGCGCGGTGTCGCCGCGAACGCCCGTGGCGCCTGGGGCGCCCAGGCGACGGCATCCGCCCCTCGGATCGCGCCGGCGGTCTCGGCGTCTTCGGGCAGGACGCCTGCGAGCGCAGCGAGCAGCGTCGACTTGCCGGCACCGCTGGGACCGGTGATAGCGGTGATGCCGTGCAGTTCGGCGTCGACGTCCGTGAGCGTGGCGGATGCACGCCCGGCGTATCGCACGCTGAGCTTCTCGACGGCCACGGCATCCGCGCCACTGCGCCGCAGGTCCCGCGCGGGCTTCTTCGCCAGCAGGGCCTTGGCGCGGTCGAGGGCGGACAGCCCGTCCTGCGAGGCGTGGAACGCCGATCCGACATCGCGCAGCGCCTGGAAGCACTCCGGGGCGAGGATCAGGGCGATCAGCGCCGGTTCGAGGGCCATCGACCGATCCAGCAGCCGCAGACCGAGCACGACCGCGACGAGGGCGACGGAGATGGTGGCGATCAGTTCCAGGGCGAGCGAGGACAGGAAGGCCCAGCGCAGGGTCTCCTCGGTGCGGGTGCGATAGCGGCGCTGGATGCCGTCCAGCGCCTGCGTCTGCTCTTCGACACGTCCCAGGCCGACGAGCACGGGCAGGCCACGGGCGAGTTCGGTGAGGTGGTCGGCGAGGCGCGTCAGCGCATTGAGCGCCTCGTCGGTGCGCTGCTGGGTGTGCTTGCCGATGAGGATCATGAACAGCGGCACGAGCGGCACTGTGAGCACGATGATGAGCGCGCTCAGCCAGTCGGCGCCGAGGATCCGCACGCCGACGACCAGGGGGATCACGGCCGCGCCGATCAGCGCGGGAAGAGTCTGCACGTAGTAGTCGTCCAGGTCGTCGAGTCCGTCGGCGGCGAGCACGGCCGTGCCGCCTCCCGCACGCTCGCCCTGCGCGATCCGCCGCCAGAGCCGGCTCCGCAGGTCGCGTTTCACATCCGTGGCGACGCGTCGCGCGACGACGGATGCCGCCCACTCCCCGCCCGCGCGCAGGAACAGGCCGACCAGCCCGCACAGCAGGATGATCCGGGTCGCGTCGGCGGTGAGTCCGGAGCCGGCGAGCGCCCCGATGCCGCGGGCGACGGCCTCGGCGATGAGCACCAGACCGACCGCGCGGAATGCCGCCAGCGCGCCCAGCCCGTAGATGGAGCCCTTCGGCACCGGCCCGAACTCGGGTCGGCGGAATCCCGGTGCATCCCGAGTCCGTTCGGCCTCGACCACCCAGGGATCGTTCGGAATCCGTTCCGCGCTCATCCCGCAATTCTACAGTGCGTAGAAAAGCTGTGACCGACGCGTCACGCGGAGAAAAACGCGTGCCACGGACCGAATCCGGCATCCAGTCCGCGCGAAGCGCATGTCTCCGCGGCAGACGACAGTGCTCAGGTCGACGCGGCGGCCTTCACCGGCTCCGGGAACATCGCGGTGAACAGGTTGCCGACCCACTCCAGGATGTCGGTGTCGACGGGCATCGGCAGCACCGCCGCCTCGCCCCCGCCGACGAGCTTCGCCTTCGGATACAGCCGCTGCAGGCGCACCTTCATGGAGTCCTCGAGGTGCGCGGGGGCGACGCGCAGGTTGGAGCCCATCGCCACGACATCCGTGAGCCCGGCGCGCGCTGCCCTGCGACGCAGCCGCGCGACGGCGAACAGGGTCTGCACCTCGTCGGGGAACGCCCCGTACCGGTCGATGAGCTCCTCGGAGACCAGGTCGATCGCGTCGTCGGGGGCGGTCGCCGTGGCCGCGGAGGACAGCTTCTGGTACGCCTCCAGGCGCAGACGTTCGCTGTCGATGTAGTGCTCGGGGATGCGGGCCTCCACCGGCAGTTCGAGCCGCAGCTCCCCACCGGTCTCGGTCTCCTCACCGCGGAAGTCCGCGACGGCCTCGCCGATCATGCGCAGGTAGAGGTCGAAGCCGACGCCCGCGATGTGGCCGGCCTGCTCGGCGCCGAGCATGTTGCCCGCACCGCGCAGCTCGAGGTCCTTCAGCGCGACCTGCGTGCCCGAGCCGAGCTCGTTGTTGACGGCGATGGTCTGCAGCCGGTCCGCGGCCGTCTCGCTGAGCGGCTTGGAGTCGTCGTAGAGGAAGTACGCGTAGGCGCGCTCACGCCCGCGTCCCACGCGCCCGCGCAGCTGATGCAGCTGAGACAGACCGTACTTGTCGGCCTTGTCGATGATGATCGTGTTCGCGTTGGAGATGTCCAGACCGGTCTCGATGATGGTGGTCGAGACGAGCACGTCGTACTTGCGCTCCCAGAAGTCATCGACGACCTGCTCGAGCTGGTGCTCGCCCATGCGGCCATGGGCGACGGCGATGCGCGCCTCGGGCACGAGCTCGGCGAGCTCCGCGGCCACGCGCTGGATCGACTGCACCCGGTTGTGCACGAAGAAGATCTGTCCCTCGCGCAGGATCTCGCGGCGGATCGCCGCGGCCATCTGCTTGTCGCTGCGCGGGCCGACGAAGGTGAGGATCGGATGCCGGTCCTCGGGAGGCGTCTGCAGCGTCGACATCTCCCGGATGCCTGTGACCGCCATCTCCAGCGTCCGCGGGATGGGGGTTGCGCTCATGGCGAGGATGTCGACATTGGTCTTCATCTTCTTGAGCTTGTCCTTGTGCTCGACGCCGAACCGCTGCTCCTCGTCGATGATCATCAGCCCGAGGTCCTTGAACAGCACCTTCTCGGTGAGGATCCGGTGCGTTCCGATCACCATGTCGACCGAGCCGTCGATGAGGCCCTGCAGCGTGAGCCTGGCCTCCTTGTCGGTCTGGAAGCGCGAGAGGGCGCGCACCTGCACGGGGAATCCGGCGAAGCGCTCGGTGAAGGTCTCCATGTGCTGCTTGACCAGCAGGGTGGTCGGCACGAGCATCGCGACCTGCTTGCCCTCCTGGATGGCTTTGAACGCGGCACGCACGGCGACCTCGGTCTTGCCGAAGCCGACGTCGCCACTGAGCAGACGGTCCATGGGGACCGGCCGCTCCATGTCGGCCTTGATCTCGTCGATCGTCTGCAGCTGGTCCTGGGTCTCGGCGAACGGGAATGCCTCCTCCAGCTCGCGCTGCCAGGGCGTGTCCGGCCCGAAGGCGTGCCCCTTGGCGCTCATGCGCGCCGAGTACAGCTTCACGAGCTCGACGGCGATGTCGCGCACGGCCCTGCGCGCCTTGCCCTTGGCTGCCGACCAGTCGCTGCCGCCCATCTTCGACAGCACGGGGGCCTCACCGCCGACGTACTTCGAGAGCAGGTCGAGCTGGTCGGTGGGCACGTACAGCTTGTCGCCCGGGTAGCCGCGCTTGGAGGGCGCGTACTCGAGCACCAGGTACTCACGCGTGGTCTTGACGGCATTGCGCCCGCCGGAGGACACCTCGCGCTTGGTCATCTCGACGAAGCGGCCGATGCCATGGGTGGTGTGCACGACGTAGTCGCCCTGCTTCAGCTGCAGCGGGTCGACGACGTTGCGCCGACGCGAGGCGAGCTTCTTCACGACGCGCTGATCGCCGCCGATCGTGCGGCCGTAGAACTCGTTGTCGGTGAGGACGGCGAGCTTCGCCTCGGGCACCTGGAAGCCGGATTCGACGGCCCCGACCACAAGGCTCGCGACGCCCGCCTCAGGCGCGTCGGTCAGGTCTGTGAGCACGCGGGCTGCGAGTCCTCGATCGCTGAGCACGTCGCGCGCCCGTTCGATGAGCCCCTGCCCCGTTGCGATGACCACCACGCGCCAGCCCTCGCCCAGGCGCGTCTCCACGAAAGAGATCGCACCGTCGACGTTGCCGTGGAAGGAGGGGATGATCGAGGAGTCCAGGTTCTCGGCATCCGCATCGTCAGCGGCGAAGGCGCTCAGTCGCCACCACACTCCGTCGCGGTCGCGCACGATCTCACGCAGCCGCGCGATGGAGATGAAGTCGCCGGCGCCCAGATCGATCGGTGCGGATGCTCCGGAGGTCGCCGCGCTCCACGCCGCCTCCAGGAACTCGCGGTTGGTCTCGCCGAGGTTCTGCGCGCGTCCGCTTGCCCGCTCGGGGTCGACGAGCGCGGTTGCGGAGCCTGCGGGCAGGTACTCGACCAGGGTCATCAGCGGACCCGAGACCGCGGGCAGCAGCGATTCCATCCCCTCCACGGGAATGCCCTCCGCCATCTTCTCGAGCATCCCGGAGATCGCCGGGAATTGCCCCACCAGGGCGGCGGCCCGTTCGCGCACATCGGCGGTGAGCAGCAGCTCGCGGCTGGCAGGCAGTTCAACGGATTCCACGTCACCCGGGAGCGAGCGCTGGTCGGCGACCGAGAAGGCGCGGATCTGGTCGATCTCGTCGCCGAAGAACTCCACCCGCAGCGGGTGATCGGCCGTCGGCGGGAAGACGTCGAGGATGCCGCCGCGCACGGCGAACTCGCCACGGCGCGAGACCATGTCCACCCGGGAGTACGCGCGCTCGACAAGCCTCTCCACGGCCTCCTCGAGCTCCGTGCCACGCGAGCCCACCCGCAGCTCCAGCGGTGCGGCATCGCCGAGGTTCGCCGCCAGCGGCTGCAGGGCGGCACGCACCGAGGCGACGACTGCCAGCGGCCTGCTGCCGTCCCACGTCGTGATGCGGCGCAGCACCTCCAGGCGGCGGCCGACCGTGTCGGGGCTGGGGCTCAGCCGCTCGTGCGGCAGCGTCTCCCAGGCCGGGAAGGTGAGGATCTCGGCGTCGGCGGCGTACGAGCCCAGCGCGGCGGCAACCGACTCGGCCCGGCGGCCGGTCGGCGTCACGATGAGGACGGATGCCGGATGCCCGCCCTGTGCGCGCTTGTCGAGGAGCCCCGCGATCACCGGGGCGTCGAGCCCGTCGACCACCGAGATCTCGGCATCGGTCTTCGCCCAGGTGAGGGCGTCGCGGTAAAGGTTCGCCTCTTCCAAGGCACGCAGAATCCCCGGAACAGTCACCGGGGAAGTCTACTGTCCGCCCACCGACATCGCTCCCGTGCTTCCCGTCTCACCGACGCGGACGACGCGCACCACGGAAGCCCTCCACTGCCAGGAGCGCAAGCGCCACGGCCAGGATGCCGTAGACGACGGCGTCGGCGCCCTGCATCCGCTCCCCCAGCACGAACGCCACAGCCACCAGCAGCACCGGCTCCACATAGGTGAGCAGACCGAAGACCGGCATGGAGAGCATGGTCGACGCGCCCAGGTACAGCACCATCCCGAACCCGCCGAGCACTCCCACAGCAGCGAGTCCCGCGAGTTCGGACATCGGCAGCGGGCCGGGCGTCGCGGCGGCCAGCATCACCACTGCGATCGGCGACATCACCGCCAGCTCCAGTCCGAACACGAACGGGCCGTCGAGTCCGAAGCGCTGTCGCAGCACGAAGTAGACGGCGTAGGGGATGCAGATCACCAGCGTCACCCACGACAGCTGGGGTGTGGCGACGAGCTTGACGGCGACGGCCACCGCGGCGAGCGCGACCACGCCCCACTGCATCCGACTCACCGGTGCGTGCAGGATGAACCGACCGCCCAGCACCAGCGTGATCGGGAGCAGCAGGTAGCCCAGCGATGCGTCGAGTCCGTGTCCGTGCATGGGAGCCCACATGAACAGCCACAGCTGCACTCCGACGATCGCGGCGAGCAGCAGAGCGAGCGGTGGCAGCCACCAGCGGCTCCTCAGCCGGCGCAGCAGCACCAGCAGTGCGGAACGGGAAGACGGATGCCACAGCGCGAAGAGGTACAGGCTGAGTGTCGCGAGCACGCGCCAGGCCCAGACGACCTCGGCCGAGGAGCTCAGCTGCGCCGCGAGGTAGAAGATGCAGGCGAACAGCACGGATGCCAGCAGCGAGACGATGACGCCTCGGGGCGATGAGCGCTGCATCGGCACAGCCGTCCTCCTCGGTCTGACGGCGGATCGGCCGCGGTCTCAGCCTACCCAGCCGTCGCCTTACGCTGGTGCGATGGAACCCGTCACCCTGCGCACCGAGCGGCTCGTTCTCAGCATCCCCACCCTCGACGACGTCGATGCGATCACCGCCGCCTGTCAGGACCCGGAGGTGCCGCGCTGGACCACCGTGCCGAGCCCGTACACGCGCAAGGACGGCGAAGATTTCGTCGCACTCGTCGCCGGATGGTGGGCGGACGGCGTCGAGACGGTCTGGGCGATCCGGCGCGACGGCGAACTGGCCGGCATGATCGGGCTGCACAAAATCACCTCGCACCCGCAGGGCGGCGAGGCCGAGATCGGGTACTGGGGCACGGCCGCGCACCGCGGCCGGGGCCTCATGGGTGAAGCCGGCCGCGCGGTCGTCGACTACGCGTTCGAGGAGTTGAAGCTCGCACGGCTCGCGTGGCGGGCCGTGGTCGGCAATGTGCCGTCCGCGCGCACCGCTCGCGGTCTGGGTTTCCGGTACGAGGGGATGCTGCGCCAGGGCCTGACCAGCCCGCGCGGCCGCGACGACGGCTGGATCGCCGGCCTGCTGGCGTCCGATGACCGCATACCCGTGGAGTGGCCCGTCCTCTGATCGGTCGCACTGTCGGATGTCCGGCACGGATGGCAGGATGTCTGCATGCCCGAGATGCCGGAGGTGCAGGGGCTCGTCGATTTCCTCGGCGAGCGCGCCGTGGGGCGCACCGTCACGCGCGTCAGCGTGGCCGCCATCGCGGCGCTGAAGACCTTCGACCCGCCCGTGCACGCGCTGCAGGATGCGACGATCACGGCGACCGCGCGGCATGGGAAGTTCATCGATCTGAGCCTGGGCGATGAACTTCACGTGATCTTCCACTTGGCCAAGGCAGGGTGGTTGCGCTGGTACGACGCCCTGTCGACCACGCTGATCAAGCCGGGCCGCAGCCCGATCGCACTGCGCGTGGCGCTGGACGATGGCAGCGGGTTCGATCTGACCGAGGCGGGCACGAAGAAGTCGCTCGCGGTGTACGTGGTGCGTGATCCGCAGGACGTGCCGGGCATCGCACGGTTGGGGCCCGATCCGCTGGACGCGTCGTTCACGCGGGAGGCGTTCGCGGCGCTGCTGGCGGGCAGGCGGATGCAGATCAAGGGCCTGCTGCGCGACCAGAACCTGATCGCGGGCATCGGCAACGCCTACAGCGACGAGATCCTGCACGCCGCGAAGATGTCCCCCTACGCGCCCGCCGCCGGTCTCGACGACGCGCAGATCGACCGCCTCTACACCGCCATGCAGGACACGCTGCGCGAGGCGATCGCCGAGTCGGCCGGCAAGCCCCCGGCAGATCTGAAGGACGCCAAGCGCCGCGGGATGCAGGTGCACGCCCGACGCGGCGAGGCCTGCCCGGTCTGCGGCGACACCGTGCGATCCGTGTTCTTCGCGGACCGGAGCCTGGAGTACTGCCCCACCTGTCAGACCGGGGGCAAGATCCTCGCGGATCGGCGGCTCTCGCGGCTGCTGAAGTAGGTCGCCGTGGCGTTCAGAACTCGCACTGGCAGGACCGTCGCGGTCGGACACGGCACCATGATCCTCAGCCAGGTCGTCTGGTGGATCACCCTGATGGCTGTTCTCCTCGTTGCACTGTTCCAGCTCTTCGGAGCCACGATCCTTTGGGTGCCCGAATACATCCCCTGGCCACTGGGCGGGTCGGCGGCAGAAGTTGCAACAACGGTCAACAGGACCGCAGCCAGTTTTGTGCAAGTCGTGCTGACGCTAGGCCTCATCGAAGGGGCATGCGGGTTCACAGCCTTCATCAGCGCCACCAACCCCCATGGGCCTCACAAGACAGTCCGGATGCGAGACTATGCCTCTGCGACGTTCCAGTCCCTGACCGGCCGCTGGTTCCTGTTCGGCGCAATGCTCGCAGTGCTTCTCAGCATCGAACTGCAGAGATCCGCCGAGACACGGCGAGCAATCGTCTCCCTCGTGCTCCTCGGGCTGCTCATCACGGTGTGGATCTTGGTACTCAACGGCATCCGGCGCATCACCGCCACCAACCGCAGCGCGCCGTACTTCTCAGGAATGACTGACGACCAGAAGGCCCTGGCGGAGAACCCCTGGCCGACACGAAGCAAGCCGACTTTCCCCGTCCCTGGGCAGACCGGATCGATGGACGATGCGCTGCGGTACGCCCGACGAGCCCACAGCATCGCGCGACTTCATGAGTGGATCGGTGGCGGCATCATCGCCTTGGCCACCGCCGTTCTCGGTGCCGCAGTCGCCCAATTCTTCCTGCCGGTCGGCGATGTATCTCCCTGGATCATCAGCATCGTCGCACTGGTGGCTCTGGGACTCGGCTATGCCATCCACCGACGCGGCGGCCAGTACAACCGACTCCGCGAGCAGTTCGCACACACGGCCGAAGCGCTGAATCAGGCCACGGCCAACTCCGGTCCTGTAGACCGCGGGCTGCGCGGATGGATCCGCCGCCTATTGGGGTGACTCCGCCGAACATTACGGGGAATGAATCGACTGCTCCGGCGTTGAGTACACTCGGAAGCATCAACGTGCTCCGGGGTCGGTGTGAATCCGAACCGGCGGTGACAGTCCGCGAACGCCTGGCGACAGGCGCCGATCCGGTGGAAATCCGGAACCGACGGTGATGCGAGCAGCAGCTCGCTAGTCCGGAAGAGAGGCAGCACGGGCGACGCCATCGCGCGCGCTGTCGGCCCCGGTTACCCAGAGAAGGACGACCGATGGCAGTGAACGACGCGGAACGCGACGCGATGTCGCGGGCGCTCGCACTCGCCGCGCACGGCCCCCGCGGGCTGAACCCGCAGGTGGGCGCCGTCATCCTCTCCCCCACCGGCGAGACGCTCTCCGAGGGGTGGCACCACGGCGCCGGAACCCCGCACGCCGAGGTCGACGCCCTCTCGAAGCTCGCACCGGGCGAAGCCGCCGGCGCGACCGCAGTCGTCACGCTGGAGCCCTGCAACCACACCGGACGCACGGGGCCCTGCTCGCAGGCGCTCATCGATGCCGGCGTGGCCCGGGTGATCTATGCGCTCGATGATCCGGGCGTGGCGTCCAGCGGAGGCAGCGACCGGATGCGCGCCGCGGGCCTCGACGTCGTCGCCGGCCTCGAATCGGATGCCGCCCACACCCTGATCGCCGACTGGCTGTCCGTGCAGCGGCTGGGCCGCCCGCACGTGACCGTGAAGTGGGCGCAGAGCCTGGACGGGCGCGCCGCGGCATCCGACGGCACCAGCCAGTGGATCACCGGCCCCGTCGCACGGGCCGATGTGCACGCACGCCGAGCGCAGGCCGACGCGATCGTCGTCGGCACCGGAACGGTGCTCGCCGACGACCCCGCCCTCACCGCCCGCGACGGCGACGCGCTGCTGGCCCACCAGCCCATCCCCGTCGTCATCGGCTCGCGTGCGACCCCAGCGGACGCGGCGGTGCACCGGCATCCGCTGGCCCCGATCTTCTACGACACCCACGACCTCAACGCCGTGCTCGCCGACCTCCGCGAGCGCGGGGTGCAGCGGGTCTTCGTCGAAGGCGGCCCCACGCTGGCCAGCGCGTTCCTCGCCGCCGGCCTCGCCGACGCCGTGCTCGCCTACATCGCCCCCGTGCTGCTCGGCGGCGGGCGCCTCGCCCTCGCCGACATCGGCGTGGGCACCATCGCCGACGCGCGCCGGCTGACCGTCGACGAGTGGATTCCACTCGGCGAGGATCTGCTGGCCGTCGCCCGCGTCACCTCCGAATCGGAAGGAAGCTGATGTTCACCGGAATCATCGAGGAGATCGGCGAGATCGCCGCGATCGCGCCGTCCGGAGACGGCTGGCGTCTCACGGTGCGCGCACCGAAGGCCGCATCGGATGCCGTGCACGGCGAATCCATCGCCGTCAGTGGTGTCTGCCTGACCGTGGTCGGCTCGACGACCGACACGTTCGACGCGGATGTCATGAAGCAGACCCTCGACGTCTCGGCGCTCGGGGCCGTGCAGGTCGGCACCCGCGTGAACATCGAGAAGGCCATGCCCGTCGGGGCGCGACTGGGCGGACACATCGTGCAGGGCCATGTCGACGGCACCGGCTCCGTGCTCGAAGTCCGCCCGGGCGACCAGTGGAGCGTGCTGCGCTTCAGCCTTCCCGCCGATCTCGCCGCCCTCGTCGTCGACAAGGGCTCCATCAGCGTCGCCGGCACCTCGCTCACGGTCAGCGCCGTGAGCGACCCTTCAGAGACCAAGGCATGGTTCGAGGTCTCGCTGATCCCCGAGACCCTCGAGGCCACCATCCTCGGCGCGCTCGCCCCCGGCGACGTCGTCAACCTCGAGACCGACATCCTCGCTCGTCACGTGGAGCGCCTGCTGGCGTTCCGCCCCGTTTCGGAAGGAGGCTCACGATGAGCCTTTCCCCCATCAACGACGCCCTCGAGGCGCTGCGCGCCGGCAAGCCCGTCATCGTCGCCGACGACGAGAACCGCGAGAACGAGGGCGACATCATCATCTCGGCCGAGCTCGCGACCCCCGAGGTCATGGCCTGGATGGTGCGCTGGACCTCGGGCCTCATCTGTGCACCGATGCCCGCCGACCTCGCCGACAGCCTCAATCTCCCGCCCATGGTGGAGAGCAATGAGGATGCCCGATCCACGGCGTACACGGTGAGCGTCGATGCTGCGGTCGGAGTGACCACCGGCATCAGCGCCCATGACCGCGCCCTGACGCTGAACGTGCTGGCGAACCCGCAGTCCACCGCCACGAGCATCATCCGCCCCGGACACATCCTGCCGCTGCGCGCCGTCGATGGGGGCGTGCGGCAGCGCGGCGGCCACACCGAGGCCGCCGTCGAACTGATGACCCTCGCCGGCCTTCAGCCCGTGGGCGCCATTGCGGAGGTCGTCGCGGATGACGGCAGCATGATGCGCCTACCAGGGCTGCTCGAGCTCGGCGAGCGCGAGAACGTGCCGGTGATCACCATCGAGCAGCTCATCAGGCACCTGAACGAGACCGACCCGCGCGACGAGGCCGACTGCACCGTGCAGAAGACCCAGCGCCGGGTGAGCCTGCGCGCCGACGCCAACGTGCCCACCTCGCACGGCAACTTCCGCTTCCTCGCCTACAAGGACCGCGTCACCGGCACCGACCACATCGCGGTCGTCTCCGGCACGCCGGGTGAGACCGCACTGGTGCGCGTGCACTCCGAGTGCCTGACCGGCGAGGCCTTCGGCTCGGAGAAGTGCGAGTGCGGCCCGCAGCTGCAGGCCGCACTGGAGCTGATCGACGCCGAGGGCGGGGTGGTCGTCTACATGCGCGGCCACGAGGGTCGCGGCATCGGCCTGATCAACAAACTGCGTGCATACAGCCTTCAGGAAGAGGGCCTGGACACCGTCGACGCCAACCTCGCACTCGGCCTGCCCGCCGACGCACGCGACTACGCGGCGGCGGCCGGAATCCTCTCCGACCTCGGGATCTCGAAGGTGCGCCTGCTGACCAACAACACCGACAAGGTGGACAAGCTGCGCGAGCTCGGCCTCGACGTCGTCGAGCAGGTGCCCCTGATCGTCGGCGTCGGCCCCAACAACCACCAGTACCTCGAGACCAAGCGCGATCGCATGGGCCACATCATCGGCGAAGCCGAGCTGGCCCAGGCGCTCGCAGATGGAAAGGACGACGCATGAGCGGCGCCGGAGCCCCCACCACCCCCTCTCCCGTCGATGGAAGCGGCCTGCGGGTCGTCGTCATCGCCGGGACCTGGCACGAGACGATCTCGAACGGCCTGATCGCCGGCGCCCAGCGCACGCTCGACGCCGCGGGCGCAGAGCACTCGCTGGTGCGGGTGCCCGGTTCCTTCGAGCTGGCCGTGACCGCGCAGGCGGCCTTCGCCGGCGGTGCGGACGCCGTCGTGGCGCTCGGCGTGATCATCCGCGGCGGAACTCCGCACTTCGAGTACGTCTCGGCGGCGTCGACCGACGGCCTGACGCGGGTCTCGCTGGATGCCGGCAAGCCGGTCGGCTTCGGGCTGCTCACCCTCGACGACGAGCAGCAGGGCCTGGACCGCGCGGGTCTTCCGGACTCGAAGGAGGACAAGGGCGCCGAGGCCGCCGATGCCGCGCTGCGCACCGCGCGTCTCCTCGCCGACCTGCGCGGCTGAGCGACCAGTACCGCGGGCTCCCGTAGCAGATACCGCCCAGCACCGGGATTGGCTAGCCTGAGGGCATGGAGACCCTGCGCCACATCGTTCTTTTCATCCACCTCATCGGCTTCGCCGTGCTGTTCGGCTCCTGGGCCGTGCAGGCGTTCGGCGGCAAGCACGAGATCACCCGGCTGATGCAGATCGGCATCTCGATCGCGGCGGTCGCCGGACTGATCCTCGCCGCGCCGTGGGGACTGCCCGAGGGCGCGGAGATGAACTACGCCAAGATCGGCACGAAGCTCGTCGTCCTCATCGTCATCGGCGCGTTCCTCGGCATCGGCCAGGGCCGCCAGAAGAAGTCCGGCGCCGTCCCGCCGGTGCTGTTCTGGGGCGTCGGCGTGCTGACGCTCGTCAACGCCGGCATCGCCGTCCTGTGGCGCTGACCCGCCATCAGCCTGACGATAGGATCGATCCATCGCCCTGCCTTATCCGCAGCGAGGCTGTTGCGCAGTGCACGCGACGCGGGATCATCGATCCGACGTAGCAGGGGCGACCTGATTCATCGTTGAAACGGAGATCCCCATGCGCAAAGCACTTCGCACCGCCGTCATCCTGTCCGCATCCGCGCTCCTGCTCGCGGGCTGCAGCAGCAGCACCGGAGGAGGCACCGGCGGCGACGCCGGCGGCAGCCTGAAGGGCTCGGGCTCGGGAGACGCCTGCACGATCGAGGGCACCGTTCCCCTGGGTGCGGCCCTCAGCCTGACGGGCGCCGCGGCCAGCTACGGCGAATCGCAGCAGAACGGCCTGAAGCTCGCCCTCAAGGACCTCAACGCCAAGGACGGCGTGAAGTACGACCTCAAGATCGAGGACGACGGCACCGACCCGAAGCAGGCCATCGGCGTCTTCGAGAAGTTCGTCGCCGACGGCACCAGCGCCGTCATCGGACCCACCCTGTCGAACACGGCCTTCCAGGCGCAGCCGATCGCCCAGGACGGCGGGATGCCGGTGCTGGCCATCTCGAATACCGCGGCCGGCATCACCGAGCAGGGCGACTTCATCTTCCGCGACTCCCTCACCGAGGGCCAGGTCATCCCGCAGACGATCGAGGCCGCCACCGAGAAGTTCGACCTGAAGAAGGTCGTCGTCATGTACAGCAATGACGACGCCTTCACGGAGTCGGGCTACAAGGTGATGGCCGAGTCCCTCAAGGACCAGGGCGTCGACGTGGTCGACACCCTGAAGTTCTCGGTCAAGGACACCGACTTCCGGAGCCTCCTGACGGCCGCGAAGGAGAGCAAGCCCGACGCCATCGTCGTCTCGGCCCTCATCGAGGCCGCCATCCCGCTGGTCACTCAGGCCCGTGAACTCGGCATCGATGCTCCGATCATCGGCGGCAACGGCTTCAACAACCCGCAGCTGATGAAGGACGCCGGCGCCGCCGCCGAGGGCGTCATCGTGGGCGCCGCCTGGAACTCCGCGTCGGACAGCCCCGAGAACACGGCCTTCATGAAGGAGTACGAGGACGAGTACGGCGCGGGCCCCGACCAGTTCGCCGCACAGGCGTACACCGGCCTGCTGGCGCTCGACCACGCGGTCCGCGTGAACTGCTCCGGTGAGCGCGCCGACGTGCAGGACGGCCTGACGCAGGTCAAGGACCTGAAGACGCCGCTCGGCTCGCTGACCATCAACAAGGACCGCGACGCTGAGCACTCCGCCGTCGTGCAGATCGTCGAGGACGGCAAGTTCGCGGTTCTGAACTGACGCGTTCAGAACCGACGCCCTCCTGATCCGACGACTCCGACCACCCGCCGGGAGCCCCCATGCTGCAGCAGCTACTGAACGGCCTGTTCCTCGGTTCGATCTACGCGCTGTTCGCCATCGGGTTCACCCTGGTGTTCGGCATCCTCGATCGGCTGAATCTGGCCCACCCCTCCGTGTTCGCCGCCTCGGCGTTCGTGGGCATCTGGATGACAGAGGCCTTCGATCTGCCGCTGTGGCTCGTGCTCATCGCGGTGTTCGCGTTCGGGGCGATCATGGGTCTGCTCATCGAGCGCATCGCGTTCCGGCCGCTCCGCGAGCGGCCGGACGCGCACTTCGCCGGGCTGATCTCATCGATAGCCATGGCGGGGATGATCGTCGCGCTGCTGCAGGCGGTTTTCGGCCCGAACACCCGGCGCTTCCCCGTGGGGACCATCCCCGAGGATGCGCTGGAGTTCGGTGACCTGACCGCGAGCTGGCTGCAGATCATCATCCTGGCCGTGTCGCTGGGTCTGATGATCGCGCTCAGCATCCTGGTGCAGCGCTCCTCGCTGGGTCGGTCCATGCGGGCGGTCGCCGAGAACCCGACCGCCGCGCGCGTGCTCGGCGTGAACGTCGAGGGCGTCACCGCGACGACGTTCGCCATCTCCACCGCTCTCGGCGCGGTCGCCGGCGTGCTGTTCGCGCTGAACGTGAACAGCGCGCAGCTGGGCATGGGCAGTGCGATCGAACTGAAGGGCCTCGCGGTGATCATCGTCGGCGGCATGGGCTCGCTGTCGGGCTCCCTCGTCGGTGGGCTCATCCTCGGTATCGCCGAGGTGTTCGCCATCCAGTACATCGGCTCCAGCTGGCGCGACCTGATCGCGTTCGCGCTGCTGTTCGTCATCCTGCTGGTGCGGCCCGAGGGCCTGTTCGGCAAGCGCAAGGTGCGTGAGGTCTGATGCTCTTCACCGAATCGACTCTCGTCTTCATCGCCCTCAACGGCGTCTTCGCGTTCTCGTTCTACGCGGTGCTCGTCGCCGGCCAGCTCAGCCTGGCGCAGGCCGGATTCGCGGGCATCGCCGGCTTCACCGCCGCCACGCTGACCCCGCCGCCCGCCCAGTGGGGGCCGATCCCGACGCTGCTGTTCGCGATGATCGTCGGCATGCTCGTCGGCGCCGTGACGGCGGTGATCCTGGGGCTCCCGACCATGAGGCTGCGCGGCGTGTATCTCGCGATCGCGACGCTCGGCTTCGCCGAGGCGATCCGCATCTTCCTGCTGAACTCGGAATGGACCGGCGGCGCACAGGGCATGTCGGTGCCGAAGACGCTCACCCCGATCGTCGCCTGGATCGTGCTGGCACTGGTGACGTACTGGTTCGCCCGGCAGAGCCGCTCCCGCTACGGGCGCGCGCTGGAGGCCATCCGCGAGGATGAGCTCGCCGCCCGCTCCATCGGCATCAACGTCGGCGGACACCGCCTGTCGGCCTTCGTCGCCGCGGGTGTGCTGGCCGGCCTGTACGGCGTGATGTGGGCGTACTACGTGCGCCTCGTGGCGCCGGAGGACTTCGGCTTCACCACGGCCATCGACGGTCTCGTCACCGCCGTGGTCGGCGGCACGGCCAACTTCTTCGGCCCGATCCTCGGCAGCGGCTTCCAGACGATGCTCCCCGAGATCCAGCGCACGATCGGCATCGAGGCGGGCTGGATCCGCCCGTTCATCTCCGGCCTGCTGCTGCTCCTGGTAATTCTGTACCTGCCCGGCGGCATCGCGAGCCTCATCCCCCGCCGTCGCCAGAAGGTCGACGTCTCCTCGCTGCAGACGGATGCCGCGGGCCTCAGCCTGCGCGCCCACCCCGCCGCCGGTGAGGTCGTGGCCGAGCTGAAGGATCTCGCCAAGGAGTACGGCGGCGTGCACGCCGTCCGCGGCGTGAACCTGACCGTGCGCAGCGGCGAAGTGGTCGGCCTGATCGGCCCGAACGGCGCCGGCAAGACGACCCTCGTGAACATGATCAGCGGGCTCATCCCGCCGTCCTCCGGCAGCGCCACGGTGCTGGGCGTGCCGATCGGGCGCACCCCGGTGCACAAGATCGCGGCGGCCGGCGTCACCCGCACGTTCCAGCACTCCAAGCTGTTCAATCGCCTCACGGCGCTGGAGAACGTGCTGATCGGCGCGCACGTGGTCGCCAAGCCCACGTTCCTGCGCCGACTGATCTGGCTGCCCTCTGCGCGCCGCGACGAGCAGACCGCCCTCGCGCACGCCGCGCGCTGCCTGGATCGGGTGGGCCTGCTCGACAAGGCGAACACGCTCGCGAAGGGACTCTCCTACGGCGACCAGCGCCGCCTGGAGATCGCCCGCGCACTGGCTGCCGACCCGTCGCTGCTGATCCTCGACGAGCCCGCCGCCGGCATGAACCACGTCGAGGCCGACGGGCTGAGCGACCTGATCCGCTCGCTGGCCGCGGACGGCCTGACGATCATCTTCATCGAGCACAACGTGGGCATGGTGCTGGACACCTGCGACCACATCATCGTGCTGAACTTCGGCGAAGTGCTCGCCGACGGCACTCCCGCCGACATCGCCGCCGACGAGCGTGTGATCGAGGCGTACCTGGGTGCGGCGGATGACGGCGAGACGGATGCCGCGGCAGCCGTCGCCCCGCCATCAACAACCCCGACGAAGACGACGGCTGCGGAGGAGAACGATGGCTGAGCCGCTGCTGAGCGTTCAGGACCTGTCGGTCTCGTACGGACGCGTGGAGGCCGTGCGCGGCGTCTCCTTCGATGTCGCCGCCGGCACCCTGGTGACCCTGGTCGGGGCCAACGGCGCCGGCAAGTCCTCGATCATCAACGCGATCTCCGGGATCGTGCGCCCGTCCGGCGGGAAGATCCTGTTCGACGGCGCGGACATCACGAAGACCAAGTCGCACCGGCTCGTGCCGAAGGGCCTGGTGCAGGTGCCGGAGGGTCGGCAGATCCTCGCGACCATGACGATCGCGGAGAACCTGCAGATGGGCGCCCGCACGCACGGCGCAGGCTCCGGACCGGCGATCGATGAGATGTACCAGCGGTTCCCCGTGCTCGGCGAGCGGCGCAAGCTGGCGGCGGGTTCCCTCTCGGGCGGCGAGCAGCAGATGCTCGCGATCGCGCGTGCCATGCTCGCGCGGCCGAAGCTCATCCTGATGGACGAGCCGTCGATGGGCCTGGCGCCGAAGATCGTCAACGAGGTGTTCGCGGTGATCGACGAGGTGCTCGCCGACGGCACGACGGTGCTGCTGGTGGAGCAGAACGCACGCCGAGCGCTGCAGGCCGCCACCGAGGGCCACATCCTGCAGAACGGCGAGATCGTGCGCTCCGGATCCTCCGAGGCGCTGCTCGCCGACGACGACATCATCCAGGCGTACCTGGGCACCGGTCGGTCGAAGGAATGACCCTGCCGCCGCGGCGGATCCCCCGTCGCATCCCCACCTGGGGTGCGGTGGCGCCGCTGCTGGGCTTCCGTCATCCGGTGTGGAACCGTGTCGATCGGCGCCTCGCGCAGGCGCTGTCCGTGAAGGACCTCGCCCGCATCGCGCGCCGCACCACACCCCGGTCGGTGTTCGACTACGTCCACGGCGCCGCCGAGGAGGAGCTCAGCATCGCCCGCGCCCGCCGGGCGTTCGCGCAGGTGGAGTTCGAGCCGCGGGTGCTGCACGACGTCGCCGAGGTGGACACCTCCACGACGATCCTCGGGCAGCCGGCATCATTCCCGCTGATCATGGCGCCCACCGGCTTCACCCGGATGATGCAGCACGAGGGCGAGGTGGCCGTGGCGCGCGCCGCCGCGCGGGCCGGGGTGCCGTACACGCTGTCGACGATGGGCACGACCTCGCCCGCCGAGCTGAAGGCCGCCGTTCCGGGTGGGACGAACTGGTTCCAGCTGTACCTGTGGAAGGACCGCGACGGCACCCGCCGCCTCATCGAGGATGTGCGCCGCGCGGGCTACGACACGCTGGTGCTCACGGTCGACACCCCTGTCGCCGGAAACCGGCTGCGCGACGCCCGCAACGGTCTGACCATCCCGCCGACGTTGAATCTGAAGACCATGTGGGACATGGCCTGGCATCCGGCGTGGTGGTTCAACGTGCTCACCACCGATCCGATCGAGTTCGCCAGCCTGCGCTCCTTCGACGGCACGGTCGCCGAGCTGGTGGCGAAGATGTTCGACCCGTCGCTGAGGATCGAGGACCTCGCGTGGCTGCGCGAGGAATGGTCGGGCAAGCTCGTGGTGAAGGGCATCCAGTCCGTGGCCGATGCGCAGCGGGTGGTGGATGCCGGTGCCGACGCGCTCGTGGTGTCCAACCACGGCGGCCGCCAGCTCGACCGCGCCCCCACTCCCCTGCGCCTGCTGCCCGAGGTGGCATCCGCCGTCGGCGACCGCGCCGAGATCTTCCTCGACACCGGCATCCTCTCCGGCGCCGACGTGCTCGCGGCCGTCGGACTCGGCGCGGACGCCTGCATGGTCGGTCGCGCCTACCTGTACGGCCTGATGGCCGGCGGCGAGCGCGGCGTCGACCGGATGCTGCAGATCATGCGCGCCGAGGCCGTGCGCACCATGCAGCTGACCGGCGTCTCGACGGTGCAGGAGCTGCGCGGCCGAGTCCGCCTGGGCTGAACGCGCTCAAGTCGGTGCTGCAGAAGGAAGATCCTCGCGGCTGCGCCGTGCCCTTTACCCGGCGGGACCGGCCCCGTCAAGCGGTTGTCCTCGTTCACCATCCCCCGCTAGACCGGAAGAGCACCCTCCGTTGAGGACAGTCTTCGACGGACTGAAAAGGGGAGGTAACACCATGGACTGGCCCGGACTGGGCGTCATGCTCGCAGGAATCGGCAATTTCATCCTGCAGCTGATCGTCTTCCTCATCATCCTGCTGATCGGCTGGCTGATCGCCAAGAGCATCGCGAAGGGACTCGAGTTCCTCTTCAAGCGTCTCGGATTCCAGAAGATGCTCGACAAGGCCGGCATATCCCGCCTGCTCGCACCGACCGGAATCGACCCGTTGACGCTCGTCGTCAAGCTGGTGTACTACTTCATCCTGCTCATCGCGCTGCTGCTGGCGCTGGGCGCGTTCGGTCCCAGCAACCCGGTCTCCGGCATCGTCGAGGACATCATCGGCTGGCTGCCGCGCTTGTTCGTCGCCATCGTGATCATCATCGTGGTCGCCGCGATCGCGAACTTCGTCGGCGACATCATGCGTCCCGCCCTCGCGAAGTTCCGCTTCGGCGCCGTCCTGACTCGCGTCGTGACCATCGCGATCATCGCGATGGGCGTGATCGCCGCGCTCAACCAGATCGGTGTCGCCGTCACCGTCACGATGCCGATCCTCATCGCCGTCCTCGCAGCGCTGGTCGGCATCGCCGTGGTCGGCATCGGCGGCGGTCTCATCACTCCGATGCGCTCGCGGTGGGAGCACTGGCTCGGGTCGATGGAGAGCGAGCTCGCCTCGCCGTCAGCGCTGGCCGCGCCGTCGTCCGCGACATCATCCGCGGCATCTGCTCCGTCGACCGCAGCCGACGGCCCGCACACGCCACCGGCACCTCCTGCGCCGCCGCAGGTCTGATCCGGGCCGCCGATAGGTCCCCGTAGGCGCGGCGCCCACGGGGACCTATCTGCGGACGAGCTCCTCGTGAGTCAGGATTCGAATACCCGCACAACCTGTAACGGTGAGGGCCACCCGGCTCGGGAAGAGAGACGTCATGCGCGCTCGTGCTGTCGCCGCCATCACCGCAGTCCTGCTGGCCCTGCCTCTCGCAGCCTGCTCTCCGAATGCCGCGGCGCCGCCGGACCTGCCGAAACAGGACATCACGAAGTGGACCATGCCGCTCGATGAATATTGGACTGCAGCCACCGACGAACTCGCGAACTACGCCAGCAGCCTGATGATCGCCGCGTGTCTGAAACACGAGGGAATCGAGTGGCCCATCCCCTGGCAGTCCACCGACGAAGCCAGCTATCTGCAACCTCCGGCGAACAACTCCTCGTTTCCCGCGCTCACCGTGTCTCTCGCGCAGACTGACGGCTACCGCACGAAGTTCGCACCGGGCGGCTTCGGCGCTCCGACTGCAGAGTGGGTGCAGGCCAGACAGAAGCTGAACGCGATCGTCGCATCGACCCCGGGGTTCGACCCGCTGTTCGACGCGTGCCTGAAGAAGGCCCGGAAACAGGTGGACGAGTCGGACGCTGTGCAGATATCGAACACTGTGCTCGGGTGGTCGAACGAGAGTCTGGAAGCAGCCAATCGTGCGCCGAAGCCCAAGCAGTCTTCCACCGACTGGCGTGAATGCATGCATGACGCCGGCCTTCCGGTCGACCAGGCGTCTCCGGTCGGATCAGATGGATGGATGCCGGAGCAGCAGCTGCTCACCCGACTCGGAATTCCACCTCGCTGGCAGACCGGAGATGGAGCACCCGAGAACCCGCTCACGCAGGGCGAGATCGACCTCGCCGTAGCCGACGCGACCTGCCGCGAGTCCAGCGGCTGGACGGCGGCGATCTACACAGCCATGTGGGATGCGCAGGTGAAGATCGTCGCCGAACGCGGCGACGAACTGGTGCGCCTCCGACACCAGGGCGATGCGCTGCGGCAGGTCGCACTCAAGATCATCGCTGAGCATGCCCCGGAGAAATGACGTGCGTCGGGGAATCCTCATCGCAGGCTCGAGCATCGCGGCGCTGGCGCTGATCGCGGGCGGCTGGCTCGCGGCACGCGCGTTCACCTCGCCTGCGCAGTGGGAGGCGCAGGCCGCCCCACCGAAAGCTGAACCGGTCCTGGCCGAGGTCAGCCGGGGCGACCTGATCGATCAGCGGACGCTGGGCGCGGCCGTCGTTCCGAGTTCCCAGACGACCACGATCCTCATTCCCGTCTCAGGTGCTGCGCGCAGCATCGTCACCGAGAGCGCGCTCTCGACTGGCGACGCCGTGAGCGCGGGAGGCGTGCTGCTGCAGGTGAACGGACAGCCGGTGTTCGCGCTCGCTTCCGCCTTCCCGTTCTACCGGGATCTGGGCGTGGGCGACTCCGGCCCCGACGTGCTGGGGCTGCAGCGCAATCTCGTCGAGCTGGGCTTGCTCTCGCACGCCGACGGGGACTTTGGCGCCGCCACAGCGAAGGCCGTCGGCCTGTTGTACCGCCGTGCCGACGCAGCCGCGCCGACGCGCATCGTGGATGCCGCGCCGTCGCAGGGCTCCCCGTCGACAGCAGACGGCGCCGGAACGGCATCCGCTCCCCCATCCTCCAACGTCTACCTTCCGCTGTCCGCGGTCGCGGCCGTCCCTGAGCTTCCCGCCGTCGTGTCCCGAGTTCCCGCCATCGGCGATGACATCGCCGAGCAGGGTTCCATCGCGTTCGCCGCGGCCGACGCGGTGCTGCGCCTGAGCATCGACCCATCGGTCGCAGCCGCGCTGACTCCCGGCTCGGACGCCGATTGCGCCGTCGGCGCGGATACCCCGGCGCCCTGCCGCGTTCAGCGCGTATTCACTGCCACCGGAAAGGAGGCGGGACTCGACGGCGACCAGGTCATGACCTGGGCCGAACTCTCTCCGGACTCCGGGGCGACCGGCTCCGACCGGGTGGGCGAACGCGCGACGGTGCGTTTCGACGTCGCGACACTCACGACGGATGCTCTGCTCATCCCTGCCTCCGCTCTCGCTCAGCAGTCCGAGACGTCGGGAACGGCATTGAAACAGCGGCCCGACGGCAGCTTCCGCACAGTCGAGCTGAAGATCGTCGCCGCGCTTGACGGCACCGTCGCCGTGACCGGCGACGTGCACGCCGGTGATCTGCTGCGGGTGGACCGATGACACTGCTCGAACTGCGTGGGGTGTCGCGCGGCTTCGACGTCGGCGGTGAGACGGTGCAAGCACTGCGCGATGTCGATCTGCGCATCGATCGCGGCGAGTTCGTGGCCATCGTCGGGCCGTCCGGCGGCGGCAAGACCACCCTGCTGTCGATTCTCGGCGGACTCGACGTTCCTGATGTCGGTGACTACCTCATCGAGGGAAAGCCGGTTCCCGCGCAGGAGGGCCCGGCGCTCGCCGCGTTGCGGGCACGTATGTTCGGCTTCGTGTTCCAGGGCTTCCACCTGCTCGAGCAGCGCCCGGCGATCGACAGCGTCGCGCTCGGGATGCTGTACCAGGGCGTGCCGGCCGGTGAACGGCGAATCCGCGCGCAGGAAGCCGCGGCCCGGGTCGGAATGGGAGATCGGCTGGGCCAGCGCACGGCCACGCTGTCCGGCGGTCAGCGTCAGCGCCTGGCCATCGCGCGCGCGATCGCGACGGAGTCCTCGGTATTGCTCGCAGACGAGCCGACCGGAAATCTCGACTCGGACACCGGAGGGCGCGTGATGGAGCAGCTGCGCCGGCTGCATGCCGAGGGCGTCACCGTCGTGGTGGTCACGCACTCCGCCGAGGTCGCCGCAGCAGCGCAGCGCGTGCTGCGGATCGTGGACGGCCGGGTGACTGAGCTTTCGATGAGCGCACATCCCGCGCTGCCGACTACTCCTGAATCGTCGAAGACGTCGCACGATTCCGCGCCCAGCCGACCTGGCTCCCGATTCGCCGACACGATCCATGATGCGCTGGCGTCCCTGCGATCCCGCCTCCGGCAGTCACTCGCTCTGGCCGGAACGGTCGGCCTGGCCATCGCGCTCCTCGTCACGACGCTCGGTCTGATGGATTCCACGCGAGCTCAGGTCACGACCACCTTCGATGCTCACGCGAACCGCGAGGTGACTGTGACCTGGCCGCTCTGGGCAGACGATTCCCCGGCATCTGATGCCCTCGGCGCAGCCACGGCGCTGGCGGGAGTCGATGTCGCGGCCGTGATCACCGCCTTTCCCGAGCAGCCGGTGGGCAATCTGCGCGACGATCCGAAGGTGGTCAGCGTGCACGAGGCCAGAGGCGATCTCGCCACGGGCGCAGGCGCGAAGATCACCTGGGCTTCGGGTCAGCGGCTCGCACCGACGGATGCACTGATCGGACGCGCACTGGCCGAGCAACTGGAGCTCGGGCCGCTGGTGGCGGGTCCAGTCATCACCGTCGCGGGAACGCGCTACACAGTGCGCGGCGTTGTGGAAGCGGCGGTCCGACTGCCGATGCTGTCGGGCGAGGTCATCGTCGGGATCGCGCCCGCTCAACTGGAGGCGTCGCAGCGTTCGCTGCTTGTTCGCACTCGATCCGGGGCCGCCCGACAAGTCGGCAACCAACTTCCGGTCGCGCTGGATGCCTATGATCCGGGCCGCTTTGACGTGCAGGTACCGTCCGACCCGCGGACGCTGCGCGCCGAGGTGGAGACCGGCGTACAGGCGGCGCTGATCGCGTTCACCGCGGTGTCGGCGCTCATCGCCCTGCTCACACTGATGAACAGTATCGGCGCCGCCGTGACCGCGCGGCGCGCCGAGCTCGGCCTGCGTCGCGCGCTCGGCGCCGACTCCAATCGTCTCGCGGGCCTCGTGGTCGCCGAATCCGCGATAGTCGGCGCGGCAGGCGGGCTCGCGGGGCTGGTCGCGGGGCTCGTCGGCATCCTCGCCTTCACAATCGCGCAGCGGTGGGTACCGGTCTTCGATGTCCGCCTTGCGCCGCTTGCGATACTCGGGGGAGTGCTGGTCGGCGCTGCCGCCTCCGTCCTCGGAGCCATCCGCGCAGCACGCGTGCGGCCCGCCGACGCACTTCGGCAATGACGTATGTCAGGTTTAGTCCACAGCGACAACCTCATGGATGATGGTGCGGAAGTCACCGATGACAGCGGGAAGGAGAAGGGTGGACGATCGTCGCGCAGCCTTCGAGGCGCTGTTCGCGGAGCACCATACCGCCGTACTCCGCTACGTCGAGCGACGCGTGGACGATCGTGAGCACGCCCGAGAACTGGCCATGGACTGCTTCGAGATAGCCTGGCGCCGATTCGACCACGTTGACCCGTATCGGCGCCGCGTGGCTGCTGCAGACGGCGCGGAACCTCATAGGCGACGCGTACCGAAAGCGCGATCGTGAACGCGTGGGTCTGCGCGATCTGGCATCGTCTACGCCGACCGACTCGTCGTTCGCGCATGCCGAGCTGCGCATCGCACTTTCGACGCTTGCTCCGGCCGATCGCGAGGTGCTCGAGCTGTTCTACTGGGACGGTCTCTCCGCCGACGAGATCGCCGTGGTGGTCGGCTGCCGAACCTCGGCCGCGTGGAAGCGGCTGAGCCGCGCCCGGGCGGCTCTGCGCTCCCTGTTGACCGATGATCCGGCAGACACGGGGAACGCGATACGGCGCGCCCCGAGGAGAGCAGAAGGTGGGGTGGTGTCGTATGCGATGGACTGACGACGACCTGAGCGCGCTCATGCGCTCGGCTGACCCGGCGGCCACTCCCCCCGACGCGTCGCCGACGCCGGTCGACGTCGCGCGTCTGCAGCGGATCATGGCACCCGAGGCCGCGACCGCCGGCACTGCATCCGCGTCCTGGTGGCGCCCATCTGCCCGTCTCACGCGCCCGGGGCGCGTGGCGATGCGCTTCGCGTGGGCGCTCCCCGCTATCGCCGCGATAGCGGCCGTGGGGTTCGCCATTGCTCCTTTGACGGCGACGCCCGCGTATGCCGTCACCCCTCCGGTGCTGGCCGTCGAACGGCTGCCTCAGACTGTCGATCAGGTGCTCGCATCCTCGATCTCCCGGCTGGATGCAGCGGCGAATCAGGAGGCGCGGCGTGATGCGGAAGTCGTGCGGTGGGCGTTGCGTACCGACGGCAAGGACACTCCGGTGATCGTCCCCGAATGGCAACACTGGGTGTGGAACCCGGACGGCACCGGGCAGTTGAAGGCGACCGCCGGAGCGTCTTACTCCGTGACGAGCGACGGCCGCATCGTCGACCCTGCCGGCGAAGCGCCGCCAGAGGGCACGTCGATCGAGACACGCCAGCAGGCGGAGCGATACGGGTTCTTCCGCGACCGTCCGCCATCGGATCCTGTGGCACTGCACGCCTATCTCGCGGAGCGCACCGGATTGGCATCCGACGCTGACGGGCTGGCGATATGGGGAGCGGTCAGCGCTCTGCGCGACGAATGGTCGCTCTCCCCCGCACAACAGGGTGCCGCCCTAGAACTCCTGCGCGATGCCGGCGGAGTGTCGCTCCTCGGCACTGTCACCGACAGGTTCAGTCGGGCGGGCATCGCCCTGCGCGTCTCCTCCGTCGATCGACCGCAGTTCTCGGCGACGGTCGTGCTGGATACGACCTCTCGGGAGATCATCGCCGCCGATATCGTCTACCTGGGTGGGAACACCCTTCTTGACCTGCCGCCCAACTCTGTGATCGGTTACTCCGTCTGGCTGTCGCGGTGACGGCCATCGTGAACTGGAAGTCTCAGGGCACGATCACCTCGCAGTATCGCCGCGCGGTGATCGCGAGCTTCTTGTCGAGCGTGAGCAACGGGACTCCGAGTGCCTCGGCGAGTGCGACGTAGCCGGCATCGTAGGCCGAGACGTCGTGGCGGAGCATCCAGATGCGCGAGAGAAGGTGCCGGACCGGGTGACGCTCGATCTGAAGTTGGCCGAATACCTCGAGCGATTCTCTCGCCGCGTGCGCGGAGAAGTAATCACTCAGCGCCCTGCGACGAAGCACCGAGACCACCTCGATATCCAGGCCGGCGTGGGCGTGGAAAGCACCATCGACGGTCCACTCGAGTTCGCCGCTGACGAGCTCGACAGCGGCGGACGCGTCAAGGACGAGTGCCGACATCCCTGGTCTCCCCGTCCTGCTCTGCGCGTGCAGCATCTCGTGCCTCAAGGATCTCCGCGCGCGTCATCAGATGGCCATCCGTGAGCCGCCGCTCACGTGCGGCCGCAAGGATCTCGGCGTTGCTGCGATATTGCACAAGGCGTTCCAGTTCCCGCGCGACGTAGTCGGACAGCGACATGCGCTCGGCCGCCGCGCGCTCCTTGAGTCGCGCATGAACCTCATCGGGAAGATTTCTCACCTGCAGCATGCGTCCCATACTTCATCATCTCATGCGTGCTGCATGCAAGACCTCCGAAATCTGTGGATAACTTGATGAACGCGGACTCATCTAGCGGCCCGCGAGGAATTCCTCGATCGCAGCGATCGTGCTCGCGTTGTCGACATGGACGATGCCGCGGATGCCGACAGCCGCTGCACCATCGACCGCGTGCTGGTGATCGTCAATGAAGAAGACGTCGCCGGCATCCGCGTCCATCCGCGTCAGTGCCAGGGTGTACGCGCGCTCCTCGGGCTTGTTCATGCCCTGCTCGTGGCTGTAGCAGATCGGATCGAAGATCTCCGAGAAGCCGTAGCGGCGCTCCTCCTCCTCACGGGCGCCGTCAGCGGAGTTGGAGAGGATCGCGAGCGACGCACGGCCGCGCAGCGAGCGTGCGTATTCGATGAGCTCGGTGTTCGCCACCCCGCAGTACGCGTCCCAGAAGTCGGTCCGCATGGCGTCTCGGTCTGCGCGTGTCAGCGCGAGCCTGTCGCCTCCGAGCTGCACCGGCTCACCGGCATCCGTCGGGAGATCGCCCGCGCCGAGGAGGCCCAGGTGCGCCGCGCACGCCTGGCGGGATACTCCTGGCAGGCGATCGCGAGCGCGCTCGGCGTCACCAAGCAGGCAGCACATAAGAAGTTCGGCAGACAATAGAGGAATCCCCGCAACACCTCCCTCAAGAACGAGGTCCTCATGTCCCGCACGGCGACAGCACGCCGACGCGGGCGCGGTGCGCAGCACGATGGTCCGCGCGCCACGTTCCGCCAGCTCCTCCCCTTCCTCTTCGAGCACAAGAAGGTCCTGGTCGCGGTCGCCGCGCTCAGCATCGTCGGCGCCGGCGCCTCTCTCGCACAGCCCCTGCTCGTCGGCCAGGTCATCGATCGGGTGCAGAAGGATCAGGCGCTCGGATCGCTCGTCTGGCTGCTGATCGGCCTGGTCATCGTCGCCTCGGTGCTCTCCGGCTACCAGCACTACCTGCTGCAGCGCACCGGCACCGCCGTCGTGTACTCCAGCCGCAGGCAGCTGATCGCCCGCATCCTCCACCTGCCCATCAGCGAGTTCGACGCGCGCCGCACCGGCGATCTCGTCTCCCGGGTCGGCACTGACACCACCCTGCTGTATGCGGTGCTCACCCAGGGACTCGCGGATGCCGTCGGAGGTGCGATCCTCTTCGTCGGCGCACTTATCGCCATGCTCCTCATCGACCCGCTCCTGCTGCTGCTGATCGTCGTCGTGATCGGCATCTCCGTCGTCGTCGTGGTGCTGCTCAGCGGCCGCATCCGCACAGCGTCCGCCGCCCAGCAGCAGAAGGTGGGCGAGCTGGCCTCCGGCATCGAGCGCGGCATCTCCAGCATCCGCACCGTGCGCGCCTCCGGCGCCACCGAGCGCGAGACCGAGTCCGTCGACGCGATCGCCGGCGAGGCATACGGGCTCGGCGTGCGGATCGCGAAGATCTCGTCGATGGTCGTCCCCATCGCGGGCATCGCCCTGCAGGTCTCGCTGCTGGTCGTGCTCGGCGTGGGCGGATTCCGGGTGGCCTCCGGCGCGCTGAGCATCGCGTCGCTCGTGACCTTCATCATGTTCCTGTTCATGCTCGTGATGCCGCTCGGACAGGCGTTCGGCGCGATCACCTCCGTCAATCAGGCGCTTGGCGCGCTGGGCCGCATCCAGGAGATCCTCGACCTGCCCACCGAGACCCAGAACGACGAGCCGGATGCCGACGCCACCGCCGCAGCCGTCGTCGGAGCCCCCGCCATCGAATTCCGCGACGTGCGGTTCCGCTACCCCGACGACGTCATCGCCGCCCGCGAGGCCGCTGCCAAGGAGGCGCGCTCACTGCTCGCCGAGGTGCACCTGGAGCGCCCCGACGAGGACGCCGCGGCGGTCGATCGGGATGTGGACGGCCGCGACGTGCTGAAGGGCGTGTCCTTCGCCGTTCCGCGCGGTGCACGGGTGGCCCTCGTCGGCCCCAGCGGCGCAGGCAAGAGCACGATCCTCTCGCTCATCGAGCGCTTCTACGATCCGACCGGCGGCAGCATCCGCCTCGCCGGTCACGACGTGCGCACCTACCCGCGCCGCACCCTGCGCGCACAGTTCGGCTACGTCGAACAGGATGCGCCGACTCTGGCAGGAACGCTCGCCGAGAATCTGCGACTGGCGGCGCCGGATGCCACGGATGCCGACTGCGAGCGCGTGCTGCGTTCGGTGAACCTCGGAGACGTGCTCGAGCGCAGCCCGCTGGGCCTGCAGGCTCCCGTCGGCGAGGACGGCGTGATGCTCTCCGGAGGTGAGCGCCAGCGTCTGGCCATCGCACGCGCCCTGCTCACCGAGGCGCCGATCCTGCTGCTGGACGAGTCGACCTCGTCCCTGGACGGCGTGAACGAGCGGCGGATGCGGGAGGCGATCGACGCCGCTGCCGCAGACCGCACGCTCGTCGTGATCGCGCACCGGCTGTCGACTGTCGTCGACAGCGACCTCATCGTCGTGCTGCAGAACGGCCAGGTGGTCGGGCAGGGCACGCACTCCGAGCTCGTCGACGAGGTGCCGCTGTACCGCGACCTGGCCAGGCACCAGCTGCTGGTCTGAGCCGGCACTCCCCGTAAGAACGCGACGGCGGGATGCCGGAACCACTCAGCCGAGGGTCGTCCCAGACATCCCGCCGCCGCGGGTCTGTGTGCGCGGTCAGCGCGCGGCGTTGAGCCGGTAGCGCAGTGCGTCGAGTTCGCTGCGCAGGGCCGCGGGCAGCTTGGCGCCGAAGATCTCGTAGAACTCCTCCGTCGCATCCGCCTCGCCCAGCCAGGCCTCCACGTCCACGTCGAAGAGCTCGTCGAGGTCGGCATCAGTGATGTCCAGGCCCTCGAGATTGAGGTCCTCACGCCGAGGCAACCGGCCGATCGGGCTGTCGACGGCGCCGACCTCGCCCGAGATGCGGCGGATGATCCAGTCGATGACACGCGAGTTGTCGCCGAAGCCGGGCCACAGGAAGCGGCCGTCCTCACCGCGACGGAACCAGTTGACCTGGAAGATGCGCGGTGCACGGTCGAAGCGCAGGGTGCGACCGACCTTCAGCCAGTGCCCGAAGTAGTCGCCCATGTTGTAGCCGCAGAACGGGAGCATCGCGAACGGGTCGCGACGCAGCTCGCCGACGGTGCCCTCTGCGGCAGCGGTGCGCTCGGACGAGATGGTCGAGCCGAGGAACACGCCGTGCGTCCAGTCGGTCGCCTCCACGACCAGCGGCACGTTGCTCGCGCGGCGACCGCCGAAGAGGATGACGTCCAGCGGAACGCCCTCCGGATCCTCCCAGTCATCGGAGATCTGAGGGCACTGCGCGGCAGACACCGTGAAGCGCGAGTTGGGGTGCGCAGCGGGGCGACCCGACTCCGGCGTCCAGGGCTTGCCCTCCCAGTCGATGAGGTTCGCCGGCGGAGTGTCGGTCAGGCCCTCCCACCACACGTCGCCGTCGGGGCGCAGCGCGACGTTCGTGAAGATCGTGTTGCCCCACAGCGTCTCGACCGCGGTCACGTTGGTGGACTCGCCGGTACCCGGAGCCACGCCGAAGAAGCCCGCCTCGGGGTTCATCGCGTACATCCGACCGTCCTCGCCGGGACGGATCCACACGATGTCGTCGCCGAGCGTGTCGACCTTCCAGCCCGGGATGGTCGGACGCAGCATGGCCAGGTTGGTCTTTCCGCAGGCGGAGGGGAACGCCGCGGCCACGTGGTGAGCCTTGCCGTTCGGGTCGGTGACGCGGATGAGCAGCATGTGCTCGGCGAGCCAGCCCTCATCGCGGGCGATCACCGAGGCGATGCGCAGCGCGAAGCACTTCTTGGCGAGGATCGCGTTCCCGCCGTAGCCGGAGCCGTAGGAGTACACCTCGAGGGTCTCCGGGAAGTGCACGATGTACTTGTCGTCGTTGCACGGCCATTCGACATCGGCCTGCCCGGCTCCGAGCGGGGCGCCGACCGAGTGCACGGTCCTGACCCAGGGTGCGCCCTCGGCGATGCGGCGGGTCACCGCGTCTCCGACGCGGGTCATGATGTTGATGGATGCCACGGCGTAGGCGCTGTCGGTGATCTGGACGCCGATGTGCGAGAGCTTGCCGCCGATGGGGCCCATCGAGAACGGGATGACGTACATGGTGCGACCGCGCATCGAGCCTTCGAAGATGCGGTCCATGGTCGCGTGCATCTCGACCGGGTCGGCCCAGTTGTTGGTGGGGCCGGCGTCCTCCTCGCGCTCGGAGGCGATGAAGGTGCGCGCCTCGGTGCGGGCGACGTCACTGGGGTGCGAGCGCGCGAGGTACGAGCCGGGACGCCATTCGGGGTTCAGCTTGATGATCTTGCCCTCGTCGACGAGTTCGCGCAGGATCATGTCGTTCTCGGCGCGGGATCCGTCGATCCAGTGGATGCGAGCGGGCTGCGTGAGTGCGGCGATGCCGTCGACCCATTCGCGCAGCCCGGCCATCGCCGGGGTGTCGTACGCCGGCACCGCACCGTAGCTGCGCACCGGCGCGACGGACGGGATGCGGGGGGCGTATGTCTCGACCATGGCCATGTCTGCTCCTTTGAAGGGACTGCGTTACATCCATCTTCCGTGACCTTTTCAGGCACTTTCGGCCATAACGACAGGAAAGAACCTTGCTTCTTTCGGGTATGCTCAAGGAATGTCGACCAGTGGACTCGAACTCAGCACCCTCGGACATCGCATCCGTCACCACCGCACCTCCCAGGGCTTCACGCTCGACGAGCTGGGTGCTCAGGTCGGGATCGCCGGCTCGCAGCTGAGCCTGATCGAGAACGGCAAGCGCGAGCCGAAGCTGTCGCTGCTGCAGGCGATCGCGCTGGCCTGCGGCACGGATGTCGCCGATCTCATCTCGGGCGAGCCGCCGAACAAGCGCGCGGCGCTGGAGATCGAACTCGACCGCGCGCAGGCGAGTCCGGTGTTCCGGCAGCTCGGCATCGCGCCGGTGCGGGTCTCCAAGAGCATGAACGACGAGACCATCGAGGCCGTGCTGGGTCTGCACCGCGAGCTGCACCGCCGGGAGCGGGAGGCGATCGCGACCCCCGAAGAGGCGCGTCGCGCCAATACCGAGCTGCGGCTGACCATGCGGGCGAAGGGGAACTATCTGCCCGAGATCGAGGCGCTCGCCGAGAAGCAGCTCAAATCGGCCGGTCACGTGTCCGGTGCGCTCACGCACCGCACTGTGAGCATCATGGCCGACAAGCTCGGCTTCGAGCTGATCTACGTCGACGACCTGCCGCACTCCACCCGATCGGTGACCGACCTGGACAACGGCCGCATCTACCTGCCGCCGGCATCGATCCCCGGCGGGCACGGCCTGCGCTCGATGGCGCTGCAGGCGATGGCGCACCGGCTCCTCGGTCACACTCGCCCCACCGACTACGCCGACTTCCTGCAGCAGCGCCTGGAGATCAACTACTTCGCCGCGTGCTGCCTGATTCCTGAGACGGCGGGCGTGACGTTCCTGCAGCAGGCGAAGAAGGATCGCAACCTCGCGGTCGAGGACTTCCGCGACGCGTTCGGCGTGACCCACGAGGCCGCCGCGCTGCGCATGACCAATCTGATGACGCACCATCTCGACATGCGCCTGCACTTCCTGCGCGTGGACGAGAACGGCGCCATCACCCGCGTGTACGAGAACGACGACCTTCCACTGCCGATGGATGTGACCGGGTCGATCGAGGGCCAGCCGGCGTGCCGGAAGTTCTCGGCGCGGGCGGCGTTCGAGCAGCGCAATCGCACCACGGAGCACTACCAGTACACCGACACCCCGTCGGGCACGTTCTGGTGCGCGACGCAGACGGGGTCGGCGGGTGACGGCGGATTCTCGATCACGGTCGGCGTGCCCTTCGACGATGCCCGGTGGTGGCGGGGTCGCGAGACCTCGCACAGGGCGCAGTCGAGCTGCCCCGACGAGGCGTGCTGCCGCAGGGCATCCGCGCAGGTCTCACAGCGCTGGGAGGGGCGCGCCTGGCCGAGCGCACGCGTGCACACGCACATGTTCTCGCCGCTCCCCCGCGGCGCGTTCCCCGGCGTCGACGACAGCGAGGTCTACGCGTTCCTCGACCGGCACGCCGGCGAGTAGCATCCGGCGTCAGCGCGGGCGGACGGTCAGCGTCTGGGATGACGTGCCCAGCGGACCGGATTCGTCACTGAGCACCGACTCCGTCAGGCCGACGCCGTCAGCACCGAACGACACCGACGTGTCGAGGCCGAACCAGTCGCCGGTCGGCTCGCGGACGAGGCTCGCGGTGAGGTCGACGTTCGGGTAGAGCGCTTCCTCGGGGGCGACGCGAGTGGCGATGCCGTTGGCGAAGTCGACCATTCCCAGCATCCGCGCGCGGGAGGAGACGGGCTCGTCCGCGAGGAGCGGATGCTGCGGCCGGATCCATGCTCGTGAACGCCCGACGTCGACGGCCTCCTGCCGCGCGTCGATCGAGCGGATGGCACCGCCGGGCCAGACCTCGCTCGGCGACCACTCCGACAACGAGCCGCGTTCCGGCATGGTCGGCAGCGGGATGCCGGAGATCGCGGCGGTGTCGTGGGCCTGCAGCATCCACGCGCGCAGGGTGACGGCGGCTCGCCCAGCGTGACTCAGGGTGACTTCGACGAGCTCGATCGTCCGTCCGGGGCGCACGATGCGCGGCGCGGACACATCGAATGCCTCCATCGGGATGACGCCGAGGATGTCGTAGTTCGCCCGCGACAGCGCGAGCGGCAGGTCCGGACGCCGGGCCGCGTGGTCCTGTTCGACGACGTGGGCGAGCAGTCCGAGCACGGGCGCTATGTGCTGCTCGTCGGGGTTCCAGGCGCCGCCGACGTGCTCGGTGGGCTCGAAGGAGTTCTCGGACAGACGCAGGAAGTAACTCGACACGTCTCCCATTCTGCCCGGCCGGCCATTGCCGGCGCGGCGCGCACCCCGGTTCAGGCCGCGACGAAGTCGGCGAAGCGCGCCAGCGCGGATGCTGCGGCGGCCGGATCGTGCCCGTCGCCGAACAGTTCGGGAGGCTCATGGCGGGTGGCATCCGCATGCGCCCAGGTGCCGACCACGCGACCGCGATCGATCAGCGTCGGGCGCACCATGCCGTTCTTACCCGGCCCCACCGCGGCAAGGTGCTCCGGCGCGCAGACCGTCGTGCGATCGGCATATGAGATGTAGTACTCGTCGAAGGCGGGCAGCGCGAAGGCATCCGCCGCCTTCGGCGACCGACGAGGTGCAGTGAGCGCGGCGAACAGCCCGTCCTCGAGCTCTGTCACGCGGTCCCGGGCGCGTTCGGCGGTCTCGCGGGCGGAGCCGAGTGTCAGGCCCGACCACCAGGCGAAGTCCGCGACTCCGGCGGGCCCGTGCCCGTCGATGTAGCGCACGAACAGCTCGGCGAGCGGGTCGGCGGGAGCATCCGACTCCCGGATCCAGTCCTCGACGAGCACGAACCTCTGCTCTCGCGCGATTCCCCGCGCGACAGGCTCGATCGGCCCCTGGCAGATCTCGCCCGCGATCGTGAGCGCGAACAGCAGGTGGATGCCGCGCTGACCGCGCGGATCGATGTCGGCCCCTTCGAGCAGCGCGAACGCCTCGGCCCTGGTGCAGCCGCCGTCGCGGAGCACGGGCCGCAGCACACGAGAGGCCGTCGACAGCATCCGCTCGTCGACGCCGAGATCGCGATGCCTGCCTGCCGCCTGCTGGCGCTGCCGGCCGGATGTCACCGAAAGCACCCAAGCGAGATCCCGGGCGGGGATGATGTGCAGCGTGCCGCGCATGGTCCAGGCCCGCACCAGGTCACCGCGGGCGAAGGCCGCATCGACTCGCGAGAGAGCAGGTGCACCGCGAGTTCGCGCACCGAGCGCCCACCGTCCGGCCAGCAGATCCTGGCTCTGCACGGCGAGCATGTGCCGCGCCGCATCCGTCACCGTCGCTGCGGGCGCCGTGAGCCGGTGCGAGCGGAGTCGACGGTCCAGAAGGGCGCGAGGCGTCATGCGTCCATCATGACTGCGACCATCGACATCCGCCGGTCAATCGGCTCAGGCGGATGGAAAACGTCGGCCTGAGGCACGCCGAACCGGCACTTTTCATCCGCGCCCCGTGTGAGCGGATGGAGAACGTCGGCCCAGCGCACCGGGAACCAGCGGTTTCCATCCGGGGCGGGAGGGCGGACGGCATCGGGCGGTTCAGGTGCGCAGCGTCGGGCGGTTCAGGCGCGCAGCGTCACCTCACGGCGCACGGGAAGCACCACCGGATGCGAGCCGGCCATGACCTCGAGCACGCGCACCACCTGGCAGGAGTAGCCGTACTCGTTGTCGTACCAGACGTACAGCACGACGTCCTTGCCGTTCGCGATGGTCGCGAGCCCGTCGACGATGCCCGCGCGATGCGAGCCGACGAAGTCGCTGGAGACCACCTCGGGCGATTCGATGTAATCGATCTGCTGGCGCAGCTTGGAGTGCAGCGAAGCCCGACGCAGGTAGTCGTTGAGCTCGTCCTTGGTGGCCGTGTTCTCCAGCGTCAGGTGCAGCACGGCCAGCGAGACGTCGGGGGTGGGCACGCGGATCGCCGATCCGGTGAGCTTTCCGGCCAGCTCCGGCAGCGCGCGGGCGACGGCCTTCGCGGCCCCGGTCTCGGCGATGACCATGTTCAGCACCGCGGAGCGGCCGCGACGGTCGCCCTTGTGGAAGTTGTCGATGAGGTTCTGGTCGTTGGTGAACGAGTGCACGGTCTCTACGTGGCCCCGCACGATGCCGTAGGCCTCGTTCATCGCGGCCAGCACCGGTGTGATCGCGTTGGTGGTGCAGGATGCCGCGGAGACGATGCGGTCCTCGGCCGTGATGCTGGCGTCGTTGATGCCGTGCACGATGTTCTTCAGCTCGCCCTTGCCGGGAGCGGTCAGCAGCACGCGAGCGACGCCGGTGGACTCCAGGTGACGACTCAGCCCCGCCTCGTCGCGCCAGCGGCCGGTGTTGTCGACGACGATCGCGTCGCGGATGCCGTAGGCGGTGTAGTCGATCGTGCCGGGGTCGTCGGAGTAGATCACCTGGATGCGCATGCCGTTGGCGATGATCTGCGAGTTCTCCTCGTCGACGTCGACGGTGCCCTCGAATCGGCCGTGCACGGAGTCGCGCAGCAGCAGCGAGGCGCGCTTGACGAGGTCGTTCTCCGCGCCCTTGCGCACGACGATGGCGCGCAGGCGCAGCCCGCTGCCGCCGCCCTTGTGCGCGATGATGATCCGCGCCAGCAGACGGCCGATGCGGCCGAAGCCGTACAGCACGACGTCCACCGGATCGGCGAGCTCCGCGCCCAGCGCCGGTGCGAGCTCACCGCGAAGGTAGTCGTCCAGATCCTTGCCGCTGTCGAGGTGGCCTTCGACGAGCCGGGCGACGTCCAGCGAGGAGGCACCGGGGCCGATCTCGCGCAGCGCCTCGAGTACGGCGAGCGTGTCGGCCAGCGCGAGCTGCTTGTGCCCGAGCTGCGCGACGCGGTCGTGCACTTCGAGGATGCCGGTGGTCGACAGCCCGAGCAGCCGGTGCCCGTGCAGCGATGTGACGACGTCGTGCGTGCGGTTCAGGCTGCCGATCAGCGGGATCATCCGCTCGGCGAGTTCTTCGTTGACGTGCCAGTCATCGTGGTGGTTCACGACGTGTTCCATGTGCGTCCTTGCAGGCGTGGTCGAGCGCCGCCGGGTGACGGAGCTCGCGGGAGGGTCGGCGATCTGCCGTCACCAGGCTAATCTCGCCGCGCGCGCCGACCCGTGCACTTCCGGGTGCAAGATCATCGCGAGTATGAGGGGAACGAGGAGATTCCGGGTTCTTAACCGGTCTCCGCGCGCACATCCTCCGGCGTGCGGGTGGCCGAGGCATCCGTCTCCGCCTGCTGGGCCGCCACGCTCGCGGTGCGCAGGAACACGATGATCCAGCTGAAGATCAGCACGGCCACGATCAGCTCGACGGCGGTGAGGTTGTAGTAGCCGGTCACGAAGAACACCCCGAGCAGCGCGATCACTCCGACATAGACGTAGCCCAGGCCGAGGAACACCCGTGGCAGGGTCGGCAGCAGCCATGGCAGGGCGCAGATCAGGGCGGCGTAGATGACCGCCATGCCGGTCGCGACGGTGTTGTGCACCAGGAAGAAGAGGTTCACCGGGAACAGTCCGACGGCGGCGAGGAACACGCCGACCAGGATGAGTCCGATGCGCATGAGTCTGCGCCCGCGGCGCTGCGCATGGCTTGCGACCGGCAGCCCTGCGGTCGCATAGCGCGCGATGGTCGTGACGATGATCCCGGCGATGACCAGCGTGGTGTTGAACGCTGGCGCGGCGCTGTTGGTGGTCTGGCCGAGCGCGGACAGGTTGTCGTGCCACCACTGCGGATCGCTGGAGCCCAGCATCGCCGCGAAGGCGCCGACGACGAGGAAGATCGACAGATCCATCGACAGCGACATCGGGGAGAGCCGCGCGGCCCCGAGGAAAGCGATGTAGGCGGTCAACGCGAAGGCGACTCCTACCAGCACCGCTCCCGGAAAGGAGAACACCGGGGCCCCGACGAAGCTCAGCTCGAGCAGCACGGCGATACCGCTCCATCCCAGCAGCGCGATCGACGCGTAGGCCCCGCCGATCGCGACCAGGTCGAACCACCGCAGTCGGTCCTCGGGATCGAGGAATCCGTCGCGGGCCAGGCTCCCCGAGCCCGGGCCCGGCCGCACGGCGATGCGTCCGAGCGCGAACGCGATCACCGCGACGATCGCTCCCCCGAAGGCCGCGTACCATCCGATGGATCCCGGTCCGGTGATCGCCAGGTGGGCGCCGCCGAAGATCACCCAGGAGACCAGGAATCCGATCACGAGGATGACACCGCCGACGAGCAGGGCGATCGTCTCCAGCGTCTGCATCGTGCGGGCAGGGCGGCTCAACACGTCCCGCACTCGGGCAATGAGCTCACTCACCTGTGGCATCCGCTCCAGCCGAACTGATCGGCTGCCTCCGGGGAAAACCTTAGGGCACGGCCCCGATGGTCTCAGCTCGCAGGACGCCGGATAGCCTGGAACCATGACCCAGAGCATCCTCACCCGTGCCGTGCTTCTCGACATGGACGGCACCCTCGTCGACTCCACGGCGGTCGTCGAGCGGCTGTGGCTCGCGTGGGCCGAGCCGCACGGGCTGGACCCGCAGCGGGTGCTGGAGGTCGTGCACGGTCGTCAGGGCCATCAGAGCATGGCGATCCTGCTTCCCGAGCGCGATCATGCGATCAACCTGGTCGAGAATCAGGAGATGCTCGACCGGGAGAGCGCCGATGTCGAGGGCGTCGTCGCGATCGGCGGAGCGCAGCAACTGCTGACGTCGCTGGCGCAGCATCCGCACGCCATCGTCACCTCCGCGGACGTCGCGCTCATGACCGCGAGGATGGATGCTGCCGGGCTCGCCATCCCCGAACTGGCGATCACCGCCGAGAGCGTCAGCGCCTCGAAACCGCATCCCGAGGGCTTCCTCAAGGGCGCCGCGCTGCTCGGTGTCGAACCCGCCGACTGCGTCGTGTTCGAGGACTCCCCTGCCGGCATTCAGGCGGGGCTCGCCGCCGGGATGATCGTGATCGGCGTGGGACCGCACGCCGCGGCGAACAACCCGACCTATGCGGTAGCGGACCTGACCGACATCACGATCATCGAGCGCGAAGACGGGTTCGAGCTGACGATCGGCTGAGCTGTGTCTTTCCGCGAGAGTTACTAACACTTACGGATCTATGTGTTGGTATCGTAGGACGATGGTTGCGCCGTCTAACAGCCCACGCATCCCCGTCGAGCCAGTGTCCCACGAGACCTTCGACTGGATTCCGCGCGCGCCGCAGATGTACTCCCGCGCGGAGGTGGAGCGACAGACGGGTGCTTACCAGGCGGCCGTCACCGCACCCATCCTGGACCTGCGTCTCCAGATCTCCGGCGAAGACTCCGCCGACGTGGAGGATGCAACTCGACAGCTCATCTCGTTCGACGAACATGCGCAGCGCGTGCTGGGCGCCGACAACCCCGCGCTCGGGCCGATGACTGCGATTCTGCTTCGCACAGAGTCCGCATCGAGCTCGCAGATCGAGCAGTTGACGACGTCAGCGAAGCAGCTCGCCCTCGCCGAGATCGATGAGGGCGACAAGGCCAACGCGCTCATGGTGATCGGCAATGTCCGGGCCATGGAAGCCGCGCTCCGACTGTCAGCCGACGTCAGTGAAGACAGCATCCTCGCGATGCACACCGCGCTCCTCCGGCATCAGCCCGGCTTCGAGCACGAGGCCGGGCGCTACCGCCGCGAGCAGGTGTGGATAGGGATGGGGAACGCCGGTCCTCGAACCGCCGACTTCGTCGCCCCGCATCACGCCCGCATTCCCGAAGCGATCACTGACCTCGTCGGCTTCATCAAGCGTCAAGACCTCCCCGTGCTTGCACAAGTCGCCATCGCGCACGCCCAATTCGAGACGATCCATCCATTCGTCGACGGCAACGGCCGCACGGGCCGAGCGATTGCGCAGTCGGTCCTTCGAAACAAGGGTCTGGTCGCGTCGACCGCAGTGCCGATCTCCGCCGGACTGCTCGTCGACACCGAACGCTACTTCGCGGCGCTGACCGCGTACCGCTCAGGTGACGCCGGGCCGATCATCCGCCAATTCGCCGGAGCGAGCCGCATCGCCGCGAGCACGGGCTCTCAGCTCGTCGACGACCTCGTCGCAGAACTCGAGCGGTCACGCGCAATGATGAATGGCCTACGGTCAGATGCCACGGCATGGAGACTACTCCCGGACTTGGTCGGACAACCCGCGGTCAACATGAGATATCTCACGGGCGCACTGGGATTCGGCGAGATGACTGCGCTTCGTGCGGTCGATTCGCTCGTCGAGCGTGGGGTGCTCGTCGAGAGCACCGGCAAGGGACGCAACCGCGTCTGGCAGCACCGCGGAATCCTCGACGTGCTCGACGCCTATGCCGCCCGGATCCGGCGGATGTCCGCACGAGACTGACCCGATCGGAACGGATCCAGCGAGTCACCCGGCCTCACTCCCGGCCGAAGTCCTCGAAGATCAGTGTCGTGCGGGTGGAGCGGATCGACGGGATCGCCTGGATGTCCTCCAGCACGATGCGACGCAGGTCGCGGGCGTCGCTGGCGCGTACCAGCAGGATGACGTCGAAGTCCCCGCCGACCAGGGCCATGTGCTCCACCTCGGGGATGGCTCGGAGCCGCGCCTGCACGTCCTGCCAGGTGGCCTGCTCGATCGCGAGCATCACGTAGGCGGAGGCGTGGTGGCCGAGCTGCACGGGGTCGGTGCGCACCGTGTAGCCGGTGATGACACCGGCATCCGTGAGTCGCTTGATGCGGGCGTGCGCGCCCGCGCGGGAGATGTGCACGGTGTCCGCGATCGCGGTCATCGAAGTGCGGGCGTCTCGGCGCAGTTCGTCGAGGATCGCCTGATCCGTGGCATCCAGATCGGTCATGTGAACTCCTTCGTTCTGTCACCGGATTCTGACAGTTCGCAACCTCCGGAGCAAGAACGGTGACGATCATCCACAGTTCGCGGCTTTCGATTGGACGATTGCTGATCCGGAGGCATGCTGGGAGCACCAGTTCGGCAAGGAGGGCGAACCATGCGGCACGACGACCTGCTCCCCCGCGACATCCCGGTGTCGCTCATCGCTGCCGACGGCACCGCCGTCGCCGACGAGCGCTACTCGATGCCGGATGCCGAGACGCTGCTGCGCGCGTACCAGGGCCTCGTCGAGGGCCGCCGCATCAACGATCAGGCCTACGCGCTGGTGCGGCAGGGCCGCATGGCGGTCTACCCGTCCTCGCACGGGCAGGAGGCCTGCCAGATCGGCGCGTCTCTCGTACTCGGCGAGCGCGACTGGCTCTTCCCCACCTACCGCGATTCCGTCGCGGTCATCGCGCGCGGCGTCGCGCCGGCGGATGCCATGGTGCTGCTGAAGGGTGACTGGCACTCCGGCTACGACCCGGCCGAACATCGTGTCGCCCCGCAGGCCACCCCCCTCGCGACCCAACTGCTGCACGCGGTCGGCTTCGCCTACGCAGTCAAGCGCCGCGGCGAGGACACCGTCGTGCTCGCCCTCTGCGGTGACGGTGCGACCAGCGAGGGCGACTTCCACGAGGCGATGAACTTCGCCGCCGTGTTCCACGTGCCCGTCGTCATCTTCGTGCAGAACAACGAGTTCGCGATCTCCGTGCCGCTGTCCAGGCAGACCGCCGCCCCGTCGTTGGCGCACAAGGCGATCGGCTACGGGATGCCGGGGCAGCGCGTCGACGGCAACGATGTGGCCGCCGTGCTTGCCGTGCTCGGCGAGGCGGTGGAGCGCGCCCGCTCCGGCGGCGGACCGTCGCTGGTCGAGGCGCACACCTACCGGATGCAGGCGCACACCAATGCCGACGACGACACCCGCTACCGGGAGCGCGAAGAGGTGAAGGCGTGGGTCGCCCGAGACCCGCTCAGCCGCATGCAGACGTACTTGACCGCCCAGGGTCTGCTCGACGATGCCGCCGAGGAGCGGCTGGCCGCGGGCGCCGAGGACATCGCCGCAGCGCTGCGCGACGCGCTGAACGCGGATGCCGAACTCGACCCCGAGGACCTGTTCCGCTTCGTCACCGCCGAGCGCTCCACACAGCTCGAGGAGCAGTGGCAGCTGCTGCGCGCCGAGATCGAGCGCGCATCCCTCGGCAGTACGGATCTGGCAGACGCAGGAGGTCACCGATGACGATCGCACACGACGACACCCGGCTCGACACCGCCCGCCCCGTGGTCGGGACGATGACCATGGCCACCGCGCTCAACCGCGCGCTCGCCGACGCCATCACGGAGGACCCCGAGGTGGTCGTCTTCGGGGAGGACGTCGGCGCCCTCGGCGGAGTGTTCCGCATCACCGATGGCCTGGCCGAACGGTTCGGCGAAGACCGCTGTTTCGACACGCCGCTGGCCGAGTCGGGCATCGTCGGCACCGCGGTCGGTATGGCGATGAACGGCATGCGCCCGGTGGTCGAGATGCAGTTCGACGCGTTCGCACTGCCGGCGTTCGAGCAGGTCGTCAGTCACGTCGCCAAGCTCGGCAACCGCACCCGCGGGGCCGTGCGGATGCCGATGGTCATCCGCATCCCGTTCGGCGGCGGCATCGGCGGCGTGGAGCACCACTGCGACTCCTCCGAGGCGTACTACGCGCACACTCCCGGGCTGACGGTCGTCTCGCCGTCGACCCCGCAGGACGCGTACTCGATGCTGCGGGCGGCGATCGCCTCGCCCGACCCCGTGGTGTTCCTGGAGCCCAAGAAGCTGTACTGGTCCAAGGGCGAGGTCGACACGTCGATCACCGTCGATCTCGGCACGGCGCGCGTCGCGCGAGAGGGCACGGACGTCACGGTGCTCACGTACGCGGCCATGGTTCCCGTCGCCCTTGAGGCTGCCGAGATCGCCGCATCCGAG